>NZ_LAPV01000128.1 GCF_000971275.1 Devosia psychrophila | reverse complement strand
GGAATGCTCGCTGTCGGTGGTGCGCTTGAAGCGGCGCTTCTGGCGCGCCACCAAGCCATTCTCGTGCATCAGTCTGGCGGTGCGGCGACGCCCGACGGCATGCCCCTCATCCTGCAACTCCCGCGTCATGCGCGGGCTCCCATAAGTGCCATTCGAGAGTTTGAACGCCGATCGAACATGGGCGAGTAGAACCATGTCCTGACGCTGCCTGGAACAGGCCGGTCGATCCTTCCAGGCATGGAACCCGCTCGGGCTGACGCCAAGCACTTTGCACATGCGGTTGATGGGGAACTCTGCCTTCTTCGCATCGATGAACGAGAACTTCATCGACTTCCCTCCTTGGCGAAAAAAGCGGCGGCGCGCTTGAGAATCTCGCGTTCTTGCCGAAGAATTTCGTTCTCCCGGCGAAGCCGTTTCAGCGCGGCCAACACATCTTCCGAGCCGGGCTTGGCAGGCTCGTCGATCAAACGGTCCCGACTGCGACCAACCCAGCGCACAAGCGTCGAAAGCCCGATCCCCAAATCGTCGGCAACCTCGCGCTGCGTGCGCCCACTGGCCTGCACCAGACGAACAGCTTCGGCTTCAAACTCTTTCGTAAATCGTCTCTTTTGCATCGGGAAGTTCCTCGTCCTTCATTGGGAACTCTCCACTTTTCCAAAGCAAGTCCAAATGGCGCCATCTCTGTATTGAAGGTCACCCCGATGACCGAGGTGCTGGGGGATGCAAGAACGGTTACATCGCCGCCGGTGGCGAATTGCCCGGCTTCCTGGCCCTGTATCGACATGAAGATACCGAGCTGGCCGTTCTGCAGATAGTTCCAGGTTGCACCCTGGTCGGGAATGACGAAGGCCTTGATGCCGTCGAGATAACATGGAACAGCACATTGGTGGGAAGGCTAAAGGTGTATGTCGTGCCGTCCTCTGACAACTCCCAGCTGGTCGCAAGATCGCCGATAACCGTGTTGGGGTCCATGGAATCAAACCGCACCAAGCTGTTGTAGCAGGGGGAGATGATGCCAAGCGTGGTCGAGGACCCGTTGGACATGGGATCAAAGTTCGATGGGCTTGCGGTCAGATTGAAGGCGAGGACGCCGCCTGCCTGGGGAACTTCTTCCCGGGCGAAAACGCCGGTCAGCCCCAGGCCGCTCAGCGGCAGCCCCATGCCGAGTGCCGCGATGCCCCGCAAAAATTCCTTACGCGTCATGCCCGCGATCGGGCCGTCTTCAGTCTCGAGAACTGGCGTGTTCATGTGGGCTCCTCCCCATTGTGCGGTCTGGCAATCCGGCGGTGCATTGCGCACTCGTTCGCGGACGGTCAGCAGCCCAATTTATTGGACAAGCCGATAGCGGAAAAATGCAATATTAATTCCCGCCCACCCATCGCTATTGGCGTTGCATCCAAATTTGCAACAATCTTACCGCTAAACCTTGCCATAGACCGCCCCAGCGTGAAAGTTTGGCCCTGCGCCCTAATCGCGCCTTGGTATTTCGAGGTACCCGTGACTGGCATCCAGATCAACATTGCGACGATCGCAGCAGCCAAGGCGCGGGCGGTACCGGGTGCTAAACAGTACGACGTGCTGGACAGCCGGGTCGAAGGCTTGCGGCTGCGTGTCGGTGCCCGGGGCGTGCGTTGGCAGTTGCGGTTCCGTTTTCAGGGTGCATCACCTCGGCTCGACCTTGGCGACGTAGACGAATGGAAGGTCAAAGAGGTCCTCGACATCGCTACGGACGCCAAGCGCCTGGTAAGAAGCGGGACGCTGCCGGATGACGCTTGGATGCACAGCGCGTCGCGTACGGAAAGCGGGAGGCACCCCCTGCCCCGATCATCAAAGGTCTGTGGGACTGGCAGGAAGCGAAGGCCGCCTTTATCGTAGAGGTGCGGCGGACAAAGCGAGAAGCCACCTATGTCGACTATCGCAATATGCTCGGCACCGCCGAGCTGACCCGGTTCGACGGCCGCGAAGTGGGCAAGATCACGCTGCAAGACATGGCGATAGCCGTCCAGGCAGTCCATCGACGCGGCGTTTAAAGGCACGCTGAGCACTTGGCTTCGGTCGTACGGCCGATGTGGACATTCCTGGGCTCGCCGACGAAACGACAGCTTTGCGGTGTCCGACCTGGCGCGATGAAGGAATTGTCGGCACCGGAACGCTCCACCCGTCCGGATGGGTCTGCCAAACGCAAACCGAAGTATGTGCCGTCGATGATGGAGGTCGGCCGGATCGTCGCCATCTGCCGGTCGGGTGCCGTGCACCCCGTCATCGCCGCCTCTATTGAACTGACGGTATTCGTAGCCCTGCGGGTGACGCCCGCGGCCGCCGCCCTGCGGGATGGCTTCAACGAATTCGAAGGCTACGATTGAGTCTGGTCGATTCAAGCCCCCCATCGAAAGACAGCCCAGCGACGCGGTGACGATAGCGATCACGTCATCCCGCTGCCGCCTGCCGCCTTCGACGCTGCCATGCGATCTGTGAAGTGGTGTTCTGTCAGCGATGATCAGCGGCTTCGGCAATCAATCCGGGTCTTCCCGCAACTGCGTGCTGGCAAAGCCGACAAGCCGCCGACGATTCAGTCACATATCTCCCAGAGCACAATCGGGCACACGATGAATTACATGCCCGGCGTAACGGCGACGCCGCACGAACTGCGCCGCGCGCTGGCTACCCACGGTCAAGTCGACTTAGGGTTCGATGATATTCAAACCAAACTGATCCTGGATCACCTTTTGAAGGCGGCAGAAGCGGCGACGACGTGACGTCGACGTCCTACGCCTTGCACCACCGGCTCGATAGGAAGTAGGCCTTAATGGAGCCATGGGCGGCGCACATCGAAGCGCACGTCATCAAAGCTATTGAGGCTGATCCCCGCCTGTCCGACGTCGCGAGGATTTCCCGGCAAATGCAGATCGCTCAGGACATCGCAAAAAATATGAAGCGCAGACACCCCAGCCTGCGCGGATTGGTGGCGGCGATCGGCGGCACCAATCCGCAGAATGATCACGGGTAAAACCCGAAGGCCTGCCGCAGTACCTTTTTGATCGGCTGCGGGAGATCGCAGACCGATATCCTGACGCCAGAATTAGGACTACGTCGACGTAAACGGTTAGCTCGCCTGCGTCGGCTCCTTACTTTATCTTGACGACTTCCACGGGGTGGTTTGCCGACTGTCCGCTTGTGGCCAAGGAGGCTGAGAAGCAGACGTCTAGGGGTGGCGGACAAAGCCGGTCACCCAATGTGTTCTAGATCCAGTTCGGAATCATGTCGCCGGCGTAGCGGGCGCCAAAGGCACCATCCGGTAGGATGTCCCGAATTCGGGCAAGTTCCTCGGTCGATAACGCAATATCTAACGCGGCAACGTTTTCCTCGACGCGCTCGATGCGGCGGGTACCGGGAATTGGCACGATGGCCTCGCCCTGGGCGAGTAGCCAGGCAAGAGCCAGTTGCGACACCTTTATGCCCCTTGATTGCGCGAGCGCGCCGAGTTCGCGCAATCGAGATTCTTTTCGAAATTGCCGGGCTGCCAGCGTGGATCGACACGGCGCATGTCGGTGTCTTCGTATTCTGCAGCCGGCTTGACGGCGCCGGTCACAAAACCGCGGCCGAGCGGGGAATACTGAGTGTGAGAACAATGAAGGGCCGGTGCTCGCGGCGGCGCGACGGGGAGTGCAACTCGAAAGAGACAACGCCGGTGCTCAAGCCGTGCTGGGCTATGTCCTGGCGTTTGGGGGACACACGGCCTTGCGGTTCTTGAGTTTGAACTGGCCCGCGTTTCAACCCCAATCACCGATGTGTTGGCCCTTATCGAGAAGGAATGCCTTCATGTCGGGCAAGCGCCGCGTGCGGCGGCCTGCCGCCCAGTCGGCAAGTTTCAACCAGACGCGCTGCACCTGTAGACCGTGGTGTTATACGGCTACCATGAGCGCAGTTCACGCAGCATCGCGGTCTTCTTGTGGAGGTGGCCGTCCATGCGGGCGAGCAGCCTGTCGAGCAATTCGACCGCGGTGCCAATGGCTGGCCCCTTGTTGAGCATGACGCATTCGGCGCGAGCTGCCATCGCCGCGTCGGTCATTTCTCCGCGGGAGGGCACGCCCGTGCTGACAAGGTTCTCCAGCACCTGGGTCGCCCAGATCGCTGGTGTGCTTGCTGCCTCGCAGATCCACAGGATTTCTTCCTGCATTTCGGCCAGCCGCTCAAAGCCGATCTCGGCTGCCAGGTCGCCGCGGGCGATCATGACGCCGAATGCTCTACGACCGCTGGCTCGGGCAATCAGGGCGGGCAAATTCTTGACCGCTTCGGGCGTTTCGATCTTGGCAATCAACCCAAGCCGGCGCCCCGTCGCCTCGTGCCGCGAAAGCGCCTCTTCAAGGATGTCGAGATCCTGCGGCCGGCTGACGAAAGAATAGCCGATGATGTCGGCACAGGAGATTACAGTCGTCAGATCGCGCTCGTCCTTTGCCGTCAAGGGTGACAGCCCAAGCGCAGTATCGGGCAGGTTGATGCCCTTTTCGGGCTTGAGGTTAGCGCCATTCGCCTTCGCCTTGGTGACGCGAACGATTGCCTCTCCTGCGACGGTGCTTTCGACGACGCCCTCAAGCTTGCCGTCGTCATATAGAACGCGATCGCCAACCGACAGGCGGTTGACCATTTCAGGCAGGCTTACCGCGGCGCAGAATTTCACTGAGTGATCGGTATGCGGTTCTCCTTCAGCCACCAGGCGAAAGGCATCGCCGGTGTGCAGCTTGCCCTTCTTTTCGGCCAGCCGGACGGCCCCGGTACGTATCTTGGGACCGGCTATGTCCATCAGCACCGCCAGCCTGCGGCCCAGAATAGCGCCGGCCGCCCGAACATTGTCAGCCATGGCACGCCAGGCTTGGCTGTCGTCATGCGCACAGTTGATCCTCGCGATATCCATGCCGCGTTGTGCCAGGTCGAGCACGAAGCCTGGCTCCGTCGCGGCTTCGCTGGGGAGCGTCACCATGATCCGGCCACGGCGATGCGCCGGCGGCGGGCCGAACAGCGCATCGGTAGCGGCCGAGAGCATGGCCTCGCCCGCAAAGAACTCGGCCTCGGATGGTGCCGGATAGGGACAATCGGTGGCTTGTATGGCGGCCACCGCGTTTAATACGGCATTCAGCGTGGGTAGCACTCTGCCCTCAAGTCGACCGAGAGACGACAATCCCCGCCACATCATCGCCCGTTGCAAACCGCGTAGGTCATACCTGCGAAGTGCCAAATAGTGGGCAAGGTTGGTGAGTTCCGGCTTGACGCCAGCCGCTACACCGAAACCGTCCAGCGTTTCGAGCTCGGCGGCGACGATCTTGTGGCGCAGGTCCATGAGCTGATCGTACAAAGCCCGGATATTCGCCGATGGCTGCGGCTCGATCACGTCATTCATTGGCCTGCTCTTTCTTGGTTTGGTATCCGCCAACCCTGCTTGAGGCATTTAGCAGACGCTCCCGTTGGCGGGTGTGACAGCGAGATTTGCATCCCGATTAGCAACCGGCGATCCAGATGCGCGGCACACGTTGCCGCATCGCAAGTCGAGCAACTGGAACGTCTGAAAGGCAGCATCGGAATATACTCATGCAACCGGCTCAGGCGCAGGCGCAGGCGCACCTCTAACCAGCCACGATTTCGGCCCTGAGTAGATGCCGTCCCTGCCGATTGGCATCACCTGGCGTTAGGTTGGAACCGATTGACGCCTCGAGTGGAAGCTTCAGGGCCCCTTGATGCCGCCTGACCGACATTTTTACGCCCGCCCCAGGAGCCAGTTGCATGACAGTCGACCTGCTCGAACGCTCCATCAGTCTGGGCGAGTATCCCAGCCACGACAACGTCCACAAAGCCAAACTGTGCATCGAGAATGTCAGTTTCTGGTATGGCAAAAAGCAGGTCCTGAAGGACGTTTCAATCGACATATTCGACAAGGAAGTGACGGCGTTTCTCGGCCCGTCCGGATGCGGCAAGATGACCTTGCTGCAGGCTATCAACCGAACCAACGAACTGGTCGACGGGGCCCGAATGACCGGTCGCGTACTGCTGGACGACAGTGATGTCTACGCTGCCGACATCGATCCGCCCATCATGCGCCGTCGCTTCGGCTGGATCGCCCAAAGGCCGAACCTCTTTCCACGCTCGATCCGAAGCAATCTGCTCTATGGCCCACAGATTCATGGCCTGTCGCTAGGTGCCAGCCAGAACAAGCGGGTGGAGCAGGTCTTGCAGCAGGTTGGGCTTTGGGATGAGGTCAAGGACGGATTGGACGGTTTTGCTCCGGATCTATCGATCGGGCAACAGCAGCGGCTCTGCATTGCCCGGGCCCTGGCCCACGAGCCCGATGTCATCCTGATGGATGAGCCATGCTCGGCGCTCGATCCGCTTGCTACGGCGGTCATCGAACACCTTATCGACGAGCTGCGGCGGACTCATGCCGTAATTGTCATCACCCACAATCTGCAGCAGGCCGCCCGTATTGCACAGCGCGTGGCATTCTTCCACCTGGGAGAAGTGCTGGAGCAAGGCGACGCGCGGCAGATTTTCCTTGATCCAAAGACCGATCGTTGCAGGAACTTCGTGATGGGTCGGTACGGCTGAAGTCGCAGCCACGCAGCCGCTAGGGTGCTGACCCTGCTGCACACTGGTCTGTCTACGGCTGCGCCATGTTCGCCGACAAGGCAATGGCGGCCCCGCGCAGGGCTACATCAGCGCCCAGTTTGATGACCATGACCGGCAGGCTCGACAGATAGGGCTGCAGACTACCCTTTTCACGAAAGGCCTTTTCAAACCGCGGCGTGGCCAGGACCGGAACAAGGCTGGCGCACAGCCCTCCCGCAAGATAGACGCCGCCACGCGCGTCGAACAACGCAGCCAGGTCGCTCACTGCTCGGGCGAGCCAGGTAGCGATCAATTCAACGGCCTCCATGGCGACTTCGCTCTCACCCAAAAAGGCACGTTCGGTGATCTGGCTAGCTCGCAACCTCTCATCCTGTTCCCCGCGCGCGGCAGTCATGCCGCGGTAGAGCGCCTCGAGCCCCGAACCGGAAAAAACCGCATCAAGGCTGATGTGGGGCTGTCCAGCAAACGCCTGTTCAATGTTGAACTCATCGCCTGATCGCGCCTGAAAAGCCAAACCCCCGGCAAGGCTGGTGGTCGTCACCCACCTGCCGTGCGAATGAACGAGGCTCGCAGTGCTGAAGCCCGTACCAGCAACGACCAAGAGCTTTGGCGCAACAGGATCGATCTCGTTGGCGTCGAGGGCCACGACGTCATCGTCTGAAAGCGTCGGCAGCATACGGGCCATCGCCTCAATCTCTTGGACGAAGCAGACGGTGCTGGCCCCGGTGGCGGCCTTGATGTCCTCGCTGGTAATCGACCATGCGGGTCGCGACATGCGCGCGACGTCACGTTCAACAACGCCATCGACAGCGAGGCCAACTAAATCCGGCCGCGACGGCGTCGACGCCAGATAGCGTGCTATCGCGTCAATCGGATTGGTGAAGTCGTCTGTGTCAAGCAGCGCGAAGTTTTCGATCGTCAAGGCATCGATGTCTGCAATGGCCAAGCTGATATGGCTGTGCCCGATCGAGCCCACCAATGCCTGCCGCGAGTACTGGTTCATTCGGGTCTCCGGGTGCTAGCCCCACTATGAGTCGGGCTGTGGTGCAAGCGAGAAAATGCCACCTGCCGGTGCCCCGCGGGAGGGTCGGAATGTACCTAAGCGGTGGTTGGCGGAGACGTCCGCCAGGTGTTGACCAGTCCGACGGGGACGCTCGCCCAATCGCTTCTGCCAAGGTGCCCTGGTGGCGTGTTTCGACCCATCGTGGGTCATTTCCGACGCTATGGGTCGCTACACGCTCGGCGTAGTAGAGAGCCATTTTTGGAAAGGATGAACTCTCCGGGACCGCCCCCCAGTGACGCCACTAGGAAGCAGAATTGGCGGCGATGACGAGGCGAGCCAATGCTGGCAACGACTTCGTTCCGGTGCGCTGCATGATGGCTGCCCGGTGATTTTCCACCGTACGCTGGCTGAGTTTGAGATCGGCCGCGATATTCTTGCTGGGGTGCCCGGCCAGTACCAGATCCATGATCTGGCGCTGCCGCTTGGTGAGACCTGCAAGGTGGCCGACGGCTTCATGGTGCCAGTCTGCGGCACGGCGGGCATCGCGGGAAGTATCAAGGCCGCGTCGAACGGCCCGCAGCACATCGTCGCCGCCGACGGGCTTTTCGATGAAGTCCATAGCGCCGGCCTTCATCACGTCGACAGCCATGGCGACGTCGCTGCTGCCTGTGATCATGATCGTTGGCAGCCCATGCCCAAGGTCTCGAAGCTTCCGTATCAGCTCGATACCGCTCAGTCCGGGTAAAGAGGCGTCGACGAGCAAGCATTCTTCGCCAGCGGGCGCGTAAGCAAGAAGGAAGGTCTCGGCAGTGGCGAAGTCGAGAACCGACAGCCCGACAGACTCAAGTGTCTCGCGCAGTGCGGAGCGAATGGCGAGTTCGTCGTCCACAACATAGACGATTGCGGTCCCTGATGATTTTTTTGCATTGGCAGGCGCGGAAGGCGCAGCGACCCTATCTTCTGCCACCAGCAGGCGCTCGATCGCACCGAGCAACTCGATGGCCTTTATCGGTTTGCTGAAATGTATGCAGTCCTGCATCCCGATGCTCTGAAAGGCGTCAGTAGAAATATCGCCGGTGAGTATGATCGCTGGCACCTTGGTGCGCAGTTTTCCACGAAGATCGGCAATGACTTCGATGCCGTCCATTCCATTGGGCAGGTTGAAATCCACCATGATCAGATCGGGACGAAGCCCACGTTCGGCAACGATATCGAGGGCGAGGGGACCATCAACCGCAGTGGTGACGTCGTGCCCCTCCTGTTCCAGCATAAGCTGCATCAGGTCGCGAATCTCGGGGTCGTCCTCGACGACAAGAATCTTGGCTACGCGCCGTCTCACAGTTGCCTGCGGGGTTATCGGAGAACCAGCGACCGTGGCCAATCTCACGATCGGCACTGCGATCGAGAAAGAAGACCCACGGTTCGGCGTCGATTTGACCCCGATAGCATGACCGAGCAGATCGCCCAAACGCTTGACGATCGACAGACCCAGTCCGAGCCCCTGGCTGCGCTCGCGCGCTTCGTTGTGGAGCTGATGGTATTCATCGAAGATCGCGGCAAGCTCGCGCCTCGGAATACCAATACCGCTATCGATGATCTCGATCGTGGCATTGTCGCCGCGGCGCCGGCATCCCACAACCACTTTTCCGGTCCTGGTGTATTTCAGCGCATTGGACAGGAGGTTGCGCATCATCTGTTCGAGCAGCTGGGGGTCGCTGAGGACGACCATCGTTGAAGGAACCACGCGCAGCTCGAGGCCCTGTGCCTGCGCGACATAGCTGAACTCGCCCCTGAGGCGGCGCAGGATATCGTCGACGGGGAAGCCGATCTTGTGTGCCTGAACGGTTCCCGCCTCGATCTGGTTGATGTCGAGCAAGGTATTGAGCATTCCGGACATGGCGCCCACCGTATCGTCCAGACGAGCAAGCAGCTTCTTTGCCTGCTCGTCATGCATCGACTTGGCCAGCATGCCCTGGACAAGTTTCAGCGACTGCAAGGGTTGTCGTAGATCGTGGCTGGCGGCCGCTAGGAAACGGGTTTTCGCGATGTTGGCGGAGCGCGCGGTGCGCTCGGCGGTCTCAAGGGCTTCGGCTGCATGCCGTCGCTCGGTGATGTCGGCAAAGGTGATCACCACGCCTTCGATATCGCCGTTCTCGGCGCGATAGGGCAAGACGCGGCGGATGAACCACTGGCCGTTTCGAGCCTCGATCTCTCGCTCGATCGGGACCTTGGACTTCAACACCACGGCGGCGTCTCCGAGCAGCACGGTGTCATTGGCCAAAGCGTTCAAATCAGCCAGCGGCCTGCCGATATCGCCGGGTATGACGCTGAAGAGGACTTTGGTCGCCGGTGTGAAGAACCGGATGTTGAGCCTGGTATCCAGGAAGATCGTCGCCACATCCGTGCTGTAGAGCACGTTCTGCAGGTCGTTGGCGGTCGTCCGTTGGCGTTCCAAGGTTTGCTGCAGCTGGCTGTTGAGCGCTGTCAGTTCCTCGTTGAGCGACTGAAGCTCTTTCTTGGACGTCAGCAATTCCTGGTTGGTCGATTGGTATTCCTCGTTGACCGACAGCGCCTCTTCATTGACCGCCTTGTGCTCCTGGCCCGTGCTTTCCAGATCACGCAGCGCATCCTGGAGATCGGCCTTGGTCGCTTCCAGCTCAAGTTCGAGGGCACTCAGTGCTTCGGTTCGTTCTCCCGCGACTTTGACCGCACTGTCCTGCGCATAATTGTCGATGAAGCAGACCAGGCAATAGTCCACCCCGTCATGGGCGACAGGCTGGATGTCGATCCTGAATGGGGTGCCGTGATTGCGGCTCTTGCCACCATCCACGACTATGCGCCTGGTGTCCTTCCGTGCCTTCTGCAATGCTGTGCCCAACTTTATCTTTAGGCCGGGCGTCGCCATGGACAGCAGATCGTTCGTCGGATAGCCAGGTGCGATCCGCAGGTAGCGGTCGGTTGGGCCCATCGAGAAGACGCTGGCATTGTTGGTGTCGATCAGCACGGCCGCCGGCGCGTAGCTGTCCATAACCAGGCGCCGACAGAGTTTTGCCAGGGAAATCTGTTTGGCGAGCCCGATCGGCTTTACTGCCGTTCCTGGCGAGGGGGCCTTTGGAGCTTTCGTCATGCCGATGTCTCCCGACCGGTGGGGTCCAATTTGACGATAGAGTTTTTCGGGCTTGGATATGAGGTCAAACTGGCCATCGCGAGTATCCGTGGTCTCGGCAGAGCCGAGCAGCAGCACGCCTCCAGCGCGTAGAGCGAAATGAAAGACTGAAATAACCTTCGCCTGAGCCTTGGGGCTCAGATAGATCAGCAGGTTCCGACAGGAAATAAGATCCAGCTTGGAAAACGGCGGATCGTGCAGCACGTTTTGGACCGAAAAGGCCACGGTCGAACGAAGTTTGGGGAGCACCCTGTAGCCGTTGCCTTCCCTGACGAAAAACCGCTTCAATCGCTGCGAGGAAACGGATTGCTCGATGGTGTGGGGATAGATCCCCAGACGCGCCGCGGCGACAGCGTATCCGTCCGCATCGGACGCAAAGATCTGCAGGGCAATGTCCTTCCCGGACGCCTCCATCGCCTCACTGAGCAACATGCCTAGCGAGTAGCTTTCCTCCCCAGTGCTGCATCCTGCCGTCCATACACGGAGCTTCTGTCCTTCCGGGTGTTCGGCAATCAGCGCGGGCAAGACCTTTTCCGCCAGATGATCGAAGACCTTCGGGTCTCGGAAAAAGCTGGTAACATTTATCAGCAGGTCGCTGGTCAGCAGCTCTGGTTCCGCCGGGTCGGAGCGCAGCAGCTTGAGATAATCGTCCATCGATCCAGGCAGGACACCAGCCAAGACCATGCGTCGTTCGACACGCCGCACTATTGTACCTGGCTTGTAGGCGGCAAAGTCGTGCCCGTTAAATTCCTTGAGGGTTTCAAGCACCTCTGCCAGCCTATCGCCGTGGGACGCTGCCAATGGCATCGATTGGGGTCCGGGTATTCTGTTCGCGCGGAGCTGAGCCAGCGCGATTGCCGGGACTCCGGCGGCCGGCGCCATATTGTCGATAGCGCCGCTCGCGACGGCATTCGCCGGCATGGCGCCAACCGGCCTCGCGCAGGCACCGACCCCGCCGGCGGAGGCACCGATGGCTACAAAACTGAGCGCAGGCTTGCTTGTTGTGCCGGATAGTTTGCGGACTGGAAGAGTTGCATCGGCCAAATCATGGCCTCTCTAAGGTTTGTCGGACCACGCGAACCTTGTCTGCTTTCGTACACTAGGCCCATCATCTCAACGCGCGAAGGGCGTTCAGGATGACGGCTACGTCGATAATTTCTTGAAGCAGTGCTCCTTGCACTGGTGGCAGCAAGCCAAACGCTGCTGCGATCATAGCAGTTATCGATAGGCCGAGTCCGACAAAGATGCTTTGCAAGGCAATTGAGCGTGTGCGCTTGGCAATAACAATGGCTTTGGCCAAAGGCGCCAGAGCATCAACCAGTAGCACCACACCGGACGCTTCTGACGAAGCGGCTGCGCCCCTCGCGCCCATGGCCACGCCGACGTCAGCAGCAGCAAGGGCGGGCGCATCGTTTACCCCGTCGCCGACCATCATCACCGGACCATTGGCTGCTTCACGTCGAACGACGACGACCTTGTCGGCTGGTGTCAGTTGCCCCAGCGCCAGATCGACACCCAGCGATGTCCCGATCGTCGATGCGATGTCGCTGCGGTCGCCCGATGCGAGAACGATGCGTTCAATCCCGGCGGCGCGAAATGCATTAATCGACTGCCGTGCATCGGCACGAACTCGATCCTCCAGTACAATCAGCCCGGCCGCTACTCCGTCGATCGCGACGGCTACCGTCATTGCGCCGGGCGGCGCCGCGCTCGACAGGACCGCGAAGCCGCCTTGCGCCAGCGCTTTGCTTGCATACTCGACCCCACCCAAGGCAACGGTGCTTCCATCCACTATTCCGGTGATGCCCTCGCCGGGCGTCTCAAGGGCATTGGTGGGTGGTGACAGCGCTAGCTTCCGATCTCGCGCTGCCAGCAGCAGCGCTTCAGCCACGACATGGTTGGAGGCCTGATCCACACTGGCGGCAAGACGCAGGATGTCGAGTTCGGCGAAACCTGCTGCGACATGGATCGCCGCTACAGCCGCATGTCCGCCGGTCAGGGTGCCGGTCTTGTCAAAGACCGCCGTCTTGATGCGCGCGAGCGCTTCGAGCATGCCGCCGTTCTTGACCAGAACGCCGATTCGCGCCGTGCGCGACATGCCCGAGATGATCGCGACCGGCACCGCGAGGATCAAAGGGCAGGGCGTGGCGACGACCAGCACCGCCAGCGCCCGCAGCGGATCCATGGTCAACGCCCAGGCAGTACCTGCAAGCGACACGGTCAGCACCAGAAACGCTACCGCATAGCGGTCTGCCAACCGGGCCATCGGCGCTTTGCTGTTCTGCGCAGCCTCGACGAGGCGGACGATGCCGGCATAGGTGCTCTCGGCAGCAGGGCGGGTGGCTATCAGCTCGAAAGGTGCGCCTATGAGCGTCGAGCCGCTGAGCGCTTCATCACCGGCGGCGACTTCGGTGGGGAGCGACTCGCCGGTGAGGGCCGACATGTCGAGTTTGGCCCTTCCCGAAGCGACACGCCCATCTACCGGCAGGACCTCGCCTTGCCGAATAAGCAGGCGATCACCAGGAACCAGTTCTGCAATGGCGACTTCGCTGAGCGTTGTCCCGGCGTAGCGCATGGCTGTCCGCGCGACCTTGCCGAGCAGCGCCGTCATTTCTTGGCGGGCGCGGCCTGCGGCAAAGGTCTCGAGCAGTTGCCCGCCGGCATACATCAGTGCCACGACATTGCCCGCCAATGGTTCACCGAATGCAAGTGCAGCGGACATCGACAAGGCAGCGACGATGTCCAGCCCGACATCGCCATGGCGGAGCGAGCGGGCAATCTGGACGAGCAAGCCGATGAGGACAGGCACTGTGCCCGCTGACCAGGCAAGGCTCGCAGCGGGTGCACCTGCAAAGTACAACGCTGTGCCAACAGCCAGTCCTAATAGGGCGATGCAGAGAAGGATGGCGTCGTAGTGAGATTTTGCGAAGGTCGCGGCACGCCACATTTGATCAGATCTTTCGTATTGGTGCTGAGCGCCGGCGTGGCTTAGGCGCGCATTACTCTTAGGGGGCCTCAAACCGCCTACATGTTGCCGGCGATGGCGGGGCGGGTGAGCCACGCGAGGGGTTGTTCTTCATAAGAATGGTCGTCGTCCGGCTGCTAGGAATGCGATTCAGCGGTAAGCCTTCGGTACTTGCCGTGCCTGAGCTCGACATCTCGGCCCAGGCGCAGGGGAAATGCGGCGCTTTGGCGCTCCCATATAGTCCCGATGCCTCGCGCGAGGAAGCATCGGAAAACACCCAGGTCAGTCCTGGAGCAGGAGGGTGCAGATCGCCTCTTGGCACGATGTTGAGTAGTTTCCGCCCCTACACAGGAAGCATCGCTCAAGCATAACATCGGGCACTCAACGAGGTCAGCGTCCGTCCGATGCCGAAGTTTCGGGCTCGGTCACCGCCTGCCTCTTCATGCCCGAGGCTCTCCATGCCCACTCCTGTCAGTCTGTTCAACAGCATCAGCGCTCGGTCCGCCCAATTGCTCGAGGGGCCCGTCGCTGCTGTGAATGAGTTGCATGGTCGGCAAAACCGGGGCGGCGCGGGCCGTCCGACGCCACTATGAGGGCTCTGCGGGTGCTGGTGGTCGAGGACGAGGGCATGATCGCTCTGGCGATCGAGGACATCCTTACCCAGATGGGGCATCGGGTATGCGGAACCGCGGGCACCGAAAGCGATGCCGTAGCCGCCTCGCACCGCTTGAACCCCGATTTGATCATCATCGACGGCCGGCTGCGGATCGGCAGCGGCATCCTGGCGATGCAAAAAATCCTGTCCCACGGCTTTGTGCCGCACATCTACATCAGCGGCGACAGCCTCGTGGGGGTAACGCTCGATAAAGGCGCCGTTGCCTTGCAGAAGCCCTTTAGCGAACTCCAGCTGGACGACGCAATTGGCCGCGCGCTGGCCGCCCGCACTCTTCCCTCCACCTCAGGTGGCGACCCCAAAAGCGGCGAGAAAAATGGCAACTCCTGACACCACCCTGCCTTCGACAGCTTCAGCCGCAATCAATGAAGGCCAGCTAGACCGGAGCAAAGGCACCCTTGGTCTTGGGGCGTTGGTGGCCGTGGTCATCGGCTCGATGATCGGCTCCGGCGTCTTCAACCTGCCCCAGAACATGGCGTCCGGAGCTGGCCCGCTGGCCATCCTCATCGGCTGGACCATAAGTGGCATCGGCATATTGGCGCTGGCCTTCGTCTACCAGGGCTTGTCCACCCGTCAGCCGGCACTCAACTCGGGGCCCTATGCCTATGCCAAGGCCGGGTTCGGGCCCTTCATTGGCTTCAACAGTGCCTGGGGCTACTGGATATCGGCTTGGATGGGCAACGTCTCCTACGCGGTGGTGATGTTCAGTGCGCTGTCCTACTTCTTTCCTGTGTTCGGCGAAGGCAACACCTGGCAGGCCATTGCAGGCGCATCCGTTGTTCTATGGGCCATTCATGCCCTCGTGCTTTCCGGCGTCAAGCAAGCCGCGTTCGTCAATACCGTCACCACCATTGCAAAGGTCGCGCCCATCCTGCTGTTCATCGGCGTCGTGGTCGTCGCTTTCAGGCTAGACGTCTTTACGTTGGACTTTTCCGGATTGGCCACGCCCGAGCTTGGCTCGGTCCTCGATCAGGTGCGCAGCACTATGCTGGTGACACTTTGGGTATTCATCGGAATCGAGGGCGCCAGCATCGTGTCGGGCCGGGCCTTGCGGCGCAAGGATATTGGACGAGCCACATTGGGTGGCTTCGTCACCACGCTGTCCATCTATGCGCTGGTGTCGCTGCTCTCGCTCGGCATCATGAGCCGGCCAGAACTGGCTGGCCTGAAAAATCCCTCCATGGCGGGTGTGCTCGAAGCAGTCGTCGGGCCCTGGGGCGCAATCCTTATCAATGTCGCGTTGGTCGTCTCCGTGCTGGGCGCGTTCCTCGCCTGGACGGTGCTGGCCGCCGAAGTGCCTTACATGGCGTCGCGCGACGGAACGATGCCCAAAATATTCGGCCGCGAGAACCAGAATGGTGCTCCCGCGGTATCGCTCTGGGTCACCAATGGCCTGGTGCAGGCCTTCCTTTTCGTAACGCTTTTGGCCAATAGCACCTATCTGGCCCTGCTCTACATCGCCGCGACCGCGATCCTGGTGCCCTACATCTTTTCGGGCGCCTATGCCGTCAAGCTGGCCATCACCGGCGAGGGCTATGCACTGGGAGAAAACCGCAGGCGCGATCTGCTGATCGGTGCCGTGGCCACGCTCTACGGTGCCTGGCTCGTCTACGCTGCTGGGCCGACCTACCTGCTCATGGCGGCCATGCTCTATGCCCCCGGCATCCTCGTCTACGTCTGGGCCCGCCGCGAGCGGACGGAAAAAATCTTCACCCCCATCGAACTCATGCTGGCTGCGGCACTTGTCTGTACCGGCGTGCTGGCCGCCTGGCTCATCTGGAATGGCACCATCAGCCCGCTCTGACCAAAGGAATAACCATGTCTCAACTCGGTACCTTCTCCGAAGTCGGCCGGCTGCGCGAAGTGCTCGTTCACCGGCCCGATCTTAGCCTGCAGCGCCTCACGCCTGGAAACTGCGAAGCACTGCTGTTCGACGACGTGCTCTGGGTCAAGAAGGCGCGGCAGGAGCATGACGCCTTTGTCGACAGCCTGCGGGAGAGGGGTGTGGTCGTACTGGATTTGGGTACTATGCTGGCTCAGACTCTCGATATTCCAGACGCGCGCAAGTGGCTGCTCGATCAAAGGGTGACCACCGCCAGCGTTGGCGAGGATCTTCTCGGCGAAATGCGTGGCTGGCTCGATGAGATGCCCGCCCATGCGTTAGGGCGCTACTTGATCGGGGGCATAGCGCGGGCTGAACTGCCGTTTGAACCAATCGGGCTCTCGGCCAGGACCATGCTGCCGCAGGATTTCGT
Organism: Devosia psychrophila; assembly: GCF_000971275.1. GTDB lineage: Bacteria > Pseudomonadota > Alphaproteobacteria > Rhizobiales > Devosiaceae > Devosia > Devosia psychrophila. Next base: position 19,466 of record NZ_LAPV01000128.1, on the reverse strand, counting down.
GCTACCGCCGCTGCCCAATCAACTGTTCACCCGCGACAGCTCCTGCTGGGTCTACGGGGGCGTATCGATCAATGCGATGTATTGGCCGGCGCGCCGGCCGGAAGCGGCCAATGTCGCCGCCATCTATAAATTCCATCCGCATTTCGTCGGTGCGGAGTTCGAAATCTGGTCGGATAGCTCGACCACCCTGGCCGGCATTGCCTCGCTCGAAGGGGGCGATGTCATGCCTCTGGCCGATGGCGTCGTGCTGATCGGCATGGGTGAGCGCACCACGCCGCAAGCCGTATCCATGCTCGCTACACGCCTTTTCGCTGCCGGCGCCGCGACGCGTGTCGTTGCGGGTCTCATGCCGCGCGACCGCTCATTCATGCATCTCGATACCGTGTTCACCTTCTGCGATCGGGATCTCGTTACCGTCTATCCCCCAATTGTCGACCGCATTAAGACCTGGTCGCTGCGGCCCAGTGCGCTGTCCGGCGGGGTCGAGATCATAGCCGAAAGCGGGCCCTTCCTCAGCGTGGTCCAGGAAGCGCTAGGCCTCAGCACGCTTCGGGTCATCAGCACCGGCGGTGACGGCTACGAAATCGAACGCGAGCAGTGGGACGACGGCAACAATTTGCTCGCCGTCGAGCCAGGGGTGGTCATCGGCTACGACCGCAATGTCTTTACCAACACCATGCTGCGCCATGCCGGCGTCGAGGTGATTACCATCGAGGGCTCCGAACTCGGCCGCGGACGCGGCGGCAGCCATTGCATGAGCTGCCCAGTCGCTCGTGACCCGCTCTGAACCAACAGAAAGTCCTGCCATGCCCATCAATCTGCGCGGCCGCAATGTCCTGACGCTCGAAGACTTCACGCCAGCCGAAATCCGCTTCCTGATCCAGCTGGCTGCCGAACTCAAGGCCGCCAAATTGGCTGGAACGGAACGGCCGCGCCTCAGCGGGCGGAATATTGCGCTGATCTTTGAAAAGGACTCCACCCGAACCCGCACGGGCTTCGAAGTGGCAGCCTATGATCAGGGCGCCCATGTCACCTATCTGGGGCCCACCGGCAGCCAGATCGGTCACAAGGAATCGATGAAGGACACGGCCCGTGTCCTTGGTCGGGTCTATGACGCCATCGAATATCGCGGGGCGGGGCAGGACCAAGTCGAGACCTTGGCGACCCATGCTGGCGTGCCCGTCTACAACGGCCTGACGGACCAGGCGCATCCCACCCAGACGCTGGCGGACTTCATGACCATGCGAGAATTCACCCACAAGCACCTTTCCGATTGCGCGGTGACATTTCTGGGCGACGGCCGTAACAATGTCGCCCGTTCGCTTGCCATTGGCGCCGCCAAGGTGGGCATCGACATGCGCATCGCTGCGCCGCGCGACCATTGGCCGGACCCGGCTTTCGTCGAGCACCTACGAATGGTCGGCGAGCCGAACGGCGGCACCTTGGTGGTGACCGAAGATCCGCAGGAAGCGGTCGAGGGCGCCGATTTTCTCTATACCGACGTCTGGCTGTCGATGGGCGAGGACGAGGAACGGTGGGAACACCGTATCCATCAGATGACGCCCTATCGCGTCACGGCGGCACTGATGGCGGCCACCGGCAATCCCTTCGCCAAATTCATGCATTGCCTGCCCGCCTTCCACAATGCGGACACCGAAATCGGAGCCGATATCGCGCTGCGCTTCGGCATCGACTGCATGGAAGTGACCGATGAGGTATTCGAGTCTGCGGCCTCGATCGTCTTCGACCAGGCGGAAAATCGCATGCACACGATCAAGGCGATCCTCGTCGCCACCATTGCGGGATAGGACCATGAAAATCGTCGTCGCCCTCGGCGGCAACGCCCTCCTCAAGCGGGGAGAGCCGATGACTGAAGCGGTCCAGCGCGGAAACATACGCACGGCAGCAATTTCCCTCGTTGCGCTCATTGCGTCTGGCCATCACCTGATTATCACCCATGGCAACGGACCGCAGGTGGGCCTGATCGCCTTGCAAGCCGATGCGGGCCCCGCCGACGGCAATTATCCGCTCGATGTCCTCGGCGCCGAAAGCCAGGGCATGCTCGGCTATCTGATCGAGCAGGAATTGCGCAACCTGCTGCCCCGGGAAGCCTTAGTCGCCTCGGTCTTGACCCAAGTGGTGGTGAGCAGCGACGATAACGCCTTTCTCCATCCGACCAAGCCGATCGGGCCGGTCTACGACGAAGCGCAGGCCAAGTCGCTGATGGCCAGCAAGGGTTGGACCTGTGCTCCCGACGGAAAGAATTGGCGTCGTGTCGTGGCCTCGCCCGAGCCCGTCGAACTGCTGCAACTGGCGTCGATCGCCGCTCTGGTCGACCACGGCGTGATCGTGATCTGCGCTGGCGGCGGCGGGGTGCCGGTGTTGCGCAATGCCGCAGGACAGTTGGAGGGCATCGAGGCGGTGATCGACAAGGATTTCACCAGCCAGTTGCTGGCGCTTCATCTCAAGGCGGACATGCTGCTGGTGCTCACTGACGTCGACGCAGTCTATGCCAACTACGGCATGCCCGATGCCGCGGCCATTGCCCGCATGGGTCCCAACTCCGCCCATTCCTTCGCTGCTGGTTCAATGGGGCCCAAAGTCGAGGCTGCAACGCGTTTTGCCATGGCCACCGGCCGGGATGCCGGCATCGGCCGTATCGAGGACGCCACGAAGATCGTGCAGGGTACGGCCGGCACGATCGTGCAGGCGCTGGATATCGGCACCCAGTTTCGGGGCTAGACCCGCAACCCATTGGCTGGCTTTCGATCAATGCCGCGGTCAGATGGCGATGGATCAATTACATAGTCGGGCATGAGCCAAGTATGAACCGAAGAACAGCTATAAGCGCAGCCGCAGCTGCAGCGGCGGTAGGGACCAACGGGTATTTGACTTGGTCGGGTACTTCCTACGCAGTTTGGAGGAGCCAGGTCGCCGCTGCTCGATGCTTTGGGAACAGAGCGGGCCGCTGTCTTGGGCGGTTCGGCCGGCGCAGCGTCGCCGCTGCAGATGGCAAGGCGGCGTGCTAGGATAGCTTATGTCACCTATCGTTCCCTCAGCGTCGACACACGGGGCAGCGCGCCAGCGGCGCATGCCGAGGCTGCTGCGGGCAGCTACAGCGCACCACCGCTCTGACGCCGCCGACACCGTGCTGGCCGTGGTGCTGACTTTTGTCGCCGGCGCCGTCAACGCGGGCGGCTTTCTCGCCGTCGGCCAGTACACCTCGCACATGACCGGTATCGTGTCCTCGATTGCCGACCATTTGGTGCTCGGTACATCTGCACTCGCCGCCGTGGGCGCGGTGTCCCTGGCCAGCTTCATCGCGGGCGCCGCTACGTCGGCCCTGCTGATCAACTGGGGCCGCCGCAACACACCCAGGAAACAATATGCCTACCCGATCGCGCTAGAGGCCCTGTTGCTGCTGGCTTTTGGAGTGCTGGGTGTCTCAACCGGCGCCGCCCACACCGTGCTGCCTCTGGCCCTCCCGCTGCTGTGTTTTCTCATGGGCTTGCAGAATGCCACAATCACCAAGCTTTCCGGCGCCCGCATCCGCACGACGCACCTCACTGGCATGGTCACGGATATGGGCATTGAAATCGGCAAGCTGTTATACCCGCACCGGGATGCCAGTCGGCCGGCACATTTGCGGGTTGTCGCCGACCGCAAGAAGCTTGTCATCTTGGCCGTACTTGTCGCCACTTTCCTGTTGGGCGGCATTGCCGGTGGCCTTGGTTTCAGCGTATTCGGATACGGTTTCTGCGTCCCGCTCGCCGCCCTGCTTTTCTTGCTCGCCTGTCCGCAATTCCTATCAGCCAGAAGATCTCGCAGGCTTTAGGCAAAGGCCGGCAGGCGATGGCGGGCCATGCGGCAATGAACCTTTGCCAGCCGCACACTGCAGCCGCGACGCTGGGAACCTAAAGCCGGACCTGCCGGAGCTTCACCCCCGAATCGATCCTCTTCCAATGCTGGGTTGCACCGCGCGGAGTAGCGTCGTCATACCGACCGGTGGCTCCCGCCCCTTGAAAAGTTAAGCCGTACAATCGAGGAATCTCTCCAAGGCGAAGCATTTGCGCCCCCCATGTCCAATGATCCTTATGGTAGTGCCCCTATCGAGCCGATCAAAGCTGCTGTCCTGCAAGACCTCGCTATACATCCGGAGGCCGTGCAAGGCCCTGCGCCCAGTCCAGAAAGAACCGCATCGGCGATATTCCCGATGTCGGCTTGGAGCGGGTGAGGTTTAGGTCCAGCCTTCCCTTGCCAACCTCGCGGACGAGAAAGTCGATCAGGTGGGAGGCGATTGCGTTCATGTCCAAGTAGGACAAGTCCAGCACTGCGGGGCTGCCTGACTGCCAGGTGACGACGATCGTAGCGATCTTGGTAGGAACCACGTTCACCGACGGCAGCCCGATCCGGCGGTCGCAGGATACGACGGGAATTAGTTCTCGCGTCGGCCGCCTCGTCGGGATTTAGATGTCGTGTAGCCCTTCCAGTTCTGCCGCCTGGTCGAGGTTGGCTCGATTATCACCTTACTGGCCAGGATGGCAAAACTGGAGTTGCCCACTGGAGTGGTCGGCACGATGCCGCCGTCTTCGGTAATGGCCGTAGCTTCGATGATCGCGTAATCCATCGATACCAGCTGGCCCGAACGCAGGTGTTCCAGCGTCTCGGAATGGATGGGCACCCACTTCCGAACGCGAGGCCTGAGAAACGTTGCTACCGAAACCAGCCTGGCGGCTCTTGCCTACAACATCAGGCCGCCATCGCAGTCGTCAGTGTTGGTTCCGATCATCAGGGCAATAAAAGGATGAGCCAGACATCTCACGCCATCGCTAACCCACTCGATCACAGACACGCTGAGAGTTCTCACACAGCCTTGCGTCAGAAGCTGTCAGCCCGCTTGTGGTGAAGTCCAACGGACAGAAGACATTCACCGATTGCCGGTCTTGATGGCCGGAAATAGACTATAGCTTTGCAAAACAAGGCGCGCCAAGGAGCCGCTGATTGCTGGCCACTACCATGGGCAATCAGTTGATGCCGAAACGACGTCGGGCATAGGTTGCGAAATCGGTGGGCGCATGACCGATGAGGCGACGAACCGTGTCGGTTGTCTCCGCGGCGAAACCAAATCTCTGCACCGTGTACAATGCGGCCATGACGAGACATAGACCCAGCGGCACCCCTTGCGCTCGTTTCTCGAACACAAAGCCCGGCAAGGAAACGTCGCGGTAGCGAATTGGACGACGCATCACCCCCGACATCAAGTTTGCTACCTCTTCGAAATCGAGAGCGGCAGGACCCGTCAGAGTATAGCCTTTGCCCACGTGGTGTGGTGTCAACAACGAATGAACGACCACTTCACCAACATCGGCAACGTCGATAAAAGCGGATCGGCCTTTGCCGGCTGGCACGGCAATCTCGCCTTTTTCCATAATTGAAGCCAAGTGTTCCGTTTCAAGATTTTGCATAAAATCACTTGGGCGGACGTGGGTCCATTCGAAGCCTGATCTTTCAATAAGGCGCTCCATGCCGTGATGGGGGAGTATCGGGTTGCGTTCCGCACCCTTGACCGACAGGAACACCAACCGCCTTATCCCAACACGCCGGGCGGCCAATAGGAATGGTTCAATCAGGCTGGCCTTGGCAATCCGAGGCGGGCGCATCAGGAAGATCGCAGAAACGCCGGCAAGCGCTTCCGTGAACGTATTGGAATCAAGCAGGTCTAGACGAACCCAACTTCGGTCATGGCCGGCAGGCGGGGTGGTGGCATAACTCGGACGAAAATCGGCCCGCCCCTGTAGTCCCGCCACGACTTCCTGACCGACGCGCCCGGTCGCACCAACGACCAGGACTAGGCCCAGGCCATCGGCTCGACCACCAGTTGCTAGCATACTCAATTTGAAACGAAAGGCGCTTGCCGGATGTAGCTGCCTTTCTCAATCGCTTCGATGCAGAAGCGCGCCAAGTCAGCTCGAACGATCTGCGTACCCAGGGGACGCTGCAGACTGACGCGAATGTCTGCACCGGAGGACCCATCGAGCAGGCGTGGCGGTCGCACCACGGTCCATTGTGAGGCGCTTCTGTTAAGAGACGCAAACTCGGCCACTTTGTCGTTGAAGGCCGAGCTGCTGAGCGTTTTGACCAGGAAGCCGAACAGTCGATCAAGCGGCCGCTTCATGTCGCCCGGAACATCCAGTCCGGCACCCGATATGGTGACGATACGCTCGACGCCCAGGCTTAAAACGTGGCCAATCGCGGTGCTGCAGATCAGATGGCCCTTGCCGGTCTGCCCCAGCGCGGACAGTACCGCATCCGCGCCAGTCACCGCCATTTCCACTATGGAACGATCCGTCGCATCGCCCTGAACGATGCTCAATCGTCCATGTTTGCCGAGGGTCGCGCCTTGCCGGCCAACCGCGATAACGTCATGGCCGCTTGCCAGCGCATATTCGACGGCGAGCCGGCCCGTGCGCCCGGCTGCGCCTAGAATGGCGATCTTCATGAAATCGTTCCTGGGTCTGCGCAGTCCAGGCCGCGCACATTGATGAAAATTATTCCGTGCGATTTCGAAGCATCAGGACATGCAGCCTTATGTTCGACAAGCATGGTACGGCCATTGTCGGCGATCGCCAGTCGCCTCCGTTCGGTTAAGCTCACGACACGACCGTTCGGCAATTTGACCTAGAGTAGCATAGTCACGACGGCGCCTGGCTCATTTCCTACGCCATAAGATGCGCTGCCCAGGCTTGAAATAATCAGCCCTAGCATAGGCCCAAGCCGCTTGGGGCGCATGGCGAGACAGCGAGCCGTCGAACGGCGTTCGCGTCGAGACCGACGCGCGTTTCTTTGTGAGGGTTTGATCACAAACCGGCTCAATCCGAAGGCCTTCATGTTCTATGCTGCGGTCCTGCCGACGTTGCTCGATCCTGCGAGTTCCCCGTCCTGGCAGGCACTGACCTCTCAGCGATCTATGTGTTGGTCGCGACCGCTGTGCACGCAGCTATCGTCACGCTGGCCGGCTTCCTAAGCCCTTTGCTGGCCAGCGAGCGCATCATGTCGATCACCGGCAAGCTGTTCGTGATCGTCCTCGCCGGCCTCGCCTTTTGGGTGGGGTGGTCAACGCGGTAGGCTACGGGCGCACCACGTTCGACGCGCTAAACGTCCGTCCAGCGCCAGTTCAATATCTCGGGCAGATCGTCGCCATGTTCGCGGATGTAGGCAAAGTGCTCCGCCAGCTTGTCGTCGACGAAGCGGCTGAACGCCTCGCGATGCTCCTCCAGCCGCGGAACCCGATCGACAACCGCCTTGGCGAGATGAAAGCGGTCCAGTTCGTTGATGACGGTCATGTCGAAAGGCGTGGTGGTGGTTCCCTCTTCGCGGTAGCCATGCACGTGCAGGTTGCGGTGGCTGGTGCGTCGGTAGGTCAGCCGGTGGATGAGCGCCGGATAGCCGTGGTAGGCGAAGATCACCGGGGTGTCCGGCACGAACATCTGGTCGAATTTTGTGTCGTCCACCCCGTGCGGGTGCTGGCTCGGAGACTGCAACGCCATCAGATCCACCACGTTGACGAACCGCGTTTTGAGGTCCGGAAAATGCGCGCGCAGCAGCATGGTCGCGGCGAGCGCTTCCATGGTCGGCACGTCGCCGGCGCAAGCGATCACCGCGTCGGGCGCACCGTCGTCGTTGGAGGCAAAGCGCCAGACGCCGAGCCCGGCCGCGCAATGGGCAATGGCCGCATCGCAGTCAAGATACTGTGGCGCGGGCTGCTTGCCGGCGACGATGACGTTGATGTAGTCCCGGCTGCGCAGGCAATGATCAACGACCGAGAGCAGCGTGTTGGCGTCGGGCGGCAGGTAGACGCGGATCACCCCGGCTTTCTTATTGACGACGTGGTCGATAAAACCCGGATCCTGGTGGGAAAAGCCGTTGTGATCCTGGCGCCAGACATGGGAGGTGAGCAAATAGGTCAGCGAAGCGATCGGCTTGCGCCACGGCACCTCCTTAGAGACCTTGAGCCATTTTGCATGCTGATTGACCATCGAATCCACGATGTGGATGAACGCTTCGTAGCATGAGAAAAAACCGTGCCGGCCGGTCAGCAGATAACCCTCCAGCCAGCCCTGGCAGAGGTGTTCGCTTAAAATCTCCATCACCCGCCCATCCGGCGAGAGCTGTATATCGGTGTCGATGATCTCGCCGGTGAAGGCGCGGTCGGTCGCTTCGAACACCGCCGAAAGCCGGTTCGACTCGGTTTCGTCCGGACCGAAGATGCGGAAATTCTTCTCGGCATCGTTGAGCCGCATCACGTCCCGCAGGAAGCTCCCAGCAACCCGGGTGGCTTCGCCAATGACCGCCCCCGGTACCGGCACGTCGATCGCATAATCGCGGAAATCAGGAAGCTTGAGATCGGCTAGCAGCACGCCACCATTGGCATGCGGATTGGCCCCCATGCGACGGAGCCCCACCGGCGCCAGCGCCGCCAGTTCCGCGACCAGCTTGCCGGTCGCATCGAAGAGTTCCTGCGGCCTGTAGCTTTGCAGCCAATCCTCCAGCAGTTGGAGATGGGCGGGGTCCTCGGCGATCCTGGCCAGCGGAACTTGATGCGAGCGCCAGGTGCCCTCGGTCTTTTTGCCATCGACTTCCTCGGGCCCGCTCCAGCCCTTTGGCGTTCGCAGCACGATCATCGGCCAGGCCGGCCGGCGCGAGAAGCCATTGGCGCGCGCTTCGGTCTGGATGGCGCGGATTGCCGCGAGCGTCTCATCCAGCGTTGCGGCCATTTTTTGGTGCAACTCGGCCGGGTCCTCGCCCTCAACGAAATAAGGGGCATAGCCGTAGCCGCGAAACAGGGACTCCAGTTCGTCGTGGCCGATCCGCGCCAGGACGGTTGGGCTGGCGATCTTGTAGCCGTTAAGATGCAGGATCGGTAGCACCGCGCCGTCGCGCGCCGGGTTGAGGAACTTGTTGGAGTGCCAACTGGTCGCCAGGGCGCCAGTCTCGGCTTCGCCATCGCCGACCACGCAGGCGACGATCAGGTCCGGATTGTCGAAGGCTGCGCCATAGGCGTGCATCAGCGAATAGCCGAGTTCACCGCCCTCGTTGATCGAGCCGGGCACCTCGGCCGCGACATGGCTCGGGATGCCGCCAGGAAAAGAGAATTGCGTGAAGAGCTTCTTGAGGCCCGCTTCGTCCTGACTAACCTCGGGGTAGTACTCGGTGTAGGTGCCTTCGAGATAGGTGTTGGCCACGAGGCCCGGTCCACCGTGGCCGGGGCCGGTGACGTAGATCATGTCGAGGCCAAGCTCGTTGATGACCCGGTTGAGATGCACATAGACGAAGTTGAGCCCCGGCGTGGTGCCCCAATGGCCCACGAGGCGCGGCTTCACATGGGCCAGCCTCAGCTTCTGCTTGAGCAGCGGATTGTCGCGCAGGTAGATCTGGCCGACGGACAGGTAGTTAGCCGCCCGCCAGTAGGCATCAATCCTTGCCAGAAGTTCGGGCGAAAGGGGCTCGTTCATTGCACTGCTTCCTTGTGGCCGAGAAACTCTATGACTGCCTTGACGATAACCGCCTCTTCGTCCGCGCGGATGACACGCACGGCGACGCGGTTTTCGGGGAACGAAATGAGGGGATCGCCGGCTTCGTTTGCCGCCGGGTCGAGGTCGACGCCGAGAAAGTCGAGCCCATCGCAGATGCGGGTGCGGATAGTTCCAGAATTTTCTCCGATACCGCCGGTGAACACCAGCGTATCCAGCCCGCCAAGCGCCGCCGCGAAGGCGCCGATGGTCTTTTTGACGCTATAGCAGAACAGGGCGAGGGCCTCCGCGGCGCGTATATCGGCGGTTTCGCGTTCTAGCAGCTCGCGCATGTCCGAGCTGGTTTCGGATATACCCAGCAGCCCGGACTCGTGATTGACCATGCGGTCGAAAGCGACGGCGTCCATCCCTTCGGTCTGCGCTAAGTAGAGGACAAGGCCAGGATCGAGATCGCCGGAGCGGGTGCCCATCGGCACACCGGCGGCCGGGGTGAAGCCCATACTCGTGTCGACGCTTTGGCCGTTGTTGACGGCCGCGAGGCTGGCGCCATTGCCCAGATGCGCAAGCACCAGCCGCCCGCGCGCCGCCGCAGCACCCGCCTGCCGTTTGAGTTCATCGAGGAGGAAGCTATAGGAAAGCCCATGAAAGCCGAAGCGTTCTACGCCTTTGGCGGCGAGCCGCCGAGGGATCGGCAGGGTTCGCGCCACGACCGGCATGCCGTGATGGAAACCGGTATCGAAGCAGGCAATGTGCGGGATCCCCGGCAACCTCGTACGGCAAGCCTCGATCACTTCGAGTTCGGCGGGAAGATGCTCTGGGGCAAAGGCCCTGATTTGTCGCAGATACTCGATCATCTCGCCGTCGATCGGCGCTGGCCGACGGTAGCGCGCGCCGCCATGGACCACGCGCAAGCCAACGGCCTTAATCTGGTCCAGCCCAATCATCTCATCCAGCAGCTCGAACAGAAACGCAGCGGCCGCCCGTTGATCGGCTGGCCCGATCGTTTCGCTGTTCACGGCACCGCTGGCGTGCTTCAGCTCCAAGCGCGTTTCGGATCGCCCCACCTGGTCGAACTTGCCGCTCAGCCGCCGTTCGACCGCGCCGCCGACCGTGAAGACCGAGAATTTAAGACTCGATGATCCCACATTGAGGGTCAAGACGAAAGCATCCGTCATCAAAGCTCCTTTTGGCTCACTCGAGGTGCTGCCGCTGCGTCTGCATGGTGCAACCTTATGCGATCTGAACTAAGGCAAGCGCGTTTGGAGCAGCACTTCCGGGTACTGTTCCGACTGCCCCTCCAGCAACACTGCGGGTTCCTGCTTCAGGTGGCTGTCAAAGAATGCCAGGGAGTAGGCGTTGACCATGCGATGTCCCCGCCGGCCATCGATCGGTCCGCTCAGCCCCAGCAGGGAGGCAAGCGGCAACCAGTTCGGCAAATCCATGAAGTTGCTGTGGAACATTCCGGCCACCTCGACGAAGTAGCCAGGTCCGGCAAGGCCTTCGTACACCGCCCGCATGGTTGTGAGATGGGCGGCGATCTCGTCCTCCGGCCAACCGCCGGACCGTTCCCGCTCCAGCCGCATCCAAGCGGCATCCCGGGTGATCCACATGCTTGGCTGGCGCAGCCCCGCTTCAACCACGTCAAAGGTCATCGGTGCATCCATCATCAGGCAGGCTTTGAGGCGCGCATCCCTGAGGCAGGCCTGGCCAGCCACGATGCCGCCGAGGGACATCCCGAAGACGCCGGCGCGCTGCAGGTCCAGCCGGCCGTACAGGATACCATCTGGGTCAGTCCCGTTCAGCATGGCAAGCTGATCGAGCGCGAAGCTGACGTCTTGCACGAGGTAGGGGATGATGCTGCCCCCCTGCAATGGCCGGCCGTTCAGCAGTGGTTTGCTGTTGCCCTGCATGTAGCTTGCGCCAATCATCGCCTTGAGGTCCGCGACCGGCGGTGCCGCCACCTGATGGCCATCGGGGAACACCACAGTCGCTGCGGCGCCCGGCTGGTCCAGGGCAACGACGATGTAGCCGTGCGACACCAGTTCCTCGACCTGGAACATGCCCATCTGGCGGAAGCCGGTTGCGCCTTCGAGGTAGAGCAGGACTGGATAGCTTGGGAGATCGGCAGCCACGGGCGCCGATGCGACAGCATTTGTCGTGGCATATTTGAAGTGCCCGAACAAGAAATCAGGCAGTTGCTGGAGACCCGCGAAAACTGCGGTGACGGCATCGGCATCCGCCATATAGGGCGCGCGCGGCGAGGACCCCTCGCCGCTGGCAGGATACCAGATCTGCACCATCAGTTCGCGGCGAGCGTCCGGATCGGCGACGAATATCTCCGGACGCGCGGCGTCGGTCCAGTGGTAGGTCACGGTACCGATGGCGTAGGGTCCGCCTGGCTGGGGGAAGCCGAAAACCGGAAACACCAGCGGCATGGCGGCCGAAATCGCCAACGCCAACAGGCCCAAGCCAAGTCCAGCACCGGTCACAGCCCTGCTGGTCAGGATCTGCCCTGCAAACCCTTGGGCTGAAACGAGATTCCCGAGCAACCAGGCCAGCACCAGTGACAGGGTCAGCAGATAGGCCGGAACCATCTGCCAGCGGGGCCCCTCGATCAGCACCTGTGCCACAGCAATCAACAGCCCGAACGCAGCGACAACCCGAAGCCAGCGCATTCCGTCGGGCAGCGGGGCCACGAGAAGGATCAGGGTCAGCAGATTTTCCAGAACCAGCGCGGTTTCGAGAAATCTCATCTAGGCCTTCGCGGCCTTCTGAGGCTGTAAACGACGCCCCATGCGCCGAGGACAGCCATGATGAGGCCGACGATAGCCCAGGTCGTCGAGGGTCCCTGGAGCTCCGCACAGTCGGCAAAGCACAAGATCGGCCGCACCTGCACAAGTCCCGTGCCTTGCAGCAGCCAGAGCCCGCCCAAGGCGAGCGCCAAGCCGCCGACCAGGCCAATAAGTATCCTCCGCAGATCGATCGCTTTCATCCGTGCTTCCTTGCGTGTCACTTCGTGGGTGCCGATTTGTCAAAGCCGCTTATTCGATTGCCGCAAAGCTCGTAATGGTGCCGCGAAAGTAGACGAACTCACCCTCGGGCAGTTCCCAGGCAACTTCTCCATAGCTGGGCAACCGGTAGGGGCCGAAGCTGGCATAGTCGCGAAAGCGGCCGACCCAGCGCACGGGCACGGTCTTGCCGTCCATCAGATAGGGGCGATCATCGGCCTCGATCCCCACAATGTCGCCACTGGCGTCGAAGAGATGCCGAACACTGGCAATCCCCCCTGCCGTTTCCGCCGAAACTTCCACAGTCAGCTCATCGATCTGGCGCCATTTGAGTGCGGCGGTATTGAGGATGGCGTCAGGATTCCATGCCAGTTCGGACAGAAAGCGCATCATCTCGCCTTTGTCGCTGTCAGGGCCGGTGGCATTGGCCATCGGGATGGCTCCGAAAATCCGCACCTCCAGCCAACCCTTGCCGCCAGCATGGGCATCAACGACGCGAACCGGGAGGACGCGCGCCATCGTTGCCGTGGCCTCCCAGACGAAGCCAGCATCGCGGGTGCCTGACAGTTGCGTCGCCTCGATTGCAAAGAACGGCTGGTCCCTGGCGGTTCTCATTTCCGCCCGCTGATGGGCCAGAACGGTCGCGGGACCCCCGAGCGTTGCCCCATTGCGCTGTGCGAAGGCCTGCACGATTGTGGGAATGGAGTCCTGATCAGGGGGCGAAGAGGCCTGCGCGCCAATGACGATCTTGCGCCATGCTGCAATCTTGGCAACGAACTGGTTGGACAGAGTGAGCAACACGACAATCCGATGGGCGCCGGCGCGAGCAGACCAGCGATCAGCAATGTCATTGCGTCCCTCCCTCCTTCATCGATCCGCCGGCCATCCGAACGTTTCACCCCTGGGCTTCGATGATCACCTTGAGGGCGTGCGTGTCGGCGGCATGTCCAAAGGTCTCGTACGCATCAAGGATTTTGTCGAGTTTGAAGCGATGCGTAATGAGCTGCGCCGCGTCGAGCCGGTTGGATTTGACGATGTTGAGCAGCATCGGCGTGCTTACGGTGTCGACCAGCCGCGTGGTGATAGTGATGTTGCGGTCCCACAAATTCTCGAGGTGGAGATCGACCTTGACGCCATGCACGCCGACATTGGCGATGGTGCCGCCGGGGGCGATGATCTGCTCGCAGAGCTCGAACGTCGCGGGGATGCCCACGGCCTCGATCGCGGCATCGACGCCGCGGCCTCCGGTCATCGCCATGACGGCCGCCGTCGCGTTGCCGTCGGCGCTGTTGATCGTTGCGGTGGCGCCGAACCGCTTGGCAACCTCCAGACGATTGTCGTCGAGGTCGATCATGATGATTTCGGCAGGTGCATAGAACTGGGCGGTCAGCAATGAAGCCAGCCCGATCGGTCCAGCGCCAACTATTGCCACGGTGCTCCCAGGCACAACCCTGCCGTTGAGCACCCCGCACTCGAAACCGGTGGGTAGGATGTCGCTGAGCATGACCAGCGCCTCTTCGTCGGCACCTTCCGGGATGGGATAGAGGCTGGTATCGGCATGGGGGATGCGAACGAACTCGGCCTGCGTGCCGTCAATCTTGTTGCCGAGAATCCAGCCCCCGGTGGTGCAGTGGGAGTACATCTGCTTGCGGCAATACTCGCACTTGCCGCAGGAACTGATGCAGGAGATCAGTACGCGATCTCCCGGTTTGAATGCCGTGACACCGCTGCCGACGCTCTCGATAATGCCGACGCCTTCATGGCCCAGAACGCGGCCAGGCTCGCAGGTGGGGACGTCGCCCTTGAGAATGTGCAGGTCCGTGCCGCAGATGGTTGTCTTTGTGATCCGGACGATCGCGTCGGTGGGCGAGGCGATTTCCGGCATGGGGTGGTCCTGCAGCGCTTTTTGGCCGGGACCGAGATAGACGAGGGCTTTCATCGCAGAATCCTTGGCTTGGGTTAGGTCGCGGCACGGATCGACACGGCGTCCTTGATCAGGCTCGGACATATCGCCTGGGCAACTGCACGGACCTTCGAACGCAACCTCATCACAATGGTTCCGGATGTTATTTGATCTGCGTCAAATACTGATCTGCAAATTTGTGCAATTTTCTCGAACAAGAATTGGGTCACCTCAAATATTTATGACATTATGAATTTCGAAAGATTCACCTTATTCTCAGGCATAACTTGAGGTTGATTTCAATAAAACCGATCGAATGCATGATACGCACTAGTGAATCTTTACTCCAAAGGCGGAACAATCCGTCGCGAGCCAAGTTGCGCTCTGCGCAGCTGCGGGAATAACCGCTGCCGTCAAGCCGTGACGATGATGTAGACACCATCTGCAAAGGCGGTCTCACCAATGCGCCAGCATCAACTCCTCACTTACTTCCTGCTCAAGCGTTTGCCCGCATGAACCGCAGAACAGCTTTGCTTGGTGCCGGAGGGACCGTAGCAATCGTCGCCTCGGGGGCGGCCGGCTTTGCTCTTTGGTCAGGGGCGAGCAAGGACTCTTGGAAAGAGGCGATTAAGACGATCCGCGATCCGATCGAGCCAGGTCTGACCGGTCAGGACGCCATTCACGAGCTTGTCCGCTATGCCACTCTCGCCGCCAATAGCCACAATACGCAGGCTTGGCGCTTCGAACTCGCGCCGGCAACGATCACGTTGCTACCCGATCTGACGCGCGCGACGCCTACCGTCGACCCCGACGACCATCATCTCTTTGCCAGCCTTGGGGCGGCGGCTGAGAACATGGTTCAGGGGGCGCCGCTGCTGGGCCTGTCCGCCGTGCCCCGCTTTGACGCCGATGGTGATGGTCGTATTGTCCTCGCACTCAGCCCCGGCGCCGTGATGGCGACGCCAATGGCCGAGGCAATCCCGAAACGGCAATGCACAAGGTCACTCTATGACGGGCAGCCAATTCCTGCGGCCAACCTTGAGGCAATGGCTGCCGCAGCACGTAATGATGGAGTCGATCTTCTGCTGCTGACCGAGCGATCCGCGATCGATGCCGTCGGCGCACTCATCATCCAGGGCAATACCATCCAGATGGGAGACCG
Organism: Devosia psychrophila; assembly: GCF_000971275.1. Classification (GTDB taxonomy): domain Bacteria; phylum Pseudomonadota; class Alphaproteobacteria; order Rhizobiales; family Devosiaceae; genus Devosia; species Devosia psychrophila. The sequence goes on along the minus strand of NZ_LAPV01000128.1, from coordinate 3,863 downwards.
TGCCTACATTGACGAGCTCAAGCAGTGGCTGCGCTTCAGCTACGCCGAGGCGGTATCGAGCGCGGATGGCCTGTTTTCCCACACGTCAGGCAACCCGGTATTGCCCGGGCCGATCGGGCGGCTGCTTTTCGATGTCGTGGCCACGGCTGCCTCCGAGAACACGAAGTATCTGGCACAGATCGCAAGTTCCTCCGGCCTTGCGATTTTTGTCTCCACACAAAACGACAGGGCCCACTGGATCGCTGCTGGTCGCGCCTATCAGCGCTTCGCGCTGCAGACGACAGTGCTCGGGATCAAGCATGCCTTTCTCAATCAAGCGGTCGAGGTGCCGAAGGTGCGGCAACGTCTCGCCGAGCACCTTGGGCTCGGGCAGCGGCGCCCCGACCTGATCGTCCGCTTTGGCTACGCCGAGGATATGCCGAGCTCGATGCGTCGGCCGCTTGCGGACGTAATCGTTTGACCGTTCAACAGGAGAGGCACGATGACGGACAATATTATGATCCGATGATCACATTTCTGCTCCTGGTGCTCTTGGCCGGGATAGTAGTTGTCCTATCGGGGGCGACCCTGAAGTGGGCTGGAGCCAGTGACGCGCAGCACAAGGATCAAACGTGACAGATTTGCCCCAGTCCGCAGCACTTGACGAGCCCTGGCTACATGACGCCGATGCGTTAGCGCGCGCGCTTGGCGCCGATGCGGATCAGGGTTTGGACCCGCAGGAGGCTGCACAGCGGCTCGCACTTTACGGTCCCAACCAGTTGCGCGCCGCCGGGTCGCTGCCGGTATGGCGCCTGGTGCTGGCCCAGTTCCAGGATCCGCTTGTCTATCTGCTGCTCGGCGCCATCGTCATTGCTCTGGCCGCTTGGCTGATCGAGGGGCGCCAGGGCTGGCCGGTGGATGGGATCGTCATCGCCATGGTGGTGGTGCTCAACGCAGTGCTGGGATTTGCCCAGGAGGCCAAGGCGGCGAGCGCCGTGGCGGCACTGGCCCGGATGACGGCGGTAACCTCGTCAGTGCTGCGCGGCGGCCTGCGTCAACGTATCCCCAGCGCCGGACTGGTTCCGGGCGACATCATGCTGCTCGAGGAAGGCGATGCCGTGGGCGCCGACGCAAGGCTCATGGTCTCGGCCAGTCTTTCGGTGCAGGAGGCCTCGCTCACCGGCGAAAGCGAAGCGGTACTGAAGGATGCAGCGACGCTGGCTGGAGCCATGCCACTGGCCGACCGGCTCTGCATGGTGTTCAAGGGCACCTCCGTGGCGCAGGGAACCGGACGCGCCGTGGTCACCGCCACTGGCATGCGGACCGAGATGGGCGCCATCGCCACGATGCTGGATGCCACCGTCGAGCAGCGGACGCCGCTGCAAAAAGAAGTCGCCCGGATCGGGTACATGCTGGGCATCGCCGTGGTGGCGATCGCCATCGTGGTGATGGCCACACTGCTGCTGGTCTCGGACATCAAGGGACCGGCCGACGTGATCACCGTGCTGCTGCTGGGCGTATCGCTGGCCGTCGCGGCGGTGCCGGAGGGGCTGCCGGCCATCTTGTCGCTGGTGCTGGCGCTTGGCGTGCAGCGCATGGCAAGGCGCAACGCCGTGGTCAAGACCTTGTCGTCGGTGGAGACACTGGGCTCGGCGTCGGTCATCTGCTCGGACAAGACCGGCACGTTGACGCGCTCGGAAATGACCATCGAGCGGGTGGTGACCGCGTCCGGGGACAGCCGCGTTACCGGCATCGGCTATGCACCGGAGGGCGCCGTGGAGCACGACGGGCAGCTTCTGTCCGAGGGTCCGGTGCGGGCCGAGCAGATCGTGGTGCTGAGCGGGGGGAGCCTGGCTGGCAATGCCAGCCTGCGCGAGAGCGCGGACGGCATCTGGGAAATCCACGGCGATCCGACCGAGGCGGCATTCCTCGTGGCGGAGCGCAAGCTGGGCGTCGAGGCGCGCCGCCAGCAGCGCTTCGAGCGGGTTTTCGAAATCCCCTTCACCTCCGAACGCAAGATGATGTCCTCGATCGAACGCGACCATGAACTGGGCGGCGCGCTGGTCATCGTTACCAAGGGCGCGCCGGACGTGCTGATCGAGCATTGCATCAGCGTGCGGATCGGCATGGAGGTCGTGCCCTTCGACGCGGCCCGGCGCGCCCAGGCACTGGCCGATGTCGAGCGTCTCTCCGACCAGGCGTTGCGCACGCTGGCCGTCGCTTATCGGCCATTGGCCGAGGGCGAGGACGCGCGGGGCGGCGAATTGCTGGAGCGGGACCTGATCTTTGTTGGCACCGTTGGCATCATCGATCCGCCCCGCCCGGAAGCGGCGGTGGCCATCGCCGAGGCGCACCGCGCCGGCATAAGGGTGATGATGATCACCGGCGATCATCCGCGCACTGCGGCCCGCATCGCCACCCAGTTGGGCATTGTCGAGGCCGGCGCCGTAGCGATGACCGGCGCCGATCTGGATGGGCTGGACGAGGCTGACTTTGCCGCGGCCGTCCGCCAGTGCTCGGTCTATGCGCGCGTGGCCCCGGTGCACAAACTTCGTATCGTCGCCGCCTTGCAGGCCGACGGCAACGTGGTGGCCATGACCGGGGATGGCGTCAACGACGCGCCGGCGCTCAAGGCCGCCGATATCGGGGTAGCCATGGGCATTACCGGCACCGAGGTGAGCAAGCAGGCGGCCCGGATGATCCTGGCGGACGACAATTTCGCCACCATCGTCGAAGCGGTCCGCGAGGGGCGCGGCATCTTCGACAATATCCGCAAATTCCTGCGCTACCTGCTGTCCTCCAACATGGGCGAAGTCCTGACCGTATTTCTGGGCGTGGTCGGCGCCGGGATCATCGGGTTGACGGGTGCCGGGGGCGACGAGGCCCTGGTGCTGCCGCTGCTGGCCACCCAGGTGCTTTGGATCAACCTGATCACCGATTCGGGCCCAGCGCTGGCCATGGGCATCGACCCGCACAGCGAGGACCTGATGGCCCGCCCGCCGCGCAAATCGGGGGAACGCGCCATCGATGCCCGTATGTGGCGGGGCGTGATGGCGATCGGGCTGATCATGGCCCTGGCCACCCTGCTGACCATCGATCTCTATCTGCCCGGCGGGCTGATCGAGGGATCGCAAGGCCTGGACCAGGCGCGCACCGCAGGCTTTACCGTGCTGGTCTGCGCCCAGTTGTTCAACTGCCTGAACGCGCGCTCTGAAACCACCAGCGCTTTCCGCCATATGTTCGCCAATCGCTGGCTCTGGGGCGCCATCGTGCTGTCGCTTGTCCTGCAGGTCGCGGTGGTCCATTTCGGCCCGCTCAACTTGGCATTCGGCACCGTGGCACTGACACTTGAGCAGTGGCTGGTCTGCGGCGCCATGGGCAGCAGCGTCTTATGGTTCAGCGAAGTGCGAAAATGGCTCTTGCGCCGAGGGCTGGCCGGCAAGGGCCTTTGACCTGTCTGGTTGAACCTGGACCTCGACGCGCGGGTTCGAGCAGCGTTGGGGGAAACTCCTGACTCGCGATCGCGATGAATCCGCGCCCCGCGCCACGAGGTCGGATCCGAGTAGTGCAGAACGACTACTATTGGCGACGCGCAGTGATCTGAGATTGATGAACACTGCGTCCCGCCCGGCCCAGATTGTCGATCGCAGAATTGACACCCAGCACCCGCAAGTCAAGCTACGTCTGCAAATTCGCGTTCGAAGGTGCAAACCGAAGGGTCTAAGTGGTGCAAAATCTTCGGTGGGCACCAAACCTAATACCAACGGCGCTCACGATTGACCGGTGTGTGCCCATTCACGCATGCCGATCGATGTTATGGTTGTCGGCTGGTCGACGAGATTTCGCCATGCCTGACAAGCGGCATCGATGATGGCGTCGTAGGT
>NZ_LAPV01000127.1 GCF_000971275.1 Devosia psychrophila | reverse complement strand
GCGACGGGATCTGCCGCTCCGCTCAATGACCAGCTCTGCGCCAGCCCCCGTAGCTCACCCCGGCCAGATCGGCCAAAACAACCGCCCGAGTCTCCTTCAGGCTGGATAGAAGTTGGGGGCAACGTCACACTGCATGCCAGACAAACTCATCGACATGCCCTAAGCTCGGCATGGCGCCGGCTACGCGGGCTGATGAGCGTGGCGGAAGGGCCGGATGGATAATCGTCGTTGTGGCCGACCTCAAAGAGGCGGTCGTTAAAGTCTGGAAACCAGACACCTGAGGAGGAGATCAAGATGAGCAGGAACCGTGGCGTAGTCTATATCGGACCGGGCAAGGTGGAAGTGCAGGACATCGAGGATGCCAAGCTCGCGGCGCCCGATGGGCGCCGCATCGAGCACGGCGTGATCCTCAAGGTGATATCGACCAATATCTGCGGCTCTGACCAGCACATGGTACGCGGTCGCACCACCGCTGCGGCGGGTCTGGTGCTTGGACACGAGATCACCGGACAGATTATCGAGAAAGGTAACGACGTCGAAATGCTCGAGGTCGGCGACATCGTCTCGGTGCCGTTCAATGTCGCCTGCGGGCGCTGCCGATGCTGCAAGTCGCAGGACACGGGCGTGTGCCTGACCGTCAATCCATCTCGTGCCGGCGGCGCCTATGGCTATGTTGACATGGGGGGCTGGATCGGTGGGCAGGCCCGCTACGTGACGGTTCCCTACGCCGATTTCAACCTGCTCAAATTCCCCGATCGCGACCGAGCGATGAGCAAGATCCGCGACCTGACGATGCTCTCCGATATCCTGCCGACGGGCTTTCACGGGGCGGTCAAGGCCGGCGTCGGTGTCGGCTCGACGGTCTACGTCGCCGGCGCCGGCCCAGTGGGCCTTGCAGCAGCAGCTTCTGCGCGCATTCTGGGTGCGGCCGTCGTCATGATTGGCGACTTCAACAAGGACCGTCTGGCCCATGCCGCCAAGATGGGGTTTGAGGCCATCGATCTCTCCAAGAGCGATCGGCTCGGCGACATGATTGCCGAGGTGGTCGGCACAAATGAAGTCGATGCCGCCATCGATGCTGTCGGCTTCGAAGCGCGCGGGCATTCCGGCGGCGAGCAGCCCGCAATCGTCCTCAACCAGATGATGGAAATAACCAGGCCCTCCGGCTCGATTGGCATTCCGGGCCTTTATGTCACGGAGGATCCCGGGGCCGTGGACAATGCCGCCAAGATTGGCAGTCTGTCTCTGCGCTTTGGCCTCGGCTGGGCCAAGGCGCTATCGTTTCACACCGGTCAGACTCCGGTGCTGAAATACAACCGACAGCTGATGCAGGCCATTCTGCACGACCGCCTGCCGATCGCCGATATCGTCAATGCTCGCATCATTTCGCTGGACGACGCAGCGCAAGGCTATGAGAGTTTCGATCACGGCGCGGCGGTTAAATTCGTGCTCGATCCGCATGGCGAACTCTCCGCCGCCTGATTGGAAGCACCACCCAAAGGCTGGGCCGCTACCTTAGGTAGGGCCCGGTCTCATTGCTGGCGGGCCGCCGTCACCTCCGAAATCTCAAGTGCGGCCTTGTGGCCGCAAGCGGCACACGCACCAGGTGAGCTTTGCGCTGCTGCTGGTGCGGTTGACACGCGGATAGGCTAGCCATCGCTTATGGCGTCGGAGCATTGTGCCACTGTCCAGTTACCGATTCCTGCGCTCGGTTCCGAGGCGATGTCGTGCGGCAAAAAAATGCCGAACTGTGTTTCCAATCCCATCCGCTTGGGCAGGGACGCTCGGACCCTTCGCGCTTGGGCGTGGCAGGCGACGCACCCGCCCCTCGTCCCTGCCTGCCACGCTGCCAGCAGAGCCAGGGCCAGGAGGCAATCGCGGCCTCAATTAACTGCCAGAGAGGTCGAGCAGGCCGGCTATGGCGTCGCGACGCGTATCGGCCACCAGCCGGCCCAGTTCTGTAGTTCCGCGCATCATCACGAGGGTTGAGCGGCGCGGAATGTCCATCTTCCGGACAAGGTCGCCGCGGCTGTGCTCGTCCCAGTCGACGCGGATGATTGGGATGGCGGCATAGATGGTACTTTCTGCGGCCAGGCCCTCAAGGACCCGATCCTGCGCAGCGCATGTGCCGCACCAGGTCGCGAAGAAGTCGATGAGGTATGGCTCGCCGCTGGCCACCACTTCGGCCAATGTCTGCTCGGAATAGGTGATAACACGGGCCGCCGCAGATGCCGGGCGCACCGCACCGAGTGCGGTGAGACAGGCGATGAGTGAGAGTGCAGAACGACGATTGAGCAGCATGGGGAACTCCAGGGTCAGATGCTGACGGAAATATCGGTGAACCAGCCGGGCAGGACTGCAAGAGCCCAGCCTTCTACCAGCCGATCGAACCGGAAAATGATTGCCAGGCCCACCACGATGAGCCCGACACCCAAGATCGTCTTGGCATGCGGCGTGATGCGGGCCAGCAGGGCTTTGCGGCTGGCAATGAGCGATCGTGTACCATAGGCCAGCGCTAGCATGATCGTGGCAGCTCCGGCCGAGAACATGGCCATAACGCCGAAGGCGAAGCCCAGATTGTCGCCTTGGGCCGCCAGGCCAATGGCCGCCCCCAGGGTCGGGCCGATGCAGGGCGACCAAGCCAGGCCTAACAGCGCTCCGCCAAGTGCCTCGCCCGCCAACCCCCTATTCTCAACCTGTCCGATCAGCCTTGTTCCGCCGCCGGCGGCAGCGCCGGCAAGCCGGCCAAAGCGCGCCTGCGCCTGAGGAATGAGCTGAACCAACCCGAAGCCGAGCATCACCCAACCGGCCGCCATGGTGATATCCTCCTGCGCCAGGCCGGTCGCTCGCGTGAGCGCGAAGGCGCCCATGCCGGCCAGCGTAAAGCTGACCGCCATGCCGGCAGCCATTGCCAGCGGGCCTAGGGCATGGCGAGCCACCGCACCGGCGGCAATCATTGGCAACAGCGGCAACACGCAAGGGTTGAGCAGGGTCAGCAGGCCGGCGGCAAAAGCCAGGATGAGATCGATCATGACAAACCTGCAGCAAACAACGAAACAATCCCATGTTTTATTCGCGCGACCGAGCGCCGCCGTTACCGCCTCTGCGTTCACGTCGCCGTGACCCTCAGGCGGCCAGCACGGCGTCGACCTCGGCGCCGGTCGGCGGCTGGCCTCCCTTGCGACGACAATTGATGCTGGCATCCGCGGCGCCAAAACGCAGGCAGGAGACGAGTGCCGCTTCGTTGAGCATACCCAACCGGCCGGGCGTCAGCGACTGCTTTCCCGCCAATGCCGTCAGCACCCCGGCCATCAGGCTGTCGCCAGCACCCACCGTTTAGATGAAGACCGGTGACGGATAGATCGGCGCCTTCGCCTGGGTCGCCTTGGTAACAGCCAGTGAGCCCTTGTCGCCCCCGTTGATGACCTCCAGCTCGCAGTTGAGCCGCGCCAGCACAGCCTTGGCATGGTCCTTGAGGCTCGTAGCCGGTTCGAGCCACCACTGCGACATCGTCGAGACCGTATGGAGCCGGCCCCCTTCTGGCCATCGCTGAGCGCTGCGCCGGATCGACAATTTCGGGATCATCGGATTTGCTTAGTATCGCTTATGGTTTTCCCACCTTGAGGCCTTCCGACCTAAGCCGGAAGCGGCGCTATTGTTCAATGCGGTCAGGATGACCGGCGAGGCTAACGATCGCGCCAATGGATGGGTGACGGACATTCAGAGAAATGCGGCTTCGAAGTCGCGTGTACTGGGCAACCGTGAGGAGCTTGGTGCGCTGGCATATTCGGCTGAAATATGACAAAGACAACGGAGGTTGCTTAAGTTTGGGCGACCACTCGTACACCGCCGATCGCATTGATTTTCGGCCTTGTAGCCCGACCTTTCGGAGTCAATGTTTTGAGGGTTCGACTGATCAATCCAAACACTACGCAATCGTTCACTCGGACCCTGCAGACCATTGCGCAGGGTTTCGCTGCCGATGGGACGATTGTGGATGCGACCAGCCCGGTTATGGGCACTCCGTCAGTCGAAAGTCATGTCGAGGAGGCTGTCGCGGCAATCGGGGTGATCGAGCAGGTCGTGGCGGGAGACAAGGCGGGGATCGATGGCTATGTCATCTGCTGCTTTGGCGATACCGGTATTGCAGCCGCGAGAGAAGTGACCAATGCGCCGGTCGTTGGAATGACCGAGGCGGCCTTCTTTGCCGCCTCCATGCTCGCGGCCAGTTTTTCGGTGATCACGCTGCCGCCGCGCACCCGCATCCATTCCGAGCGGGTATTGCGCGAAACCGGCATGGCGGAACGGTGCGCCCGAGTGCGCGCCATCGATATTCCGGTGCTCGACCTGGCTGATGAGGACGAGGCGGTCGAAGCAGCGTTTCTCGATGAGGCGCGTCGCGCGCTGGCGGAAGACCACAGCGAGGCCATCGTGCTGGGTTGCGCGGGGCTGACTCATCTGGTCGAGCCGCTGAGCCGGCATTTGGGCGTGCCGGTGATCGATGGAGTGATGGTTGGCCTCAAGATGGTAGAGGGGCTAGTGACCCTGAGGCTGGGGACCAGCAAGCGCTCGAGCTTTGCCTATCCGCCGGCCAAGGGATTGACCGGTGTCTTCGCCCATTTGCTGGACGGCCATAAGGGCTAAGGATGCCAGCCGTCTAACCGCTCGCGCATCTGTAGCGAAGTGGTTTCGAACAATGGATCGACACCATATCCGCCGACGGTGAACGAGGCCGCCACGGCCCCAGCCCGGGCTGCGCCCCGCAAGTCCGCAGGGTCTTGCAGATATGCAGCCATGAAGGCGCCGCAAAAGCTGTCGCCGGCACCGGTCGTGTCGACGACTTGAGCGCCGGGATAGGCGGGCACGGTGAATTCAACGTCATTGACGGCGTCGTAGACAAGGCACCCGTCTGTCCCCAGCTTGATGACGATGAGACGAGGCCCCAGGGCCGCGAAGCTTCGTGCCGCCGCCGACCAGTCCTCTGTGGCCAGCAGGCGGCGCACTTCCTCGGCGCTGGGCAGGAAGATGTCGACCTGCCCGATCATGGCGCGCAGATCGGCCTCGTTGCCGAAGATATAGTCCTCCTGCGGATCAAGCGCGACGATCGCCGAGCGGCTGGCCTTGAGAGTGGTTACCAGTCGGCGTTGCGCGGGAAGCGTCATGGCTAGGATCAGAAAGGCCCTGGCATTACCGAAGGCGACCGGAATATCCGCGGGCAGGGGTGAAAGCACGTCGAATGCTTCCTCGCTAGCATAGAGCGTCCAGGTGCGATCGCCATTGGCCTCATAGGCGACGCGATTGTGCAGCGTGGGTAAGTCACGCCGGGCCATGCCGGCCACGCTTAAGCCACACGCGCCGATGCGCTCGATGACATGGGCCGGCAGATCGTTGCCGATGGGGGCGACCAGCTCGGTGGCAGGCAGCCAGGAGCGGGCCGCCAGCGTCGCATAAAGCGCGTCGCCACCGGTGCAGCCTGGTCGCTCGGTGCCATTGGGCAGCACCACGTCGTCGATGGTGAAATTGCCCAGGCAAACAAGCTCTGGCACCCCGTTCATGCTGTCAGCGCCGTTTCTGCCGCGCGGAACTTGGCCATGGCGACATGATAGGCAAAAAGCTGCACCGGAATGGTGTAGACGAGCGCGGAAAGCACTTCGGGCACAGCCGGCAGGCGCAGGGTCACGTCCGCATGGGTGTCCAGCATGTCCTCGTCCCCGGTCACGACCGCATAGACTTGCCCACCCCAGCGTTTGCCTTCATGGGCCGTATCGCGGGCACGCGGCACTGAGGGACCTGCAGGAGCAATCAGAAACAGCGGGTCGCCAGCCTTCTGTGAATTGTAGTGGTGGAATTCCTCGAGCGGAATGGCGATGCCATGGTCGGGCGTGCATTCCTTGACTTTGGCAGTCCCGAACATTGCCGCCGCATATGATGGGCCGCCGGCCGCGTAGAGATAGACCGTCCGCGCGGCTTCGCGTGCCGCGATTTCCGCAATAGCCGCATTGTGGGTGGTGATGACTTCGGCAATCTGGTCGGGAATGGCGTCGAGCGCCGCCTGCAGCGTCGCGACACGCGACGGGGCGCGTCCGCTAGCCTTGGCGACGTCCAGGGCGAACTGGCATAGCAAGGCAATCGCAGCGGTGCTGGCCTGCGTGGGCCAGCCTTTGCGCGTGGCATGGATGGTCAACTGGTGGTCCGACTCCACCATGAGGGCCGAGCCGGGCGTATTGCTGAGCGCAAGTGTCTGCGCGCCCTTGGCCTTGGCGATCATCATCGCCTCGACGGTGCGAGTTGTGGTGCCACTGGAGCTGAGGGTGATCACTAGCGCGTCGGGGCCCAGGGTGTGGTGGTAATAATAGGCCATGTCGAGCGCCTGCACCGGCTCGCAGGGAATGCCGAACAATTCCTCGTAAAGGCTGCGCACCGCAACCATGCAGGCCAACGAGTCGCCGCATCCGGTCATGTAGATGCGCTTGATGCCGGATTTGGCCACGCGGTCGGCGGCCGCGGCGATGTTGCCCCGTTCGCGCTCCAGCGTAGTGCGGATCACCTGCGGCTGTTCCTCGATTTCCGGCAGTGTCAATTCGACCCGGCGCCGACGCTTGGTATCGAGCGGGTCGTCCGTGGGCAGCGCCGCCATCAACTCCAGTTCGCGGTCGAAGAGATTGGAGATCAGCGCTTTGGAGCGAGCGTCCAACGGTGAGTCATCACTGAGGAGCGGAGTGAGGAGACGATTTTGGGACATCGAGGAAATCCAGAAAGCTAGGGGACTGGTTCAGAGCTTGGCGGCGTCGATCAGACGCGCGATCTTGTCCTTGTCCCAGAGGTTGAAATCGTCGTGGGCAGCGCCGTCGCGCAGCAGGGCGGTGCTGACGATGACGGAGTCGGCGGCGTCCAGCGCGGCGCGGACATTGCCGGCGGTGACGCTGCCGCCGATGACGATCGGCCGCTTGACGCCAGCGGCACGGGCGGCATGCACCCGCAGGATCGAATCTTCAAAGCTTAAGCCGGTGATGACCAGTACGTCGGCGCCCATGTTTTGCGCCCACAGCGCCGCGGTCTCGTTGGCCACGGGGGCAAGCGGCTGGCAGGTGCGGTCATGCACGTCGGCATAGATCTTGATATCAGGACGGCCGATAGCGGCGCGATACTGCGTTGCGCTGACGTTGAGGGCATTGCGCATGCCTTCGGCATTTACGGCGGCGCCGACAAATATCTTGAGACGCACCCAATGGGCGTCAGCGGCATCGGCTATCGCCAGGGGCGCCTCGCCATCATGCGCCTGCACGATAATGCCCAACTCGGTCTTGGGGAATTGTTTGCGAAAGGCGCTGCCCAGGGCGGACATGCGGGCTACCGTCTGGATCGAAGCCGAACCCGGCTCGCGGGTCTCGTCCTGGACCTTGATCGAGGTAATTCCCGCATCCACGAAGATGGACGCATTGGAGAACAGGAAGTCCTCGTACCAAGCGATGGACCGAGGCTGTACGCCTTTGAAGGGGGGCAATTGCAGGGCGGCGATGATCGGTGCGGGAGAGGAAATAAGCATGTGTGCGATAATTGGGCCGAGATGGAAGGTGGCGTTCGCTTTGGCAAAAAATCCGCTAAGCTTGCGCTGGGTGAAATCGAAAACGTCGACGCAGGAACTTTAACATATGGCTTCTTTGAAAGCTACCGAAAGACATAAGAAGATCATGGACCAGCTCAATGCGTCCGGGCGTGCCGATGTTTCGGAGCTTGCCGATGCCCTGACGGTTTCCACGGTCACCATTCGGGCCGATCTGCTTTATCTGGAGAGGGGGCAGTTGCTCCGGCGCATTCGTGGCGGTGCGATCGCCGTACGGCCCAGCCGCTATGAACGGCCCGTCGACATCAACGCCTCCCTGCGCAGTATCGAGAAGAATGCCATCGCCTCACTGGCGGCCGAGATGATTCGTGATGGCGAAACCATCATCATGGATACCGGCTCGACCGTGGAGGCGTTGGCCGCGTTGTTTCCCAAGGCCTTGGCAGATATCGCGATCGTCACCAATTCGCTTAATGTGGCCATCGAATTGGTAGATCACCCGGGCGCTGCGGTGATCGTCACCGGCGGCACGTTGCGTCCCAAGCTGCACTCGCTGATCTCGCCATTCGGCGATCTCATCCTGAACGAAATCAATGCCGACATCGCCTTCATGAGCTGTGCCGGCGTGGATGCGCAGAAGGGCTTCACCAACAGCAATTGGCAGGAAGCCGAAATCAAGAAGCAGATGATCAAGGCGGCCAATCGGGTGGTTTTCCTGGCTGATCACACCAAGCTCAAGCATGTTGCGACAGCCCGCATCGCCATGTTGAGCGAGGTCGATATCCTGATCACCGATTCAAAGGCGTCGGTGGAGACGGTCAAGGACCTGCGCGCGGGCGGCCTTGAGGTAATCGTTGCTTAGCATTTTGCTACCGTAAAATCTGAAAAGTAAGTTTTCGAAAGGAAAATGTTCCGCAAATTTTTCTTGTGTTTGAGCGGGGAAGCATAAAAAATTGTGACGTGGTCGTTCCTGACCCGTCTTCTCCCGGATACGCAGATGACTGCTCTCTTGACGCCCGACAATGATTCCGCGGCGCTTCCCCCCATGCTGGCCGACATTTTCCGCCAGCCCCAGGTGCTGGCGGAGGTATTGGCACGCAAGGAGGAGATTGAAGGGTTCGCTCGAACGAGCTTTGCGCCGGGTACTGCCGGGCGGTGTTTCGTCTTTGGCAGTGGTGACGGCTGGTTCGCAGCACGCGCGACGCTGAGCGGTTCGAGCCAAGCGGAAGCGCGGAGCGGTCTTGATTTCACGCTGAACGTGGCGCCGAAGCTGGGGGCGGCCGATCGGACTGTCGCCATTTCAATGTCGGGAAATGTCGACCGCACGCTGGAAGGGGCAAGGCTGGCGCAGCAGCGCGGCAGCGGCCTTGCGATCTTGACCAATGGCGCCGGCGGTCGGTTGGGCGCGTTAGGTGGCAATCGTCATTCGCTCGATATCGCCGATGTTGCACCATTCCTCTGCGGCACGTCGAGCTATGTTGCAACATTGGCAACGCTGCAACTGGGCTTCACGCAACTCGCCGGAGATGACGGGTATGCCGCGGCGCTCGCCGAACTTGTCCAGCACCTACCCGAAACGATCGCATCCGCGGACCGCTTTGCCCGCCGCATTGCCGAGCAGATCGAGAGGCCGGCGGGCATTCGGATTCTCGGTGTTGGCGAAAGCGTAGCCACGGCGGATTACGGCGCTGCAAAATTCGTTGAAGTGACGAAAATTCCGGCTTGGAGCGACGACATCGAGGAATTCGCCCATCGGCAATACTGGGCCATGGGGCGGCAGGAAATCGTGGTGTTGCTGCCGGTGCATACAGCTTCGGCCGGCTATGCCGACGCGAGCGCCGAGGCATTGGGCGATCTGGGCGTGTCGACCATCGCTTTCGAGCCCGAAGGTGCCCTGGTGCCAAATGCCAAGGAACGGTTGACCCTGGCTGGCGGCACCAGGACGGCGGCAATTACCCAGGCGATCGGGCTGCAATTGCTGGCCTATCATCTGGGTATTGCCAGCGGCACGGATCCCAATAAGCGGCTCCATCTCAAGGACGATACGCAGAAATTCGCCGTCAGCCGCAAGCTGACCCGCCGCAGCCTTCTCGGCACCGGCCAATAGGAGCTTTCATGCTGCCCAGACAGTCGCGCTACCCCTATTCGCCCATTACCGAACGGCCCGATTTCACTTGGCCCAATGGCAAGCGGCTGGCGGTGTACTTCGTCATGGGGGTCGAGGAATATGTGTTCGGGGAGGGGATGACAGAGGACCTCTTCGCGGGCGCCTCCAAGCCCGATTTTGCCAATACCTCCTGGCGCGATTACGGCAACCGGGTCGGCGCCATCAGGCTGATCGATAGGTTTCACCGCGAGAACATTCCGCTCTCGATCCTGCTAAACACCGAGGTTTATGATCACGCCCCGCAATTGATGGATCATGCCCGCCGGCACGGCTGCGAAATCATCGCGCATGGGCTGACCAATTCGGACACCTTGGCCGGGCGCGAGCCGTCAGACGAGGCGGCGTATCTGGCGGCGGTTCGCGATGCCATCGTGGCGCATGAAGGCAAGCCGCCGGCCGGCTGGGCGAGCCCCTGGCTGGCCCATACCGACAATACCCCGGACCTGCTGGCTGAGGCGGGTTATCTCTATGTGATCGACCTAGGCATGGACGACCAACCGGTGTGGCTGAGGACCAGAACCGAGAAACTGCTAAGTATTCCCTATGCGTTGGAGCTCAACGATAGCTCGACCATTATCGGGCGGCAATCATCGCCCGATGATTTCTATGGCATGATCGCGGATCAGTTCGATGAGATGCTGGAAGCCTCGGTCGAGCAGCCGTTGGTCATGCCTGTGGTAATTCACTCGTTCATTTCAGGACAGCCGTTCCGGCTGCGCGGGCTGCGGCGAGCACTGGCGCATGTTCTGGCGCAGCGAGACAACATCTGGTTGACGACGCCGGACCGGATCGCGGCGTTCGTGCATCAGAATCCAGATGTGGCGATCTAGCTCCGGCCGATAGATTCTCATGCCAAAGATGGGACGCCACCTTTTCTAAAGCCCCTGGTCCAACCAGGTTTTGGCGATTTCGTCGCGACGGGTGATCCAGGCGCCGCCACGGCTGGCGAGAAACTCAAGGAATTTTGCCAGGCCGCCGATGCGCCCAGGGCGACCGATGATGCGGGTGTGAAGGCCAATGGTCATCATCTTTGGCGTAGTTTCGCCCTCCATATGCAGCCAGTCGAAGGCGTCTTCGCAATATTGAGCAAAGTCCTTGCCGTGCACGAAGCGTGAGACGCGAAAGAAGTTCATGTCGTTGGTGTCGAAGGCATAAGGCAACAGCACATAGGGCTGGTCGCCACGCTGTAACGTGATCGGCAAATCGTCATTGTAGAGATTGCTGTCGTAGAGAAAGCCGCCCTCCTCACGCAGCAGGCGCCTGGTGTTTTCCGAAGGATGGCTGCGGACATGCCAGCCGACCGGGCGCGTGCCGGTGGCTGCTTCGATCGCGGCGACGCAGCAGGCGATCATGGCGCGTTCTTCGGCCTCGTCCATGCGCACATTGTCGTCCCAGCGCCAGCCATGGCACATGATTTCGTGGCCCTGAGCGACCGCATGTTGCGCCAGCCAGGGCGTTGCCTCAAGCGTACGCCCGCAAAGGTTGAGCGTCAGCTTGATCCCAAATTTTTCGAACAGGCGCATGATGCGCCAATAGCCGGCGCGGCTGCCATATTCGAAATGGCTTTCCATGGCGAAATCGCGCGCGCCGATGAGTTCCTGCTGCACCTCGTAGACGCTTTCATTGCGCTCGTCGCCCGAGGACAAGGCAAGTTCCGCGCCCTCCTCAATATTGAGCACAAAGGAGACGGCAACCCGAGCATTGCCGGGCCAGCGCACCACCGGCGGCTGCTCGCCATAGCCCCGAAAGTCGCGATCGGGCGCGATCATCGTCCGGCCCAGCGGGTGAAGCCGACATCGCGGGCATGGGCCTTGGCCAGCATTTCGCGATAGAAGGGTTCGAGTTCGGCGGCGCCAGCACGCAAGGCAAAGGCGTCCCGGCGCAACTGCGGCTCCATAGCGCGCAGCTGAGCAAGCAGCGCCGGCTCATCGATCGTAGTCAATTGCCCGTCCCGCACCACCACGGAGCCGGCCACGATGGTATGCTTGACCGAACTACCGCTTTCGCACAGTACCAAGGCGCGGCGAATGTCGTGCAGTGGGCGGAAACTGTCGGCGTTCTTGTCGAGAACGGCAAAATCGGCAGCTGCCCCGAGGGCGATGCGGCCGACCGGTTGCGGCCGGCGCATGACGCGATTGCCGCCGTCCCAAAGAGCGGCGAGGATTTCGGCGCTTTTGGGCCATTCGCGATAATCCCCGCCGGTGGCTGCGTGCATGATTGCGGCGGTCTTGATCGAGCCCCAAAGATTATGGCTGTCGTCGCTGACCGCCTCGTCAGTCCCCAGGCAGATCGGCACGCCGGCATTGCGCAAGGCCCGGAACGGCATGGTGCCGCTGCCTAGGCGCAGATTGCACACCGGATTGTGGGCAACGGTGGCGCCAGACCGGCCCAGTGTGGCGATATCGGCTTCATCGATCCAGATGGCGTGGATCACCTGCATGTGGTCATCGAGAATGCCCAGGCCATCGACATATTGCACCAAGGACTGGCCATATTTCTCATCGCCGAGAACACGCTGCAGCTTGGTTTCGAGGATGTGACAGAAATAGGGAAGGTCATGCCGGTGGGCGAGAGAATGCAGCGCGCGCAGGTAATCGGGCGTGGCGCGTTGCGGCGCCGAACAGGAGACGGCAGCGGCGATACGACCATCGCCGGCGCCGTGCCAGCGCTCGATCAGATGGTCATAATGGGCCAGCATGCCCTCGGCCGTTTCGCGCGGCGCCGCGTCCATGTTGCGGATGAATTCGGTGGGCAGCATGTCCTTGAGGAAGGGGTATTTCTCGTATTCGGCGACGATGGGCTGATCGAGCCCTAGCGTGGCGCGGATGCCGATGTCCTCATAGGCGCCGGCGATGGCGTCGATAGCAGCATGGGTGGTCAGTGGCACGAAGAAGGCATCGTCGAGCACCGAGGTGATCCCGAGCTTGAGCATCTCGGCGGCCCCGACCAGGGTGCGCAATCGCACGGTCTCGGGGTCCTCCTCGCCGCTTGCCAGTGGGGGCACTTCGTACAGCATGAAGATTTCGAGCGGCAGGTTTTCAAGCGTTCCGCGCATGAAATTGCCGGGCGAATGCAGATGCGCATTGATCAGCCCGGGAATGACGATATCACCATCCACGTCGATGGTTTCGACATCGGCGGCGAGGTTTGGGCCGATCTGCGCGATGATGCCCTCGCGCACCAGGATATCGGCGGCCACCAGATCTTGGTGATCGGCCGAGAGCAGGAGATTGCCGCCGGCAATGAGCAGGTCACGCATGGAAAAATCCTCTTCGATTGATGATGCCAGCGGGGCGGCGATCCGCCGAGAGCTGTTCGGCAGTGCAGCCACACCGCTGCAATTCGCCTTCTGGGACGTACAGGGCGACATCGTGCGGGACAATGTGGCGCGCTATGTTGCCGAAAGCGGCGAGGCGGTTGCGTGTCTTGAGATCGGTGGCGATTATGAGCGCGAGCTTGGCGCACGCTTTGCGGCGGGGCAGGGGCCGGATGTGTTCCATGCGCAGCGGGCGGAGGCGGCGCTGTGGGGCGCGCGCGGCCATATCCGGCCGCTGGACGAGACGAGGTTCGGCCCGCTGCTGCGGCGAATGGACCCACGCATGGTGGCGGGTGCGCGGGACGCCGACGGGCAGCTGCTGGGGCTGACCTATTACAATGGCGGCCCATTCGCGCTCTTCGCGCACACCGATTTTGCCGATGCGGGAGATCTGGAGTTCGGATCCTGGGACGTCGTGCTGGACTATTTGCGTCGCGCGAAGCGGGATGGTCTGGCCCAATATCCGTTCCTGCCGCGCTGGCACAGCTCGCAGACCGGGCTGGTCTGGAGCCTGCTCTGCCATCTCGCCAGCGAAGGCGTAACCGATCTCGGGCAGACGGGCGCCGACGAGGCGATCGCGGCGGTGCTCGGATTTTTCGCAGCCTTGGTAGATGAGGGGTTGGCGCCTCCGCAATGTCTGGATGACAGGGGTGATGGCCCGGCTCTGCAGCGCTGGGTCAGTGGGCAGCACATGCTGAGTTTCACCACCGACTATCTGGCGATGGATGCCGCCAAGGCGGCAAGAAAGCCGCTCAATCTGGTGTTGAAGCTGCCGGGGAAGGCGAGTGCGCCACTGATGCCGGGGCATGCTTTGTTGTGCCTGCGAGAGGGCCTCGCGTGCGAACGGTTGGCAAGATCCGAGCGGCTTTTGGCCTATCTGGGCGGTACTGTGACCGATGACGGCCTGGCGGTGCATGAACGCTGGCTGCGCGAATGCCTGTTCGGCGTGCCCTATGGCGAGGTCGAGCGGCTGCCGGGGATGCGAGAGGCGATGACGAGGGCGTTTGCACCGAGTCAGGCCAAGCGATCGGTCGAGCGCCTGCTCGATGCGCGCGCCCACGCCATGATGTCGCCACCGACCCACCGACCCTTCATGCTGGAATGGACCGGGTTGGCAGACGCCATCATCCGCAACGATCTGCTGAGGCAGCGGCGCCTGTCGCCACAGGCGGCGAGTGCGGCGCTGCTCGAAGCCTGGCAGCGGCTGGCGCAAGGGTGAGCGGCGGGGCAATCAGCCCGCCATCGGCGGCTGGGTCAACAGATGACAGGCAGCGCGCTGGCCATTGCCCAGATCGCTCATCGTCGGCTCCCGGGTCTTGCAGACATCCATCACCTGCGGACACCTGGTGTGAAAGCGGCAGCCTTTGGGCGGATTGGCCGGGCTGGGGATGTCTCCACGCAGGGTGGCTGCCGCCGGCGGGATGTCGCGGTGCGGATTGGGCGAGGGCGCGGCGGCGATCAGCGCGCGGGTATAGGGATGGGCGGGAGCCCGGTACAGATCGGCGGCGGTGCCGATCTCGACGATCTTGCCCAGATACATCACGGCGATGCGGTCGGCAAAGCCGAAGACGCGCGCCAGATCGTGCGAGATGAAGAGATAGGTCAAAGAGAATTGCTGCTTGAGCGCGGTGAACAACTTGAGGATCTGCAATTGCAGTGACACATCGAGCGCCGACAGCGGCTCATCGCAGACGATGAAATCAGGGCGCAGAATGGCGGCTCGGGCAATGGCCACCCGCTGGCGCTGGCCGCCAGAAAATTCATGTGGATAACGCTCGGCAAAGCTCGGGTCGAGCCCGGCGGCGCTGAGCATATCGAGCACCTGGGGGCGGATAGATGCGCGGTCGGTGGCGCCATGCACCAGCAGCGGCTCGGCCAAGGTCTCGTAAATGCTCATCTTGGGATTGAGCGAGGCGTAGGGGTCCTGGAAGATCATCTGGAACTGGCTGCGCGCATCGCGCAGAGCCCGGCCGGACAAGCGTGTGATATCGCGCCCCTTGAACTCCACGCGGCCATGGGCGATCGGCGTCGAGCGCAGCAGAGCCCGGCCCAGCGTGGACTTGCCGCAGCCGCTTTCCCCCACGACGGCCAGGGTTTCGCCCTGCTCGATGGTGAGGTCGACATTGCTGACCGCCTGCACCACGGACTCGGGCTTGAACAGCGAGCGTCGGCCGCGGAATTCCACGGTCAGTCCCATGGCCTTAATGATCGGCGGCGCGCTCATGTCTGGCTCCCGGTCAGCGGGTAAAAACAGGCGACGCGGCGGCCATCGGCCTTGATTTCGAGCGCCGGCACTTCGCCCTGGCACCTCGCCTGTGCCCGCGAACAGCGTGGCGCGAAACTGCAGCCGGGATGCACGACACGCGGATCGGGCGGGGCGCCGGGGATCGGCTCCTGCTCGGAGAAAGGATCATCGATGCGCGACGTGCTGGCCAGTAGGCCGGCGGTATAGGGATGGGCCGGCGCATCATAAAGCGCCTCGGCCAAGGCATCCTCGACGATGCGCCCGGCATACATGACCACGACCCGGTCGGCCAACCGCGCCAGCAGCGCCAGATCGTGGGTGACCCAGACCATGGCCATGCCCTGCTCGCGCTGAATCGATTGCACCAGCCGCACGATTTCGGCCTGCACGGTGACATCGAGTGCCGTGGTCGGCTCGTCGGCGATCAGCAGCTTGGGCTCCACCGCCAGCGCCATGGCAATCATAACGCGCTGCCGCATGCCGCCCGACAACTGATGGGGCAGTTGATTGATGCGCAGTTCGGGTGCCGGAATGCCGACGCGGCGCAGCAAGTCCAGCGCCCTAGCACGGGCCGCGGTCCGGCTCAGGCCCTTGTGGCGGCGCATGCCCTCGCTGATCTGCCGACCAACCGTGAGCAGCGGATTGAGCGCGGTCAGCGGGTCTTGGAAGATATAGGAGACGACGGGCCCCCGTACGTCTTCGAGGGCGCGGGGCCGAAGGTCGAGAATGGAATGGCCATCGACACTCATGGCGCGAGCCGTGATCGCGGTGCGGCGCGCATCGAGCAGTCGCACTACCGACAACATGGTGACCGACTTGCCGGAGCCGCTTTCCCCAACCAGGCCAAGCACCTCACCCTGCGCTACCGAGAGCGACACATCGCGCACGGCATGGATGATGCTGCCGCCAACGGCGAAATCGACGCTAAGGCCTTCGACCGACAGAACTGCATCGCTCATTTGCGCAACCTCGGATCGATCCGGTCCTGCAGCCAATCGCCACACAGATTGCCCGCCAGCACCGTCAGCGCCGTGGCGACGCCCGGCATGGCCGTCATCCACCAGGCGTTTTGCAGATAGGAACGGCCATCATTGAGCATGGTGCCCCAGGAGGGCGTGGCGCTGCCGATGCCGACGCCAAGAAAGCTCAGGGCGGCTTCAGTCAGGATCGCCTGCGCCATGGAGAAGCTGGCAACGACGATAATGGAAGAAAACGCATTGGGCAGGATATAGCGGCGCAGGATGCGGTCGGTGGGCACGCCGACGCTTTTGGCGGCCTCGACATATTCCTGGTTCTTGACACTCATCACCTGTCCGCGCACCACGCGGGCGTAATTGACCCAGGTCGCCAGCGCCACGACGACGACGACCGAGGTAAAGCCGCCGCCAAACGTCGACAGCAGGAAGATGGCCAGCAGCGTAAATGGGAACGCCAACTGCACATTGACCAAGAACGATAGCGCCGCGTCGACGATGCCGCCGAAATAGCCGGACAACAGCCCGATGAAGGAGCCGATCAAAGCGCCAATAACCACGGCTCCTGCCCCCACGGACAGCGAAATCTGGGCGCCATAAATGACCCGGCTCAAGATGTCGCGGCCCAGATTGTCGGTGCCCAGAAGATGCTTGAGCGAGCCGCCATCGATCCAGGCCGGCGGCGCCAAGCGCGCCATCAGATCGATCTTGGCCGGCCCGTATGGCGCGACCCAAGGCGCAAAGATCGCCGCCAGCGCAACGATGACGAGAATGGTCAGGCCCAAGAGACCCAGTGCATTGCGCCGCAGGAAGACGCTTGTTGCCGAACGCCTCATTTCAGCTTCACGCGCGGATCGATGACGACATAGAGCACATCGACCAGGAAGTTGATCAGCACGAAGAACGCGGCCGACATCAGCACGACCCCCTGGATAACAGGGAAATCGCGCTGTGACACGGCAGTGACGGCGAGCCTGCCGATGCCGGGCCAGGCAAAGATGGTTTCGGTGATGAAGGCACCCGAGACCAACTCGGCCAGCTCCAGTCCGGCCATGGTGACCACCGGGATCATGGCGCCGCGAAAGGCGTGGACGAACAGCACGACCCGCTCGCGCAGGCCCTTGGAATGGGCTGTGCGGATATAGTCGGCGCTCAAGACCTCAAGCATGCTGGCGCGCACCAGCCGGGTCAACCGGGCCGACGATTGCAGCGCCAAGGTGATTGCCGGCAGCACGATATAGGCGGCGCCGCCATAGCCCGATACCGGCAGGACCTTGAGGTGCACTGCGAACAGCACCACCAGCATCAGCCCGATCCAGAATCCAGGCGCGGCTTGGCCGGCCATGGCCAGCGTGGTGACCAGAAAATCCCAGATGGTGCCGCGATTGAGCGCGATGATGATGCCCAGTGGGATGGAAATGGCCAGCGCGAGTAGGAACCCGGCGGCCGCCAATTGCAGCGTGGCGGGCAGGCGCTCGGCGATCAGTTGGGAGACCTTGGCCTGCTGGACGAAGGAAAATCCGAGATCGCCCTGCACGGCCTTGACGATGAAACTGAAATATTGCTGCTCCAGCGGCCGATCGAGCCCCAGATAAACCCGCAGATCCTGCTTGTCCTGTTCGGTGGCGTTTTCGCGCGCCATCAGCTCGACTGGGTCGCCCGTCAGGTGGCCGACGATGAAAGTAGCAAACGATACCCCGAGAAGGACGAGCAAGGCCTGCAGGAAGCGTTTGGACAGGAACGAGAACATGGTGCCTTGCAAAACCGGGGCTGCCCTGGCCGGAGCTAGGGCAGCCGATGCATTACTTGTAGGTGATCAGGTAAGGCTCGAGATAGTTATCGGCGCGGAACTCATAGCTCAGCGTCTTGGAGATGCCGAAGATGTTCGGCAGGCGCCACAGATAGAGCCACGGTGCGTCGTTCCAGATGATCGCCTGAGCAGCGTATTCCAGTTCCTGCCGCTTGGCGTCGTCCAGTGTCTGCGAGGCTTCAATGACCAGCTTGTCATAGTCCGGGTTGCAATAGCCGCTCGAATTATCGACATGGCCGCAGGTCAGGATGACCAGCTCGACTGAGGGATTGATCAGCGCGGCCCAACCCTGGAAGTAGATGCCCTTGAGGCTGGCACTCGACAGCGCTTCGCGGAACTGGCCGATTTCGACCGCTTCATAGGTCGGCTTGATATTGATGGCCTCGAGGAACGAGCCCACCACTTCCGAGACATCCTTGCCGCCGTCGAAACGGGTCGACCACTGGATGGTCAGCGGGAAGCCATCGGCAAAGCCGGCTTCCGCCATCAGCGCCTTGGCCTTTTCCGGATCGTAGCTATAGGGCGTCAAATCTGGATTGTTGTTGGGTGGATTGACGATGCTGAGCAGTGGCTTGGTCGAACCGCCGAGCAGGGAATCGATGATGGTGGGAACGTCGACGGCATAGTTGAGCGCCTGGCGGACGCGCGGGTCGGCGAGCGCGGGTTGTTCGCCCTTGATCGAGATGCCCATATGCATCTTGCGCAGGCCTTCGATCTGCACCACGTCGCTGACATCGGTATTGGCCTGAGCCGCCGCGTCCGGCGTGATGCCGACGACGATATCGACAGTGCCGGCGGCCAGTTCGTTGAGGCGCGAGGACATTTCCGGCACGGCGCGGAAGATGATGTCCTTCACGGCCGGTGCATCGCCCCAATAGGTATCACTTGCGGTCAACACCAGGGCATCGCCACGGCGCCATTCGACGAACTTATAGGGACCAGAACCGATTGGGGCGGAAGCGACCACGTCGGGCGCCGTGTCGGTGATGTAGGCGGGGGCGGCGACGAACGCCTCTTCCAGCCAATAGAGCATGTTGACGGTCGGCGCTGCGGTGACAAGATCGAGGGTAAAGTCATCGACGACGTTGACCGCGGTCAGCCCGGTCTGGTCATGCAACTGCTGCACCGAATTGAACGGGGCGGTGTCCATGCGGGCGAAGTTGACCTTGACCGCTTCGGCGTTGAACGCCTCGCCATTGCTGAAGGTCACGCCTTCGCGCAGATGGAAACGCCAGGTGAGGTCATCGACGCGTTCCCAAGAGGTGGCGAGGCGCGGCTGGGCCTGCCCGTCCTTGTCGCGGCGCACCAGGCTGTCGAAGATCGACCAGATGGCCGAGCCGGTGGGATTGTTGCTGTCCAGCATGTGCGGATCGAGGCTGATGATGTCCTCCGAGGAGGCGATGACCACCGGCTTGGCGTCCTGCGCATAGACCGGCGTCAACGCCGTCACGCCCATTGCCAAGCCGGCGAGCAGCACCAGGCGTCTGGTCCAGTTTCCCTTAATCATGATGTCGTTTCCCTGTTGATGGTTGTGCCTGCCGGCGGACGGGAAAGGCGGGTGGAAAGAGCGATTGCCAATCGTGTCCCTTCCAATGCCGTTCGGCATAGCTGTTGCGCAGTTTTTCGAAGATCGTCTGCAAGCTGGCCGACGCTTCGCTTTCATTGAAGTCGACCACGTGCCCGTCTTTGACGACGCGGCGCCCGGCGACCCATACCTGATCTGCCCTCAGGCCGGGGGGCATCAGGAAGAGGGCCTCGATGGGATCGTGCGAAGGCTGGGCATCAAAGACCGACAAGTCCCAGACGACGATGTCGGCGGCACTGCCGACCGCGAGGCGCCCCAGATCGGGGCGGTTCAGCGCCTTGGCGCCGCCTAGCGTCGCCGCACGATAATACTCGGCCGGACCAGTGGCATGGCGGCCATCGAAGCGCGCGGTGGCGAGGCCCATTTGCAGGTTCATCAGCATATTGGGCGGGGTGGTATCGGTGCCGATCCCAATAGCGATGCCCTGGCGCAGGAAAGCGCCGAAGCTATCGAGCCGACGGCCACCGCGGCCGACGACCAGCGGGCAATGCACGACCGTGGCGCCACTCTCGGCGAGGACCGAGAGGTCCGCTGCGATCAGGGCCGGATCGGCATCTGGTCCGCCCAGATTGATGGCATGGGGCAGCAGCGCGCGTTCGGACAGAATGCCCAGATCCCGCAGCAGGCCGATGGAGGTCTTGCCCGAGCGAGCCCAGATCAGGTCGGCTTCGGTTTCCGATTGGCAGCAATGCAGGCGGAACGGGACGCCCAGCTCTTGGGCGGCCTGTGCCGTGCGCACAAGCAGGGCGTCCGAGCAGGTATCGATCGTGGAAGGCACCAACAATCCGGAGATCAAGCTATCTGCGCTGCTCTGGTGGCGGCGGATGAAGGAGATGGCGTCATCGAGTCCAGCCAGGCCACGGGCCTCATCCTCGATCTGCGTCAACGCTCCGTCGGCGTCAATGACGTTGACGGCGGAGCGGAAGCTGGGGCCGAGCACCAGGCGAATGCCCAATTTCTGCGAGAGGCCGGCAAATGCGTCGAATTCGTCGCTGTTCTCCGCCCAGGCACGGAACAGCAGCGAGGTGACCGGCAGCGCAGTGGTAGTCCCCGAAAGCAGCAACTGGCCGAAGGCCGCGTGCGCCGCCGCCAGCATTTCGGTGCGGTCGAGCACGTCGTGGGCCGTGGCCGCATAATCGGCGCTCCAGGTGCCGCGAGTGGCGTCGCCGGCGCTGCCGAAGCCCAGTATCGTAGTGTCGGCGTCAGCCAATGCGTTGAGGTCGATGAACCCGGGTGCGATCAACGCACCCCCAAAATCCTCGTGGCGATCCGCCTCCGTGCGCGTCGCGGGGCCGATGGACAGCACTTTGCCATTGGCAAAGAGAACTTCCCCGTCCTCGATCAGGACGTGGTCGGCTCCCTCGAAAGCCAAAACCCATTTGGAAGTCAGTTTGGTGAGCACGGCGGCCTCTTTCCAAGATGGATTGAGACTGCGACAGCCGCTTAACGGGCGCAAGATTTATTTTGTAGAAGGCGGTTTAGAAAAAAATAGAAGAAAGTTAGGCAGTCGAGTTTCAGGGGAGGCGCTTGCATAAATGCTGAATAAGTGACTATATAAAAGGGATATTTTTAGTGTTCAGCCAACCCTACCCTTTGGTTCGTCGATCTGGTAGTTTCGAGAAATCCTTTCGTTATTACAGAAAGAAAGTTTTGGCAGGCCGTCATCCGGTTCTTTTGTCGTCGATTTTCGCGGAGATAAACGCAAAATAAGCTCTTGCCAACTTTAGAAATCTGCCTATTGCGATGCCAACGAGGTGGATTTGCCTAGAATTTGAGCATGTAGCAGTCTGATTCGGGAACCGAGCAAATGGCGACTTTCGGCGAGCTCACGGGTTGCCTGAGCCAACGTCATACCAGTCATTCGCCGCTCAACGAAGACATTGTCGCGCAGCAGGCCGGTGACGGCCATGCTGGTAAATTGGGTGGCCGGATGGCCGAGATTGAGCAGAAGACCAAGCGCTACCCGACGGATCTGACTGAGGAGGAGTGGGCGCGGGTACGGCGGTTCCTGCCTAGCCTTGCGAAGAACGGGCGTCCGGTTGAGACGGATTTGCGCGAGGTTTTGAACGCGATCCGCTATCTGGCCCGCTCTGGCGGCGGCTGGCGCATGCTGCCGAAGGATTTCCCACCCTGGCAGACCGTCTACTGGTGGTTTCGCCGCTTCGTTCGACGCTTCATGTTCCAGACGATCCAAGACGTGGCGCTGATGCTCGATCGCGAGCGGTCCGGGCGCGAGGCAAGCCCCTCGGGCGGCGTCATCGACAGTCAGTCGGTCAAGGCTACCGAAGCAAAAACATGAGGTTACGACGCCGGCAAGAAGATCGTCGGGCGCAAGCGCCATATCGTCGTGGACACCGATGGTCAATCTCACTACCGCCGACATCTCCGACAGCGCCGGCGCCCAGATGATCCTCGACAGCGTGCGCAAGCGCTGGCCCTGGCTCAAGCATCTATTGTGATCTCGTTCTACCGATAGGTAGGATGTTCTTGGAGTTTGTGGGCTCGACAGGCAACTGGGCGGTGCTTTGGGCGAATTTCTGCGTGCCGCAAGCTCTTCAAAGCTTGTCGAATACCTTCCCAACACGCGCGCTGTTGTCTCAAGCCAATTCGACGACCCGTCGCTCGTGGATCGACTGCTCGGCTGCGAGCACGATTTCGAGGCTGCTGACGGCCGCTTGCATGGCGTCGTTCAGGTCGAGGTCTTCGCGGATGGCCTTGAGGAAGAATGCCTGCTCGCGATCGCAGAGGTCTTGGTGAGTGGGTTCATCTTCGGTGGAGATGAACTCGTCCGGTCTGGTGAAGTTCTTGTCCGGGCCGACTTCGGCGTGGTGATAGCGCAGCATGTCCGTTTTGGTGTGGCGATCGATATCGGCGGAGTCGGTAACTTGGCTCAGCTTGTCCTTGCCCTCCGAAGATGTTGGGACCATCGAGACTGAGCCATTGGGGCCGATCACATCCTTCACGAAATAGGCGGTCTCGCTCATCATCGGGCCCCAGCCCGCCTCGTACCAGCCGATCGAGCCGTCATCAAAGGTGACGTGCAAATGACCATAGTTCTGCTTTTCTGCAGCGTTCCACAGCTTGGCGCCAATGCCGTGCACGCGGACCGGCCTGGCGCCGGTCATCTGGCACATGACGTCGACATAGTGCACACCGCAATCGACGATCGGGATCAGCGAATCCATCAGGTTCTTGTGGCCAGTCCAGGCGGGACCATTGCTTTGCTGGTTCAGGTTCATCCGCATCACCAGCGGCTTGCCCAGCGTTTTGCTCAGTTCGATGAACTTTATCCAGCTCGGATGCACGCGCAGGATGTAGCCGAGCACCAGCTTGCGGTTGGTCCGGCGGGCGGTAGCGACGACCTTATTCGCGTCGGCGATGTTTGTGGCAATGGGCTTTTCCATAAACACATGGGCGCCGGCTTCCATTGCCCTGATGGCGTACTCGGCATGGGTATTGGGCCAGGAATTGATCGAGACAGCGTCAGGCCTGGTTGTGGCGAGCGCGGCGCCGAAGTCCTCGAATAGCGGCAAGCCCTGAAGTTGATCGGGAATGGTCGCGGATTTGATCGAGCGGCTCATCAGGCCGACGATTTCGAAACCGGGATTGTTTGCGTATGAGATGGCGTGCGAGCGCCCCATGTTGCCGAGCCCTACGACGAGGATTTTGACTGGCGCGATCATTTCGACTCTCCCGATTTCGTGGCACGAGACCACGGCGCCACCGGAGAGGGCAAGGTGGTAGTTGCTGATGGGGCTGAGCCCGTGCAAGCATTGAGGCTCGCCAATCGAGGCGGAATTGACCAAAGCAGTGACCATGACCAGCAGCCCGATCAAGGACTATGAAGGCCTCTGCGCGGTGCTGGCCGCGCGGCAAGGGGCGCTGAGCAAACGTCTGCAACAGGTGGCACGGTTCTTTCTGAACCATCCCGAGGAGGTGGCGATCAGTACGCTGGTGACTTTGGCCAATCATGCGCTAGTGCCGCCGGCGACGATCACGCGGTTTGCTAAGGAACTGGGTTTCGCCGGCTTCGCCGAATTGCAGGCGGTGTTCCGCGAGCGGCTCGTGGGTCCGCGGCTGCCCTATGCCGAACGTGTCACCAGATTGCGCACGGGTGAAATCGGCGATGCCGACCTGCAGGATTCGGGACGGGTGTTCGAGGGCTTCCTGCAGGCCGCGGTCAATTCGCTGGTGCGTATCGAAGAGAGCCTCGATCGGGCGGAACTTGCGGCTTTCGTCAATGCTCTGGTAGAGTGCGAGGTGGTGCATGTGGCGGCAGCGCGCGGGGCGTTCAGCATCGGTGCCTATTCGGTCTATGGGTTGGCCAGTATCGGCAAGCGGGCGCATCTGGTGGACAATCTGGGCGCCATGCGGGCCGAACAGATCGGCGCCATGGGGCCCAACGATGTACTGCTGGCGGTGACTTTCGACGATTATACGCCTGAGACAGTGGAGGCAGCGCGGCTGGCAGCGGAGCGGGGACATACCGTGCTGGCGATCACTGACAACGAGCTCAGCCCGGTGGTCGGGCTCGCCAAGCACGTCCTCTACGTAACCGAGGCGCGGCTCGGGCATTTTCGCTCGCAGGTGCCTGCACTTGTGGTGTGCCAAGCCATCATCGTCAGCCTGGGACGGCGGCTGGGCGAACAGGCGGCTCCGGCCAAAATGAAAATAAATAACCAAAAAATGAAAAACGAAAAATAGATTGCAAGTCTCGACGACCTCGGCGATGGTATGGCCGAGGGAGAGTTCGACATGCGGGCCAGTTTCGATTTCGCCGGGGCGTCCGTGCTGGTTGTCGGCGCAAGCCGGGCCGGGATTGGTGCGTCTATCGCCCGGGCTTTCCAAGCGGCCGGTGCTAGCGTGATCATCACCGGTGTGGAGGACCAGCCTGCCGAGGGAGATCGTGGCCGCTTCCGGTACGAGAAGCTCGATGTCACCGATACGGCTGCGGTTCGCGCGCTGGGTGGTACGATCGAAAAGCTCGACGTGCTAGTCAACTGCGCCGCTATCACGGCACGAGGCGAGGAGATGGAGCCGAGCTTTTTCGAAAAAGTGGTCAACGTCAACCTGCACGGCACGTTCCGCACCGCCGAGGCTTTTCACCCCCATCTCAAGGCCAGCGGCGGCAGGCTGATCAATATTGCCTCGATGTATGCCCGCTTCGGCAGCCCGCGCAATCCGGCCTATGGCGCCAGTAAGGCGGCGGTGGAGCAACTCACCAAGTCGCTGGCCATCGCCTGGGCGCCCGATGGGGTGCGCGTCAACGCGGTGGCGCCGGGCTTTATCGTCACCGAACAATCGGCCCGCAGCCGGACTGACCCGGTGCATGTCGCCAATGTCAGCGCGCGCACGCCGCTCGGCCGCTGGGGGCAGCCGGACGACATTGCGGGGGTGGTGCTGTTTCTGGCCTCCGATGCTTCGGCTTTCATCACCGGCGCTTGCTTGCCGGTGGATGGGGGATATTCGGTCGTTTAACGTGTTGGGCGCGCAAGAGGAATCGCGCCTGACCAGGGGAGGAGCGACATGACTGGGTTTCACGATGTGGGCGTTGCCGTCATCGGCACGGGCTTCATCGGCACGGTGCACCTGTGGGCGCTGCGCAGGCTCGGCGTTCGCGTTACCGGCATGCTGGGGTCCAGCGCCGGGCGCGGCGCTGAGCGGGCGGCAGCTCTGGGTGTCCATCACGCCTATAATTCGCTTGAACAATTACTGGCCGACCCGGCGGTGGATGTGGTGCATGTCACCTCGCCCAACCACGCCCATTTTGCCCAGGTCAAAGCTATCCTGACGGCGGGCAAGCATGTGATCTGCGAGAAGCCGCTGGCGATGAACTCGGCGGAATCGGCTGAGATGGTGGCACTGGCAGAGGCCAGCGGGCTGGTCGCTGCGGTTTGCTACAACACGCGGTTCTACCCGCTCAGCCAGCAAGCATGCGGCATGGTTGCCGCAGGCAAGCTTGGAGAGGTCCGGCTGATTTCCGGTCATTATCATCAGGATTGGCTGGCCAAGCCGAGTGACTGGAACTGGCGGCTGGAGACCGAGGAGGGTGGCACGCTGCGCTCGGTCGCCGATATCGGCACGCATTGGGTTGACCTCACCAGTTTCATCGGCGGGCTCAAACCGGTGGCGGTTTTGGCGGAACTGGCGACGTTCATTCCGGAGCGGCAGCGGCCGCTGGGGCCGGTCGAGACATTTGCCAAGACCGGCGACCGAGCGAGTGAGACGCGACGGATCGAAACCGACGATGCGGGGCTGATGCTGCTGCGCTTTGCCAATGGGGCGCGCGGGTCGGTGACGACCAGCCAGGTCAGCCATGGGCGCAAGAATGCGATGAGCTGGGAGGTTTCGGGATCCCAGGGGTCGGCATCCTGGCATTCAGAACATCCCGATCATCTGTGGCTGGGGCACCGCGACGAGCCCAACCAGATCTTGCAGCGCGATCCGGGGCTGATGAATGGGCTCGGCGCGGCGGCGGCCAGTTTGCCGGGCGGTCATGTCGAGGGTTTTGCCGATACGTTTTTCGCCCTGTTCCGAGCAGTCTATTCCGACGTGCTTGCCGGGGGGCGCTCGGCGGGGTCAAACTATGCCAGCTTCGAAGACGGGCACTATGAGATGCTGTTCTGCGATGCGGTGATCACAAGCGCCAAGGAAAGTCGCTGGGTAGAGGTGGAGGGACAGGAATGAAGCTCGGGATTCTGACGGCGCCATTTGCCGATACCGACCTGCTGGACGTTGCCGACTGGGCAGCCGGGAGCGGCTTCTCGGCGCTGGAAGTTGCCTGCTGGCCAGCGGCTGGTGGCGAGACACGGCGTTACGCGGGGACGTCGCATATCAATGTCGATGGACTATCGACGGGCGAGGCGGGCGAAATCGTTTCGGCGCTGACGGGCAAGGATATCTCGATATCGGGTCTGGGCTATTACCCCAATCCGCTGCATGCCGATGCGGGGCATCGGGAGCAGGTTATTGGTCATCTCAAGAAGGTCATCAGCGCGGCGAGCCTGCTCGGGGTGCCGGTGGTCAATTCCTTCATGGGCGGCGACCGCACGCTGAACGTCGAAGAGAACTGGGCGCGGGCCAAGGACATCTTCGCGCCTGTCGTCGCCCATGCGCGCGATGCCGGGGTGACGCTGGCCTTCGAGAATTGCCCGATGCTGTTCAGCCATGACGAATGGCCGGGTGGGCACAACATTGCCTATTCGCCAAAAATCTGGCGACGCATCTTCGACACCTGGAACGAGGGTGTCGGCATGAATTACGATCCGTCGCATCTGGTGTGGCAGATGATAGACCAGCCGCGCTTCATCCGCGAATTCGGCCCCAAGATGGTGCATGTCCACGCCAAGGACGTGATGATCGACCGTGACGGGCTGTACGAAAACGGCATCATGTCGGTCGGTATTGGCTGGCAGGTGCCGCGCATGCCGGGTCTCGGCGATATTGACTGGGCCCGGTTCTTCTCCGGCCTCTACCGGGCCGGCTATGACGGTCCGGTCATCATCGAACATGAGGACCGCGATTTCGAGGGGAGTGACGACAAGCTCAAGCGCGGCTTTGTGTTGGCCCGCGATGTGCTCAATCCATACGTGAAGTGACTGAAATAATATGCAAACATGCAATCAGTTCAAAGGGAGGACTAACATGAACAAACTGCTCCTGACCGCCAGTGCGGTCTCCATTCTCGTCGGGCTCAGCGGTGCTGCCGCGGCCCAAGACTACACCATCGGCGTTTCCAACACCGTGCAGGGCAACGGCTGGCGCGAGGAAATGATCTGCGCCATCAAGGCACAGGCCCTGAAATCGGGCGAAGTGGCTTCGCTCAACATCGCGCATCGCAACACCGATGCTGCCGGCCAGCTCGAAGACATCCGCAACCTGATCCAGGCCGGTGTCGATGCCATCGTGGTCAATCCGGCCAATCCTGAGGGCATCAATGCCGCGATCAAGGAAGCCACTGACGCCGGTATCGTCGTGGTCGCCGTCGACCAGGCCGTGACCGAGCCTTCGGCCTATGTCGTGTCCAACAACCAGGAAGAATACGGTTATCTCGGCGCGAAATGGCTGTTTGAGCAGATCGGCGGCGAAGGCAGTGTCGTCTATATGCGCGGCGCCGCCGGTGCCTCGGCCGACAATGACCGCGACAAGGGTTTCAAGCGCGCACTGGCCGAATATCCCGGCGTCAAGGTGGCGCAGGAAGTGTTCACCGGCTGGCAGCAGGACCAGGGCAAGCAGCAGATCCTCGACTATCTGGCCACCGGCGTGGCGTTTGACGGCGTGTGGACCTCGGGTATCGACAACGTCATCGTCGATGCCTTCGTCGAATCGGGTGCCCCGCTGGTACCGATCGTGGGTGCCGACAATGCCGGCTTCGTCGGCCAGCTCGGCAGTGTCGAAGGTCTGGTTGGTGCAGCCGTGACCAATCCCGGTTCGATCGGTGCCGCCGGCGTGACCGTTGCTCTCAACATCCTCAAGGGTGAGAAGCCGGCGGAGCAGACCGTGCTGGTGACCCCGGCGCTGTGGGACAATGTGAGCGAGGAAGGCAAGGCCAGCATCGCGGCCGCGCAGAACCCGAACCTCGATCCCGAATGGCCGGTGAGCGTCTCGATTGCCGACTACACCACCTATAGCACCGACGAAATCATCGCCTGCAAAGGCCCGGGCGAGTGATTTGACCTTGGGTCTCCGGCTGCGGCTGGAGACCCGCTTCGACCAATCAGAGTAAGGTGTCGTCGGCATGACGGAAGCAGCGGCTGGGCGTGTCGTATTGGACGCGCGTGGCGTGGCAAAGCGGTTTGGCGCGGTCGCGGCGCTCAAGGATGCATCGCTCACGGTGAAAGCGGGCGAAATCGTCGCGCTGATGGGCGCCAACGGCGCCGGCAAATCGACCTTCGTTAAAATCCTGACCGGGGCCCTGCGCCCCGATAGCGGACATATTCACATCGACGGACAGGAGAGCCGGTTTACGTCTCCGGCCCAGGCGCGCCGTGCTGGCATCATGCCGGTATACCAGGAGCCTTCGCTGATTCCCGACCTCGACGTGGGCGACAACCTGCGTCTTGTCGATGCGCCGATCGAGCCGTTCCGGCACTGGGTCGATGCGCTTGGCATCACCAACCTGCGGCTCGACGACACCATCTCGCAACTGCCGCTGGCGACTTTGCGCATCCTCGATTTGGCCTTGACGCTGGCCAAGGAGCCCAAGGTGCTGATGCTCGACGAAATGACAGCGGCGCTGCCCACCGATCTCGTGGAGCGCGTGCTGACGGTCATTCGCGGCCAAGCCGATGCCGGCCGCACGGTGATCTATATTTCGCATCGCTTCGCCGAAATTGCCCGTGTCTGCGACCGCGCTTCTGTGCTGCGCGACGGGGTGACGGTGGGCGATTTCGTCATCGAGCCGGGTATCGAGGAAAAGATTGTCGAGCTGATGCTGGGCGGCGTACCGACGCGGGCAGAGGTGACTGGCGCGCACATCCGGGCCGTCTCGAGTGCCGAGACGCCGCGGCTGCGGGTCAGCCAGCTTGCCGCCGGCTCGAGACTTGCCGATGTGTCGTTCGAGCTGCGCAAAGGCGAGGTGCTGGGCGTGGTGGCGCTGGAAGGGCAGGGGCAGGACGAGTTGTTCGATGTGCTGGCCGGTTTCCGCCGCGCGCAGGGCGGGACCATCGAGGTCGATGGCAAGGCTGCGAGCTTTGGCCACCCCGCGGACGCCATCGCCAAGGGGTTGACGCTGGTGCCGGGCGATCGCAAGGATGCGCTGCTGATGCTGCGCTCGGTGCGCGAGAATATTGCGCTGCCGCTGCTGGCGCGCCCTTCGAAATGGGGCGCCATTCCGATGCGCGAAGAGGCGGCCCGTGTCACTGGCGCGGTGGAGCGGCTGCAGATCGACATGCGGGCGCAGGCCGAGGTACGTCGGCTGTCGGGTGGCAACCAGCAGAAGGTGACCATCGGGCGCTGGGTGGCGGCGGGGGTGGAAACGCTGCTGCTGTTCGACCCGACACGCGGCATCGACGTGCGCACCAAGCACCAGATCTATCCGCTGCTGCGCGAGCTGGCGGCGCAGGGGGCGTCGATTTTGTTCTACACCTCGGAGCTGGGCGAGATCCCCCTGGCCTGCGACCGCGCCATCGTCATTTTCGGCGGTAGGATCGTCGATGTCATCGACGCCGAGGCGGCCACAGAACAGAACCTGATGCGCGCGGCCTATGGATTGACCGAGAAAGAACGGGCGGCGTCCAGCAGTGCGGAGGCGCGGCCATGACGCGCGTTCTTGCCCGCTATGGCTGGTCGCTCGGTCTGCTCGCCATTCTGGCCATCCTGCTGGTAGCGACGCGGCTGATCCAGCCCAATTTCGGGGCGTCCGGCCTCGATTCGCTGGCGCGAGCCGCCCTGCCGTTTGCTTTCGCTACGGTGGGCATGGGCATCGTGGTGATTGCCGGGGGCATCGATCTTTCCATTGCCTCGATCATGGCGGTAGCGGGGGTGGTCGCAGCGCTCCTGATGCATCAGATGGGCGATGCCAATGCCGGGTGGGTCGTGCTGATCGTGCTCACCCGGGTGCCTGACATTGTCGTCACCCTCGCCATGCTGTTCGTATGGGAGGGCGTGGCGCTGCTTATCCTCAATGCGCCAGGTGGCGCGGCGGCGCCATGGCTGCGCGAACTGGTGGTGGGGGCGGTGACCATTCCGGGCCTGCCGCCGGAGCTGACGTCGTGGTTGCCGCGCGCGCTCGTAGTGCTCATCGCCTTCGTGGTGATCTTCTGGCTGCCGCTGCGGCGGTCCAAGCTGGGGCTGTCGATCTATGCCATCGGCAGCGACCAGCATGCGGCCTTCCGCTCGGGGGTGCCGATCGGGCTGACGCGTGTCGCGGCCTATGGCTTTGCCGGCCTGTTCGCGGCTTTGGGCGGGCTCTCGATCACGCTCAGCACCGGTATCGGCGAGCCGATCGCCGGCCCCTATCTGATGGCCAGCGTAGCGGCGGTGGTGCTGGGCGGGGTGGCGCTGACCGGCGGCAAGGGTGGCTTGCTCGGACCGATCATCGCGGTGTTCATCCTGCGCACGCTGCGGCTCGACCTGACGCTGCTGTCGGTCGATCCGAACGTCACCACCATCATCGAGGGGACCATCATGGTTGCCGTGGTGATGGCCGGCGGCCTGCTGGCAATGAGAGGACGACGCTGATGGCCGCAACCGTGGAGACGATTTCGCCCCTGAGCCGCGTTGGCCGGATTGTTCGCGAGAACCCGGTCATTCCGCTGGTGCTGCTGCTGTTCGCGCTGATTGCGCTGCTCAACGTTTTGCAGCCGGGCATTTTCAACGAGCGCTGGGTGGGCAACACGATCCGCTTTGCGATGCCGCTGGCCATGCTGGCGGCCTGCCAGACACTGACCATGCTGACCGGTGGTATCGACCTGTCGGCCGGAGTTGCCGCCACGGTGAGCGCCTTCGTGGTGGCGACGCTGACACCGCTGGTCGGCGGGCCGATGGCCATCATGCTGGCGCTGGGAGCGGCAGTGCTGATCGGGCTGGTCAACGGCTTTGGCGTCGGCATCTGCCGCGTCCATCCGCTGATCATGACATTGGGCACGGGTCTCATCGCCACCGGGTGCCTGCAGGTCTACCAGCGCTATGTCATCAATACCGGCTCGGAAATTCCGTGGTTCTTCGAGTTCCTCGGCACCGGCCGCACCCTGGGCATGCCCAATGGGCTCTACCTCTTCGTGCCGTTTGCCATCCTGATCATCTGGGGCCTGCGCCGCACCGGCTTCGGCCGGCTACTCTATGCGATAGGCGCCAACGAGAATGCCACCCGCCTTTCCGGCGTGCGCTCGTGGCAGGTGCTGATGGCGCTCTATACGCTGTCGGGGCTGATCGCCGGGATTACCGGGCTGCTCTATGTCGGCATCATCCGGGCGCCGTCGCTGTCGCTGGCCAATTCGCTGATGCTGCCGTCGGTCGCTGCCGCGGTGATCGGGGGCACGTCGATCTTTGGCGGGCGCGGCACCTATTCGGGCACCATTGTCGGCGCGCTGATCCTGACGGTGCTCGGGACGCTGCTGACGCTGCTGCAGATTCCAGAGGGGGCGCGGCGCCTTCTGTTCGGCGCTATTATCCTCGCCGTGACCGCGCTCTATGTGCGGATCACCGACCAGAGCTGAGTTGCGGAGAGAGCAATGACGACCCCCTTCGGACAAAGCCTCCTGGGCAAGGCCGTGCTGATCACCGGCGGCTTCCAGGGCCTCGGCCTTGAAATCGCGCGGCATGCGAAGGCCAACGGCGCCAGCCGGATCGTGCTGGCGGGCCGCGATAAGGGCAAGGCCGAGCGGGCGCGGGCGGAGATTGCCGGCGCCGAGCTGGTGTTCGGCGAATTGAGCGATCCGAAGGTGCCGGCGCGGCTGATGGCAGAGGCGCTGGCGGGTGGGCCGCTCGACGGGCTGGTCAACGCGGCGGGGATTACCGATCGCGCCAGTTTTCTC
The DNA here is from genome assembly GCF_000971275.1 of Devosia psychrophila. GTDB lineage: Bacteria > Pseudomonadota > Alphaproteobacteria > Rhizobiales > Devosiaceae > Devosia > Devosia psychrophila. The sequence continues at coordinate 5,297 of NZ_LAPV01000127.1, read as the reverse complement.
GATGGCACGCCGGCGCTGTGGGACAAGCTGTTTGCGGTCAATGCAAGGGCGCCGTTCCTGCTGATGAGCGGGCTGATCACGCATCTGCGGGCGCGCGGGGCGCCGGGATCGATCGTCAACATCCAGTCGATGAACGCGCATTGCGGCGCGGCGGACCTAGCGATCTATTCGGCGAGCAAGGGCGCGCTACAGACGCTGACGCGCAATGCGGCCAATGCGCATGTGGCCGACCGTATCCGGGTCAACGGCATCAATATGGGATGGGCTGCCACCGAGGGCGAGCAGCAGATGCAGGCGCGCACGCTTGGCAAGGGCGAGAGCTGGGCCGAGACGGCGGGCGCGGTGCGACCGCTGGGCCGGTTGCTGGAGGCGAGCGAAGTGGCGCGGCTGGCGATCTATCTGCTGTCGGATCTATCGGGGCTTCAGACCGGCACGTCCACTGACCTCGAACAATGGGTGGTCGGCGCGCCACCCTGAACGAAAACGGGCGGTGGATTGATCCGCCGCCGGTCATTCATCTTGGTCGAAGCCGTTACCAGGCGTCGCCCTTGAGTTCGGTGAGGTCAGCCTCGAGACCTTCGAGATTTTCGGCGGCGGTGCCGTTGCCCGACAGAGTGCTGTGGACGGCGCTCCAGAACAGCGAGGAGTGTAAATTCGCGAGCAACAGGGGCTCTGACGCATATTCTCTGCTGTTTGAGAGGTCACGCTGCGCCGATCAATCGTGCTTGCAGCAGGTCAATCTTTCCACGCCCGTACATTTGGCGTTTCACCAGTTTGAGCTTTGTGATCTGGCCTTCGGTCTGCCCGTTGGACCACGGCGATAGGATTGCCGCCCGGACCGCCTCTTGGTCTTTTGTGACGCCGTTCCCGAAAGAAGCCACGAGGCTTTGAGAAGCGCGCTCAAGCCGCGACATCAACTTTACGTCCTTCTTGCGGATCATGGCGTGGAAGTATGATTTCACGCGCATCGACGAGAGATGGAACGCCCTGTTCGATGGCAGCGATTGTGACGGTTTCCGATTTGGTGAGGTGGTCGCGTCCAATCGTCATCAGTCGCGCGATCGTGCGTGCGGATGGGACACGCGCCAAGCTGCTCGCGTCAGTCTTTTCGGCACGACGACGGCGTGTCGCCCATTCGGATACGACCCTCAAGCTGCCGCGGTAACTTCGCTCTCTCATGGCGCGCCATAGAGCTGAAGCATTCCGCTTGCCGGCATCCCATTGGGCGTCGAGCCAGGGAAACTCAGCCTCCAACGAGCTTTGGCGAGGCCGGAAGACGTCATTTCGTTCGCCGCGAACGATCCGGCGAACGGTTTGGCGAGAGTGACCGGTGCGCTTCACGATTTGCTTGATCGGCATCCCCTCCTTCCAAAGCGTCAGGACCGCAGTGTTCGCCTCTTCCCGATATAGATATCCCTCATATTGGAGGCGCTCGGCGGCGCTGAGGAGATCAGGATTGACGACGGCGGTGCCGATCACGGAGCGGATCTGGCGCATGGATTTACGCACGGCGTCGAGGAAGGCGCGGCTTGCGTTCTCCATGAGATGCCACCGATCTGCGACCTGGGTTGCCTGGGGCAACGCCTTTCTGACGGCTTCACCATAACCACCGCCGCGATCACGGGGACGATGCTGATCGACGGATGATGTCGTAGCCAAGCTTCCGAGGTTGCCGACTCTCGGTCAGGAAGCAGTATAACCGTCCGGCGGCGCTCCAGGTCGCACACAATCGTCCCGTAACGATGATTGCGCCGCCAGGCGAAGTCGTCGATACCGATCACGCCGAGCGTTTCCAAGGGCGTTGCAGCGCGCCGTCGGACCACGCGAAGCAAGGTGTCGTTGCTGACCGGCACCATCAAACGCTCGGCGAAGCTGGCGCCGGGGCGGCCACCCAGCGCTAAACCGAGGTGATGAACGATATGGTCGAGCCGCTCAGTTCGGCGCGCTCGCTGCGCCAGTACGCCGTCCGCAAAGCGTTCCGCGAAGATCTGCCGACCACACAGAACGGCGTCGCACCAGAAGCGCCGTACGAGGATCAGCAAATCTACACCGCGCCCACCGAGCGGCAGGTCGGCCGCGCGACGCAAATACCGACTCTGAACCCGACGGGACAGCACGCCACAAGCTGGACATGCACAATAAGGTGCACCAGATCGAACACGGACGCTGACGCGTTCGGCCGACACCATGGTGTCCTCCACAACGAAGCCGCTCGGCACAAGGCTGGCAGGTCGAAATTTCTGATCCATCGCGCTGATTCCCTCCGGAAAACAGAGCCAGAGCACCAGCTATCTGCAGCAGAACTCAGTCAGAGCCACTATTGGAAACGAAAAGGGGGTCGCAGTTGCGAGCGATTTCACAGACTTGGTGCTTCTGGCTCTTCCGCCAGTTACGTACCGCATCTGAGGTGGCATGGGTTTGGGGCAAGCGATCCTGATCCTTATCGGCAAGTACAATTCAGCTCCATCGCTAGCAGCACGTCGTTCTTTAATCCAAGGCACCTACCTCACAACGCAGCCGGCTGGCACGCCTCAGATGCCTAAAACGCAAAATGACTTATTGGCGACACGAGCGAACCGGGTGACGCCAAGCATTTGTCAGCAGAAACGAGCATTTGTCACCAGAAAATGGAACGGCCTACCGGTTCCTCCATTGACTTGCTGCAGGGCGAACTCATTCGCCAGTATGAGGAGGAAATCGTGAAACTGTTTTCTTACGCTAAAGTCGTGGCTTCCGGCATTGCGCTGGTCCTTTCGAGCGCACCGGCATTTGCTGAAATGGTGACGTATAAGGCGGACTTGTCTGCCAGCGAGGAAGTGCCGCCGGCGGACTCAATGGCCACCGGCATGTCCGACATCTCCTATGACACCGACAGCAAGAAGCTGACTTGGTCGATAACTTATGAAGGGCTGACCGGCGATGCTACCGCGGCCCATTTCCACGGCCCGGCGGCGATCGGCGAAAATGCCAAGCCCGTCGTGCCGATCGAGCCCCCACTCGCCAGCCCGATCTCCGGTGAGGCGACGTTGAATGACGCACAGGCGGCGGATCTCGAAGCCGGAAAGTGGTACTTCAACGTGCACAGCGCCAAATTCCCGGATGGCGAGATCCGTGGTCAGGTCGTTAAATCGAGCGCAATGTAGTTTTCGAGCGGCGGCGTCCGGACAAGACGCCGCCGCTCCATTCATGACGGACTCTTCCGCAGTAAAAGCCCAACGAGGCCCGGCCAATCGGTGATAACGCGTCCGCCCTTGACCGCGCCGCCCAGCAGAAAGGCGGTACACGTCGTAATTTGCGTAAAATACTGCCGAATCCCGTGCTGTTCCTGGAGCACAATACCGGCTGGCAGGCGACCTAAGGCATCGCGGAACTCCTGCAGGTTGGCTGGAACCTTCTGGGCACCATTGTAGATCGGATCGCGGGCGGCTCGTTCAATCTCCGGGATGAACCCTTCATCGTTCTAGTGTCGTGCAGCAGCCAATCGACCCACCGCAGCGGCGAACGAGAAATGCGTGTTGTGGAGATCAAGCTCGACATCAAAGAAGTTCGCGAAGTTCAATGCTGCTTCCTCCGCCATCATCTATCCTTCCAAAGCGAAGTTTGTGATTGCTGCCTGCGGCGGTCGCTCGCTGTAGGTGGAAAGCACCATGTAGCAGCGCGTGCCCTTGACGCCGGGGATGGCATACAAGCGCGCAAGCAGAGCCTCGAGATCCGCGCTGGAGGCGCAGCGCACCTTGAGCAGCGTGGACGTATCACCCGCGACCGATTGTACCTCTTCAACTTCGGATAACTCGGCGAAGGTCATGAGTTCGTTGGTTTTGCACCACCCCAAACTGTCTACATGGATGAATGCCAGGACCGGTTTGCCAACAGCGGGTCCGTCAATCAGCGCCACTGTGCGACGCAGCGTCCCAGAAGCGCCGCTTCAAGCGCACCACCGACAGCGAGCATTCCTGGCCAGTGGCGCCGAACCTGCTCGACCAGGTGTTCGAGGCCCGGGGTCCCGATGAGAAGTGGGGGGTCGATATCTCCTACATCTGGACCAGGCAAGGCTGGCTGTATTTGTCGGTAGTGCTGGATCTGTTCTCTCGTCGCATCGTCGGCTGGACCACCAGCGACCGCCTGCACCGCGCCCTGGCTCTGTCGGCTCTCAGAAAGGCGCTCGTCATGCGCCAGCCGGCGGCCGGTCTGATCCATCATTGGGACAGCGGCAGCCAAGGCGGATTCAACCGGTCGTCGCAACACTGGGTTATTAGCCAGATTTTAGATACTCATTCAAGGCTTCGGTTGGTGTCTTCCAACTAAGCGTTTTCCGGGGCCTGTTGTTCAGCCTGTGCGCTACGGCTTGGATCTCTTGGTCGGTCCACCGCGACAGGTCAGTGCCCTTCGGGAAGTATTGCCGCAAAAAGCCGTTGGTGTTCTCGTTAGTGCCGCGCTGCCATGGACTGCGGGGAGCTGCGAAGAAGACCTTCACCCCGGACTCGCTCGTGAACCGGGCATGGTCGGATAGCTCCTTGCCACGGTCCCAGGTCAATGACCGCCACAGTCGGGAAGGCAGAGTCTTCACGGTATCTTGTAGAGCATTGGCCATGGTGACGGCTGCATAGCCCGCCAGCGCGGGGCCGTTCTTCGTGCGTTGAACCAGCCCGTAGCCTTTCTCGCGAGGCAGGTGGACGAGGCTGGTAAAGCGACTTGATCGCTCGACCAGGGTTCCGATCGCGGATCGGTTCAAGCCGATGATCAGGTCTCCCTCCCAATGCCCGGGCATCCCACGGTCTTCTACTTCTGCGGGGCGGTTGGAGATCATCATCTCCTCGCTGACGTGTGCCCATGCCTTGGCCCGAGCCCTGGCCCGCGGGATGCGCAACGCCCGGCCGCGGCGCAGGCAGCCGACCAACTCGCGTTCGAGAGCACCTCGGCCTCGAATGTAGAGGGCCTGGTAAATGGCTTCGTGTGAAATGCGCATGGATTGGTCCTCCGGGAAATCGAGCTGCAGCCGGTTGGCAATCTGTTCGGGCGACCAGCCATTGACCCATTTATGGTCACCGCGATGCGGCTTGTTGCGCCCCTTGAACGGTGCCTGCCGAGGGCCTGCAATATCACAACCGTCAGGGGCCTGGATCTTGCCCGCCAAGCGGTCTTGGACGTAGTGGTGCAGCCGTGGGTTAGTTGAACCGCGCCGGGAATTCCGGAGGCTGTTTGGTATAAGTTATGCGGCCATGGCCGTTTGTTCCAGTGCCGCGTAGAAGTTTGCCTCAGCTTCCGCTGGCGGGATATTGCCGATAGGTTCGAGGAGG
>NZ_LAPV01000126.1 GCF_000971275.1 Devosia psychrophila | reverse complement strand
CGAGCTCGTCTGGCGCACACGCTTCCAGACCAGACACGATGCCGAACAGGCCATTGCCCGCTACATCGACGGCTTCTACAATCCTGTGAGGCGACACTCCGCCCTCGACTACCAAAGTCCTGTGCAGTTCGAAAACCGGGCACTTAAATGAGCTAATGCCTCTCCATTAAAGCGGGGCAAGTCCAGCAAGGCCAGCTTCCGCAAAACGGAACGCAGTCTCGCCAAAGGTTTACAGCACCGAACCGATGCAGGTCCTGCCAGTGTCACACGGCGCAGTCGCTATCGCCTTGGATTAGCGTCATCGGCAGAACTTTTCGGACGACGCCGATGGGATATTGGGGCGCAAAGGCCGGCATGGTGGCGAGCAGGGATTCTGCCAGAGCGATCCCCAGGTCGCGGAGCGAGAGTGCAAAGCACGTCAGCTTGGGCGAAAGATAGTGTGCGTGGGGACTATCGCGACCTATCACAGCGAAATCCTTACCCGGACGCAGCCCGGAATCGTATAGCCCGCGATACAGTCCGACCGACATCACCTCGTTGGTGAGCACAAAGCCGGTCGGTCGTTTTCCATCCTGCATGGCGGCGATGCGCTCGGCAATTTCATACCCACCGCGCTCGTTGGGATGAGCGCGGAAAATCATGTCCGCATCGAACGGAATGCCATGCCTATTCAGTGAATTACGATAGCTTTCAAGGAAGACAAAACCGAGATTTGTATCGTCGTAGGGCGCAAAGACACCGATGCGGCGATGGCCCTTGGCGACCAGCCTATCGACGCCGACCTCTGCCATGCCCTCGAAATCCAGATCGAGCCAGGGCTGCCCCGCATCCGTTAAACTGCGGCCAAGAGCGATGAAGGGAATGTTGCGCACAGCCAGATATTCGATCCGATGATCATAACGCTTAGTCGCCGAAATGATGATCGCGTCGGCAAAACCGCGGGCGACCACCCGCTGCAGGTAAGCATCCGGATCCTCCTCGGAGGAGCAGAGCAAAGCTACCAGATCGAGTTGGTGACGCGCGAAAACCGTTTGCACGCCATCGAACACGCTCATGAAAAAGACGTCACCCTCGCCGGTAATCTGCGAGCCCGTCTGCATCATGAAACCGACGACGCCGGTGGAGCCCTTGCGCAAAGCGCGACCGGCCTGATTGGGAACATAACCCATGGCGGCGGCGGCATCGAGGACCCGCTGGCGGGTCTGTTCATTGACATCGGGCTTGCCGTTGAGCGCACGCGAAACGGTGCCGATAGAGATATCGAGCTCATTGGCAAGGCGCCGGATACCCTTCATTCAATAGACCTTCCGGTTTTCACGAGCCTGCCATCGAACGCCGTCTGCAGCCGCTTCAATGGACCTTGATGGACGACAATTGCAAGCGACCTCGTCCACAGGGCGGGCGAGCAATCTCAAGCGCTATTGACAAGCGGTAATTATCACACTTAATTTCGTAAACGTTTACGGCACATGCGCCTCCGACCCGCGTAGATGGGCACGCACATGTTACCGGGAGGATTTTAGAGTGACGTTTACGGCCGTTATTGCGGGCTGCGGAAACATGTCAAAGGGGTGGTTGTCGGCATTAGCCAATCATCCTTTGCTCAAGGGCCGTGTGCAGATTGTCGGCCTAGTCGACCTGCATCGTGCCACCGCCGAGGCGCGGGCCGCGGAGTTTGGTCTCTCCAACATCACGATCGGGACCGATCTGGATGCCGTGCTCGCGGCCACCAAGCCTGACTTGCTGTTCGACGTCGTGATACCGGCGGCCCGAGACGAGGTCGTTTCCACCGGGTTGCGCCACGGCTGCCACGTACTCAGCGAAAAACCGATGGCGTCCACTCTTGCGGCTGGCCGGGAAATGATCGCGCAGGCGCATGCGGCAGGACGTGTTCACGCCGTGGTGCAGAACCGGCGCTTCATTTCCGGCGTTCGCCGCATTCGCCGGCTGCTTGAAAGCGGGGCACTCGGCGAGCTCACGGCGCTGCATTGCGACTTCTTCGTCGGCGCGCATTTCGGCGGCTTCCGCGAGGAAATGGACAATGTGCTGCTGCTCGACATGGCGATACACACCCTGGATGCCGCGCGCTTCATGGCCGGAGCGGCGCCGACGGCAGTCTATTGCCTGGAGAACAATCCCCGAGGCTCCTGGTATGGGCACGGCGCTGCCGCCAATGCGATCTTCGAATTCGAGGAAGGCGTGGTGTTCAACTATCGCGGCTCCTGGTGCGCCGAGGGCGCCAATACGAGCTGGGAGAGCGCCTGGCGGATCATTGGTACCAAGGGCACGCTGATCTGGGATGGCGAGGAAAACTTCGACGCCAAGGTGGCTGTCGACGGTTCGGGCCTATTGCGCGAGGCCGCATCTGTCGAGGTTCCGGCTCCGGCCGATATCGAGCAGACGCATGGCCATGCCAGCGTCATCGCGGAATTCCTGGACGCCATCGAGCAAGGCAGGCCGCCCGAAACTGCCGGCAACGACAATATCAAGAGCCTGGCGATGGTGTTTGCCGCGATTGAAAGCGCCAAGACCCGCCAGCGCGTCACCATTGCAGTTTGAGGATTTCCGAGTTGACCAACCCCGCCAAGGCCATCCGCATCGGCACCATGATCCAGGCTACCGAAGGCAAGGCCGCCGAGAATATCGCAGCGATCGCTGACCTGGGCTTCGAGAGCTTCGAGCCGTTCTTCTGGCAGACCACCAATGGGCAGAACCTAGCCGAACTCGGCAAGCGCAGCGTTGGGGCGATCGGCAATCGCGACATCACCATTTCGACGCTGGGCATGTTCGGCAACCCCTTGGAAGACCAGGAAATGGACCGCCAGACCCTGCAGGGCTGGAAGGATTGCATCGACAACGCGCATCACTTCGGCGCCACGACGGTTGCTGGTTTTACCGGTCGCATCCGCAACAAGCCACTGACCGACAGCCTGCCGCGCTACAAGGAAGTTTGGAGCGAACTGGCAAAGCGCGCCGCGGACAAGGGCGTCAGGCTGGCGTTCGAAAACTGCGCCATGGATGGCAATTGGGCGACCGGCGACTGGAACATTGCCCATAATCCCGATGCTTGGGAGCTGATCTTCAACGAGACGCCGGATGACAATATCGGGCTCGAGTGGGAGCCCTGCCACCAGATGGTTTATCTGATCGATCCGATGCCCCAGATCCGCAAATGGGCGCACAAGTTCTTCCATGTGCACGGCAAGGACGCGACCATCCGCTGGGAGGTCATCAAGGAGCATGGCGTCTTCGGCAAGGAGAAGTTCGTGTTCATGCGCACGCCGGGTTTCGGCGACACCAACTGGACCGACGTGATCTCCGAGCTACGGCTCGCTGGCTATGCCGGCTCCATCGACATCGAAGGCTGGCATGACCCGGTCTATCGCGGCGACCTCGAAATGACGGGTCAGGTGCGCGGGCTCAACTATCTCAAGAATTGCCGGGGTGGCGACTACATCGCCTAACCTCGTCGGATCGCCGCAACAGGCTCCGCAAGAAGCTCCGGCGAGATTTAGCATAACCGCGGCCCGTGCCGCACAATGGGAGGACTGAGGATGAAACTTTCGACATTGGCCATGGCGATCGGCGCTGTGGTGCTAACGAGCGGCCTGGCATATGCCCAGGAAAACACGTTCAATATCTGGTGGTTCGAGGACGCGGCTTCGGCCCAGGGCATTACCTGGACTAAGGCTCTTGAGGAATTCAAGGCCAGCAATCCTGACGTGACCGTCAATTTCGAGCAGAAGACCTTCGCGCAGTTGCAGGCTTCGGGCAGCATGATCCTCAATTCCGATCAGGCGCCGGACGTGCTGGAATACAACAAGGGCAATGCCACTGCCGGCCTCGTTGCCAGCCAGGGCCTGCTGCAGTCGCTCGATGACGCCTACACCGGACAGGGTTGGGACAAGATCCTCAACGAAGGCCAGCTCACGCTCAGCCGCTATGACGATCTGGGTGTTTACGGATCGGGTTCGATCTGGGGCATATCGACCTATGGCGAGTATGTGTCGGCCTTCTACAATATCGACATGTTCGAAAAGGCCGGGCTGAAGGTTCCGACCACGCTCGAAGAACTGACTGCCGCTTTCGAAGCTTTCAAGGCGGCTGGCATCACGCCACTGGCGCTCGGCGGCGCCGATACCAGCGGCCAGCACGTGCTCGCCTCGCTGGCCTATACCAAGGCCGACGACACCTGGGTCCAGAACTATCAGGGCCTCAAGGCCCCGCTCGATACCGCACCCTATCTGTTTGCGGCCCAGACCATGATCGACTGGGTGGCCAAGGGCTATGTGAGCAAGGATTCGACGGGCATCAAGGATCCCGATGCGGCGCTGCAGTTCACCTCCGGCCAGGCGCCGATCTACATTTCGGGCACCTGGAACCTGGGAAATTTTAGCTCCTCGATCAAGGACTTCAAGTGGGGCCAGTTCCTGGTACCGACGCCGAAGTACTCGGTCGGCTCGACCGGCAACCTCTGGGTGGTCCCGAAGGCCTCCAAGAACGCCGAACTTGCTCAGCAGTGGATCAGCCTGCTGCTGTCGCCGAAGTACCAGACCGAACAGGCCAATAATGGCGGCGTTTCGATCGCAGCTGACCCGGCTACGGTGACCAATCCGGTCGGCCAGAACGCGGCTGCCGTGTTCAAGGAAATCGCTGACAAGCAGGGTCTCGGCTTCTATCCCGACTGGCCGGTCCCCGGCTTCTACGACGTGCTGATCCAGAAGGTCGCTGGCCTGCTGCAGGGCACCCTGACGCCCGATCAGTTCGCTGGCGAGCTGAAGCAAACTTATGACGACGCACAGGCCAACCAGTAACAACTGATCTCGTCGGGTCGCGCTTCATCCAAGGCGCGGCCCCATCGATCGTGGAGGGGAAAATGGCCACGCCGAACACTGCTTCCACGGAAGACAAGCGCAGTTACTATCTCTATCTGATACCCGGCGTTCTGGGCTTTTGCGCCATCGTGCTGCTGCCCCAGATTGCTAATCTCGCCCTTAGCTTCACCGCCTGGAAGGGCGTCGGCATTCCGCGTTTCGTGGGCTTGCAAAACTACGAACGGATGCTGAGCGACGGCCAGTTCTGGGGCTCGATGAGCCACACGCTGCTGTTCGTCATCTCGATGACGATCATCCCGGTCGTGTTCGGCTTGGTGCTGGCGGCGCTGCTGTTCGACTACATCCGCGACCAGTTCGGCGAGACGGTGTCGAGCCTGTTCCGCGCCGCATTCTACCTGCCGCAAATCCTGCCGATCACTGCTGCGGGCGTGCTTTGGGGTTGGATCTTCAACCCGGTCGGCGTGATCAACATCATTCTCAAGGGCGTAGGTCTGGGCGCGTTGTCGCAAAACTGGCTGGGGGATGCCACTTACGCGCTGCCGGCCGTGTCGCTGGTCATCGTGTGGATTCAGGTCGGCTACTGCCTTGTCGTCTTCATGGCTGGCCTCTCGCGCATCGACCCGGCGCTCTATGAAGCGGCTGAACTCGACGGCGCCGGCTGGTGGCAGCGGTTGGTGACCATCACCATTCCGCTTTTGGCACCCGAGATTTTCGTCGTGGTCCTGACGACACTGATCGCCGCGCTCAAAGTGTTCGCACCGATCTTCGTGCTGACGGCGGGCGGACCGGACAATGCCACCCTGGTCCCGTCCTACCTGACCTATTATCATTTCTTCACCACCCAGCGCGTTGGCTATGGAGCGGCGATTGCTGTGGTTCAGACCATCCTCACCATCGGCCTTGCTGTGATTTTCCTGCGCTTCCAGTCGCGACAGGCGGGGAGGGAATAGACAATGGCCGATACAACGCTCACGTCTGTTGCCGCCGTACCACATGCGGTGCATGACTATCGTCGGCATGGGACAGGACGCTGGTTCGTGCTCGCGCTCCTGAGCTTTCTGCTATTGCTGGTCTTGTTTCCGTTCTTTCTGGCTCTCAGCAATTCGGTAAAGTCCAGTGTCGACTACGCGATGAATGGACCACTGTCGCTGCCGACGGCGTTGGATTTCTCGGCGCTCGTCAAATTCTGGAACCTGGCTGATTTCAGCCGCAAGCTGCTTAACAGCGCCATCATCAGCCTGGCGGTCGCGGTTGTCGGGGTGACGATAAGCCTGCTCAATGCCTATGCCATCGGCATCGGCAAAGTGCGTGGGTCGCGGGTCATCCTGGTGGTTCTGCTGCTCGGCATCATGGTGCCGCAGGAATCCATCATCTACCCGCTTTACTATATGGCCAAGGCGACAGGCCTCTATGACACCCAACTGGCCGTCATCATCATTTTTGCGGTGATCCAGAGCGCCTTTGGCACCTATCTGCTGTCGTCGGTGCTGAGCAGCTTTCCCAGGGAAATCATCGAGGCCGCCGAAATGGATGGCGCCAATCGGTGGCAAATCCTTTGGCAGGTGGTGGTCCCGGTGCTCCGACCGTCGCTCATGGTGGTGGGGACGTTCTTCTTCATCTGGACCTGGAACGAGTTCCTGATCCCGCTGGTCATGCTGGTATCCAATAACAACCAGACCGTGTCAGTGGCGATGGGCCTGACGCGCGGCCAGAACATGTCGGACCCGACGCTTCAAGCCGCCGCGTCACTGCTCGGCATGGCACCCACCCTCATCTTCTTCCTGATCTTCCAGCGCACTTTGACACGCGGCGTTGTCGTGGGAGCGGTCAAATGAGCCGCCAAACGCTAACCAAATGCCATCATATTGGGGACCTCCCGTGAGCGAAATCCAGATCGAGCTTGCCAATATCGACAAGCACTACGGCGCCTTCCATGCGCTGAAGAATGTCAGCCTCTCTATCGAAAAAGGCAGTTTCGTCGCATTGGTTGGGCCGTCCGGTTGCGGCAAGTCCACTCTGCTGCGCTCGCTGGCGGGGCTCGAGAGCATCTCCGGTGGCACTATCAAGATTGCCGGCGAGGTGATCAATAACGTCCCGCCGCGCAAGCGCGACGTGGCCATGGTGTTTCAGTCCTACGCCCTGTATCCGCATATGACGGTTGCAGAAAACCTGACCTATTCGCTGCGGATCAAGGGGATAAAGAAGGACGTTGCCCGCAGGTCGGCTGAAGAGATTGCAACGACGACCGGTCTGACCGGCCTGCTTGATCGGTACCCCCGAGAGCTTTCCGGCGGTCAGCGGCAGCGCGTTGCGATGGGCCGGGCGATCATTCGCAACCCCAAGGCCTTCCTGTTCGATGAGCCGCTGTCCAATCTTGACGCCGCGCTGCGCGTGCATATGCGCAAGGAAATTAGGGCCTTGCACGACAGGCTGGGCGCGACATCGGTCTATGTGACACATGACCAAATCGAAGCTATGACCATGGCGGACCATGTGGTGGTGATGCGCGACGGGGTGATCGAGCAGCAGGGCTCGCCGCTGGACCTCTATGACCGGCCAGTCAGCAAATTCGTGGCGGGCTTCATCGGGTCGCCAGCAATGAACTTCCTGCCGGGCACCATAGGCGCCGATGGAATGAGTGTGGGGCTGGATATAGAAGGCGCGCCGTCGCTCCCGCTTGGGCGAAAAGCCGAGGCTGGGCAGAAGGTTACCGTTGGCCTGCGGCCTGAGCACCTGGTTGCCGCTGACCCCGCTGTAGCGGCGCTTCGGCTGCCCGTAGCGGTTGTGGAGTCGACGGGGTCCATGACCTACCTGACCACCGCCACCGTGCCGGAACTGACCGTGGTGGAAACCCGCCGGATCGATGCCAAGGCCGGCGATACGATAGGCGTCAGCATTGCACCCGGGCACGTGCATTTGTTCGACGCGGTGTCAGAAAAAGCGATCTAGGCTTGGTCTTGTGAGTGATGACCGTAGGAAGTTTCGAACCAGCGCATCAGGGGCGAGAAAAGGCGGTGAAGGGATTGCGGTGGAATAGTTCGACATTGGTGTTCTGTGAGACACCACGCTTATTCAGTAAGGGGATCAGTTCCGTGCTGACCACGGTATAAGGCTTGGGTACGCCGCCATTGGGCTGGGCGGGATCATACCAGCCTCGATCGTGGCTGATGAGAAGCTGGCTGCCAAGGCCTGCATCAAGCGCACGCAGGATCAGGTCGGCGCTTTCTTCCACAGGGACCGCGCCAATATTGTCATATTCGATCCAGGCGCCACGGGCTGCGATTGCCTTGTGCAGGGCGAAGTCGGGTTCGGCATGGGTGTGGATGGACACGAAACGCTCGGCTAAACCGCCTTCGGCTTCGATGATGTCGAGTTGGTCCATGACCACGGAAGCGCGAATGGTATGACTGCCGATCAGGGCTCCAGTGGCCATGGACGCGCGTGTTGCGGCTCGCAGGATACGGGTTTCCAGCGGCGTTATTCCATCGTCGCCTGCGCTCAGCTTGATCCAGCCGGCCTGAAAGCCCGTCTGTTCGATGCCGTTTTGGAGTTCAGCCAGCATCCAGTCATGCAGAGCATTCTCATCTGCGTCACGCACCCATGCGGGAATCCACGGCTCGCGGTAGTTGCCCGTCGGGACGACAATCGGGAAATTCGTGGCCCGGCTGACGGCCAGATCGAGATCCGCCCGCCGCCCCACGCCGCCGGTGGAGCACTCTACCAGCGCAGTCACACCCAGCGCCTTGATGGCTTCGATCTGCGGCACCATGAGCGCCAGCACGCTTGCGGTATCGGCCTGCGCATAGCCTTCTTTATCGGGCGTCCGCAGATCAACGAAGACATGTTCGTGCGGCAGGATCATGCCGAGTTGATCCGCAGTCAGTTTTCCCAGGGTGGTATAAAGATAACGCATGGTGGCTCAAGCTTGCTGCGGTTGGTTGTTGCGGATGGGCGGGCTGACGATAATCGCATCGCGCCGGTTGAGCTCCAGCATTCGCGCCATCTCCTGGCGTGCCAGCGGCCCGTTGCCCGCCCTAATCGCCTGCGCGACGCGAATATGGCCATCTTTCGATACCGGCTCGGTGACACGCTGCAGCACACCAAACTCATACGAAACCCGCAGCATGGTGATGATCAGCGGGCGCATCTGGCGCATCATGCCGTTGCAGGTTGCGTCCAGAATGGTAGCGTGGAACCGGCAGTCGGCGACAAATATCGCCTGCACGTCGTTTTGTTCCGGGTGCAGCGCCAATGCTGCCTCGAGTATGGTTTCGACCTGCGCCGCCGTGGCGCGCTGAGCGGCCAGTTCTGCCGCCGCCGGTTCGAGGATAATGCGCAATTCCGTGGTTTCCGCAAACATGGTCGCCAGCCGTGGATGTCCATGCTCATGCCATGTGACGACGTCGGCATCGAGCAGGTTCCACTCGTCAATCGGGCGAACCCGCGTCCCATAGCGACGTGCCGTCCGAACCATCCCCTTGCCCGACAATACCTTGATCGCGTCGCGGATCGTCGCCCGGCTGACGCCAAGCGAATCGGCCAGTTCCGATTCGGTGGGCATGATTTGACCGGGCAAATAGGCATCATTTGCGATCCTGCGCCCCAGGATATCGACTGCTTGCTTCGCCGCCCCTTTGGGAAGCGCGTCGCCAGGCATGACCGGCATTTGCAGCGTTCGTGATGCGGCATTTAACATTTAAGAGCACTCAATTTAGTTCTTACATATGATGTAAAGACGTGCGATGTCTCGTTCCACATCAATCATGCCGTTCGAGCCTGACCGTGTTGGAGGACATTGCCTTGATGATCGCCGCTGCGGAAGAGCCAAACTGCCTGGGCGAACTGGCTTTGTGCCTCACCTGCCATACGGATATGCGTCCGTCATGAAGATCACGTCCATCGAAACCGTCGTGGTCAACGCCGTTCATCGCAACTGGATTTTTGTGAAAGTCATCACTGACCAGGGGGGCTGTATGGCTGGGGTGATCCGCCCGATGTTCGTCGAAGAGCCGATCCAGCCGGGCGATCCAGCGGCACTGGCGGAGCTGTCGCGGCTGGTCGATTGTCCTTTGGCAACGGGCGAACGTCTACTCACCGTCCAGGAATATGCAGAACTCGCCCGCCTGTGTGCGGTCACTTATGTGCAACCCGATCTTAGCCATTGCGGCGGCTTAGCGGCGGGCGGCGGATCGCCGCGATTGCGGAGGCTGCATCGATGGGCGTCACGCCGCACAATCCGATGGGCCCGGTGGCTGGTGCGGTGGCGTTGCAGTTTGCGGCCGCGACCCCTAGTTTCGTCATACAGGAGGAAGCGGTCGGCCTCGCGCCCTGGTTGAAGGACATTTGCAGCAGCTTTCCACTCGATCTGGTCGATGGGGGTTGGGCTATTCCGGACCCGCCGGGGTTGGGGATCGAGATCGACGAAGCGGAAGCGGCCAGGCACCCCTATGCGCCCGAAATCATCCCGGCGCTGCACGCCATCCTGCCCGACGGGAGGATCGCCAATTGGTAGCGTTGTGCGCCCAATCCAAAACAGTCACCAAGTGTCATGAGGACCAAGAATGCGCGAAGCACTAATCGTCTGGGGCGGCTGGAACGGCCACGAGCCTCAGCAGGGAGCCGAAATCATCCGTGATTTCTCGATGAGGATGGTTTCTCAGTTCGCCTCGAGGGGGCTATTTGCGCCACGATCGACGACGGTGTTGCCAAAACCGCTTCGGGTGAAACCTTCGTTTTCCGGCCCGCAAGATCTCTAACCGAGGGGAAAGCCGTTACGGTCGGAATACGTCCCGAGCACTTCCAGCGCAGTGGTGAAGGTTCGGGTCCGACCGGTACGATCAGCATTATCGAACCCACAGGTGGACAGACATTCCTCACCATGGAGGTCGCCGGTAAACCAACTGTCATGACTGTGAGCGGCGACGACATGGTCCCGATGGGCTCGACCTTGACGCTGTTTGTCCTGCCACAGCAGGTCTATGTTTTCGATGCGGAGACCGGTCACCGGATCAGCGAAAACTAGAGAAGTAGGTCGCTGGTTTAAGCGGCGCAAAGGCACTTCATCGCCACGCGAAAACAGGATCAGTTCTGGATCAAGGCGATGAGCCGTGAGCCAGCTTATCAGCCTTGCCAACGAGGTCTATAAGACCATTTTTTCCCAGCTGATGGCGCTCAAGATCGCGCCGGGCGCTCGCATCACCGTAGACAATCTGGCGCGCGAACTGGGCGTTTCCCAGACCCCCATCCGTGAAGCCTTGGGCCGTCTTGAGGGTGAGGGGCTGGTGCACAAGACCCACCTGATCGGCTTCAGCGCTGCGCCGCAGATTTCGTCCCGCCAGTTTGGCGAGCTTTACGAACTTCGGCTTCTGGTCGAGCCACACGCCGCCGGACGAGTCGTCTCGAAGCTGACCGACGACATGCTGGCGGCCAACTGGAACAGCGACGAAGCCTTCAGCCTAATGCAGGACTACCTGGCCAAGTATCCCCATATCGATGCGGTCTGGGCCAACGACGACGATATGCTGCTGGGCGTAGTTGAAGCTATCAAACAGTCCGGCCGCACCGAGATCAAATATGCGCTCGGTGGCAATGGCATGAAGGAAATCATCGAAAAAGTGATGACAGGCGATGCCATGACCCCGATTGAAACACCTTATCCGCCATCGATGATCAAGACGGCCATCTACATGACGGCAGCCCAGTTCAATGGGCAGGCGCCAGTCCGTGGTACCGACAAGCTCGACGCACCCCTGATCACCAAAGACAATGCCGCCGAATATTACTTTCCCGATTCCCCATTCTGATCACGCGGGGTCGGCTCACGCCGGCCCCAATCAACCCAATCTGGAGACCAAAGTACCCGGTAAAAAGATTCTGATGCTGTGTGGTGAATTCACCGAAGAATACGTAATCTTTGTCTATCAGCAGGCCATGGAAGCAGTGGGCCATACCGTCCACGTCGTCTGTCCCGACAAGAACGCGGGAGATGTCATAGCAACCTCGCTGCACGATTTCGAAGGTCACCAGACGTATACCGAAAAACCGGGCCACAATGCGCTGATCAACAAGACCTTCAGCGAAGTTCGGCTCGAGGAGTATCACGCTGCTTATGCCGCTGATGGCCGTGGTCCGGAATACATTCGCACCGACAAGCGCGTCCAGGCTATGGTTCGCTATTTCCATGAGACCAAAAAGCCCATCTTTACCATCTGTTACGGCGCGCAGATGGTAATCGCCGTCGATGGCGTTGTAAGCGGGAAAAAAGTTGCGGCGCTCGCCGCTTGCGAACCCGAAGTGACGTTGGCCGGCGGTACCTATATCGACCTGTCGCCGACCGACGCCGATGTCGATGATACCATGGTTTCAGCCAAGGGATGGACGGCGCTCGCCGCCTTCATTCGTGAATGCCTTATGGTTCTCGGCACCGAAATTCGCCATAGCGACGACGTTATAGAAAAAGCGGCTTAGTCTGCCAGCGGGGCCGGCCAAGGGGCCGGCCTTTTTCGGCAGCCTTCACTCATTCGGCATTGCGATCGTTGCTGTAGTAGTCTGGCCCAGGCATGTGCCTTTGCGAACAGCAATGCGCGTCATCGTCCTTTAGCGCTAATCACTGCCGCAAATCTGACGGGCAGCTTCCGACTCCATTACGGCCGCTGGAGTTGACATCATTGGCCTTCGCTACCATTCAAAGCCCCCCGGAACCAGTTTCTTTGTTTTTTGAGCAGCGCAAGCGTTGCGGCGTGCGACGGCAGCCGTACTGCCCCGGTAGAACTTATCGTTGTAACATTCGATGATCGGTTACTCGCACTACCAGCGGGCAAAATCGGGTGCCATTTCGCATTGATTGTGACGTCGTCATCATTTTTGAATTCCAATTGACATAATAAATCCTGCCTGCCAATCTCCCTTTAGCTGAGGGGCTGAACGATGGCTTTGCGTGGGACAAATCAGGAGAAGGCGCGACCGTATAACCGGCGCATCGTCCTCGAATACGTCCGCAACCATGGCCCCGCCACCCGTGGTGATATTGCCAAGCGGGTCGGCCTGACGGTGCAGACCGTTTCAACCATCGTGCGCGAACTGGAAGAGCAGGGTTACCTGCTGTCGAGCAAGGAAGCGCCCAAGGGTCGCGGCCTACCACCGACCATGCTGCACCTTAATCCGGACGGCGGCTATGCCATTGGCATTTCCGTGACGCCGCTCGGCGTCGATGCCGCCCTGATGAATCTTGCCGGCGACATGCTGGGCAGCGCGGCGCGAGCATGCGTGCGCCCCAGCCCCAGTCAGGCCTTTGCGCTGATCGAGGAACTTTGTGCCGAGATGCGGGCGCTGCGGCCCGACGGGCGCATCCTGGGCGTCGGCTTTGCCATGCCGGGTCCGTTTGACGTGCAGGCGATAAGCTTTGTCGGGCCGACGACGCTGGATGGCTGGTCGGGCGTGCCGGTGCGGGCGCGCCTCGAAGAGGTTACCAAGCTGCCGGCCTTTATCGCGGCGGATACGGTAGCTGCAGCGATAGGCGTGCGGCTCTATGGCGAAGGCGCTGCGATGCCGCAGTTTTACTATCTGTATTTCGGTGTCGGTCTCGGCGGTACGATGATGCAGGATGGCGCACCGGTGCGCGGCGCCTGGGGCAATGCCGGCGAAATTGGCCACATTCCCATCGTGCCCGGTGGGCTGCCGTGCCCCTGCGGAAATCGAGGCTGCCTCGAACGTTACCTGTCGCTCGACAGCTTCAGCAACCGGCCGGCGGGCCAGAGCCAGGGAGAGTGGGTGGCGGAGGTCGCGCCGATTTTTCACAGCGCCATCTGCACCATCGAAAACCTGTTCGACCCACAGACCATCGTGCTGGGCGGCTTGGCGCCCGATGAGCTGATTACCGCGCTGGTGGCCACCACCAGTACGTTGCCAACCTCGATTTCCAGCCGCTACGACCGCACGACGCCGCGCGTCACCGCCTCGGTCGGGCACCAGTCGCTGCTGCGCGGCGCTGCCGCGATGGCCGTGTCCGGCGTGCTGTCGCCGCGACAGGAACCCGCTCTCACCCCCGATCGTCCGCGCCAGCGCGATCCGTTCTCGAATGGAATGGCCGCATGAGTGAACCCCTGCTCGTTCTCGACAATATCACCAAGAATTATGGCGCCGTGGAAGCCCTGCGGGGCGTGTCCTTCTCCATCGCCAAGGGCGAGGTGATCGCACTGCTCGGCGACAATGGCGCGGGCAAATCGACCCTGGTCAAAATCATCTCGGGCGGGCTCGACGCCAGCTCTGGCACTATGAGTTTTGAGGGCCGCGACTTCCGCCCGAAATCGCCATCCGAAGCCAAGGCTGCCGGGATCGAGACCGTCTACCAAGACCTTTCGCTGTGCACCAATGTCGATGTGGTGGCAAATTTCTTCATGGGGCGCGAGTTGACCAGGAAGGTCATGGGCATCAATGTGCTCGACGAGGCGACGATGGAGGCCCATGTCGCCAAGGCCATGGCCAGCGCCGGTACGCGCATACCCTCGCTCCGCACCAAGGTCGAGCATCTCTCCGGCGGACAGCGCCAAGCGATCGAGCTCAACCGCTTCGTGCATTGGGGCGGCAAGCTGGTGCTGCTCGACGAGCCGTTTGCGGCGCTCGGGGTCGAGCAGACTAAGCGCGGCCTGCAGATGATCCGCCAAGTCGCAGCACAGGGCATCGGCGTGGTCATCATCACCCACATCATGCAGCAGGCCTTCCAGGTGGCCGACCGAATGGTCGTCATCCGTCAGGGCGTGGTCGCAGGAGATGTGCCGACGAAACAGACAAACGCGGACGCAGTGATCGGCATGATCACTGGCGAAACCCTGACCGGCGCCGGACCGGTTGCGGGCGTGGGGGAATAGCGATCCGGCGAAAGGAGCGAGATATGAGGCAGTTGTTGAAATACAGCGTGGTCCTGCTGGCCGGTTCGACCGCCATGCTGCACCCCGCCTACGCCCAGGAGAAGGGGACCGTCTATTATATGGTTCCCACCCTGCTCGACGAGTTCCAGACCGGCTCGGTCAGTGCGCTGGAAATGTTCCTCGAGCAGGTCGGCTACGAGATGACGACGCTCAATGCCGACAACAAGACCGACCTGCAGCAGAGCCAGATGAACGACGTCATCGCGCTGGCGCCCAAGGCGATCATTCTTGCTGCGGTCGACTTCAACGCCTTGGCGCCATCGGTCGATGCGGCGCGCGCTGCGGGCATCCCGGTGATCGAATTCGATCGCCAGATTTCCTCCACCGTGTCGGACTTCACCTCGGTCGCCGGTACGGTCGAGATCGGCTATGTCGCCGCCGAACAAGTGCAGAAACTGTTGACTGAAAAGAACGGTTCGGTGAAGGGCAAGATCCTGCAGGTGCTGGGCGACCCCGGCGACCCCTACACGCTCGATATCCAGAAGGGCTTCGAGGAAAAGATGGCGGCCTTTTCCGAGGTCACCATCATCAGCCAGCCTGCGATGATGTGGGAAGCCAGTAACGCCGGCACCATTGTGTCCGACCAGTTGCTGGCCAATCCCGATATCGACATCATCTTCAGCCACGCGGCACATCTGTCGGTGGCCGCAGTCGCATCGCTGGAATCGGCCGGCAAGCAGCCGGGCGAAGTCTATGTGATGAGCTCGAACGGAGCGCCGGTGGCGCTGCAATTGATCCGTGATGGCTGGATGCAGGTCGAGGTGGAGCAGCCGCTGTATGCGCAGGCGGCAGCAGTCGCCATGTTCATGGACAAAATTGTCGCCAAGGAAGAAATCAAACCTGGCGAATACGACGTGCTCGGCCTGCCATCGGTCGTGACCACGGAAGCATGGGGTCCAACCATCAAGATACCGGGCGCTGCGATCACGCCAGAGAATGTCGATGACGCAGCCTTCTGGGGCAATCTCAAGCCGCCGACCGAAGCCGTGACCTCGGTCGAATAGACTCTCAAAACCAGTCCTCCCGCTGCGGCGGGGGGAGCTGCCAATCCCTCAAGCCCGAGAGACCGCGATGCAGCCTCGTCAACGCCGCAGCCTTGAATTTGTGCTCGATAACCTGGTCTGGTTCATGCTGCTGGCCGTGCTCGCCATTTTCTCGGCGACCATTCCAAACTATTTCCAGCCCGGCATCTTCGCCAATATCATCGAACAGTCCTCGGTACTTGGTGTGATGTCGATCGGGTTGGCGCTGGTGATCATCGCCGGCCATATGGACCTGTCGGTTGAATCGGTGGCGGCGCTCAGCGCCATGGCCACCGGCATCCTGTTCGCCTCGTCCGGCATCGGCATGGGCATCACCTTCACGCCAGGCTGGCTGGTCGTGCCGGCCTCGCTGCTGACCGGCATGGCCGTCGGCGCGGTGATCGGTGCGCTCAACGGCTACCTGGTGATCAAGGTCAAGATGAACGCCTTCATCGTGACGCTCTCCAGCTTTATCTGGGTGCGTGGTCTGGTGGTCGCCATCTCCGGTGGTCGTTCGGCGCAGAACCTTGCCGATGAAGTGCGCTTCCTCGCGATCCAGCGCTTTCTCGGCATTCCGCTGACCGCCTATATCGCCATCCTGTGCTTTGTCGGCTTCTCGTTCATGATGGCCAAGACGCGCTTTGGCCGCCACCTGCTGATGATCGGCGGCAACGAAGCCGCGGCTTTCCGTGCCGGCATCAAGGTCGACAAGGTGCTGATGATCGCCTTCATCCTGTCGGGCACCATCGCCGCGCTGGCGGGCTGGCTGTTGGCGATCCGCACCTCGGGCGCCACGGCAAACCTTGGCACCGGCATGTTGTTCAATGCCTTTGCGGCGGTGGTGATCGGTGGCGTCAGCCTCAAGGGCGGGGTCGGCGCGCTGCCCGGCGTCTATGCCGGCGTTTTGCTGCTGTCCTCGATCAATACGGCGATCAACCTTATGGGCCTGCCGCCACACTACACCCAGGTCATCCACGGCCTATTGGTGCTGGCGGCTGTGCTGCTCGATACGCTGAAACAAACCATTCGGAAGAAACTGGCATGACCGGCCGTCTCGCAGGCAGGACCGCACTCGTCATCGGCGCCTCGCGCGGTATCGGCAAGGGTACGGCGCTGCGGTTTATCGAGGAAGGCGCCAATGTCGTGCTGGCCGACTGGGACGCCGACACCGGTCAGGCCAGCGCCGATGAATTGGGCGCAAAATTCATCCATGCTGACATCTCGAGATATCAGGATGCCGAAGCAGCCGTTGCACTGGCCGTGTCAAGTTTCGGCAGGCTGGACATCATCGTGCAGAATGCAGGGATTTATCCGTGGCAGTTGATCGAGGATACCTCGTCGGATGACTGGGATAAGGTAATGGCGGTCAACCTGCGCGGTAGTTTTCACGCCGCCAAGGCGGCGCTGACGCCGATGCGGGCGGAAGGTTATGGCCGCATTCTGTTCACTTCGTCGATTACGGGGCCGTATGTGACCAGCCCCGGCCATGGCCACTATTCGGCGACCAAGGCGGGCATCAACGGCTTCATCCGATCGGCGGCGCTGGAGTTTTCCGGCTATGGCATTACCGTCAACGGCGTCGAGCCGGGCAATATCCTGACCGAGGGCATCCAGGAGCAGCGCGGCGACGCTCATATTGCATCGATGGTGGCTGCCATTCCGCTCGGACGGCTAGGCAGCGTGCGCGACGTCGCCAATGCATTCCTGTTTTTGGCGTCGGATGAAGCGAGCTACATTACCGGCACGACTATTGTGGTGGATGGCGGGCAGTTGCTGCCTGAAGGCCATGACTTCCGCATCGTGCCCACCGGAGTGTGAGGCGCCGGGTCTTTTCACGCGTCAATGCGCGAGGGCGCGTCGCATTTGATTTAACTACCTGAACCGCCATTAGGATTGGTCGCAAGCTTGTGATCCATGGTGCCAGCGGTGACGCACCGTGGATAACCGGCTGTTAAGGTAAACCAACCCATAATGCAGACCTGCAGCCGATGTTGTCCCTAGGTGAGTGTCAGGTCTAATGCGTCTTATTATTGGCATTCTCGTTGTTATCGGTTGCGTGGCCGGGGGGTATCTGGGTGTGGGCGGCCATATGGCAGTGCTCTGGCAGCCCTTCGAATTTATCATCATTCTGGGCGCTGCCCTCGGTGCCTTCCTGATCGGCAATACCGGCCCGATCATCAAGGGCACGCTGGGGGCGTTCAAGACTCTGTTCAAGGGTCCGAAATACAACAAGGCCGCCTATGTCGAGCTCCTGAGCATGCAGTTCACGCTGTACAAGCTGGTGCAGGCCAAGGGCATCCTAGCGCTCGAACAGCATATCGAAAACCCGCACGACTCGGCGCTGTTCAACCGCTTCCCCAAGTTTGCCGCCAATCACCACGCGGTGGAATTCGTCTGCGATTACCTGCGCATGGTGACGCTGGGCTCCAACAACGTCCATGAAATGGAAGCGTTGATGGATGAAGAGCTTGAGACGCACCATCAGGAGCAGGAGCGGATCGTTAGCGCCATGCAGGCACTGGCCGACGGCACGCCGGCGCTGGGCATTGTGGCCGCCGTGCTTGGCGTTATTCACACCATGGGCGCCATCAGCGAGCCGCCCGAAGTGCTGGGTCACATGATCGGTGGCGCTCTGGTGGGTACCTTCTTCGGCGTGTTCGTGGCTTACGGCTTCTTTGCACCCTTCGCGCAGTCGCTGAAGAATATCTACGAGGCCGAGTCCAAGTATTTCCTGTCGCTAAAGGTGGGGCTGCTGGCGCACATTTCCGGCCAAGTGCCGGTGATGGCCATCGAATTCGCCCGCAAGGCTTTGCTGTCGGAAGACCGTCCAACCTTTGCCGAAGTCGATGAGGCAACGGCTAATCTGACTGCTGCGACCTAAGTTCTGGTTTCTACGAGGAAATCGCCAGTCACCCTTCCTGGAAAACACTCCGGGGCGCCGATTAGGAAGCCAGAATGGCCAATTACGACCAGCCGATCATCATCAAGAAGGTCAAGAAGAACAAGCACGCCCACCACGGCGGCGCCTGGAAGATCGCGTACGCCGACTTCGTGACCGCCATGATGGCCTTCTTCCTGCTGCTCTGGCTGATCAGCATGACCACGCCCGAGCAAAAGGAAGGCCTCGCCACCTATTTCGCGCCCCCCAATATCGCGCCCACCACCAGTGGTTCGGGCGGCTTGATGGGCGGTACGGCGCTGGATAACTCAGATGGTTCGCTGATGGCCGGCGCGACGCCGAAGGAGCGACCTGACGCGTCGGTCACGCCCAAGGGCACCGAATTCGGCACCATGTCTGGCGCCATGACCGGCAGCGAGCAGAAGAGCGGCAACCAGTTCGATGCCGCCAAGGCCTCGTCATATGACCTCAAGGCCAAGGACGACCAAGGCTTTCACAGCGCGGCAGCCAGCATCAAGCAGGCTTGGCAAGCGCTGCCTGATATCACCGAGATTGCTGACAACTTGCTGGTCGAAGAGACCGAGGAAGGGCTGAATATCCGGATCATCGATCAGGAAGGCAGCCCGATGTTCCCGGAGGGGTCGAAATACCCCAATGAGTCGACGCGCCAGGCCATCGCGGCCATCGCGCCGATCCTGCAGAAACTGTCCAATCCCGTCCGCATCGAAGGCCACACGGCGGCCGGCGGCGTCTATGCCAATCCGCGCTACGGCTCGTGGGAACTGTCGGCCGATCGTGCCAATACCGTGCGCCAGATCATGGGTGAATTCGGCCTCAAGGACGACAAGATCGACTCTGTGGTGGGTCGCTCCACTGCGCAACCGTTCTTCCCCAACGACCCTTATATGGCTGCCAACGAGCGGATCGAAATCACGCTGCTTTATGAAACGCCGCCGGTGCCCGCGGGCCTGGCGCCCTGATCTGCAAAAGCCCCGCCATCGAGCGGGGCTTTTTTTTGCGCAAGATAATGCAGCCACCTAGTATGGCCGTCACGGCCGGTGCATTCTCGCTCGCAACGCGAGGAGATTTGCCGTGCCGTTTCCCGATCTGACGCAGCCTGAGCTGGGTGCTTACCAAAGTGATGTGACGAGGCCTGCCGATTTTGCGGCATTCTGGGAGGCCACCATTGCCGAGGCGCGCGCCATCGGTGGGGCGGTCAGCCTTATCCCTGCGGATACGACGCTGAAAGCCGTCGAAGCATTCGACGTTACCTTTCCGGGTTTTGGTGGGCATCCGATCAAGGGCTGGCTGGTGCTGCCGGCTGACCGGACCGGCAAGCTGCCGCTGGTGGTGCAATTTCTGGGCTATGGCGGCGGTCGCGGCTTTCCGCATGAGCAGTTACATTGGGCGGCGTCGGGCTATGCCTATTTCCGCATGGACACGCGCGGGCAGGGCAGTGGCTGGTCGACCGGCGGCACGGCTGACCCGGTAGGCACCACGCCATCGATTCCGGGCATGATGACCAAGGGCATCCTCGACAAAAACGACTATTACTATCGCCGCGTCTTCACCGATGCGGTGCGGGCAATTGATGCCATGGTGGCGCAGGATTTCGTTGATGCCGCCCGCATCGCCGTCTGCGGTGGCAGCCAGGGCGGCGGCATTTCGCTGGCCGTGGCGGGCATCGATCCGCGCGTCAAGGCGGTGATGCCCGATGTGCCATTTCTTTGCGATTATCGCCGGGCCATGGCAAAGGCCAGCCGCGATCCCTATGGCGAGATCGTGCGTTTTCTGGCGCAGCATCGCGACAAGAAAGCTCAGGTGTTTGAGACGCTGAACTATTTCGACGGCGTCAATTTTGCGCGCCAGTCAAAAGCAGCGGCCCTGTTTTCAGTGGCCGTCATGGATGAGGTCTGCCCGCCATCGACCGTCTATGGCGCCTATAACGCCTATGCCGGGACGGACAAGACGATGGAAGAATACGAGTACAATAATCACGAGGGTGGCCAAGCCTTTCAGGACCGGGCGCAGATGGTGTGGCTCGGCAAGAGATTCACCTAGGTTAAGCCAAAGTCACCCAGTGCCAGGCGTCCTCAAAAAGCGCGGAACCTTGGTGAAAGAAAGCCGTTCTCCGGCCAGCGTCTTACCCATTCACTGGAGATATCAAGATGGCTGCCGAAAAAACTTTGGACGATCTGTTTCTCGATACGCTCAAAGATATCTATTACGCCGAAAAGCAGATCGTGAAGACCCTTCCCAAGATGGCCAAGGCTGCGACCTCGCCGGAACTCAAGGCCGGCTTTGAACAGCATGCCGAAGAAACCGAAGGTCACATCGAACGCCTGGAACAGATTTTCGAGCTGCTCGGCAAGCCGGCCCGAGCCAAGACCTGCGATGCCATCCTCGGGATCATCGAAGAAGGCAAGTCGATCATGGACGAGTACAAGGGCACCGTGGCGCTCGACGCCGGCCTGGTATCGTCGGCTCAAGCTGTCGAACACTATGAAATGGCCCGCTACGGCACGCTCAAGACCTGGGCTACCCAGCTCGGCATGACGGACGCAGTGGCGCTGCTCGACGCAACTCTGAAGGAAGAAATTGCGACCGACAAGAAGCTGAGCCAGGTCGCCACCAGCAACGTGAACCAGAAGGCTGCGTAAGCGCCGGGCGCGGGGTAACTCCCGCGCCAATTTCTTGTGGTAGCATAATGATCAAGAATTCCGAGGTCGCCGAACGTCTGCGGCAAACGGCATATTTTCTCTGGGAACATGACGGGCGGCCGGAAGGTCGCGCTTTCGATTATTGGCTCAGAGCAAAAGACAAGCTGCTGCGGCAGATCGCCTATGACAAATGGCTGGCTGAAGGCACGCCTGTCGATCGCGCCGACGAAAACTGGCGTGAAGCGACCGGAGAGATCGGGGACAAATAGCAACGGGCCCGAAAGGGCCCGTTTTGTTGTGCAAGGGGCATTCTACCCTTCAGTCCTTGGCGCGCTCTACGTATGAATTGTCTTCAGTCAAAATCACGATGCGGGTGCCGGTGCCGATATGCGGCGGGACCATGACACGCAGGCCGTTGTTCAAGATAGCGGGCTTGTAGGACGATGACGCCGTCTGGCCCTTCACTACAGGTTCGGTCTCGACGATCTCGAACGACAGGCGCTGAGGCAATTCCATCGAAAGCGCCGTGCCCTCGAAGGTCTTGAGATGCACCTTCATGCCATCGACGAGATAGGCTTTCTGGTCGCCGATGACGTCTTCGGACACGGTGATCTGCTCATAGGTGGCAGGCTCCATGAAATGGTGCCCTTCGCCATCGGAATAAAGATAGTCATATTCGCGATCGTCGACATCGGCCTTCTCGACCATTTCGACGGTGCGCCAGCGGCCAACCACCTTCACGCCATCCGAAATGCGTCGCATGTTGACGTT
The DNA here is from genome assembly GCF_000971275.1 of Devosia psychrophila. Lineage (GTDB taxonomy): Bacteria > Pseudomonadota > Alphaproteobacteria > Rhizobiales > Devosiaceae > Devosia > Devosia psychrophila. The sequence continues at coordinate 22,512 of NZ_LAPV01000126.1, read as the reverse complement.
GGTGATGGAATTGCCCTTGCCGGGATGGACGTTTTCGGCGGTGAGGACGACGTGCAGAGCGCCATCCTGTTCGACGACGTTGCCCTTGCGCAGCGAAGAGGCGATGACCTTGACCATTATTCTTCCTTGTTCATATCGTAGTCGCGTCGTAGAGGCAGAGCCATCTACGGCGGCGGAATAGACTTTCGTGCGCCAACTATCCTATCTCGGCGAAATTCGCCAGCCCGACCGCGATAAAGGTCAGATGAGCACGCACGATAACCAGTCATCGCCGTGGTGGACGCCTCAGGTCCATGCCGACCGGCGGCCGATTCTCTTGGCGCGCAATCGCATTGAGGCGGCAATTCGCGGCTATCTGACTGATCGCGACTTCCTTATCGTCGATCCACCGGCGCTGCAGCGGTCACCGGGCAACGAGACGCATCTACATGCTTTTGGCGCAACGATGATCGGCAATGACGGGCTGGGTACGCAGATGTATCTGCACACCTCGCCCGAGTTCACCCTGAAAAAGCTGCTGGCGGCGGGCGAGCGGCGCATTGCCAGCCTGCAGCATGTCTGGCGCAATCGCGAGCGCAGCGCGCTGCATCATCCCGAGTTCACCATGCTGGAATGGTATCGCGCCGGCGAGCCCTATGAGGCCGTGATCCGCGACTGCGTGGCGTTGCTGGCGCTGGCGGCCAAGGCGACGCGGGTCAGCGTATTGCGGTTTAAGGATCGGGAATGCGATCCCTTTGCAGAGCCGGAACGATTGAACGTGGTGGACGCGTTCGCGCGCTATGCCGGGATCGATCTGCTAGCAACGATGGATGATGACGGTACCACAGATGGCGAAAAGCTGGCGGCGCAGATGCTGGCACTCGGGATGGATGTGCCCGACGACCGCAGTTGGAGCTACCTGTTCAGCCGCGTGCTCAATGAAAAAGTCGAGCCGCACCTGGGCATCGGCCGCATCACCGTGCTGGATCGCTATCCCGCGGCAGAGGCTGCCCTGGCACGACGGACGGGTGATGACCGTCGCGTGGCAGAGCGGTTCGAGCTATATGCCTGCGGCGTCGAACTGGCTAACGGCTTCGGCGAACTGACCGATGCCGACGAGCAACGTCGCCGTTTCACTGCCGAGATGAACGAAAAACAACGGATCTACAACGAGCGCTATCCGCTGGACGAAGATTTCCTCGCCGCCTTGGCGCTGATGCCGGAAGCCAGCGGCGTTGCCATGGGTTTCGACCGGCTGGTCATGCTGGCGACGGCGGCACCACGCATCGAGGCAGTGCTATGGGCGCCGGTGGCGGAATGACCGCGCACCGGTCGATCAAGAGCGTTGGTGAACTCGTGGCATCCGGTCTGGTGGAAAATGCGGCTGGCCTCGAAGACGTCGCAGCCCGCTATGCCATCGGCATAACGCCGGCGATCGCAGCGCTAATCGACCCTAACGACCCAAATGACCCAATCGCACGACAGTTCCTGCCGACGCTGGCGGAGCTGGTGACCACCCCAGACGAACGCGCTGACCCGATCGGCGACCTGACGCATTCGCCGGTCGAAGGCATCGTGCATCGTTATCCCGATCGGGTACTTCTCAAGGCGGTGCATGTCTGCCCGGTGTATTGCCGCTTCTGTTTCCGCCGCGAAATGGTGGGGCCGCAGGGGCTCGGCACGCTAACCGGGCCCGAGCTCGATGCTGCAATCGGCTATATCGCGGCGCACGAGGAGATCTGGGAGGTCATCCTCACCGGCGGCGATCCGCTGGTGCTGTCGCCGCGTCGGCTGCGCGAGATCATGGCGCGGCTGGCGGGCATCGATCACGTCAAGATTGTCCGCTTTCATACCCGCGTGCCGGTGGTGGAGCCTGAGCGGGTCGATGCCGAGATGGTCGCGGCGCTCAAATCTAGCGGAAAGACCACCTATCTCGCGGTACACGCCAATCATCCGCGCGAATTCACCGCCGAAGCCCGAGCGGCGATGGGGCGGCTGGCCGATGGTGGCGTCGTGCTGGTCAGCCAGTCGGTACTGCTGGCTGGCGTCAACGACGATGTGGAAACGCTAGCGGCGCTGATGATGGGTTTCGTCGAGAACCGGGTGAAGCCCTATTATTTGCATCATCCCGACCTGGCGCCCGGAACCAGCCACTTCCGCGTCAGCATCGAGGCGGGGCAGGCGCTGGTGACGGCACTGCGCGGGAGGATTTCGGGCCTCGCACAGCCGACCTATATTCTCGATATCCCGGGCGGCCATGGCAAGGCCGAGATCGGCGCCAGCGTCATCTCGGGCGGCGACGGCTGTTTTACCATACGCGATTGGCAGGGCACCGAGCACGCCTATCCGCCCAATTCTTAGACTAGCTACAATGCCCGTCCGGCAGGGAAAATGCCGGACATGACAACAAAACCCGGTATCCGCCGCACCCGATCGGTCCAGCGGCGGAGCGCCGGGTAATCCTCGCGGCCCACGCCGCCTTCCTCGCTCAGCATGACATAGGGGAAGCAGGCGATATCGGCCGTGGTGGGATGCGCCGGCGAGCACAGCCAGTCGCGCCCCTCGCGTTCGCCAAACCACAGATGCTCGTCCATCAAGCGGAAGATACGGTGGGCGCCCTTCTGGGTTTTCGCTATGTCGAAATCATATCCATAACCCAGCGCCAGCCGGGCGGCCGATGATGTCGCGGTGATGTCGTCGGCCACCGAATGCCAGCGCAGGATCTCGGCTGTCACAGCCGGATCATCGGGAAACCACAGGCTGGCCTCGTCATATTTCCGCGCCAGGTAGGCAAGGATGGCGCCCGAATCCGACAGGATCAAGTCGTCGTCCTTGAGCACCGGCAACTGCCCGAACGGGTTCATGCGCAGGAACCAGTCGGCCTTGTGCTGGCGGCCGGGATAAAAATCCACCGGCACGATATCATAGCGCAGCTTCAGTGCGCTCATCAGCAGCCGCAGCTTGTAGCAATTACCGGACAGTTCGAAGTCGTAGAGGGTGATGGCCATGGGTCAGATATCCAGAACCAATCGTGCGCTTTTTGCTCGCGACACGCAGGTCATCATGCAGGTGTTGGAGCGTTTTTCGCTGTCGTTGAGATAAACGTCCTGATGGTCGACTTCTCCTTCCATGACCGTAGTCAGGCAGGTGCCGCAGGCGCCCTGTTCGCAGGAGCTGGGCACGGTCAGGCCATTGTCGCGCATCACTTCGAGGATGGTCTTGCCGGACGGAATTTGTAGCGTCATGGCCGAGCGAGCCAGTTCCACCTCGAAGGCCGAAGAGTTGTCGATGACCTTGTCGTTCTTAAAATATTCGAAGTGGATCGAGGCTTCTGGCCAGCCTTGTGACGCCGCGGTGGCGCGGACGGTTTCCAGCATGGCGGAGGGGCCACATACATAGACGTGTTGGGCAAGTGACCACTCACCGAGCGCCGAGGCAATGGTGCTGCCGATCTGCTCGCGCGGCAGGCCGGTGTGAAAGATCACCTTGCCGTTCAGCGCTTCGAGCTCTGAGCGGAACGCCACGTCACCGGCGCGGGTGAAATAATGCAGCTCGTAGTTGAGGCTGGATTTGTCGAGGAAGCGCGCCATCGACAGCAGTGGCGTGATGCCGATGCCGCCGGCTATGAGCACCGTGCGGGTGGCGTCGCGGCGCAGCGGGAAGTTGTTGCGCGGCTCGGAAATCGATAGCAGGTCGCCTTCGCGCACACTCTCGACCAGCACCTTCGAGCCACCCTTGGAGGCGCTCTCCTGCTTGACGCCGATGATGTAGCTCATCAAATCGCCCGGGCCGTTGGTGATGGAATATTGCCGGATCAGGCCATTGGGAAGGTGCAAGTCGATATGGGCGCCGGGCTGGAAGGTCGGCAGGTGACCATCGCGCGGCGCCAACTCGAAGCCAATGACGCCATCGGCGCTGGTCCATTTGCGCTTGACCACGACGGTCAAGGTATTGCCGCGCGGCACGGCGATCTCGGGCATGGTCGAGAGCTCAGCCGAGACTTTTTCGAAGGCTGGATTGAGCGGCTCCGGCGCCGGCTTTTTCGCTGCGGCGCGCTCCACGCGATCCCGCAGCTTGCTCAGCGTTTCGTTGCAATGGCGCAGCGTGGCACTGTCTGGCTGTGCCGACAGCAGGCCGCGGATCACCGACCGGCCAGCATCGACGGGCTGGACGAAGTAATATGTGTCGCCGAAGTGAAGAGTCAGACCGGGCAGCAGATCTGCGGGCTGGTCATCGGGCGCCAGGCTGGCCAGTGCCGCCAGCACATCCTCGGGCGCGGCATTGACCGGCATTGGGCGCAACGGGAACCAGTCGTTGCCTTCCGCGCCGGGGAAGGGCTGGAAAACCTGGTCATCATTGGCGGCGGACCAGATCAGGCCATAGGCCTCGCGCACCGGATAGGTGCGGTTCTGGATGCGGCGTGCCGGAGCGTCGGCAGGGTGGGCCGGGATGTAAGTGCAGCCGGCTGAGCGGTTGGCATAGCGCCAGCCGTGGTACTGGCACTTGAGCTCACCGCCCTCATTGACGCCAATGGACAGCCTCACGCCGCGATGCAGGCAGCGGTTTTCCCAGACGTTGACGTTGCCATCATCGGCCCGCCACACGGCGAGTTCGCGGCCGAGAAGCTGGCCCTGATAGACATGGCGAAACGGCAGGTCATCGCTGGAGGCGATCGGGTACCAGGTCGGGTCGGTTAGGCTGAGCGTCATGGGATCATCCGAAAAGCATTGGATCGCGCCACGATCGGATGAGGTCGTCTTCGGCGAACCTTGGCGTACGAGGTTCGCTGCAATCCTAGCTCGCCACCGGGATGACGCCGTAGGTTATGCCCTTCTGGCTGAGCCAGCGGCGGTAGGCAATGGCGCTTTTATCGGCGCGGATCGGGGTTTCCGAGCGCGGGTCGAGTGGCAGGCGCTTGGGGAACTGGTTTTCGAGGATCGGCTTGTCCTGGCCGAAAATGGTCTGCTGGAAGCGGCGCAGGTCGGTGATGGTCGAGGTGCTGTCGATCATCGACTGGAGCAGGTGGGCGCGGCAGCGTTCTTCGGTCATCGGCTGCAGAAAAATCGCGATGACGTCGCGGCGTTCGGGTGCCTCGGGCGAGGATTTGTAGAGCACCGCGCAGAACGGGTGCGGCACGCGATAGACATATTCGACTTCCATCCCATCGATAGCCGATAGCGCGGCGCGGGGCTGGAAGAACTTGCATTTGGTGGCCAGCACTTCGTCGCGTTCCTCGGAAACCTCGACGTCATATTCCTTGACCTCGGTATGCGGCTCGGCGCCGAGAATGTCGGTGTGGACGTAGGGGAAGTGGCCCATGTCGAGGAAGTTCTCGACTGCTCTAGGTGCAGAAACATGGATGCCGATCGAGCCGCAGCTCATATTGACTCGGTCGCTTTCGGCATACTCTGGGATCGGAAACAGCTCCTTGGGGGGATTGCCCAGGCTGGTCCAGATATAGCCGTAGCCAGTAATGGCCGGCAGGCGGTCGAGCACGCTCGCGGGGTCGATCTCGTCGCCCTGTTCCTCATCGCGGCGTAGCCAGACGACGGGGCTGCCGTCGCTGTCGCGGGTCAGCGCGATACGCGTATCGAGCAGCAGGGTGGCCTCCACCACGCCGACGGTAATTTCATCGGTGGCGGCGATGACCTGCCAGAGGTCGCGGGTGACGGGATCGATGGACGACATGGATGATCTCAACATTTATTGGAGCATAGGCGCATGGCAGATCAGTGTCAGCCCAAACTTGCTGACACGGGCCATGCGCCTCGGGCATGGGATTCAGCCGCGATAGATATCGAACGGACCGAACGCCTGCGTTGTCGCCATCACCTGCAGCCGGTTGACGTTGACATGGGCGGGCAACGTCGTGCTCCAGAAGATGGTCTCGGCAATATCTTCGGCGTTCATCGCCTTGGTGCCCTCATAGGGCTTGGATGCCTTGCCCTCGTCGCCCTTGAAGCGGACCAGCGAAAACTCGGTCTCGGTCAGGCCAGGCTCGATATTGGTGACGCGGATATTCTTGCCCTGCACGTCCGCGCGCAGGTTGAGCGCCAGTTGCTTCACGAAGGCCTTCGTGGCGCCATAGACCGAGCCGCCCGGATAGGGATAATCGCCAGCTACCGACCCAAGCGTCACCACATGGCCGCCGCCACGCGCGATCAGGCCCGGCAGCAGCGCGCGCACGGTATAGGCGAGCCCGGTGATATTGGTGGCGATCATGGTCTCCCAGTCCGTGATGTCGGTCTCGGCGGCAGGCTGCAGGCCCAGAGCCAGGCCGGCGTTGGCCAGCACGATATTGATGCCGGCAAACGGCGCGGGCAGGGCGGCAATGGCAGCATCGATGGCATGGCGGTCGCGGACGTCGAGTTCGATGATGTGGCAGTTTTCAGCGCCCAGCTCGGCCTGCAATTCCTCCAGCCGCTCCTTGCGGCGCCCGGTCGCGATCACCTTGCCGCCAGCGGCGACGTAGCGGCGCGCAGCGGCGGCGCCGAAGCCCGAGGTGGCGCCGGTAATGAAGACGACGAAGCGGCTGGGATCGAGCAGCTGATACATGGGAAAAGTCCTGACGGTCGTGGAGGCGGAGAGGGTGGACCGGGCAGGCCTCTGCCGTCAACCTCGCGAAATGGTTTGCAACCTTACCAAGTCCTAACGTGAACTCGGGGGCCATGCGTATTACATTGCAGCACATCAATGATTGCGGGATTTTGCGGGTTGAAGAGCTTTCTGAAGTGGCTGTTGATGCTGGTGGTCGTGGCGGGTGCCTGTGGCGGTGCCTGGTGGTATTTCATGGTGCAGCCGGAAGCGGCCATCGTGCCAAATACCGTGCCGGTCGAGCGCGACAGCATCGAGCAAACCGTGCTGGCCTCAGGCGTGCTGCAGGCCAATTCCTTGGTGGCGGTGGGTGCCGAAGTGTCGGGCCGCATCGATTCAGTGCATGTGTCGCTGGGCCAGCGCGTCGAGAAGGGCGACCTGATCGTCGAGATCGATAGCCTCGATCAGGAAAACGCGGTCAAGACGGCGCAGGCAGTACTGGCCGGCATCGAGGCGCAGAAGCGCAACCAGCAGGCCAGCCTCGCCAAGGCCGAAGCGGCTTTTTCCCGCAATCAGCAGCTCAACGCCAATAGCCTCGTGTCGCAAACAGATCTTGAAACCGCGCAAGCAGCAGTTGATTCAGCGCTGGCGCAAATCGACCAGCTCGACGCACAGATCACGCAATCCGAACTTAGCGTCGAGTCGGCTGAACTGAACCTGGCCCGCACCAAAATTGTGGCGCCGAGCGATGGCACCATCGTTGCCTTGCTGGTGGAGGCCGGCCAGACTGTCAACGCCAACCAGACCATTCCCACCATCGTTAAAATCGCCGATCTCGATACCATGGTGATCAAGGCCGAGATTTCCGAGGCCGACGTGGTGCGGGTTGCGGCCGGGCAGCGGGTGTATTTCACGATCCTTGGCGAGCCTGATGTGCAGATCGATGCCAAGCTGCGCGAGGTCGAGCCGGCGCCAACCTCGATCGGTTCGGACACCGCCTCGACCGATACCGCCATTTATTATAACGGGCTGTTCGACGTACCCAACCCCGATCACAAGCTTCGCATTTCGATGACGGCGCAAGTCACCATCGTGCTTGACGAGGTCGAGAATGCGCTGGTGCTGTCGTCGGCGCTGGTTACGAGGCGCGATCCCGAGGGCAATGCCATGGTGATGGTCTATGACCCGGCAACGCTGGTGCAGGAGCCCCGTCGCATCGAGGTCGGACTCAATAACAATGTGGTGGCCGAGATCAAGTCGGGCCTCGAGGAGGGCGAACAGGTGGTCAGCAATGTTGCCAGCTCTGCACGCGCGACCGGCGGACAGCCAAGCGGCGGCTTCGGTGGAATACCCGGCATTGGCGGTGGCGGTTTCGGCGGCCGCCGCTGATGGCCGATCCTATCATTTCGCTGCGCGGGCTGACCCGCCAGTTCCAGACAGGCGCCGAGACGGTGACCGTGCTCAAGGATGTCGACCTCGATATCCACCAGGGCGAGCTTGTGGCAATCATCGGCCAGTCCGGCTCCGGCAAGTCGACGCTGATGAACATTCTCGGCTGTCTCGACCGCGCTACGGCCGGAAGCTACAAGTTCGACGGGCGCGACATCGGCAAGCTGGGACCAGATGCCCTGGCCGAGCTGCGGCGTGAGCATTTCGGCTTCATTTTCCAGCGCTATCAACTGCTGCCCGATCTCGATGCTGTAGAGAATGTTGAAATCCCCGCCATTTATGCAGGCGTAGACGGTACGGCCCGCCGCAAGCGGGCGATCGAACTGCTTACCCGGCTCGGGCTTGGCGATCGGCTCGACCATCGGCCCAACGCACTTTCGGGTGGCCAGCAGCAGCGCGTCAGCGTGGCGCGGGCGCTGATGAATGGCGGCGAGGTCATTCTCGCCGACGAGCCGACCGGCGCGCTCGACAGCAAGAGCGGCAAGGAATTGATGGCACTGCTGCATGAGTTGCATGCCGATGGCCATACTATCATCATCGTTACGCATGATCCGCTGATCGCGGCGCAGGCACAGCGCACCATCGAGATTTCCGATGGCGTGATCATTGGCGATACTCGCAAGCAAGGCGCCATCCAGACCAGTCGCGTCAAGGAGAACATGCGCCGGATTGCGCGCTGGCGCGAAGGTTTTGACCGCAGCGTCGAGGCCCTGCGCATGGCGCTGCGCGCAATGATCGCACACAAGCTGCGAACCTTTCTGACCATGCTTGGCATCATCATCGGCATCGCGTCGGTGGTGAGCGTTGTGGCCTTGGGGCAGGGCAGCCAGGAAACCGTGTTGGCCAATATCTCCTCGATCGGCACCAATACGATCAATATCTATCCAGGCAGCGGTTTCGGTGACCGGCGCAGCAATCGCATCCAGACGCTACTGCCGTCAGACGCCGATGCACTCGCCACGCAGCCCTATGCCGATAGCGTCACGCCGCAGGTTTCGTCCAATTCAACGGTGCTGTTCCGCAACACCTCGTCCACTGCCTCGATTACCGGCGTCGGCGAGGGCTTCTTCCAGGTCAATGGCCGGGTGTTTGCCGAAGGCGTCGGCTTCACCGAGACCAGCATCACCCAGCGCACGCAGGAAGCAGTGATCGACGGCAACGCGCGGGCCGCCTTTTTCGTCAACGGCGAAGATCCTATCGGGCAGGTCATCATGCTCGGCCGCGTGCCGGTGCGGGTAATCGGCGTGGTTGAAAATGTCACCGGCTTCGGCCCGGGCGGCAACAGCGCCAACGTCTATGTTCCCTATACGACCGCGATGGATCGCGTCTTGGGCCAGTCCTATCTCGGCTCGATCGCCATCCGCGTCAGCGACGACTACGACATGGCGCGGGCCGAGACCGAGATCACCGAAATGCTGACCCGGCTGCATGGCGGCAAGACCGATTTTTTCCTGCAGAACACCGCTACCATTCGCGACACCATCGAATCGACGGCGGCGACGCTGACGCTGCTGATCTCGACCATTGCGGTGATCTCGCTGGTGGTGGGCGGCATCGGGGTGATGAACATCATGCTGGTCAGCGTGTCCGAGCGTACCAAGGAGATCGGCATCCGCATGGCCGTCGGCGCCCGGCGTGGCGATATCCTGCGGCAGTTCCTCATCGAAGCGGTGCTTGTGTGTTTCGTCGGCGGTGCGGCCGGAGTTGGGCTGAGTTTCGGGCTGGGGAGCCTGCTGACCGCGTTGGTGACCGGAGCCAAGGTCAGCTATTCTGCCGAATCCATCATCCTCGCCATCGCCTCAGCCAGCCTGATCGGGGTGGTCTTCGGCTTCATGCCGGCACGTTCGGCGGCACGGCTGGATCCAGTGGAAGCACTGGCGCGCGAATGAGGATATCGCGTTGCTCATCGGCCACGGTCTGCCTGACAATTCGGGACAAATTCCACCAGAGGTTGTTTCCCGCCATGGGATGGTCGTAAAATCGTCACTTCGGCCGAAGGTCCTTAACGGAATCTTCGCCCGGACGGGGCAATTTGAGCTTCTGCCTATCTGGTTGAAGCGTAACGGGCGGGATTGGTGCACTTGCGTATCGTGCGTCTGGTAATGAGCATGAGTGCCTTGTGTGTTGCCCTTGCCGGGTTCGGCGCGGCAGCATCGCCGGCTGCTGCCTTTGAACTCTTCGGCATGAAGTTCTTTGAGGACGAGGTCGACGAAGAGGCTGTGATTGCCGATCCGCAGCCCTACATCGCCACCGTAGTCATCAACGCAACCGGCGCGCTCGAGAGTGCAGTCCGCAATGCTTCGGCGCTGATTGCCGACGAGAGCGAGCCGGCATCGGGCGCAGCTGGCCTGCTCGCCAAGGCGCGCGGCGACTACCGCCGCGTCATCGCAGCGCTCTATAACGAAGGCTATTACGGCGGCACGGTTTCCATACGCGTCGGCGGTGTCGAAGCCTCCAATCTTGCGCCCGATGTCAAGTTGCCCGATCCGGTCGAGGTGGCCATCGTGGTCGATCCAGGCCCGGAATTCCGCTTCAACAGTGTGTCCGTGGCCAACCAGGCGCCGGTCAGCAACGACCCCTACGACCAGGTCGACCTGCCGTCGAACAAGGGGTTTGCCGCCGGTCTTGTCGCGAAATCATCGGTGATCCTGCAGGCCGAGCAACTGGCGCTCGAAGCCTGGCGGCAGCAGGGCTATGCCAAGGCAGTCATCGCCGCGCGCGACGTGGTGGCCGATCATGGGGTCAACCTCGTCGATGTCACCATCACGGTCAATCCGGGTGCCAAGGCGGCCTTTGGCGAAGTGGCTGTCACCGGTACCGAGCGCATGGATCCCGATTTCGTACGGCGCCAGACCGGTCTCACCGTGGGCGAAGAATACGATCCCGACGAGGTCGCGTTGGCGCAGAAGCGGCTCGACCGGCTCGAAGTGTTCCGCGCGGCGCGGCTCGAAGCGGCGGATTCCATTGGCGCCGATGCCCTGCTGCCGTACCAGTTGATCGTGCAGGAACTGCCCGGTCGCCGCTTTGGTGCTGGCGCTACCTATTCCACCATCGACGGGCTCGGCGTCGAAGGCTTCCATCTCTGGCGCAACCTGTTTGGCCAGGCCGAGCGGCTGCGGCTCGATGCCCGCGTCGCCAGTATCGGCTTTCCGCTGGATTCCACCCAGTTCGACTATTTCTTCGGTGGCACCTTCACTAAGCCGGGCGTTTTCACCCCAGACACCGATTTCGTCGCCTCGGTCGCGGCGGAGCGCACCCTCTATCCAACCTATTCCGAGACCTCGGCCTCTGGTCGCGCCGGCTTGACCCATATCCTCTCCGACCAGATCACCCTCGAAGCTGGCGCACAGTTCGAGATCAATCGCTTTGACGACGTGTTCGGCACCCGCGATTTCAAGACCATCGGGCTCTACAGCGGCGCGGTGCTGGATTTCCGCAATGACAAGGTTGATGCCACCCAGGGTTGGTATGGCGCGGTGAATCTTGAGCCGTTCTACGAGCTGAACTACCAGAACACCGCCGCCCGGCTGACCGTTGAGGGCCGCACCTATTTCGGCTTCGGCGAAGACGATCCTTACGTGCTTGCCGCGCGCCTCAAGGCGGGTGTGTTGCTTGGGCCGGGCCTCGCGGAAATTCCGCCCGACAAACTGTTCTTTGCCGGCGGTGGCGGATCGGTGCGTGGCTATGCGTTCAAGTCTATTGGCGTCGACAATGGCGCGGGCGTGGTCACTGGCGGGCGCTACCTGCTCGAAGGCTCGATCGAGGCCCGCGCCAAGGTCACCCAGGACATCGGCGTTGTCGGCTTCGTCGATGCCGGCTATGTGGCGGCAGACCGGTTCCCGGCGCTCGAAGACCTGCGTATCGGCGCCGGTGTCGGCATCCGCTATTACACCGGCCTCGGCCCGTTGCGGCTCGACTTCGCTGTGCCGCTCAACAAGCGTGCGAGCGATCCCGATTACGCAATTTATGTCGGCATAGGGCAGTCCTTCTGATGGCCCGGTTCACCAATCTCGCGCGACGCCTGATCGTCGTCCTGCTCTTAACCTTCGGCCTTGCCGCGCCTGGGCTTGCGCAGGACGCTGTCGAAGTGCTCACCATGGGCAATGAAGAGCAGAAGGACTGGCTGACCAATTTCGTGCAGGACCGCCTGTCGACGCCCGAACGGCAGATTCGACTGTCCAATATCGATGGTGCACTGGGCTCCAATGTCTCTGTGCGCGAGATCACCATTTCCGATGCCGAGGGCGTCTGGCTGCGCGTCAACAATGCTACGCTCACCTGGAACCAGGGCGCGCTGCTGCTCGGCCGGCTCGACGTGCAGTCGCTCAAGGCCGACTCGATCGAATATATCCGCAATGCCGTCCCGGTCGAAGGCGCGGTAGACCTGCCGGCGCCCGAAGCCAGCGGCTTTCAAGTTCCGGAATTCCCGGTGGCCATCAACCTGCAGGAACTCAGCATTCCCAAGGTGACTTTCGGCGAAAATGTCTTCGGCCTCGGTTCGGAAATTTCGCTGGCCGGCGCGCTGACGCTGGAAGGCGGCAACCTCACCACCAATCTCGATATCGTGCGTCTCGATGGTCCGGGCGGTACGCTCGATCTCGACGTTGTCTATGCCAATGCTGAAAAGAACATCAATCTCAATCTCGCGCTGGTCGAGCCCGAGAACGGCGTCATCGCCAACCTGCTCAATATCGATGGTCGCCCCGCCGTCACGCTGACGCTCAAGGGCAGCGGCGCGGTGACCGACCTGCGCACTGACTTGCAACTGCAGGCCAATGGCCAAACGGCGTTGTCGGGCGTCGCGACGATCAACCAGACGCCCGAGGGCATCGCCATAGCCACCGACCTGCGCGGTCCGTTGTCCACGCTGATCGCCGAAACCTACCGACCCTTCTTTGGCGCCGAAACTTCGCTGACCGTCAACGCCTTGGTTCGTTCGGAAGGCGGCATTTCGATCACCGGCTTGCGCCTAAGCGGCGGGCAACTGTCACTCGAAGCCGCGGCTGATACCACGGCCGACAATTTCCTGCGCCGCCTGACGCTCAATGCCGTGGTCGCCGATCCTTCTGGCGGCAAGGTCACCCTGCCGGTGCCGGGCAGCGCCACCCGTGTCGGCTCGGCGCAACTGGCCGTGTCGTTTGGCGAAACCGGCGAAGACTGGACCTCGACGCTGGCGATTGCCGGCTTCGAGACCGACGGATTTGCCGCCAACAGCCTGTCGCTCAACCTCGGTGGCGTCGCCGCCAACCTCAGCGATCCGGCTACCCGTCGCGTTACCTTCAACGGCGATGGCACGCTGTCGGGCATTGCCGGCTCGGCCGAGATCGAAGCTGCCCTGGGTGACAGCATCGGCCTCGGCATTGCCGGCCTCTGGGAGGCCGGGCAGCCCGTTAAAGTCGCCGAATTGCGCGTGGTCGGTCAGGCACTAATCCTGGCGCTGACCGGACAATTGGACAATCTCGATTTCATCGGCGACATCAATCTCGAAACCGCCAGCATTGCGCCATTCTCGGGCCTTGCCGGGCGTGACCTCGACGGCGGCCTCGCCTTGCGGATCAATGGCACGATCCAGCCGCTGAGCGGTGGCTTCGATGTCGCGCTCGACGGCACTGGCACCAATCTGTCGATCAACGACGAGGTTGCCGATGGGTTGCTGGCCGGCGCCGTGTCGCTGAGTGGCCGCGTGGCGCGGACCGAGGCGGGCCTGTTGGCCGACAATTTCCGCGTCAGCAACGACCAGCTGCAGGTCGTCGCCGACGGCACTTATTCCAGCGCTGTGGCCGACTTCGCCTTCGATCTCGATCTCAGCGACCTTGCCCTACTTTCCGAACAGGCCAGCGGCGCACTCAAGGTGGTGGGAACTGCTAAGGGTGCCGACAACCTGATCGATCTCAATCTTGATGCCACAGTGGCCGATGGCCGGCTGGCGGGTCGGACCCTGCGCGATGCCACGGTGGCTTTTGACGGCCGCTATGCGGTGGATCGCCTCGACGGTAGTATCTCAGGCGCCGCCGCGCTCGATGGCTATCGCGCCACTTTGGCCGTCGGTGTCAGCGTCACGCCGAGCGAACAGGCGCTGGCCGATATCGACTTCCAGGCCGCAGGCACGCGTATCACCGGCGGGCTGACCCGCGAATTGCTGACAGGCATGATCAATGGCGGGCTGACCCTGGTGTCGCCCGACGTTTCGGTGCCAGCAGCGCTGGCGCTGCTTGACGCCAAGGGCGCGGTTAATGCCGAGGTCAATCTGGCGCCGGTCGATGGCAAGCAGGGCGCCACGGTGCGCGGTGATGTGCGTGGTCTGGTGGTCAATGACATCACGGTCGGTGCGGCCGATATCAACGCCACGATAGGCGACCTGTTCGGCGTTCCGGTGATCGACGGCTCGGCCAATGCCAGCAATGTGTCGGCGGCGGGCGTCGACGTCACCACGCTGACAGCCAAGGCCACCCAGAGCGGCACCACCACCTCCTTCGATGCACAGGCGGCCCTCGCCACCGGCACCGATGTGGATGTGGCCGGTTCGCTCACGCCCGTCGATGACGGCTATCGCCTTGCCGTGGATCGCGCCCAGTTGCAGCAGGGCACGCTCTCGGCACGACTGGCGCAGCCGACTGTCTTGCAGGTTGCCGGCTCCGATATCGCGCTTGACGCGGTGCGCTTCGATGTCGGATCGGGCTCGGTCACCGCCACCGGTTCGGCCGGCGAAACCCTTTCCATAGTGCTCGATGTCAACGCATTGCCGCTGTCTATCGCCAATGCCATCGCGCCCGATCTGGGGCTAGCCGGCACGCTCAATGGCCGGGTCAACATTGCCGGTACCGGCAGCGATCCGCAGGTGAGTTTTGAGGCGCAGGTTGCGGGCGTCAACGCTGCCGCTATCAGCGAGTTCGGTGTTGCGCCCTTGACGGCCTCGGCCAGCGGCAGCTTCCGCAATGGCGCGGTCACTCTCGCATCGCTGCGCGCCAATGGCTCGGGCGGGCTGACCATCAGCGGTTCGGGCACCGTGCCGCTCGCTGGCAACGGGCTCAATCTCTCGCTGCAAGGCTCCGCCCCACTGGCGCTGGGCAACCGCTTCGTCGCCGATCGCGGTGGTCAGATCAGCGGTGTCGTGACCCTGGATGCGCGGGTCACCGGTTCATTGGCCAGCCCGCAGTTTGGCGGCCGCATATCTACTAGCGGTGCCGGCTATGTCGATCCGGAGCTCAATCTCCGCATCACCGGCCTTGCTGGCTCAGCCAGTCTCAATGGCGACAGTCTGGTCATCGATAGCCTGTCGGGGGGGCTCTCCACCGGCGGCACGGTTTCGGCCTCGGGCTCGGTCGGTCTCAGCGGCGGCTTGCCGGCCAATATTCGCGTGGCGCTGAATTCGGCGCGCTATGCCGATGGCAATATCTTCGTCGCCACCCTGTCCGGCAATCTGGCGCTGACCGGCAATCTCACGGGGTCGCCATTGCTTAGCGGCGATGTGCTGGTCGAAGAGGCCAATATTACGGTGCCTGAGAACTTCGGTGGCGGGGCCAAGCTGATCGATGTCGAGCATATCCGCACCCCGCCTGCCGTCGAGCAGACGCTGCAGCGTGCCAAAATCGATGATGCGAGCGGAGCGCCAATTCCTCAGACCCGGCCAACCGGCGTCGTGCTCGACATCAATGTCAGTGCGCCCAACCAGATTTTCGTGCGTGGCCGCGGCCTCGATGCTGAAGTGGGCGGTTCGGTGCGGATCACCGGCCCGGTCAATAATGTTCAGCCGGTCGGCGGCTTCGAGCTGATCCGCGGGCGCCTGGCCATTCTCGGTCAGCGCGTCACCTTCGAGAGCGGCACGGTTACCCTCGTTGGCGATCTTGACCCGTTCCTCAACTTCGTTGCCCGCACCGAAGGCGAAGGCATCACAGTGTTCGTGACCGTCGCCGGCCGCGCCTCCGACATCGACGTCAGCTTCACCTCCAGCCCAATGCTGCCGCAGGACGAAGTGCTAAGCCGGCTGATCTTCAAGCGCTCCATGGGCGAGCTGTCGCCGCTGCAATTGGCCAAGCTGGCCGGTGCGGCTGCCGAACTGGTGGGTGGCGGCGGCAATGGCCTCGTCGATAGCCTGCGCGGCGCCGCGGGCCTCGCCGATCTTGATATCGTCACCGACGACCAGGGCAACGTCGCCGTCCAGGCCGGCACCTATATCCAGGACAACGTGTATCTCGGCGTCCAGGCTGGCGCTGGCGGCCAGAGCAAGGTGACCATCAACCTCGATGTGACCGGCGACCTCAAGGTCACAGGCGCGGCGGGGCAAGACGGAAATTCAAGCCTCGGGGTGTTTTATGAGAAGGACTACTGAGGCGCGGGGGGATTGGCGCAGACGCTGTTCGCGCTGTGGCTCTCATCCCCCCACCCTCATTCCCTCCCCATTCAGGGGAGGGAGGCGCTAGGTCCAATGCCAGTGTTCATCGTCTCCCTCCCCCTTGTGGGGAGAGATTAAGGGTGGGGGTTGTTTGGCCGCGATGGTGGAAACGCCTAAACCCTACTGCGCCCCACCGGTCTTTGCCGCCTTGGCCTCGTCATACCACCAGATGGTTGGGAAGCCCGAGGAGAACTCAGGCAGGTTTTCGGGCCGGCCGAAGCGGTCCCAGCGGGCGGTGCGCGAGTTGCGCAGGGAGTAGCTGGGCACGATGTAGTGGTGCGCCAGCAGGGTTCGGTCGAGCGCCTTGACGACGGCTTCCTGGGTCGCGCGATCGTCGGCGCCGATCAACTTCTCGATCAGTGCGTCGATGCCGGGGTCGGCAATGCCGGCATAGTTCTGCGAACCCTGTTCCTTGGCGGTCGATGAGCCGAAGAAGAAACGCTGTTCATTGCCGGGCGACCATGACTGGGCCCAGCCCGAATAGATCACGTCGAAATCAAACGAGCGCGCCCGGTTGATATATTGCGGGCTGTCCACCGTGCGCAGCGTCACCGCGACGCCGATCTGGGCAAGATTGGTCACGAGATTGGCGGCTACCGGCTCGATGGTCGGGCCATTGAGCAGGATTTCGAAAGCCAGTTGGGTGCCGTCGGCATCGACAAGCTTGTTGCCATCGAGGGAGAAGCCAGCCTGCTGGAACAGTCCGAGCGCCGTGCGCAGGTTGGCGCGCAGCTTGGTCGGGTCACCGCTGATGGGGTTGGTGTAGGTATCGGTGAACACCGATGCCGGCACCAGATCCTTGACGGAATTGAGCACTTCTAGCTCCTCCCCCTCGGGCAGGCCGGTCGATTTGAACGGCAGGCCGAAGAAGTAGCTGTCGATGCGCTGGTACTGGCCAAAGAATAGCGTGTTGCTCAACTCCTCGAAGTCGAAGGCATAGTTGAGCGCCTCGCGTACCAACGCGTCCTGGAACTTCTCGCGCCGCAGGTTGGGGATGAAGCCGACTATGATGCCCGATCCGGCATAGTCCTGCGGGAATTCTTCCTTGATGACGCGGCTATCGGCGACGGCGGGGAAGTCATAGGCCGTGGCCCAGCGTCGGGCCTGGTTCTCGCTCCAGTAGTCGAACTGGTCGCCCTTGAAGGCCTCGAATTGCACAGTCAGATCGAGGAAATACTCGATGCGGTATTCGTCGAAATTGTTCTGTCCGACCTGGGTGGGATGATCGATGCCCCAATAGTCGGGGTCGCGCTTGTAGACGATGGTTCGGCCGGCATCGAAGCTGGCGAGCTCATAGGGGCCGCTGCCCAGCGGCGGCTCGAGCGTAGATTCAGCAATGTTACGCTGCTTGCCGGCGGCATCCTTGCCCTCCCACCAATGCTGCGGCAGCACCTGGAGCTGGCCCAGGATCAGCGGTAGTTCGCGATTGCCGGTCTGGTTGAAGGTGAAGGTCACCTCGCCCGGCGCGGTCACTTCGGCCTTGGTGATATTGACGTAGTACTGGGCGCGGTCGGGATTGACCTCGATCAGCTTGTTAAAGGTCCAGACTACGTCCTCGGCGGTCACTGGCTCGCCATCATGCCATTTGGCATCGGGGTCCATGCGGAAGGTCACCGCGCCATAGTCCGGCGCGATCATCAGCGCCTGGGCCAGATGTCCATAATAAACGCTCTGCTCGTCCAGCGATGGCGTCAGCAGCGTTTCGTAGAGCAGGCCGATGCCGCCCGCCGCCTCGCCCTTGGGCAGGATGGGGTTGAAGGTGTCAAAGCCGCCCAGATCGCCCGTGCGGACCACGCCGCCCTTGGGTGCATCCACATTGACGTAGTCGAAATGGGTGAAGTCGGGACCGTATTTGGGCTGGCCCTCCATGGCAAAGGCGTGGACCCATTGCCCGGTCGGCGTCTGGGCCATGGCCGGTGCGGCGAGGCCGAAAAGCAGCATGGCGGCGAGGAGGGGTGCGAGTTTCATCGGACGGCTCCGGATTGGTTTGATGGAGGGAGACTAGGCGCAAACGTCATGGCGTGACAGGGCGCGCCGGATCAAGATTTTGCGGCGCAATCACTTCGGTATTGAAGGCGGCAGCCATCAGCGTTTTAGTATAGTCGGACTGCGGCGCGGCAAAGATCGCTGATGCTTCGCCTTGCTCGACGATCTTGCCGTTTCGCATCACGATCAACTGGTTGGCGAGTGCCCGCACCACCTTGAGGTCGTGGCTGATAAACATATAGGTCAGCCCGCGCCGCTGCTGGATATCGCGCAGCAGGTCCACCACCTGCGCCTGGATCGACACGTCGAGCGCCGAGGTCGGCTCGTCGAGCACGACGAATTTTGGCTCGAGCACCATGGCCCGCGCGATGGCAATACGCTGGCGCTGGCCGCCGGAGAACTCATGTGGATAGCGGAACCGCGCAGCGGGCGGCAGGCCCACCTCTTCCAGCGCCTTGACGACGCGATCATCGCGTTCAGACGCGGTGAGCTGCGGCATGTGCACCGATAGTCCTTCACCGATAATCTGGTCCACCGACAGTCGCGGGCTGAGCGAGCCATAGGGGTCCTGGAACACGATCTGCATATCGGCACGCAGTGGCCGCATGGCTTTCCAGGAACGGCTCTGCACCTCGTTACCCAGTACGACGATGCGCCCATCCGACGGGATCAGCCGCAATACGGCATATCCCAGCGTCGACTTGCCCGAACCGCTCTCCCCCACCACTCCCAGCGTCTCGCCCCGGCGGATCGACAGGTCGACGCCATCGACCGCCTTGATATGTCCGACGGTGCGCCGCAGCAGGCCCCGCCTGATCGGGAACCACACCTTGAGGTCAGCCACATCGATGATGCTGGGGGCAGTGGGATCGGACAATGGCGGGGTGCCGCGCGGCTCGGCGGCGAGCAGGTGGCGGGTGTAGGCATGCTGCGGATTGGCGAACAGCGTCGCCACTGGCCCGCTTTCGACGATCTCGCCATTGGTCATGACGCAGACCCGGTCGGCAATTTTTTTCACGATGCCAAGGTCATGGGTGATAAACAGCATGGCCATGCCGCGCCGCTGCTGCAGCGACTTCAGCAAGGTCAGGATTTGCGCCTGCACGGTCACATCCAGCGCCGTAGTCGGCTCGTCGGCGATCAGCAAGTCCGGCTCATTGGCCAGCGCCATGGCAATCATCACGCGCTGGCGCTGCCCGCCCGAAAGCTGGTGCGGATATGAACTCAACCGGCTCGCCGGGTCCGGAATACCCACCGCATCCAGCAGTTCGAGCGTTCGCTTGCGCGCCGCCGTAGCGCGAAGGCCGCGATGGATCGCCAGCACCTCACCGATCTGGCTCTCGATGGTGTGGACCGGATTGAGCGAACTCATCGGCTCCTGAAAAATCATCGAAATGTCATTGCCGCGCACCGCGCGCAGTTCAGCCGGGGCAACCGTCACGAGATCCTTGCCCTTGAACAGGATTTGCCCGGACAGCTTGGCCGAAGGCGGCAGCAGCTTGAGCACCGACAGCGCCGTCACTGACTTGCCCGACCCACTCTCGCCCACCAGCGCCACAGTCTCGCCCGGCGCAATATCAAACGAAATACGCCGCGTCGCCTCGTTGGTGCCAAAGGCAATGGTCAGGTCGCGAATGGAGAGCAGGGGTGCGGTCATGCCATCGACTTTCGCGGATCGAACGCGTCGCGGACGGCTTCGCCGATGAACACCAGCAGGGTCATCATGATGGCGATGGTGAAAAACCCGGTCAGGCCGAGCCATGGGGCCTGCAGGTTGTTCTTGCCCTGGGCCAGCAATTCGCCCAGCGAGGGGGAGCCGGGGGGCAGGCCGAAGCCGAGCAGGTCGAGCGAGGTCAGCGTCACCACCGAACCCGAGAGAATGAAGGGCATGAAGGTCAGCGTCGCCACCATGGCGTTGGGCAAGAGGTGACGGAACATGATGGTGGCGTTGGAAACGCCGAGCGCACGGGCGGCGGCGATATATTCGAAATTGCGTCCGCGCAGAAATTCGGCGCGCACGATGCCGACCAGCGCCACCCAGGAAAACAGCAGCAGGATGCCCAGCAGCACCCAGAAATTGGGCGCGATCACCGATGAGATGATCAGCAGCAGGTAGAGCGCTGGGATCGAGGTCCAGATTTCGATGACGCGCTGGAACACCAGGTCGACCCAGCCGCCGAAATAGCCCTGCACGGCGCCGGCAACCACGCCGATCACCGATGAAATGATAGTCAGGGTCAGCCCAAACAGCACCGAAATGCGGAAGCCGTAGAGCAGGCGGGCGACCACGTCGCGGCCGCGATCGTCAGTGCCGAGCCAGTGGAAATTGCCCCAGTGGCAATTGGGGTCGGCGGCCTGCAGCGGATAGCGGGCGCAATTGTCCTCGAATGACATCAACCAGCTTGGCGCGACGGCGCCCGAATAGGGCAGGAAGCCATCGACGGTCTGGTAGTTGAAGCGGATCGGCGGCCAGATGGCCCAGCCGTTGGCCTTGATCTCGTCGGCGATGAAATCGTCGCGATAATTGGTGATGGCGAAGAAGCCGCCGAACTTTTCCTCTGGGTAATCGACGAAGGCCGGGAACAGCAGCTCGCCCTTGTAGGAAGCGATGGTGGGCCGGTCATTGGCGATGAATTCCGAGCCCAGCGTGGCGAGAAACAGCACCAAAAATATCCACAGCGACCAGTACCCCCGGCGATTTTTGCGGAAATTTGCCAGCCGGCGTTGGTTGAGCGGCGTCAGAAACCTGTTGCGCGGCGCCTCGATGACGGCGGCCTGTCCTGCCATCTCGCTCATACTTCGCGGCTTTCGAAATCCAGTCGCGGATCGACCCACATATAGGCGAGGTCGGAAATCAGGGCGATGACGAGGCCGAGCAGGCTGAAAATGTACAGCGTGGCAAACACCACCGGATAATCGCGATTGGCGACGGAAACGAAGCCAAGCAGGCCAAGGCCATCGAGCGAGAATATCGTCTCGATAAGCAGCGAGCCGCCAAAGAACGCGCCGACAAAGGCGCCGGGGAAGCTGGCGATAATCAGCATCATGGCGTTGCGGAAAACGTGGCGATACAGCACCTGGTTTTCGGTCAGTCCCTTGGCGCGGGCAGTCGTGACATATTGCTTGCCGATCTCGTCGATGAACGAGTTCTTGGTGAGCAGCGTCGTGGTGGCGAAGGCGCCAAGACCCATGGCGATGATGGGCAGGGTTAGGTGCCAGAAATAGTCGAGCACCTGCCGCCACCACGGGAAGCTGTCAAAGCCCGTCGAGGTCAGCCCGCGCAGCGGAAATAGCGACCAGAAGCTGCCGCCGGCAAACACGATAATCAGCATGATGGCGATCAGGAAGCCGGGGATGGCATAGCCGATGATGACCACGGTCGAGGTCCAGATATCGAAGCGAGAGCCGTCGGAAATGGCCTTTTTGATGCCCAGCGGTATCGAGATGCCGTAGGCGATCAGCGTCATCCAAAGGCCCAGCGAGATCGATACAGGCATTTTTTCGAGGATGAGGTCGATCACGGAGACGTCGCGATAATAGCTGTCGCCGAAATCGAACCGCAGGTAGTTCCACAGCATCATGCCGAAGCGTTCGAGCGGTGGTTTGTCGAAGCCGAACTGCTTTTCGATACGCTCGACCAGTTCGGGCGAAAGCCCCTGGCTGCCACGATATCCCGATCCGCCACGCTGGCCGGGCTGGGCAGTGAAGTCGCCGCCTTCGCTGCCGGAAATGCGCTCCGTCATCGCCGAATTCTGGCCTGAAATATTGGCCAGCGCCTGCTCCACCGGACCGCCCGGCGCGAACTGGGTGATAACAAAGGAAATCGCCATGATGCCGAACACTGTTGGGACCATCAGCAGCAGGCGGCGGAGGATGTAGGCGCCCATCAGGTCTCCGGGCAGGCGGGTTGGGCCTGGAATTCAGCGCTCGGCTGTTCCGGCTGGCAAATCACCAAGCGGTGAAACAGTTTAAATGGATTCGATCATTTTGATGGAAGGTTTGCAACTTCGAACTGTCCCGCAGGGCAAATCGCTCCGGTGGAGCGATTTGAAGTGAGAAGGCCATGAGGCCTATGGCCGGGCGCTTATACACATCTGACGCTGCCGAAGAGCGAACTAGTGGAGATACGGGGAGACGACGGATGAAGAAAAAAAAAAACAATAGAACAAATA
>NZ_LAPV01000125.1 GCF_000971275.1 Devosia psychrophila | reverse complement strand
CCTCCTCGAACCTATCGGCAATATCCCGCCAGCGGAAGCTGAGGCAAACTTCTACGCGGCACTGGAACAAACGGCCATGGCCGCATAACTTATACCAAACAGCCTCCGGAATTCCCGGCGCGGTTCAGGCCGACCCCGAGCACAAAGCTTAAGATGCAACCGACAAGGAACTGCCGGTCGCCAAGTGTCCGAAGATCGACGATCGGCTTCCTCGATGCCAGAGTGCGACGGGCAAAGCCATATGCACAGGCGGCCGTGACAGCCAGCAACCCAAGTACATACGACGACGCCCAGCCTTGATCAGGTGCCTCCTTGAGGCCAATTTGCAGGCTCGCAAGTGCGATGGCGAGCATGGTCAGCGACAACAAGTCGAGCGTACCACCGACCGCCGGAATAGGTCTCTCTTTGGGAAGAAATAGCAGAGCGGTGATGCCTGCGACTATGCCCGGGGCAACATTGATCAGGAATAGCCAATGCCAAGAAAACGCCTCGGTAATCCAACCACCTACGATCGGCCCAACAGTCGGCGCCAGGACTGCCAGCAATCCGGCTACTGTGGTTGCTCGACCTTGGCTGCCAGCAGGAAACAAGACGAATACCGCTGAAAATACAGATGGTATCAGCGTCCGCCGGCAAAGCCCTGCACCACCCGCCACAGCACCAAAGGCTCGAAACTGTTGCTGGACGCACAGCCGATTGAGGCGACGCAAAACAAGGTAATTGCGATCACGAACAGCCAGCGTGCTGTTAGCAAACGCGTGAGATAGCCCGTTAGCGGAATAGCAATGATTTTTGCTATCAGATAAACCGTCTGCAGCCAGCTCATACGATCAGGCTCTATGCCAACCGAGCCTTGTATCGCAGCGATAGAAGTTGCTACGACCTAAACATCGAGGATTGCCATGAACATACCGACGCACATGGCAATAAACCCAAGCCATGTTGTCGTTAACCGAAGCGTTTCCGTCTGAACTGGCATGTGAATATGCTCGTTTTAGTGGACCATCTGATGTGGACGAGGCGTGTAATATGTCCCGCAGTTGGCATTCGCAGTGTCGCTAACGCTGTGCAAGTGCGAGCAAACTGTGTCTGAGATACAAGGCGGCTAGAAGCTCAAATTTGTTCCCGCCCAGGTAAGTTGGCTAGCGACTACCGACAGGTCGGTTCAACCCGAAATCGCGAATAACAATCCGATGCCAGCTGTGAGCGCCATAGCCAACGCGCCCCATAACATCACGCGGAGGGTCGGCCGAAAGATACCGGCGCCACCTGTCCTTGCGCCTACCGCGCCCAACAATGCGAGAAACGCCAGAGAGGCCAGCGCGACTGCCTGGATCAGCCATGGTCGCGGCACCACAAGCACCATTACCAACGGCAAGGCTGCGCCCACCGAAAATGTCGCGGCAGAGGTGAATGCGGTCTGGATGGGCCGCGCAGTTGTCATTTCGGAAATGCCCAATTCGTCCCTGGCATGAGCTGAGAGCGCGTCCTTCTCCGTCAGCTGAACGGCCAGCTGCAGCGCCAGATCTGGGGTCAGGTCACGTCCCACTTAGATCGCCGCCAGTTCCTGCAGCTCGGCTTTGGGGTCGTACCGCAATTCCTGAGCTTCGCGTGCCAAGTCCGCAGCCTCTGTGTCGGATTGGGAGCTGACCGACACATATTCGCCCGCCGCCATGGACCTATGCCGGCGACCAGAATTTGCGATGGTGCTGCCGCAGCCGCTGCGACTCCGATGATCAGGCTTGCCGTGGAGACAATTCCATCATTGGCGCCCAAGACCGCAGCGCGTAGCCAGCCGATCCGGGTGATTTGATGCCGCTCGGCATGGGTGTAGGCTCGGATCACAGGGTCAGTCCCGGTGTTGGAGACAGCGTCAGGACAACCTCGAAACCATCTTTCTGGCCGGTTGCGGGTGAATGGAGAGCCATGGTTCCTCCGGTCTGCTCCATAATTGACCGGACGATCGACAGTCCCAGCCCCGATCCGGTGCTGGATGTTGGACCCCGACGAAAGGGCTGGCTGATGGTCTGCAGGATATTGCAGGGCACGATCGTCCCGGCATTGGCCACGCGCAGGACATTTGGCCTGTCGACGGTAACGGTGATCGGGTGATCGTCGGCCCCGTGCAGGAGCGCGTTCTGGACCAGGTTAGTGACAGCGATGGCAAAGGCGTCCACATTGATTGGCGCCTGGAGCGTTGCCCCTTTCGAGACGAGCAGGTGGACGCGCAGCCCCACCGCCGACCTGGCCCGGAAATCGCGAACTACCAGCTCCAGCGCCGGCATCAGATCGACGACTTGGTCGGTGCGCGCGAACCCGGACTCCAGCCGCGACAGCTGCAGCAGCTTTTCCGCCAGCTGGCCAAGGCTCTTCAGGGCCTGTTCGATGTCTTTGAGCCGTTCGTGGCCGGGCGCCTGGCCGAGTTCGAGCGCCAGCTGCTGCGTCTGGGCCAGGGCACCAGCGATTGGCGTCCGCAATTCGTGCGCGCTGCTGGCCGCAAAGCTGCGCTCGGCATCCATGGCCGTCTTCAAACGGCCAATCAGGCTGGCAACCGCCTGAGCAATGGGCGCCAGCTCGATAGGATGCCCCTCCGTGCTCAGCGGCGCGAGGTTCCGGCCGTCCCGCCTCTCGATATCGCGCCGCAGCCGCTCCACCGGGCGCATCGCCACTCGGATCGCCACCCAGATGGCCAAGGCGATTAGCGGCAACAGCCCCAGCAGCGGCCACGCCAGAGCGGCTATGCTTTCGAGCAGGGCCTTGTCGCGGTGGTCAGAGCTTTCGAGTATCACGATACCCAAGCCACTCCGCTCGTCGGTCGCGGCAAACAGCCGCTTACCGTCGATTTCGGAGAACCCATTCTGCAGCGTGACGGTAGCCAGTTCGGGTGGCGCATTATCGCCGCGCACAATCACCCGGCCATCGCGATCGCGAACAAAATAGGTGAAGTAGTTCTCATCGCCCGGCTGGTCGAGACCGGGTACCTGGTGCGTCTCATCCTGCTCCAATTCGCCTGCGTCATGGATGGCCAGCGGCAGGAGCCGGTAGGCGCTTTGCTGCAGGGTTTCGTCAAAGGCCTCGTTCAATTCGTGCCGCATGACGGTGGCGGAAATCGACGCCGCGCCGATCCACAGCAGGCCGGTCCCGATGGCGAGGCCAAGCGACAGTCGCAGCGCAATGGAAAAGCTTGCCATGCCTAGCTTGCGACCTGATAGCCGAGGCCGCGGGCCGTGCTGATGAACTCGCGGCCCAGCTTCTTGCGCAATCGGCTGACATAGACCTCTACGGCATTGCTTTCGACTTCGGCGCCGAAGGCATAAAGTGAATCTTCGATGTCGCCTTTGGTGACGATGGCGCCGCGATGGCTGAGCAGGCGCTCGAGCACGACCCATTCGCGGGCGGTCAGCACGACGGACTTGCCGCCGACCGTCGCAACCTTGCGTGCGATATCCACGGCTATCGTCCCGATGGTCACTACCGGAAGTGGGCTGGCAGACGAGCGACGCGCCACGGCCGCCACCCGAGCGCTCATCTCGCTGAGATCGAAAGGCTTGATCAGGTAGTCATCAGCACCCGAGTTCAGACCCTCGATCCGAATTGCCACCTGGTCCTGTGCCGTCGCTATGATGACAGGCACCGGATTGTGTGCTGCACGCAACTCGCGCAGCAGATCCAGCCCCCGCCCATCGGGCAGGTTCAAGTCAAGCAGAACCAGTTCGTAGCTCATGGTGGACAATGCCAGCCGGGCATCATCTAGACGCTGCATCCAGTCGACCCCATGCCCGTTCGAAGCGATGTGGTCGCGGATGGCGGCCCCGAGCACGTGGTCGTCCTCGATCAGTAATACCCGCATGACGGCCCCTCTTGTCGAACGACGTATTAGCCGCCGCAGCTGACGCCAAGCTGAACGCGATAGTGGTCTGAATTCAGGCTGCTGTCAGCTTGCTCTTGTTTATGGACCGCGTCGATAACCCGACTGGGATCCCGAGCATGAAGAAGATAGCTGCAGCCCTCGTTCTCGCCACCGCGCTGGCAATGCCAGGCCTCGCTTATGCCAAGGACCTGACCATTGAGGCGCAGATCGCCGCCTATCGCGGACCCAATACGTTCTTGGCGATTTATGTGACCAAGCCCGATGGAAGCTATGACTCGACGCTTTGGGTTGCCGGACAAAACCAGCGCTACTATCGCCATCTGCGCAACTGGGTACGTGGCATATCCAGCGTAGGAGGCAATATCGACGGCATTTCCGGGGCTAGCGTCGGTGCCGGACAGACGCTGACCGTCCACGCCAGCCTCGCGGACTCTATGATCGACGCCGGCTACCAGATCCACGTCGACAGTGCCGTCGAAAACGGCGGCGAATACGCCAACGACGTCGTCATGCCACTGGCCCAGGCCAGCTCCGGCGTCGTGGCTACCGGTACCGGCTATGTGCAAAGCCTCACCGTGAACTTCTAGCGTTCGGAGTTCGGGCCATGCTGCGTCGTATCCACTCCCTTCCCGGCCTCTTGGCGGGTCTGCTCGTGATGTTCATGGCTCTCAGCGGCGCCTTCCTGTCACTCCAGCCGGCGATTGCCCAGTGGCAGGTGGGTACTGCGGGGACGCAACTCGACGTGGCGGCATTGTCGGATGCGGTTGTGCACGGGCTCCCCGACGTTTCGCGGATCGTCAAGCAGGCCTCGGGCGCCGTCATCGCCTATGCCGATGGTGCGGCGGGACAGCTTGCGACGCGCATCGATCCCTCGTCGGGCGCCGCCTTGGGGCCTTATGAGACCTCGCCGGTCTTTGCCTTCATGACCGAAATGCATCGCTCGCTGTTGCTTGGCCAAGGCGGGCATGTCGTCGCCGGGCTTGCCGCCCTCTCCATGCTGGTGCTGTCGATTTCGGGTGGATTACTGCTCGTCAATCGCCTGGGCGGCTGGTCCCGGGTATTCGGTGCCGCCAAGGGCACCTTCCAGCAGCGCCTGCATGTCGACATCGGCCGCATCGTGCTGGTCGCGCTGCTGCTCAGCGCTTTCACCGGCGCCTATATGTCGCTCGTCAGCATCGGCCTTTTGTCAACCGGGCAGGACAGCTTCATCCCATTCCCCACAACTGCCGATGGCGGCGCTCCGGCGCCGATTTCGGGCCTCGCTGCGCTGCAGGCGCTGCCGTTGGCGCAACTGCGCGAACTGGTCTTCCCGGCACCCGGCGATCCCACCGACGTGTTTGCCATCACCACCAATGCCGGCCAAGGTTTCGTCGATCAGGCGAGCGGAGCCATGTTGGGATTCGTCCCCAATAGCTTCGGCCAGACTGTCTATGAAGCCTTTTACACACTGCATACCGGTCAGGGCATCGCGTGGCTCGGCCTGGTGCTGGGGCTGGCAGCGCTTGCCGTGCCGGTAATGAGCGTCAGCGGCGCGCTGATCTGGTGGTCGCGCCGACACAACCAGCCGCGGCTCAAGCACAATGTTGCGGGCGGCGCCGCTGACACCATCATTCTGGTCGGCAGCGAGGGCAATTCGACCTGGGGATTTGCCACGGTTCTGCACGATGCGCTGACCCTTGCCGGCCACCGCGTCCATACCGCGCCGATGAACAGCCTTGCCCGGCACTATGGCAAAGCCCGCCGCATGTTCGTGCTGACCGCGACCTATGGTGATGGTGCAGCGCCACAAAGCGCCAGCCGGTTCCTGTCGCGGCTGGAACGGTTCAAGCCGAGGCCGGATCTCGCTTTTGCCGTCCTGGGCTTTGGCGATCGCAGCTTCGCCCATTTCTGCCAGTTCGCAGACGAGGTCGGTGCAGCGCTCCTGGCCACGGGGATGGACCAAATTCAGTCATCATGCACGATCGACCGGCAGTCGTCGCAGTCCTTTGCGCAATGGGGCGTCGAAACCGGCACGCGGCTGGGCACAGTGCTGCATCTAGTTCACACGCCACGCCTGCCGCGGACGACCAGGCTCGAACTGATCGATCGCGACGACTACGGCGTCGAAGTCCAGGCACCGACCAGCGTCTTGCGCTTTGCCATGCCAGGGGCAAAGCGCACCGGCCTGGGCAAATTGCTCGGCCTTGGCAGCCGCCTGCCGCGTTTCGAGGTCGGCGATCTCGTCGGCATTGTCCCGCCAGGCAGCCCCATCCCGCGATACTATTCGCTAGCCAGCGCCAGTCGCGATGGTATGCTCGAGATTTGCGTGCGCAAGCAGACAGGCGGCCTGTGTTCGGAGTTTCTGCATGCTCTGACGCCGGGCGAGAACATCGACGCCTTCGTCAAATCCAACCCCGATTTCCGCCCCGGACGTGGCCGCTCGCCACTCATCATGATCGGCGCAGGCACGGGTATCGCGCCGCTGGCCGGCTTCATCCGTCACAATCGGCACCATCGTCCGGTCCACCTCTATTGGGGCGGACGGGATCCGCGATCCGATTTCCTCTACGCGGTCGACATGGCGCAATGTCTTGGCGATGCCCGGCTGGCGCGCTTCGAGCCCGCCTTTTCCCGGACGGTTGGTGGTCGATATGTGCAGCAGAGTCTGCGCGATGATGTAGACGCGATCCGCGACCTCGTTGCCCACGGCGCCCGCATCATGGTCTGCGGTGGCCGGGACATGGCCGGCGGCGTGCGCACCGCGCTCGACGATATCCTCGCTCCACTCGGAGAAAGCGCTCAAAGTCTTAAAAGCACGGGAAGGTATCTCGAAGATGTCTACTAGAGTCATGGATACATGGACCGATCCTGGGGTTACAAGTTTGACGCCAGGTAACGTGCGTCACGCGTTGAATGGCCTGACCATGGGGACACGATACTCCGCGGTTTTCGTAGCTCCGGCAGATATCGATCTCTTTCTCATCCAGCGCGCACTGCAGTCCGCCGCCGATGCAGTCGACCGGCAGATGTCAAACTGGCAACCTGCCTCCGATGTCTCCCAGTTCAACTCGGCCCCGGCCGGCACATGGGTTGCCGTTGCCGCAGATCTGCTTGAAGTCGTCGAGACCGGCCTCGAGATCGGGCGTCGCTCGAATGGTGCCTTCGACATCGGCCTGGGCAACGTCGTCAACGCCTGGGGCTTTGGCCCCGAGCGTTCGGTGCCCGATGCCGCGGCGATTGCAGCTCTATCGCATACCCGGCAGGCTTCCGCGGGCGAAGGGCTTGAGCTTGATCGCCGCAACATCCGGATGAGGCGGCATGCGCCCATGCAGCTCGACCTTTGCGGAATCGCCAAAGGATTTGGGGTTGATCAACTGGCCAGGTGCCTCGACGCCTCCGGCATTCGCGACTACCTGGTCTCGATCGATGGAGAGCTCCGAGCCCGGGGGAGCAGACTTGACGGCGCGGTATGGCAAGTCGCCATCGAGCGGCCCGACAGGACGGACCGGGCGCCCATAGCAGCAATCTCGCTGCATGATGTCGCCATCGCCACGTCGGGCGACTATCGCCACTCGCTCGATTATCGTGGGAGACGCTTCTCGCACACCATGGACCCGCGCACCGAAAGACCGCTGGACAATTCTCTGGCCTCCGTAAGTGTGCTGGCCGCTAGCGCCATGCTGGCCGACGCTTGGGCGACGGCCTTGTTCGTCGCCGGTGAAAACGAAGGACCGGTATTGGCCGAAGCCAACGGCCTCGATGCCCTGTTTATCCTTCGTCAAGGCGATGAACTGCTCGAACTGCCGATCGGCAAGTTTGAGTAGCCTTCAGCTTGGCGTCAGGTTTGGCCGGTAGGACAGAGAAACGTGTTATGTTGGCCGGTTGCGGACAACCTTGTCGCGCACGCCACTGTGAGGTTTTCGATGAACGAACAACAGGCCACTGGCTATTCGACACTTCAGATTTCCCTACATTGGCTGATCGCGGCGCTCGTTGCGTTCCAACTCATCTTTGGCGAGGGCATGACCAATGTCCGCGATGCAGCAGAAGAAGGCGCCACTCCTTCAAGCGTCGATTTTGCCGTCAGCATCGGCCATTACTGGTTCGGTATTGCGATTCTACTTCTTGTTCTGGTGAGGCTAGGCGTGCGGCTTGCCCACGGCGTTCCGCCGCGCCCGGTTGCCACCCCGACCTGGATGGACTGGGCTGCCAAGTTGGTGCACTGGGCTTTTTACCTGATGCTGTTCGCGATGCCGGTGCTGGGCCTGCTGACCGTCTACGTGTCCGACTCGTTCGGCGACATTCACAAGCTTGGCAAGCCGGTATTCATCGTCCTGATTGCCATCCACGTTCTCGCAGCGCTGTTCCACCAGTTCATCAAGCGCGACGGCACGTTGCGCCGCATGCTGGTCCCTGCCCGGTAACCAGCTCTCTCTTCTCCTGCGATGCCTTGGCATCGCAGTCATATCGCAGCGTCATGACAAACACTGGCCGATTTCGGCCCTTTTAAGGACTACTCATGTCTGCTCAGGCCTTTCTGAACCGCGTCGCAACCGCGGTGCCGTCAAATGACGTCCACCAATTCTTTCTAGGGTTCGCCAGCTCCCAACTCAGCAACGATCCACGGCGCCGGGCGGTGTTCAACCGTATGTCCGATAAGGGCGGTATTGAGCATAGGTTCTCCTGCTTCCAGCCAGCCAACGATCCAGAGGGTGGCAGCGCGGACGTCGCTGGGATTTTTGCTCGGGGTAGCTTTCCTGGCACTGCCAAACGAATGGACATGTTTGCCGCCAGCGCTCCTGAACTGGCCCGTCAGGCCGTAGAAAAAGTTCTTGATGGAGAAGACCGAAGCCGCATCTCCCACATAATCGTTACAACCTGTACTGGCTTCTCGGCCCCCGGCCTTGATCTCGAAGTCATCGCACTGTGCGGTCTCTCAAGCTCGATCGAGCGAACCATCATTGGCTTCATGGGCTGCTATGCAGCCATTAACGCACTCAAGCAGGCACGCCATATTGTCCGCTCGGAGCCGGAGGCCCGCGTTCTGATAGTCAATATCGAGCTGTGCACCCTGCATCTCAAGGAAACCACGGACCTCGAAAAACTGCTGTCATTTTGCCTTTGGGGCGATGGCTGCGCCGCATCGATCGTTAGCGCAGAGAAGAAGGGTTTTAGCCTCGATAGTTTCCGCGCGATCATTGCGGCAGACAGCCGTGAATTGATGACCTGGAGCGTGCGGGACGATGGCTTCGACATGGTGTTATCCGGTCAGGTTCCGTCCGCGATCCACGACACACTCAATGCGGGTATTGGCACCATTCTGGGAGATAAGAGCGTTGCCGATGTCGACCTGTGGGCGGTGCATCCGGGCGGCAAATCGGTCCTCGACGCTGTCGAGCGATCGCTCGACCTGCCTCCAAATGCGCTTATTCCATCGCGTACCGTCTTGCGCGAGAATGGCAATATGTCTTCAGCCACGGTAATGTTTGTGCTCGAACGCATGCTGGCAAATCACGCTCCCGGAGACGTCGGCTGTGCGATGGCTTTCGGCCCCGGTTTGACAGCGGAGACAATGATGTTCCATGCAGTCGGGACCGCAAATTGATGGCCCGTCCAGCGTCCCAAAGGGTCATAGAGTCGGAACTGCTCGATACCCTTCCTGCCAACGATCCACGCGCAATTGCGTCCCGGAGCGATCTGGTCCGCGTCAATGCGGTCATGTTTCAAAGCGCGATCATGACAAGGCTGATGCGGACCAACCTCGAACGCAAACCCCTGCGCATTTTGGAGTTGGGCGCCGGCGATGGCCGGTTCATGCTTTCGGTCGCCCGCAGGCTTGGGAAAGGTTGGTCCAACGTTGAGCTGGTCACTCTGGATCAAGCCGACCTCATGACGCCAAAGGTCCGTGCCGACTTCGATTTACTGGGTTGGCGGGTCAAACCCGTTGTCGCTGACGTCTTCGACTGGATCGATAAACCTCAAGATGGCCGTTTTGATGCTGTTACCACCAATCTTTTTCTGCATCACTTCACAGAACTGCAGTTACGGAATCTTTTGGCCGCGACGTCGGGGGTAACGCCCTGCTTCCTGGCAACGGAGCCCCGACGCAGCGGTTTGGCGTTGTGGAGTACTGGGTGGTTGAGGGCGATCGGCGCCAATGACGTCACGTTGCATGACTCGGCTGCCAGCGTACGCGCCGGCTTTTCTGGCAGGGAGCTGTCCCGCCTTTGGCCACGGCAATCGGCTATGAACCTCGACGAGCGCCGCGTCGGCCCGTTCACTCATGCTTTCGCGGCGCGAGCAGCAGATCGATGAACACCCAATTCGATGCTATCATCATTGGTGCTGGACCCGCCGGCACCGCAACTGCCATCGCTCTGGCCAGGCAAGGTCGATCGGTGGCGATTATCGAACGCAGCGAGTTTCCACGCCGCAAGGTTTGCGGTGAATTCACTTCCGCCACCAATGTCGATCTCCTTGACCGATTGGGGGTCGGAGCACAGTTTCGCAACCAAGCCGGTCCCGAAGTCAGGCGCGTCGCGTTATTCGCTTCCGGCCACCCCGTCGAGGCGCCGATGCCAAAGGGCCAAGGGGCAACCTTTGGTCGCGCGCTCGGTCGGGACATTCTGGACGAGCTCTTATTGGATGCTGCAATCGCGGCCGGGGTGTCGGTCTTTCAACCCTGGCGAGCAACAGGCCTTGTCAGGGGCAAAGAGCGTTCCGTTGTTGCAATTGAGTCGGGAGCTGCAAAGGGTCAGCTCGATGCGCCCGTCATCGTGGCGGCTCACGGATCATGGGAACCAGGCAAGCTTTCGACCAATCTTGCCAAAATCAATCGTCCGCATGACTTCCTGGGCTTTAAGGCCCATTTTCTGGGTGGGAGATTAGCCTCTGATCTTATGCCGCTGATTGCTTTTCCCGGCGGTTATGGCGGAATGGTCTGGGCCGACCACGACCGCTTGTCGCTGTCATTTTGCATGCGCCGCGATGCTCTCGCTCTGGCACGCCAGGCCAGCCCCAACATCAGCGCTGCAGAAGCGACCTACAACCACATTCTCAGGTCGTGCCCGGGCGTGGCCGAAGCCCTGCATGGAGCAGAACTCGCAGGACCCTGGCTGGCGGCCGGTCCGATACGGCCCGGTATCCGCGCTGCCTACGATAACGACGTATTTCGAGTGGGCAATATTGCTGGGGAATCCCATCCGATAATTGCCGAGGGTATCGCCATGGCATTGCAATCTGGATGGATACTGGCGGCACAACTTGAACGGCATGAACATTGGGGCATTAGCGCACGGACGGCTGCTGGAAAGTCCTATGGGGCCGCATGGCGCAACCAGTTTGAGATGCGCATACAGCTAGCGGCAATCCTGTCGAGCGTTGCAGCCTCATCCAGCGGCGCAAAGCTCATGCAAGCGGTTATCGGTCGATTTCCCGCCAGCCTGTCTTTTGGGGCAGCTCTGAGCGGAAAAACAAAACGTGTCCCAGCACTCGGCTAATATCTTTCGACCGTTGGTGCACGGCCACAAGCACAGCGCTCCGGAATGCTCCAGGATATGAACGTCTTTGGTGATGGCGACGAAATCGGACACGTTGCCGAGCCCGTGGCTGGAGGGTGACGGCCTAAGCTTATGAACAGCGGCAAAGCCGGCAACAGACAGCGCAACGAGGACCAGCGCGAGCGTAACCTATTGGTTGGGGTGTCGGCGCGGAAAGATTAGCGACAGACTGCGCATGGGCTGTTCACTCCAACGGCGAACGCTATCTGACGGCAACCTGAATTAGGGCCAAGGATGCTAGGTTGCGAATGCAACCAATGACAGCTTCCGGGCACCTCTTAGCTAACTCCGAACGTCCGAAATGGGGTGGCGGGTTCAATCGGTCATTTAGGGGTGGATAGGAGACAGGCAGCTTTCTTGAGGCCGTTCCACACCGGCGCACTTTCGACATCCATGGGGCGCGGCCAGGAAATCGGGGCTCGTACAAATGGCAGCTATCAGGATTCTATAACTGGAGCGCGTATGGCCGGATTGGGGTCACGCAAGCGGACAGGCAGCTCTGGGCGGCAGGGAGGCAATAGCGGACTTTCAAACGATGGATCTTAGGTCTCAGAGTAGTGCCAGGTGGACATTAGCCGCGCGGCGCGAAAAGTATGATGGCGGCGGCGACCAGTGCAGGGCACCCCCAAAAGGTCCCTACGGCCCCGGGCCGTGCCACCAGCCACAGCCTAAGCAATGACGCGACAATGTAGACACAAACCATAGGCGGCAAACGCGCCGGGCATGCTCGGCTGGCGCCGGCGTCAGCAACCATGCGAACGCGATCAATAACGGGATGCCCGCCGCCAGCCAGATCGGCGACTGCTCTGAAGCAGTCACGCCCAAACGCGAAGCGACCTACTACCTCGGCCAGCGCCGCACCGACGTGAACAGCCGCGACTTCGAGGTCTCGATCGACCAGGTCCGCTAGCTAGCCCGCTTTCGATCTGCACGAACAGGTGCTCGGAGGTACGCTACAGGGCTTACCTCCATCCTGAAGTACGCGCCAAGCTCGGAGCTTTGGGACATGGCCCCGCTCGCTGGACGGCCGATTTTGACGCATTCTGACTGTTCAGCAGGCGGAAACAGCCTGTCCGTTTTGGGAGGCACACTTGCTCCAAACGGACCACCTAAATAAGAACCGTGATACAGATGCAACGCACGCACACTTTCGCTTGCGACACCTCGCATCCCTTACCATCATGCATTAGAAGATACTCATGAATAGGTTTTGGCTGCTTATTGTTGTGCTGTTCGGATTGGCTTCCATGTCGAGTCCGACGATGGCCGCAGCCGCCGCAACCGGAAATTTTTGGACGGTGGAAAACCAGGAGCTGTGCGTTGAAGCAGACGCAGCCGGCGAGAGTGCTTTGGCCTACAAGCCTTGTTCGAAGAAGATTAACGGCAAAGCCGTTTCATGCCAGCAGTTGGCTGCTGTGATGCCATTGGCAGCGGAGTGCATGTTCGAGCAGCAATTCGCGGAATTTTCTTTCCCGGCACGGAACGGCAGTCTCTCCCTGACGAACGGCGGGCGTTTCCGACCTCCGCAAAGCGTTTAGGTACGCCGGCATACTGAAGCCGGCTCAGTCCCTTGTCCTGATCCTTTGAGAGGCAGCCTGTCGGCTGCTCTGGAACACATGCATTCACATACAATTTCGCGCCGGCACATGATGCTGGGCGCTTCGAGCCTTGCCGTTTTGGCGCTTGCCGGTTGTGCGACCACTACTCCCAAAGTGCCTGTCACCCCGCCGTCACCAGCCATACCTCCGGAATACCGCGCTATGTATGCGGCTCTCCCCAACGAACGTTTTCCAATTCCTGCAGCCGATATCCATCTGATCGATCCGATTTACTGGCGGCAGGAGGTCACCAACACCACCGGCGAGAAGCCCGGCACCGTAGTTGTCGATACGCCCAGTCGGCTTTTATACTGGACTATGGAGGATGGGCGGGCGATGCGCTACGGTGTCGGCATCGGTCGTGACGGCTTCGCCTGGGAAGGCCGCGGTCATGTTGCCTATGGGCGGGAATGGCCGACCTGGACGCCTCCGTCTGAGATGATCGACCGGCAACCAGAACTCGAGCCGTACCGCCATGGAATGGAACCTGCCCTTGAGAACCCCTTGGGGCCGCGGGCGCTCTACATCCACCAGGGAAATCGGGACACGCTCTATCGCCTGCACGGGAACATGGATGCCCGATCAATCGGT
This sequence comes from Devosia psychrophila, assembly GCF_000971275.1. Taxonomy (GTDB): domain Bacteria; phylum Pseudomonadota; class Alphaproteobacteria; order Rhizobiales; family Devosiaceae; genus Devosia; species Devosia psychrophila. The sequence continues at coordinate 31,168 of NZ_LAPV01000125.1, read as the reverse complement.
CAGGCGGTTTCCAGTGGATGCGTTCGACTGCTCTTCCAGGATGTCATCGACCTTTACGGCCGGGTCAGATGGGGAGCCCCGATAGTGGTCGTGCAATAGACGATGCAACGGAAGGCCGGGTCGCCCCGGCCTTCCTCGAATGCGGATGTCAAAGCGCCTGGATAACGTCCGACAGCATGGTTCGGACAGTGCCTGCGACCGCGTGAAGGGCATCATTGTCGATTGCAGTCATGGACGCGACGGGGTCGATGGCGCTGACTTCGACGCTGCCGCCGTCCAACTCCCGCACGATCACATTGCACGGGAGCATGGCGCCAACGCGGGGTTCCAATTTAAGAGCCTCATAGGCCATCTTGGGGTTGCAGGCGCCCAAAATCACGTAGCCTGGCATATCCACCTCAAGCTTGGCCTTCATGGTTTTTTGCACATCGATTTCGGTGAGGACGCCGAAGCCATGGGCGGCAAGCACTTCCCTTGTGCGGGTCACCGCTGCCTCGAACGTTGTGTTGAGCTGCTTGTCGAAGGTGTACATACTCGTTCTCCTTGTCAGATGAATGCGGTAACGGTCTGAGCGGCCATATAGACTGCGACGACCACGATCAGACCGGCGAAGGCGATGTTCAGCAGTCCCTTCTGGCGGGCCAGCACCCCGGCGAGCCGAGCGCCCAACAACCCGCCGACAAACCCGCCGCCGATGAACACCGCGGCCAGAGGCCAGTCGACCAGCCCAGAGAAGGCGTAGCTGAGGGCAGTCGTGAGCCCGAAGGCAGTGACGGCGACCAGCGAGGAGCCAATGGCATTGAGGATCGGCATGCCAGTGGAGGCAACCAGTCCGGGAACGATCAGGAACCCACCGCCGATGCCGAAGAAGCCGGAAAAAGCGCCAGTGAGCCCGCCATAGCCGAGGACCTTCGGCGCCTTTTCCCGATTGCATGTTGCGCCATCGATGCCCGGATTACCGCGTCCCTTGAACATCAGCACGCCCACGACCAGCATGAGGATGGCAAATAGGAACAGAAGCTTATCCCCATCCATGGCCTTGCCGAGGGTGGAACCTGCGAAGGCTCCGGCGATGCCCGCCGCCGTGTACATCAGAGCACAGCGCCAGATCACGTTGCCTTTGCGGGCATGTGTCACCAGGTTCATGGCAGCATTGGCCGCCACCGCGAAGGCGCTGGTGCCGATGGCCACGTGCGCGACCGGAACCCCAACAACATAGACCATCAGCGGCACGGCCAGGATGGAGCCGCCGCCGCCGAATAGGCCGAGGGAAAAGCCCACCAGGCTGCCGGAAAATGCGCCCAGCAGGTATTGAAGGGGTTCCAGGAACATCGTCGTCCTTTCAGTCAGAGTGAGGCAGCGTAGAGGCTGCCGGCGCGGCCGCCCGAACGGCAGTAGCCGAGGATCGGACCATCGGTTTCGGCGCGAGCCTGCTCAAAGCGGATGAGATGGCTTTCGGTCAGCTGACCCGAGACCGGGATGTGGTACGCCTTGAGCCCAAACCGCTCCGCTACCTCGGCGATCTCGGCAAAAGAGGGTTGCCCCGCGTCCTCGCCATCCGGGCGGGCGCAGATGATAGCCCTGTAGCCGGCCTCCGCGATGAGGCTGACATCATCTGGCCGGATTTGGGGGCTCTGGGCGAAATGCTCGTCGATTTTCTGAATTGCCATATGGGATTACTCCTTGGAGGTGTTCAGCCCATTGATGGGCACTTTGAGGTAGGTCTTGCCGTCATCCCCGGCGGGCGGCAGTTGCCCGGCCCGCATGTTGACCTGCAGGGACGGGATGATGAGATTGGGCATGGACAGCGTCTTGTCGCGGTTCTCTCGCATCTTCACGAAGTCGTCTTCGGAGGTGCCGTGTCCAACGTGGATGTTGTGGTGGCGTTGCTCGGCGACGGTCGATTCCCACCGGATGTCACGGCCGTTGGGTCCATAGTCGTGGCACATGAAGAGCCGCATTTCGCCCGGCAGAGTCAGCAGGCGCTGGATGGATTGGTAGAGCGTGCGGGCATCGCCGCCTGGGAAGTCGGCCCGTGCAGAACCGCCATCGGGCATGAACAGGGTGTCGCCAACGAAGGCAGCGTTGCCGATCACATGCACCATGTCCGCCGGCGTGTGGCCTGGCGTCAACAGGGTATGGGCAGTCAGCGTGCCGATCCGGTAGCTATCTCCATCCTTGAACAGCCGGTCGAATTGCGACCCGTCCCGCTGGAACTCGGTGCCTTCATTGAAAATCTTGCCGAAGGTGTCCTGCACCACGCAGATCTGATCACCGATCCCGAGCTTGCCGCCCAGTTTGGACTGGATGTAGGGCGCAGCGGACAAATGGTCAGCATGAACATGCGTCTCGATCAGCCATTGCAGCACCCAGCCGTGTTCTTGGATGTGCAGGATGATCCTGTCGGCGCCATCATAGGCGATGTTGCCGGAGGCGTAGTCGAAGTCCATGACCGAGTCGATGACGGCGCAGGCGTCCGAATTCGGGTCTTTGACGATGTAGCTGATGGTGTTGGTCGGCTCGTCGAAAAAGGCGACGACTTCCGGCTTCACCGTCAATTCGGGTTCGAAGGGAATGGGTTGGGTGTACATGGAAATCTCCTTTCGGTTCAAAAATCAGGCCAGCGCTCGGCGGCGAGCAGATAGGGCCCCCAAGCCATTGACCAAGAGAATGCCGACGATCATCGCGCCGACGAAGGTAATCGGGCTGGACTGTCCCGACCCGAGCGCCGGTATGGCGCCGCCAGGGCAGAAGCCAGCAATGCCCCAACCGATGCCGAAAAGTGCGGAGCCGCCGATCAACGGCAGGTCGAGCTGGCGCTTCGCGGGCAAGTGGAACGTGCGCTCCAGGACCGGTGCGGGCCGCTGCAAAACGACTTTGTAGCCAAGAAAAGTCACGGCGAGGGCCGACGCCATCACCAGTGCCAGACTGGGGTCCCAGGTGCCGAAGACGTCGAAGAAGTTCAGGACCTTGGCTGGGTTGGCCATGCCGGAAACGACAATGCCGACGCCGAACACCAGTCCGATGGCCAAAGCGGAGAGGACGCGGCGCATCAAAAGCCTCCCAGCACGTGGCGAATGACGAAGACGGTGACCAAGGTGGCCGCCATGAAGGTCGCCGTGGCAACGGTGGAGCGCCTCGACAGACGGGCGATGCCGCAGACGCCATGTCCCGAGGTGCACCCGCCCCCGAAGGTGACCCCAATGCCCACCAGAAGCCCGCCAAGGATGATGGCCCAGGACGGAAGATCGGCCTGCAGCGGAAGCGCAACGCCGGTCAACAGCGTGATGACACCTGGCGCAGCGATCGCGCCGACCAGGAAGGCTACGCGCCAGTCCCAGTCGCCCTTAGGCAAGATCGCGCCGGTGAGAATGCCGGTCATTCCAGCGACGCGGCCATGGACAGCCATAAGCGCAACAGCGGCAATTCCAATCAGGGAGCCGCCAAGCAGCGCCTCAACGGGTGTGAATGTGGTGATCATGGACCTATCTTGAGATATGAAGTTTATGCGGTTCGGCTGATCGCCGACGAATTACGTTGCTTCATATATTCGAATATTCTAATGTGTCAACGGTGAAAGCGGATCAAAGTTGCAACATGAACATCACTGACCTTGAACCTCGGGCCGAAGAAGCGGCGCAGCTGCTCACGGCCATGGCGAACCCAAAACGACTTTTGATCCTGTGCAATCTGTTGGAACAAGAGCGCAGCGTCAGTGAACTCTCCAGGATCGTCGGGCTCGAGCAGTCGCCGCTGTCGCAACATCTTTCGAAGTTGCGGGCGCTTGGTCTGGTGAAAACGCGCCGGGAGGGCCAAACCATCTACTATCGGCTAGCTTCAGAGCCGGTTACCCGTGTCTTGACAACGCTTCATGCGATTTACTGCGTGCCGCAGCTCGCTGCCGTTGGCTGATGCATTTGCGGTTGGGGTTCCTAGCATGACGGACATTCGGCACGGCCATTGGTGGTCTCCCCTCAAATTGGGTACAGCGTAGAGGTCGGCTTTCGGTTGAAGCGCCGGGGCGGCGCTCAATCGACACACTGTTGGCTGCTACCTGCCATGCGGAAATTCCTAAAGACCGAACAGCAGCGGTTCCTGGGACGCGCACCCCATGCGACCAACCTCTGCTGGCTATTTCCGATCCCTGATGAGGCGTCGGCTGAGATTGCCCCTCAGGTGGCGGATCGGCAGAGCTCATAACCGCGAAAATGCAACGAGCTTAACCGAGCGCCACTGGCAGGCCGCAGGCTGCGGCAAAGTCGCCCTTGTCTATCCTGTCCCCTAGGATAGGATAGGAGTCATGGGACACAGCTCACATCCGGACATTATCAAGCGCCTCAAACGCGCCCATGGGCATCTGGCTTCGGTCATTTCGATGATTGAGGCCGAGCGGCCGTGCGTCGACCTCGCTCAACAACTTTTTGCGGTCGAGAGCGCTATCACCAATGCCAAGCGCGAGCTGATCCAAGATCACATCGAGCACTGTCTCATGGATGAAGTGGGCCACGGGCACAGCGCGGGATCAACTGTCAGCGAGTTTAAGCAACTCGCGAAATACCTTTAGGGACAGCCATGAACAAGGTTTTGAAATGGTTCGGCTTTGGCGGAGCCGGGTATGGTGGGCATGGCGCCCACGGCCATGGCCACGGCGAGGACGGCGGACACGGTCACACGCATGGCGTGATGGATGCCACCATAGCCACCACTGGCCGCGGCATCTGGGCAATCAAATGGTCTTTTGTTATCCTTGCGATAACCGCGGTATTGCAGCTCGCCGTAGTGGCGGTCTCGGGCAGCGTCGCGCTGCTCGCCGACACGGTGCACAATATCGGCGACGCCGCCACCGCCATCCCCCTCTGGGTAGCCTTCGTCCTGGCGCGGCGCAAACCCAATGCAACGTTCAACTATGGCTACGGCAAGGTCGAGGATATCGCCGGAGTTCTAATCGTCCTCATCATCCTGTTCAGTGCGGTCTTCGCCGGTTACGAGGCCATCCACCGGCTGGTTGAGCCGATGCCGATCACCAATATCGTGTGGGTGGCGATCGCCGGCGTCGTCGGCTTCGTCGGAAACGAAGCGGTAGCCGTGTTCCGCATCCGCGTCGGACGCGAAATCAACAGCGCAGCCCTGATCGCCGACGGCTACCATGCCCGGACGGACGGGCTGACCAGCCTCGCTGTGGTTGCCGGGGCAATCGGCGTCGGGATGGGCTTCCCGCTGGCCGACCCTATCGTGGGCCTGCTCATCACGTTCGCCATCTTCGGCATTGTCTGGCAGTCGGCAAAGTCGGTGTTCACCCGCATGCTTGACGGACTTGAACCGGGCACGATCGAGGAGATCCGGCACGCGGCCGAGCATGTGCCGGGCATTGTCTCGCTCCCTGACGTCAAGGCGCGCTGGCACGGCCACAAGCTCCATACCGAAATCGCCATCGAGGTGGATCCCAAGCTCTCGCTTGTCGAGGCCCAGGCGATCGCGGCGCAGCTTCGCTCCGAGCTCTTTGCCCACATGCCGGCCATGAGCGTCGTCAATGTGCGGTTCGAGTCCGCTGATCTTTCGGCGGCTATCGAAGCGCGGGAGACTGCCGACTCCCACGGCGGGCACGACCACCCGCATCCCAACCCGAGTGGCGCGCTTGACCACCCGCAGCCGCACGGATGGAGTGACCACCACCACGCACCCGAGCCGTTCAGTTTCGACAACGAACTGGGCCAGGGGACGCTCTCCATCGTCGACACCGCCGATGGCGAGCGGATGCGGCTACGCCTCGCGCGCGGGCCGGTCACCCTCGAGGCCAGCGTCGTCATCCATCGCCCCAACGGTCCGGAAGTCCTTGTGCTGGACCCAGCGCCCGGCGCAGCACGGACCTACCAGAGCAGTGTCGCTCCGGAAGAGCCGCATGAATTCGATGCGACCCTCGTTCTGGCCAATTCGGGTGAAAAGCTCGAGCTCCCGTTCCACATGGCCGAGCCCGAGCACCAGCACTGATGGGTCGGATCCTGGCGTTCCTCTACGACATCCAGACATCTATCCATGACACTTTTGCCGATCGGATCGCCAGCTTCGCGCAATCCCATGACTGGGCCGCGTTGCTGGCGATCCTGCCATTGGGCGTTGTGTTCGGCCTTGCCCATGCAATGACGCCGGGTCACAGCAAGTCAGTGTTGGCGAGCTATCTCGTCGGTTCCAACGAGTCGCGCTGGCGCGGCTGGCCACCGCCGGCGTTCTCGCCGTCACCCATATCGCGTCAGCAGTCATCCTCGCGGTGACCGCCACCGCGTTGGTGACGCGCACCATTGTCGGGGCCGGCCAGGCGCCACTTCTCGACATGATCAGCCTCAGCGAACCCGGACCGCTGTTTAGGTTGAAGGGCACCACCGTTCGTACCTAAACAACATGCGTCCGCAGAAACGCGCGGTGATTAGCGTTCGGGCTTTGACCTTAGCGGGGCCCGGCTGAGGTCATTGGCTGCCGTGACCGCCCTGCCTAGCAGGCGCATGAGTTCGCTCGCTTCATCGTGGGCCAGTCCCTGCAGCATGACCTGCTGCGCCCGCTCGACGCCCGGCGCAATCCTGTCGATGATCTGCTTTGCTTCCACTGTACCGCGCAGCGAATGGGCGCGGCGGTCATTGCCGTTCACTTCGCGCACCAGCCAGTTTCTCTGCACCAGGCGATCGATCACGCCGCCGATCGTAGTTCGGTCATAGGCGATCAGACCCGCCAGGGTCGCCTGGTCGATACCCTCATTTTCCAGGACGGTGGCCAGCACCGCATACTGAACGGGCGTAATATCGCTATCCAGTTTGGCCATTTCGGCATGAAAAATTGCGACCGTGATCTGGTGAAAGCGCCGCACAAGATGGCCTGGCATATCGTCTAGCTTCGCTACCATGCTATCCAGAAAATCCCAACAAATTGACAAGCATACTGATTATCAGTGTTCATCCTATCATCTATATTGCTGCACAGCGACGGAGGCTCTGACAGATCGCTGGGGAGGCGAAAGACATGCGGTTTCATCTCAATGGCTACACGATAGGTGATCCGCAATTTCGGCGTCTGCAAAGAGCGTCGGGCCCATCGATCATCAGCAGACACTACTGCCCGCCTGCGCGAAACCGAGGTCGGGCTGCCAGGATGCGCATGCAGAGCTGGCGAGCTTCTTCGAGCGTTTCATGATCGGCGGGACCAATGTCACCATTGATCGCTGAGATGGATTATCGCACGCGGCAAATGGCCTTGCAGCCATGTCAGGGCCAGGCTGCGTAAGACTTGTCGCGTGCGGCTCGCAGTTTTTGCACCTGCTGGCGATAACGGCCGGGCGACACGCCGTTGAGCCGGGAAAAGAAGCGGTTAAAATAGCCGGCATCGCGAAAACCCAGCGCGTCGGCTATTTCGCTGACCTGCAACGATGAGCGCTCCAGCAGTCCCTCGGCGTCCTGCAGCAACCGGCCATGCAGCAGTTCCAGCGGCGATTGCCCGGTGGCGCGGCGGATGGCCGTGGTTAGCCGGTCGGTGGAAATGCCCATGGTTCGTGCATAGTCCGCCACACGCCATTGCGCCCTTGCATTGAGTTCGACCAGTTGCAAGAAGCCCTGCACCAGCACGCGCGGCGAGGCCTGCGGCTGCGCGGCGACCCCGCCCATCCGCCAGAATGCAATCAGCACCAGGCATAGCCGGCTCATGATCGCCTCGCGCATCCCGGGCAGGTCGTCGAGCGCCTCGCGCCGCATGTCCTCGAGGTCGCGGATGACGCCACGCGCCGCAGCCGCGTCTATGCGAATGCCCAGCAGCGGTCTATCGATGGCCTGCCGCAATGGGACGGCAATCGAGCTGGCCGGCACGACCCGCCCCAGCGCCGCGTCAGATACCGTCATAGCCACGCCGCGTGCGCCTGCGTCCAGCCTGACGCTGCCGGCCAGCCCGCTCGGCAACCAGATGACGCACGGCGCCTCTATCGTAGTCGTCGCGCCACCAAGGCGCACCATACCACCGCCGGACGCCAGCACGAAACCATGTGCTCCAAGCCGCGCCCGGGCCGCGGCAAAATCCCACTCGGCCACCGAGAGCGATCCTGCAACATCCTCGACCTCAACGTCCTGTACCAGGCCGGGGCCGTGCTGGTTCATGAGGCACCTCTGAAACGGCCAAATCGAGCCTCAAAAGTACATTTATCTCTCTGCAATGTCTATTTTATCGTAACCCGCTTCGCTCTACCGTTCTGGCAAGGACGGAACGGCACGCCACAATGACCCAAGAAGGTCGGCGCCGGTCCGCTTTGGGAGCGCCCGCAGCGACGGGCAGGAGGAGGAAGCTATGACCACTATTAGCCGTAGAGCCGTCTTGCAGGGCATGGGTGTCAGCGCCCTGGCCAGCGCTTTGGCCGGTCTGCCGGTGCTGGCGCAGGATCGCACCGCCATTCGCATCGGCTACGCCATTTCCAAGACCGGCGCGAACGCGGCCGGCGCTGGCATCTCGACCACGCCCAATTACCTGCTGTGGGTCGATGACGTGAACAAGGCCGGTGGCATCACGCTCAGCAAGATCGGCGTCACGCTGCCGCTCGAAGTCACCGAATATGACGACCGTTCTGCCGCCGAGGAAACCGTACGCGCCATCGAGCGGCTCGCCACGCAGGACAATGTCGACTTTATCTTGCCCACCTGGGGCACGGGCGCCAACCTAGCCTCCGGGCCCACCTTTGACCGCTTCGGCTATCCCCAACTGGCCGGCACAGCCGTCACCGACATGGCGCCGCAACTGGCTGCCCGCTGGAAGCACAGCTTCTGGATGCTGGGCGGCGGGCACGACTATGCCAATGCGCTGGTGCAATTGCTGGTCAAGCAGCGCGACGCCGGCACCATCAATAACAAGGTCGCTATCGCCTCGGTTGCCGATGGCTTCGGCATCGACCTGTCCAAGGCGGCCACACCCGCCTTCACCGAAGCCGGGTTCGAACTGGTCTATGACAAGACCTATCCGCTCGGCACTTCCGACTTTGCTCCGATCATCAACGAGGTCTCGGGGCTGGGCGTCGATACTTTCGTCGCCTTCTCCTATCCGCCCGATACCTTCGCACTGACCCAGCAGTCGGTGGTCGCCAACTTCAGCCCCAAGGTGTTCTATCTCGGCGTTGGCACCGCCTTCCCGATCTATCCGGGCATTGCCGGCCCGAACCACAATGGCGTCATGGGCGTCGGTGGCATTGATCCCGACAGCGAAGCCCTCGTCGCTTATTTCGAGCGCCACACCGCGCTCAACGGCCAGGCGCCCGACAGCTGGGCCAGCGCCATCACCTATGCGAGTCTGGAAATCCTGCAGCAGGCCATCGAGCGTGTCGGTGACATCGACCGCGAGGCGATCTCTGCCGAGATTTCGACCGGCGAGTTCGACACCGTGATCGGCAAGGTGAAGCTGGTGGACAACCAGTTGCGCAGCCTGTGGACCGTCGGCCAGTGGCAGGATGGCAAATTTGTCGGCCTGGCGCATACGGAGCGGGACGGCAGCCGCGATCCCGTCGTGCCGAAGCCCGCCTGGATTCCGGCGGCTTAGGAACCTTCACCTCTCCCTTTGGGGGAGAGGTGAAGGTTCTTCCCCAGGCATCACGTCCTGTGAAGGCGCCCTCACCCGACCCAAAAGGGTCGACCTCTCCCCCCAAAAGGGAGAGGTGGCGACAGACCGACGGTCTCGGTCCAGACTGCACTGCTTTCCGCCCAACCACCAGAGACACCCATGCTGCTCAGCGCCATTCTCACTGGCCTCGTCCTCGGGGGCACCTATGCCCTCGTCGCTATGGGCCTGACGCTGCAATATGGCGTCGCGCGCATCATGAACCTGGCTTATGGCGATATCATCATCGCCGCCAGCTTCGGCGCCTTCGTGCTGTTCACGGCGCTGCGCATCAACCCTATTCTCGGCATGCTCATCGTCGTCCCCGCCGGCTTCGCGCTGAGCTGGCTGATCTACGCCATACTGCTACAGCCGCTAGCCCGCCGTTCCCGCGATCGCGGCCGCCTTGAAGGCGACTCCATCCTCGCCACCTTCGGCCTGCTCTTCGTCATTCAAGGCGTGGCCCTGGTGATCTTCGGTTCAGGCTTCATGAGCTACAATTTCCTCGCCATACCGGTCGATGTCCTTGGCACCACAATCGCGGCCAATCGCCTGCTGGCCTTCGTGCTGGCCATCGTTTTCGGGCTTGGCCTGTGGCTGGTGTTGACCCGCACCCGCTTCGGCACAGTGATCCGCGCGGTCGCCGCCAATCCGGCCTCCGCGCCGCTGGTCGGAATCAATGTCGACAGCGTTGCCCGCTTCGCCTTTGCGCTGGGCGGCGCGCTTGCCGCAGCCGGTGGCGTCGTGGTGTCGATGTATCTGACCTTTTCGGCCACCATGGGCGTCGTCTTCACCATGAAGGCGCTGATCGTGGTCATCATGGGCGGGGTCGGCAATCTGATGGGCGCGCTCGCTGCCGGGCTGATCCTCGGGCTGGTCGAAACGCTGGTATCGAGTTTCATCGATCCGGGGCTGACGCTGGCTGCCACCTATCTCATCTTCCTCGCCGTGCTCGTCGTGCGGCCGCAGGGTCTGTTCGGAAAGGCCGCACGGTGAAATTCATCCTTGCCCTTGTCGTGCTTGTCGCGCTCACCTTCGTTCCGGGTCTTGTCGGCCCCTACCCGCTCGGCTTGATGATCGGCATCCTCGGCTATGGCGTGCTCGCCACCGCCTGGGCGATGTTCTCGGGTCCCACCCGCTACATTTCGCTCGCCACCGTCGCCTTCTTCGGCCTCGGCGCCTATACGGTCGCGGTGCTGAGCGAGGTTTTGCCCTACCCGCTGGTGCTGCTGGCTGCGGCCTGCGTGGGTGTGATCGTCGCCCTGCTGGTCGGCCTCGCGACGCTGCGCCTGGCCGGAATCTATTTCGTCATCTTCACCTTCGGCCTCACCGAACTGGTGCGCCAGCTCGTGACCTACTACGAGGTCAACGTCACCGCACCCTGGGCCGCTACGTCTTCCTGCCGCTAGGGCCCGAGCACATCTATTGGCAATTGCTGGCGCTCATGGCGGCCACGCTGGCCATCGCCTTCTGGGTGCGCCAGTCGCGCATTGGCCTGGCCCTCCGCGTCATCGGTGACGATCCGGTGGTGGCCAGCCATCTCGGCGTCCGCATCGCCAGCACCAAGCTGACGCTGTTTTCCATCTCCTGTATGATCATGACGCTGGCAGGCGCCATCCAGGCGCCACGCTGGACTTATATCGAGCCATCCATCGTGTTCAATCCGACCACCAGCTTCCTCGTCGTCATCATGGCCCTGCTCGGCGGACCCAATCGCCTGTTCGGCCCGCTGCTTGGCGCCATCCCGCTGTTCCTGCTGTTCGAATGGCTCTCCGCCAATTTCCCGAACCATTATTCGATCATCCTGGGCCTGTTGTTCATCGCCATCGTCTTCTTGCTGCCCAATGGCGTGCTGGCGGCCGGCGAAAGCCTGTGGTGCCGCCTCACCCGCAAGGAGGCCCGTTCGTGAACCTCCTTTCACTCAACGGCGTTACCAAGCGCTTCGGCGGGCTCACCGCCGTCAACGGGCTGAGCTTCGATCTGCTCGAAGGCGAGACCGTCGGCCTGCTTGGGCCCAACGGTTCAGGCAAGACCACCGCGCTCAACATGATTTCGGGCTATCTGCGGGTCAGCGGTGGCACCATTGCCCTGAGTGGCGATGCCATCAGCAGGCTCGGTCCCGAACGCATCGCCCATCGCGGCGTGGCCCGCACCTTTCAGCTCGTACGCGTCCTCCCCTCCCTGTCAGTGGGCGACAACGTGCTGGCCGCCCTCGCCTTCCGCCAGACCCCGCTCTGGGGCAAGGCCGCCGCAGCCCATATCGACACCCTCCTGGCCGATGTGGGTCTTGCCGGCCGCGCCAGCCAACCGGCCGACAGCCTCACCTATATCGACCTCAAGCGCATGGAGCTGGCGCGCGCCCTCGCCAGCGATCCAAAGCTGCTGCTGCTCGACGAGTGGCTCGCCGGCCTCAACCCGACCGAATTGCGCGCCGGCATCGACCTTATTACGTCGTTGCGTCAGCGCGGCATCACCATCCTGCTGGTGGAGCATGTCATGGATGCCGTGCGGGCGCTCTGCACGCGCTGCATAGTCATGAATGCCGGCAGCAAGATCGCCGATGGCCCGACCGCCGAGGTGCTGGCCGACCCCGAAGTCATCCGCGCCTATCTGGGGGACGAAGATGCTTAACGCCGGCCCCATCTCGCTGCACTACGGCAAACACCTCGCACTCGACGGCGTCTCCATCACCGTGGCCGACGGCGAAACCGTCGTCGTGCTCGGCGCAAACGGCGCCGGCAAGTCGAGCATGCTCAAAGCCATTGCCGGGCTGGTCCGGCCTGCGCCCGGTGCCCTTGTGACCCTTGGCGATGTCGAACTGCTGGGCCGCCCCACGCACAAATTCCTCGAAGCCGGCATCGCGCTGGTTCCCGAAGGACGCGGCATTTTTGGCGAACTCACCGTCGCCGAAAACCTCGAACTGGGCGCCTATACGCGCCATGCCCGCCCGCACGAATCCCGCCAGCGCGCTCTGGTACTCGACCTGTTCCCGCGTCTGGGCGAACGGCAAAAACAGATTGCCCGCACCATGTCGGGCGGCGAGCAGCAGATGCTGGCCATCGGTCGCGCGCTGATGAGCTGTCCGCGCCTGCTGATGCTCGACGAACCGAGCCTTGGCCTGGCGCCCATTATCACAACCGAGCTCTTCGCCGCACTGGCGCGTATCCGGGAAACCGGCATTGCGCTGCTGGTGGTGGAGCAGAACGTCAAGGCCAGCCTCAGGATTGCCCATCGCGGCTACCTCATGGAAGCCGGCCGCATCACCGGCACCGGCACGGCCGATGAACTGCGCGACGATCCGGCAGTGCAGCAGGCCTTTCTCGGTGCTGCCGCGCCTAACCCTCTTTCTAATGGAGTTTCCACATGACCGATCTCGGCCTGCTCATCAATAACGAGGAATCCGAAGCCACCGGCGGCGGCACCTTCGAGCGCAACAATCCCATCACCGGCGAACTGGCCACCCGCGCCGCCGCCGCCACCGTCGACGACGCCCTGCGCGCCGCCGATGCCGCCGCAGCCGCCTTCCCCGCCTGGAGCAAGACCGCTCCTGCCGCTCGCCGCAAGATCCTGCTGGCTGCAGCAGATCGCCTGCAGGCGCGTACGGATGACTTTATCGCCGCCATGGGGGCGGAGACCGGCGCCACCGCCGGCTGGGCCAGCTTCAACGTCATGCTGGCCGCCGACATGCTGCGCGAGGCCGCCTCGCTGACCACCCAGATCACCGGCGAGATCATCCCCACCAACCGCCCCGGCTCGACCGCCTATGGCGTGCGCCAGGCGGCCGGCGTGGTGCTCTCCATAGCGCCATGGAATGCCCCGGTGATCCTGGGCGTGCGCTCGCTTGCCACGCCGTTGGCCTGTGGCAATACCGTGGTGTTCAAGTCCAGCGAAATCTGCCCGCGCACGCATAGGCTGATTGCCGATGCGCTGTTAGAGGCAGGCCTGCCACCGGGCGTGCTCAATGTCGTCTCCAATGCGCCGGAAGATGCGCCCGAGTTGGTGGAGGCGCTGATCGCCCACAAGGCGATCCGACGCGTCAACTTCACCGGCTCGACCCGCGTCGGCCGCCACATTGCCGAACTGTCGGCCCGCAACCTCAAGCCGGCTCTGCTGGAGCTTGGCGGCAAGGCGCCGCTCGTGGTGCTCGACGATGCCGATCTGGAGCAGGCCGTCGCCGCGGCGGCCTTTGGCGCCTATATGAACCAGGGCCAGATCTGCATGTCGACCGAGCGCATCGTCGTTGACGACAAAATCGCCGACCAGTTCGTCGCCGCGCTGGCCGCCAAGGCATCCTCGCTCAAGGCCGGTGATCCGCGTGCCGGCAATACCCCGCTGGGATGCCTTGTGGACCTCAGCGCGGCCCAGCGCATCGATGCGCTGATCAAGGACGCGGTGGCCAAGGGCGCGCGCGTCGTCGCGGGGGGCGGCATCGAAGGCACTATCATGCAGGCGACCGTCGTCGATGGCGTCACCCCGGGCATGAAACTCTATCGCGATGAATCCTTCGGTCCCGTCGTCGCCGTGATCCGCGTCGGCAGTGTCGATGAAGCCGTGCGCGTCGCCAACGACACCGAATATGGCCTCTCCGCCGCCGTCTTCGGTCGCGACGTCACCCGGGCCATGAGCGTGGCCGCTCGCATCGAATCCGGGATCTGCCACGTCAACGGTCCAACCGTTCATGACGAAGCGCAGATGCCGTTCGGCGGGGTAAAAGCTTCTGGCTATGGCCGCTTTGGCGGCAAGGCGGGCATTGCCGAATTCACCGAACTGCGCTGGATCACCGTGCAGGACGGCCCGATCCACTATCCGATCTAAGGTAGTTCGGCGCCCGCCGCTAACGGGTGGGCGCCACCTGCATCTGCTGAATCAGTTGCAGGCCAAGGCGCAGGCTGGCCCCCGTGGTGAGCACGACTTTTGGTAGGGTCAGCCATTCGAGCGTCCAGGTGGCGCCCGAGCGTTCGTTTTCGTGCACCATGGCCTGGTGCAGCGTGCTCGGGCGCTGAAGCTGCGCCTTCGCGGGCTTACGCACCGGATTGGCGTCATCGCAATCAGTTTGTGCGATTGGCGCTATTTGTTTGAATATCGCCCACAAATTCGATGCAGCAGAGACCTCATGGTGAGCCTGTCGAACCACGAGGTCGAGCGCGTGGAGGCTGGGATGCCGCGACCTCGTCCTTCGACAGGCTCAGGGTGAGGTCAACTGAAGCAATCGCCTTGGACGTGTGCACGCTGGTTGGGCGCTTTGGAAACGCGCACAGTCGCAGAACGGCCAACGCATACCGTCCGTGGAAGACTACAAGTGCAGGACACGGGATTGCACGGTGATGCGCAGATAGAAATCCGACGGGTTGGAAAATCGATGTTGACCAGTCCGATCGGTCGACGGTCGGCACACTGCCAAGGCATGCATCAACGCATGCTTTTATTCAATTTTCTGATCGATACAGACCGTTATTCCGTGCTGATCGTAGAGCGTCTGGCAGTGCAATTCGTTTCGTCCTTCAACTTGCGTATCGAGAAATGCTGCATGACTGCAACTTATGCCGCTGCAACGAGCAGCGAATTGCAGATGCCGCCAAAGTAGTCAGAGTTGGCAACGGTTTGAATGGAGCTTGCACACATGGCCGCGCCGACCTGACCTTCGATTTCATCGTCTTAGGAGGCAGCGTAGCCGGAAGCCTGCTTGCCAACCTCGGTAGTTTTTAGCCAACGCATTTAGGTCAAATGCCGTATTGACGCACAAAATCACATGTGAGAAAACGTTTTATCAATTGCGCAAACGTTTTCTCAATTGTGGAATTCAGGTGGAACAGCAGGCCAGAAAGTCTGAGCGCGTACGCATATATGACGTCGCCATGGCGGCTGGCGTCAGCGTTGCGACGGCCTCTAAAGCGCTCAACGACACTGGCCGGATGGCGCCGGAGACGCGCGAGCGGGTCAAGCGCGCTGCGATCGAACTTGGCTTCCGGCCCAATGCGATGGCGCGCGGGCTGCTCAGCAAACGCAGCTTCACAATCGGCCTTTTGACCAACGATACTTATGGGCGTTTTACCCTGCCGCTCATGGCGGGCATTTCCGAGGCACTGGTCGATCACGGCGTGTCAGTATTTTTGTGCACAATCGAGGACGATCCAGCGCTTGCCAAGATCCATGTCGACGCCATGCTGGACAAGCAGGTCGATGGCATCATCGCATCCGGCAAGCGCATCGACCGGCGGCTGCCGGTGGATCTGGGTCACCTTGCGGTGCCGGTGGTCTATGCTTTTACCGATGGGCCGGACGATAGCGTGCGCTTCGTCTCTGACGATGCGCAGGGTTCCCGCGAAGCGGTGCAATGGATGGTTGGCTTGGGCCGCCAGAGCATCGTTCACGTCACCGGGCCGACCACCTTTGCCTCCGTGAAGGTGCGCGCCGATGCCTATTCTGAGATCATCGGGGCGGGCGCGGAAATTCTCCACGGCAAATGGTCCGAAGCCTGGGGTCACGAGGCCGTAGCGCAGTTGTGGGGTGGTGACCGCCCGCGCCCAGACGGTATTTTTTGCGGCAATGACCAAATCGCGCGCGGCGTCGTCGATGCGTTGCGGGAGCGCGGCGTCGGTGTGCCGGGTGACGTGTCGGTGGTCGGGTTCGACAATTGGGAAATCGTCGCGGCGGCAACGCGTCCGCCGCTGACCAGTGTGGATATGAACCTCAAGACGCTCGGCAAGGAGGCCGGGCTGACGGTTTTGGCGATGGCGGAAGGCAAGTCAGTAGAACCGGGAATCCGGAAACTGCCCTGCCAGCTCGTCGTGCGCCAAACCTGCGGAGGAGTAGAAGCAGGCTGAAGTTACGCCATGGGCCGGCGTGTTTGAAGGTCCTAACAGGGAGGAATGAAATGCTTAAACGTCTTCTAGCAACTGCCAGCGTCGCCACGCTGTGCCTGGTGTCCAGCGCTTCGGCGGCTGACACGATCAATATGTGGGTCCGCACCGGCATCGGCGCCGCGTTTACTGGCGTGGTGAAGGCCTATAACGAGAGCCACGAAAACCAGGTCGCCTTGACCGAAGTACCGTTTGCCGAGTTGGTGCAGAAATATGCTACCGCCATTGCCGGCGGCCAGGCGCCGGATGCCCTGTCTCTCGATCTGATCTACACACCCTCTTTTGCGGCAGCAGGCCAGTTGGAGGACCTTACCGATTGGGCGCATGCCCTGCCCTATTTCGACGCTCTGGCGCCTTCGCATGTGAAGCTGGGCACCTATGACGGCAAGAATTACGGCCTGCCGCTCTCGGTGGAAACCTCGGTTTTCGCTTGGAACAAGGACCTCTACACTGCCGCCGGCCTCGATCCCGAAAAGGCGCCGACCAGCTGGGACGAAATCGAGGCCAATGCCGAAAAGATCCGTGCGCTCGGCGACGACACCTATGGCTTTTACTTCTCCGGCGGCGGCTGTGGCGGCTGCATGATCTTCACCTTTACCCCGCTGGTCTGGGCCGAAGGCAAGGATATCCTGTCCGAGGATGCGCAGACGGCGACGCTCGACACGCCCGAAATGCGCGCTGCCATCGAAAAATACCGCTCCATGGTCGTCAAGGACCTGGTTCCGGAAAGCGCCGCCACCGACAATGGCACCAATTTCCTCAGCTTCACCAATGGCAAGATCGGCCAGCAGAGCTTGGGCGCCTTCGCCATCGGCACCATGATCAATGAGTATCCTGACCTGCACTTCGGCATCGCGCCGATTCCGGGCATCACCAGCGGCACCTCGTCCTTTGCCGGCGGCGACAATATCGTCGTGACCAAGGGCAGCCCGCGTCTCGCTGCGGTGAAGGAATTCATCGAATACATGTACTCGCCTGAAGCCCAGAAGGTCTTCGCCACCAATGGCAGCCTGCCGACCCGCAGCGACATTGCCGCCGACGTGCTCAAGGGCCTCGATCCGCGCCTGCAAGTCGCTGTCGACGCCATTGCGACCGCCAAGACGCCCTACACCGTGCTGTTCAACGACCTCATCAACTCTGGCAATGGGCCATGGTCCACCTTCATCAACGCCGCCATCTACGGCGATGATGTGGATGCAGCCTTCGCCGATGCGCAGGCCGAAATGCAGTCGATCATCGACAACGCGAAGTAAGCCAACAGCCGGGGGCTTCGCTCCCGGCTCTCTTCGTCTGGAGCCAAACGATGACCAGTCCCGCTCTTACCTTGGCCGTGCCAGCGCGGTCGCGCCGCCGCCGCGCCCGCATGGGGCAATGGCAGGGGCTGCTTTATATCGCGCCGGCCATGGCGCTTGTCATCGTGTTCTTCGTCGTCCCGGTGCTGTTCACCTTCTGGATGAGCTTTCACGACTGGCCGCTGCTGGGTCAGCCAGAATGGATCGGGCTGGGCAACTATGTCCGCCTGTTGACCGACAACCGGTTCTTCACCGCGCTGAAATTCACCGCCTATTACACTGTCATCACCACGATCGCGATTTTCGTCGTGGCGTTTCCGCTGGCGATTTTCGTCGAGAAGCAACGGCGCGGGGTAGGGTTCTACCGCACGGTGTTCTTCATGCCGGTCGTGGTGGGTCTTGCGACGGCCTCGCTGCTCTGGGTCTGGCTGGCCAATGTCGATAGCGGTCTCATCGGCCCGGCTATCCGCATGATGGGTGTCACGGGTAAGAAGGTGAACCTTCTGGCTACCTTCGATAGTGCGTTCTGGACCATCATCGTCATGGTGGTGTGGAAGGTCGCGGGCTTCACCATGATCATCCTGCTGACCGGGCTGCAGTCGATCCCGGTTGAACTCAACGAAGCCGCGCGGATTGATGGCGCGGGGCGCTGGCAGCGCTTCCGCCACCTGACCCTGCCATTGATGCGCCGCACGATTGCGCTGGCGCTGATCCTCTCCGTCACCGGCTCGGTGCTGGCTTTCGACCAGTTCTACATCATGACCAGTGGCGGGCCGCAGAACCGGATGATTTCGGTGGTCTACTACATCTTCAACCAGTCCTTCGTGTCGTTCCACCTTGGCTACGGCTCGGCGCTGTCGATCGCGCTGCTGGCCATCCTGATCGCGCTGAGCGTCGTGCAACTGCGCCTGCTGCGCGTGGGAGACGACAAATGAGCGCGACCGCAAAACAGGCGCGCCAGCGCCGCAAATTCTGGGGCGGCTTCGGCTACCATGCCTTTGGCATCGGCGCGGCGCTGTTCTTCTTCGCGCCATTTGCCTGGACTGGGCTGGCCTCGCTGCGCACCGGCAGCGAGGCGCAGCAACCGCCGCTGCCGCCCTGGCCGACCAACAGCATCAGCTTCGATACCTATGCGGTTCTCGATACCTTCGGTGCCGGCGTCTGGCAGCACATCTTCAATTCCACCATCGTGGCGCTGGCGACGGTTGTGCTGACAGTGATCGTCAGCTTGCTCGCTGGTTACGGCTTCTCGCGCTACCGCTTTCCGCTCAAGAACGTGTTCTTCGTGCTGATCATCGCCACGTTGATGATCCCGTTCCAGTCGATCCTGACGCCGCTGTTCATCATCCTGGCCAAGCTTGGACTCAACAATTCCCTGGTCGGGTTAGTACTGGTCTACGTGACGCTGCAACTGCCGTTCTCGGTGTTCATGATGCGCAACGCGTTCGATGCGGTGCCGCGCGAAATCGAGGAAGCCGCCCGTATCGACGGCGCCCGGGACCTGAAATTGCTGATCAAGGTGCTGCTGCCGCTGGTTATGCCCGGCGTTGCCACCGTGGCCATCTTTGCCTTCCTCAATTCGTGGAACGAGTTCCTCGCGGCACTGATCCTCTTGTCCGACAACCAGAAATATACCCTCCCGGTGCTGATGACGGCGGTGCGCGCCGGCCGGCTCGGGGCGATCAATTGGGGCGCGGTGCAGGCGGGCGTCATGGTGATGACCATACCCTGCCTCGTCGTGTTCCTAATCCTGCAACGCTACTACATGCGCGGCCTAATGGCCGGCGCGGTCAAATAGTCCCAACCCCCGGAACCTCAAAATGGCTCAGCCCACCACGCGTCAATTCCGACCTCTGCCCGTACCCAGCGTCAACGTCGCCGGCTTCTGGGGCGATTGGCAGGAGGCCGTCTGCGACGAAACCGCCGCCATCCTGCTTGATCGCTGCATCGAGGCACGTATGCTCGAACAGGTCGATGTGGATGCGCCCAATCCCGGCTTAGTCATTCCCATCCTCGGCTGGCTTGGCACGACGCAGATGTTCTGGGACAGCGATCTGGCCAAATCCATCGAAACCATTGCCTATTCGCTCTATCGCAAGCCCAATCCGGCGCTGGAAGCACGGGCTGACGCGATTATCGATCTCTACGAAAAGCTGCAGGACGCAGACGGTTACCTCAATTCTTTCTTCCAGCGCATCAAGCCGGAATGGAAGTGGACCAACCTGCGCGATTTCCACGAACTCTATTGCGCCGGCCACATGATCGAGGCCGCAGTGGCCTATCATCAGGCTACCGGCAAGCGCAAATTCCTCGACGTGATGAGCCGGATGGCCGACTACATGGTCAAGCGCTTCGGGCGCGGGCCGGGTCAGGTGCGCGGCTATTGCGGGCACGAGGAGGTCGAGCTGGCCCTGGTGCGGCTGGCGCGCGAAACCGGCAATACCAGCTATATGGAACTGGCAAAATTCTTCGTCAACGAGCGTGGCCAGGCCCCCAATTTCTTCGTCGAGGAAGCCATCGCGCATGGCCGCGATCCGAAGGGCGTGCAGGCCAATACGCTGGAATATAACCAGTCGCATCTGCCGCTGCGCGACCAGACCAAGGTGGTCGGCCACGCCGTGCGGGCCATGTATATCTATTCGGGCATGGCCGATATTGCCACGGAGTACAATGACGACAGCCTGACCCATGCGCTCGAAACGCTCTGGGCCGACCTGACGCAAAAGCAGATGTACCTGACCGGTGGCATCGGGCCGGCGGCGGCGAACGAGGGCTTCACCGACTATTACGACCTGCCCAATGAGAGTGCCTATGCCGAAACCTGCGCCTCGGTTGGCCTGGTGTTCTGGGCCAATCGCATGCTGGGGCGCGGGCCGAACCGGCTGTATGCCGACACCATGGAGCAGGCGCTCTACAACGGCGCTATCGCCGGCCTGTCGCGCGACGGCAAGACCTTCTTCTACGAAAACCCGCTGGAAAGCGCCGGCAAACACCATCGCTGGATCTGGCACCGCTGCCCCTGCTGCCCGCCGAACATCGCGCGGCTTGTCGCCTCGATCGGCTCGTATATGTATGGCGTGGCCGACGATGAAATCGCGGTGCATCTCTATGGCGAAAGCACAGCGCGAGTCGAACTGGCGGGCGGGGCGGTGACCCTGACGCAGCAGACGCAATATCCTTGGGATGGTGCGATCGGCCTGTCGGTCGCGGTGGACAAGCCAACGCCGTTTGCGCTGTCGCTGCGCATTCCGGCCTGGGCCAAGGGTGCGGCCATCGCCGTCAACGGCCAGAAGGTCGATGTCGATAGCGTCACCGTCGACGGTTATGCGCGCATCGAGCGCGAATGGCGGGCGGGGGACAGCGTGCGGCTGGACTTGCCGCTGGTGCCACGCGCGCTACGCGCCAATCCGAAGGTGCGGCAGAACGCCGGTCGGGTCGCGGTAATGCGCGGGCCGCTGGTCTATTGCCTGGAAGGCGCCGACAACCCGGTGGGCCTGAACTCGATCCTGCTCGGGGATGGCCTGGGCCAATCGCAAACGGCGACCATCCCAAACTTCAACGGCGCCATCGCCATCGACCTGCCGGTGCTGCGCGAACTCGCCGACGGCTGGGGCGACGCGCTCTATAGCGACGCGGTGCCGAGCGCCAAGTCCGATACCGCGCGCATGGTGCCCTATCATCTGTGGGACAATCGCGAGCCGGGCGAAATGCTGGTCTGGGTGCGCGCGGAACAGCGGCCATGACCGACGGCATGCGGCTGCGGCAGGTCCGCAAGAGCTTTGGTCCGCTCGAGGTGATCCATGGCGTGGATCTTGTAGTGGGCGAAGGCGAATTCGTCGTCTTTGTCGGCCCTTCCGGCTGCGGAAAGTCGACGCTGCTGCGCATGATTGCGGGGCTCGAGGAAGTCAGCGACGGCGATATCGAGATTGGCGGCAAGGATGTCACCGACCTCGATCCGTCCCAGCGCGGCATCGCCATGGTGTTCCAGTCCTACGCGCTCTATCCGCATATGAGCGTGCGGGAAAACCTCGGTTTCGGCCTCTCCATGGCCAATGTGCCCAAGGCCGAGATCGCCGCCCAGGTCGATGCGGCGGCGAAAATCCTCAAGATCGAGCCGCTGCTTGATCGCCGCCCCGGCCAGCTGTCCGGCGGCCAGCGCCAGCGTGTCGCCATCGGCCGCGCAATCGTGCGCAAGCCGCAGGTATTTCTGTTCGACGAGCCGCTGAGCAATCTGGATGCCGAGTTGCGCGTCTCCATGCGCATTGAGATCGCTCGGCTGCATCGCGAACTCGGCAATACCATGGTCTATGTCACCCACGATCAGACCGAGGCGATGACGCTGGCCGACAAGATCGTCGTCCTGCGCGACGGAGTCGTCGAGCAGGTCGGCACGCCGCGCGAAGTGTATGAGCACCCCGCCAATACCTTCGTCGCCGGTTTCATCGGTTCACCACGGATGAACTTGCTGACCGCAAGCGTGCAAGGCACCGGTAAGGTTGTGGTGGCAGGTGCTGAAATCGAGGTGCCGGCAACTGATACCGCCAACGGCGGCAAGGTGACCGTCGGCCTGCGTCCCGAGCATCTGGTGGTATCTCCGGAGGCCCCCGGCACGCTCCGGGCGACGGTCGATTTCTGCGAATATCTGGGCGGCACTCGCTACGTATATTGCCAGCTGTCCGATGGCCAAAATCTGGTCGCTGAACAGCGCGAAGGCGAAGACCTAGCCGTCAATAAGCTGATCCATTTCGCTTGGAAGCCAAGCGAGCTTCGTCTGTTTGACCCCCAGGGAATTAAACTATTTTAGATGTAGATAAGTGGGAGTTTATCCTGTGACTCCTGGATGGCGCAGTTCTCTCCTGCAAGCCTAGACTAAGCGGCTCGGCAGCGCGCCACGCCCCGGGCGGCAAACGCGGTGTGGCATTGGATTGGTAGCCAATCTCGATGACGGCGCTTCATTTAGATACAAATATCTTCCCGTCGTTCTCAGAACTAAGAGGGATCGTCGGGCAGAACCTATGCGCTGTAACTTTCGGAGTATGGAGCTTCCGCCTCCGATGACCAAAATGGGTCGAGGGAATTGGCAACAACGGGGTGGCAAGCTGCCTGTCCGCTTTGGGATGGCCTTCAGGGAAAGCGGACGTTGTTGGTCTGGCAAATTTGGGGCCGGAAGCTTTGGGGCCAGGTGGGCGTAAAGCGGACACTTGCTGCGCTATTGTCGTTTCCGTCCAATTATCGATGACAGGCCGCTCAGTCAAAGCCGAGACTAACATCGCTTATTCCGCCACAATTAGACCGTTGAATTGGGCCAATGCAGCAACTCGGATCAATCGCCAAGATCGATGTCTTGGCGATTGACGACGGTCACATGTCTACTGGGCTAGTCCCAGCGCTGCAAGATGGGCAGCAGAGGCCTGGATTAGGGACTTGTCGCGGATTTCGATGATCAGGCGCGGGTTGGATGAGATATTGGCCAGCCGGCCAAAGATGGCGCGCCAGTTGAGATTGCCGTGGCCAACCGGCCAGTGGCGGTCGGCATAGCCATCGGCATCCTGCAGATGCACGTGCTGGAGCTGTTCAGCGGCATCGAGCACATAGTAATCGACCGGCGGCGCGCCGGTGGAGCCAAAGGCATAGGCGGCGTGGCCGGTATCGATCGAAAGGGCCAAGGCGGGCGAATTAAAGCTCTCAATCAGCTTGCGGCGATCGGCGGGATCCTTGTCTTCGATGTTTTCCAGCACAAAGACGCAGCCCTGGTCCTCGGCGCGCTTGACGGCGGCATCGAGCGTTTGATGGGTCAGCTCGAAGACGCGCTGGCGCTGTTCGGGCCAGTTGTCGAGATTGTTGTGCATCCAGGTCGAATAGGGGCTGTGGATAACGATCTGCGTCACGTCGAGCGCGGCAGCGACGTCGAGGGCCTGGTCCATGCGCTTGGCCACGACAGCGCGGATGTCGGGGTCGGCGGAGGCGACATTGAGGCCCATGAAAGGACCATGCATGCCGAGGCGACCCCGGTGCCCATCGAGCAGGCGCCGAGCCTCGTCCACCACACTCTGCCAATCGCCCGCCAGCACCTCAGCCGGGACGAAGTCCTGCAGCTCGAGGTCACGTGGCATTTCCAGCAGCCAGTTGCGGTTGATTTCGACGTCCTTCAACGTCATGGCGGCGCCAAGGATAGGCAGATCAGTCATAGTCGCGTCCTTTCGTGACCGGGCAGCTTGCACCGGCGGGGGGTAAAGTCAGGTGAGAGTGGGATCGAGCTTGTCGCGCAGCCAGTCGCCCAGCAGCGAGATGGATAGCGCTGTGACGGTGATGACGAAGGCCGGGGCCAGCATGATCCAAGGCGCGCCCGTCAGGTATTCCCGACCAAAGCCGACCATATTGCCCAAGGACGTATTGGGAGGCTGCACGCCGAGGCCAAGGAAGGACAGACCGCTCTCGAGCAGGATGATCTCCGGGAAGGCCAGCGTCATCGACACGATCAGCGTCGAGGCGATATTGGGCAGGATGTGGCGGCCATAGAGCCGCAGGGGCGAGGCGCCCAGTTGGTGAACGGCTGCGGCATAGCCCTGCGCATTACCGCTAATGGCCAGCCCCCGGGCGATGCGCGCATAGCGCTCCCAGGCATGCAGGCCCAGCAGGCAGATAAACAGCGTGATCGAATTGCCGAAAAACGCCAGCACCGCCAAGGCGAGGACCAGAAACGGGATGGCCGCGGAAAAATCGACCAACGCCAGCACGATCTGCTCGATGAAGCCGCGGAAGTGGGCCGCCACGAAGCCGAGCGTCACGCCGAGAACTGCCCCGATGATGGTGGCGCCGAAGGCGATCAGCAGGCTCATGCGGATGGAGGCAATCAACCGCGACAGCACATCGCGCCCCAGTTCATCGGTGCCCAGCAGATGAGCCCAGTCGCCGCCCATGAACACCGGGGTGCTCAGCCGGTTGTGCAGGTAAATCTGCGTATACGGATAGGGGGTGATGACATCGGCGAGCAGCGCCACGGCGAGCATGAAACCGAGCCAGATCACGGCGATCACCATCAGCACCGGCACCTGGCCCAATTGGGCCAGCAGGTTCTGTCCCTGGGCAAGCCCAGACCGCCCGGGCCTGGCCTCGGTGGATTGGATATCGGCCATGTGCTGTCTCCGGCAGTAAGGGGGGCGATCAGCCGCGCGCCTGGCGCGTCTGCAGTTGCATTTTGGGATCGAGCAGGCCGTAAAGCACGTCCACGACGAGGTTAGCCGCCACCATGGTTATGGCGATCATCAGCACGATGGCCTGGACCACGGCGAGGTCGCGATTGGCGACCGAGACGACCAGCAGCCGTCCAACGCCGGGCCAGGAAAAGACGCTTTCCACCACCACCGCGCCAGCGACGAGGCCGCCCAGCATGAAGCCGATAATGGTGACCGTGGGGATGGCCGCATTCTGCAAGGCATGACGCCAGACCACGGCTGACCAGGACAGCCCCTTGGCGCTGGCGGTGCGGATATAGGATTGGCCCAGGACTTCAAGCATGGCGCTGCGGGTGAATCGAGCCAAGAGCGCAGCCCCACCAAAGCCCATGGTGGCGATGGGCAGGATGGCATGGCGCCACGAATCCTGCCCGGCCGATGGCAGCCAGCCCAGACTGACCGAAAAGACCAGTACCAGCAGCATGGCCAGGATGAAGGAGGGCATGGCAAAGCCGGTTACGGCCATGACCATGACGAAGCGATCAATGGCGGAATTGCGGTGCAAGGCGGCGTAGACCCCAGCCGGAATGCCGATACCGACATTGAGCAGGAAAGCGGGGACGGTCAGGGCCAGCGTCGAGGGCACGCGCTCGAGCACCACGGAGACGACATCGCGGCCATCGCGCATGGATTGGCCAAGATCGCCACTGAAAATGGCCTTGAAGAAGGTCAGGTATTGCACCCAGATCGGTTGATCGAGGCCCCATGAGGTGCGGAAGGCATCGACAGCCTCGGGCGGGGCGTCGGCCCCCATGATGACAATGGCTGGATCGCCCGACAGGCGCAGGACGATGAATACGAAGGTGACCACCATCACCACGCTGACGATGGCGCGCAGCAGTCGCGACCCGAAATAATGCAGCATCAGCTCAGCTCCAGTTCAACGCCGCGGCCGGGGGCGATCTCGCCATGCGCCACGTGGCAGGCGACCCGCCGACCATCGCCGAGGCGCGGCTTCAGTAGCGGCGTTTCGGCTCGGCACAGCGGCGCCGCGACATGGCAGCGCGGATGAAAGGCGCAACCGGAGGGTCGATCCGCCGGGTTGGGCGGATCGCCTTGCAGCACAATGCGCTTGGCAGTCTTGCCGGGATGGGGGATCGCCGAGACCAGAGCCTGCGAATAGGGATGGGCGGCATCGTGCAGAATGTCGTCCGGCGTGCCTTCCTCGACGATGCGGCCCAGATACATGACCGCAACGCGGTGGCTGATCTGGCGCACAGCACGAAGGTCATGGCTGACGAACAGCATGCCCATGCCCAGACGCTCCTGTAATTCGACGAGCAGGTTCATCACCTGGGCCTGGATCGAGACGTCGAGCGCGCTGATGGGCTCGTCGCAGACCAGCAGATCGGGCTGGGTCACCAGGGCGCGGGCGATCACGGCGCGCTGGCGCTGCCCGCCCGACAGGGAGTGCGGATGCCGGCTGGCATGATGGGGCTGCAGGCCCACTTCCGCCATGACAGCAGCAACGCGCTCGTTTTGCTCGGCTTGGGTGCCGATGCGGTGGATTTCAAGCGGCTCGCGGATCTGCATGCCGACCGGCAGGCGCCGGTCGAGAGCGCTCAGCGGGTCCTGGAACACCATTTGCATGCGCTTGCGCAAGGCCGCCCACGCCGCACTGCTCGAGCGGGGCATGGCCGCGCCATCGAAGCTGACCTGACCTTCGTCGGGGCGCTCGATCCCGAGCACCAGCCGTGCCGTCGTCGACTTGCCGCAGCCTGATTCTCCGACCAGTCCGAGGGTTTCACCCCGCGCGATGGTCAGCGTGACGCCGTCCACCGCCCGCACATGGGTGACGCGACCGCTCATGCCGCGTCTTACGCTATAAGTGCGCGCGAGGTTATCGGCGCTCAAAAGCGCAGTGGCAGCAGGCATCATGCCATAACACTTTCCATGATAGGGGCCCGTACTGCGGCCGGAGTGGCTCGGATGCAGGCGGCGACATGACCCGGCTCCACCGCGCCGGCGGCCGGATCGATGCGGGTGCAATCGGGGATGACGAGGCTGCAGCGCGGGGCAAACGCGCAACCCAGGGGCATGCGCGAGGCCTCCGGAACGCTGCCGGGAATGGAAACCAGTTTGCGGCGCAGGCCGCTGATTGGCGGCATGGCGCCGATCAGCCCGCGCGTATAGGGATGGCTGGGATAGGCAAAGATGCGGTCGCTCGGAGCCTCTTCCACGATGCGGCCTGCATACATGACCGCGATGCGCGAGCAGGTTTCCGACACGACCCCCAGATCATGGGAAATCAGGACCAGGCCCATGCCGGTATCGCGCCTGATGGTGCCCAGCAAATCGAGGATCTGCGCCTGAATCGTCACATCGAGCGCGGTGGTCGGCTCGTCGGCCACCAACAGCTCCGGCTCACCCGCCAGCGCCATGGCGATCATTACGCGCTGGTTCTGCCCGCCTGAAAGTTCGTGCGGATAGGCATTGAGGCGGTTCCTGGCGTCTGGGATGCCGACCTGATCGAGCAGCCGGATGACTTCGGCCCGCGCCCGCGCCCCCTTCATGCCCCGATGCAGGGCCAGGGCTTCGGCGATCTGCCGACCGATGCGGTGCACGGGATTGAGGCTCGAAGCGGGATCCTGAAAAATCATGGCAATCCGCCCGCCGCGCAATGGCTCAAGCACGGCGGGCGTTGCGCCGATGAGCTCGGCCCCGTCCAGCCGCACCGAGCCGCCCACCTTGGCGGACTTGGGCAAGAGGCCCAGAGCGGCCAGCCAGGTTATGGACTTGCCACAACCGGACTCGCCGACCAGGCCGAGCGCTTCACCGCGCTCGACCGAGAGGCTGATGCCACGCAATGCCGGGGCCGTGCCAAAGGCCACCGTCATGTCGCGGATCTGGACAAAGGCCATAGGCCTCAAGCGCCCCAGTTGTGGCGGCTGAAATCCATGACGAAGGACTGCGCGGCCTTCCACTGGATATCCTTGCGCTTGGCCGTGAACGACGCATTGCGGTGCAACACCACATAGGCCGGGTCCTCGATCTCGATGATTTCGAGCATGCGGCGCCAGACCGCGATGCGGCGAGTGCGATCGGCGCTGGTTTCCAGTTCGTCCGAGAGCGGGCCGAATTCGTCGTTGCTCCACTGACCAATGCGCCAGCCATTGCTGGTCGGGCCCCAGGAACCCGGCATCTGCACGCAGGGATCTGGCAGCGAGGCGGCAGCGGACCAATCATGGATACCACGGGTTGCCGGCTCGCCTTCGCTGATCTGACCCCAGTTTTCCACCATCTGCAGCTCGACATTGAGCCCGACGGCCCGCCAGTTTTCGGTGTTGATCTGTGCGGTCGAGGTCTGAGCGGTATAGTAGTCGTTCAGCACGCGGTAGGGGATGGGTTCGCCGGCATAGCCTGCCTCGCTCAGCAGGGCGCGCGCCTTGTCAGGATCGTAGACCGGATTTTCGTGGTCGGCGATGTAGAAGTCGCCGTAGAATTCCCACTGCAGGCCGCGCGGCACTGTGGTGCGGCCGCCCCACAAGGCTTCCACGATGAGGTCACGGTCGACCGAGTGGGTCAGCGCCTGGCGAACCAGGGGATTGGCCAGCACGGGATGGGACTTGTTGAAGATGGTATAGCGCGTGTTGTTGATCGGACCGCCGACGACTTCAAAGCGGCTATCGGACTCCACCGTGGCAATCTGGTCGGGCGGAATATCGCAGGCAAAATCGGCGCCGCCCGAACGCAGCAGATTGATGCGCGACGCGGTTTCGGGGGTTTCGACGAAGCGGAGACGGCGCAGCGGCGGGCTGCCTTCCCAATGGTCGTCGAAGGCTTCGAGGTCCAACACCGCATCGGCCTGGAAATCGGCAATTTTGTAGGGTCCAGTGGTGATAGGCGAGCGGGCCCATGCCATCCAGTCCCCGGTTTCAAGGAAGGCGCGCTTGTTGACGACCATGCCGATGGCGCTGGCCAGGCGACCTTCGAGCACCGGGTCGATCTTGGAATTGTGGAAACGCACCTTGTTGGGCGCCACGATTTCCACACGGTCGAACGCCGGCAGGGCCCGGCGGGACGCGGCAATCACGGCCTCGGGAACTTCGATCGTGCCACCGCCCCACATGCGGTCGGGACCAAAGGTGAAGGCTACGTCTTCGGCGGTCAGCAGATCGCCATTGTGGAACTTGACGCCTTCGCGCAGCTCGACCTCTATCGTCATGTCATCGATGCGGGTCCAGGACGTCGCCAGGGATGGCTGCAGCGACATGTCGCCGATCCAGTCGGTGCCGATCAGCGGTTCGGCATAGCTGGTATAGATGCGGGCGCCGACATTGGACTGTTCAGACAACATTTCGAGCGTGTTGGAATTGGAGACCTTTTGCACCGCCACGGTTACTTCAGAGCGATTGTCGGACTGGCCGAAGGCGGCACGCGGCAGGGCCATGGCTGCAGCTGAGGCCGCTGCCAGCGTAAGAACGGTGCGACGGGTGAAATCAGTCATGTTGTCTCCTCTCGCAAAGCGATTAGGTGTGGAAAATCATGTCCCGGCGGACACGGGTATTCATCGCGTCCGACCGCTTGATCTACAGTGTTGCTATGTTTCATTGGTTGGCAGGGATCGAGGTGCGAGCCACTTGCCGTGATGGCCCTTGTCTAATGGCTCATTGTGTATCGCGCGTGACAGCTGTAGGTACAGGTTAGAACATTCTGTCTAAGGACACTGTATGGCCGCCCAGTGGTTTCGCGTTTACGACACTCTGCGCAAGGCCATTGTCGTGGGGGAGCTAGCGCCCGGCAGCCAGTTGCCCACCGAGTTCGAAGTGTCGGCGACGCATCACGTGAGCCGCAATACGGTGCGGCGCGCTTACCTCGCCCTGTCACAGGACGGCCTGATACGCAGCGTCAACGGCCGCGGCTCCTTCGTGATGCAAACCGGCATCACCTACGAGATCGACGCCACGTCGCGCTTCCGGGACGTGTTGGATGGACAAGGCGTGAAATCGAGCGTGCGGGCGGTGGAGTATCGCGACATGGCGACAGATATCGCAATGGCCGCCTGTCTGGCGGTTGCGATCGGCTCACCGCTGCTCAAGGTTACCACGCTTATCCTTGGCGACGATACTCCGTTCATCCTGACCACCCGGCACGTTCGCGCCGACCTTATCGATGATCTGGAAAGAAAATTGCTGGAGTGCGATTCCCTGACCCTTGTCGCCCGGAGCGAAGGTCTGGGGCAACTGCGGCGCGTGTCGAGGACCGTAGGCGCCCGACTGCCGACGCAACGAGAGGCAGATTTACTCGAATGTCCCTCCCATGCGCCCGTCCTCGTCGTCTCCACAACCAGTCGGATCGACAATGGTATGCTGCTTGAGTGCCAGGACGCGGTGATGAACGGCCGGCTGGTGCGACTGTCTTTTCGCAGTGACTAGCCGACCTTTGGATAGCAAAAGCCCGCTGCTCAAGCGAAATTGCCGTTCTGGGTTTGGCGAACTGCGGGCGAGATGTTGCAAAGTGTCTGACCTCACCAGTGGCAGCGACTGGACAGGGCATACAGGCTATGTCCGCAAGCAGGTGGGTTGACACCATGGTCACGAGCAAGCCTACGCTGGCTGAAGTCTGGGCGCACCTAAACACCGCTGCGAGCTGAGAGTGGATGGCCACGTCCGCATTCGAACACTGGCAACTCAATGCCGCCAGTCCGCAATCCACCCGAGGCTGTGTGAGAACTTGTAGCGCCTTGGCGAACGGGATGCTGGCGGTGGTGTCAATCGGCGCCGGATAAGGACCACCTATCGGCGTGCAACAGGGGCTCTGACGCACATTCGATGATCGCAGGATCATGTTGCTCCGATCAGTCTGGCCTGGAGCAGGTCAAGCTTGGCGCGACCGTACATCTGACGTTTGACGAGCTTGAGCTTGGTGATCTGCCCTTCGACCTGACCGTTGGACCATGGCTGGGTGATCGCCGCGCGGATGGCGGATTTATCATTGGTGATACCCTTGGCAAAGGATGCGATCAGGCTGGCGCCGGCCTCTGCGATCCACGGGTCGAGCCGGGCGACATCTTTCTTGCGGATCATGACGTGGAAGTCGTCAATGATCCGACGCGCCTCTGCAAGCATTGGCACGCCGGTCTCGATAGCGGCGATAGTGACGGTTTCTGCCTTGCTCAGATGATCACGAGCGGTGGTCATCAACCGCGCGATGGTTCTGGCGGACGGCACTC
>NZ_LAPV01000124.1 GCF_000971275.1 Devosia psychrophila | reverse complement strand
TGTGGGCGGGTGGCCTGAAACGCGCCGTTAATGCCTAGGGCAGTCGCACCTGCACCGGCAACCGTAAGGTTGTTGGTCTTGTTCGTGCCCATGCTCACGCCAATTTGGCCTGTGGCGTCAATGCTGACAGTAGCGGTCGAAAATGCGGCCCCACCTTGGGATCGGAGCTTTTCCTGCATGGAGGCCAGCACGTCCCCGACCTTGGAGCCAGCCGGAATACTAACTCCAACATTACCTGCCGAGGCCGTGCCGGGAGGAGTGTAGAACTGAAGGGACACGGTTTTCGGAGGAACGGTATTTGCTGTGAAGCTCAATACACCCTGATCCACGAACGCTGCGCCGATAACGCGCTGCGCCGCAGTTGGTGGCTTTTGCGTGCCTTCGACAAGCCCCAGACTCGTGGCCCCCGTGCCACCGCCTATGACTAGTGAGTCTGTGACATTGGAGCCCATGCTGACAGCGAGCTTTCCATCTACAACGCCAACTGTGGCCGATCCGAATTGGGGGCCCGCAGCCTGCAACTTTAGCTCCATCTCGGCGAGTACGTTGACCGTCTTCCGATTGGCGGTAAGTTCGATTTCGATATTCGGAGGCGTTACCGCAGGACCGCCAGTGGCTCGGAACTGGAAAATAACAGTTTGCCCGGCGGCTCCAAAGCTGACCGTCTGACCTGCAACAAACCCGTTGTTTATGGCATCATCCGCACCTGAAACGGGATTGGTGGCAGCGGCAAATGTCCGACCGGTCACCGTTGCGGGCTGACCTGGGATAGTTATGCCGGTATCCGCCGCCGCAAGACCTAGATAGCTACCCGTATTTAGCAATTCACTGCCCGGCACCAGTGCATTATACGATGTCGTCTTGGGAATCTGCGGCAGGTTCGCCTGATAGTCGATCCGGCCCGTCCGCTGCGCTGGGAGGAACGCGTTCGACAGCTTGATGACTTCTGGAACCGATCCGGACACGTTACCGGTTGTCGTATCGATCGGCAGGCCCTTGAGATAGTAGCCGGCACCGTTGACCAGCATACCATCCTTGTCGATTTCAAAGTCGCCGCGACGGGTGTAGAAATTGCTGCCCGAAAATACTGGCTTGCCGTCCGACTGGCCAGTTTTTGGCTCGACGACGAAAAAGCCGTTGGAGTTCAGCGCGATGAAGGTCTCGTTCGAGACCGTCTTGATATCGCCGCCGATATCATTGGTACCGCGCGACTGTGAGAGAACGGCGCCGGGGACCTGGCGCGAGATCGGAGCATCGGGGATCAGGTCGAGAAAATCGGTCTCGATGCGCTTGTAGCCCGTGGTCTGCGAGTTCGCGATATTACCCGAAATGTTTTCCAGCGCATGCGCCTGGGCCCGCAGACCGGTCACCGCACTGGAAAGAGCGCCATAAATGCCCATGTGAAACTCCGTAAAACCCGTTTGCGCCGTCCGACGCGTTCCCCACTACCTGTGCAAGGAGGATGCCAACTACCTTGGCCTCTGATTTTGCTGGGTTTTTCAGGATAACTGCCTGCAATTGCGGCGATATCCCGGCAAGAGAGTCCGAGCACGCGGCAGAAATTGCCGCCCGCTTGTGATCGGAGGGCCGTTGCAGTAATGCAGAGACCGCAATACCGGGGCGTTCCATGCTGTTTTCGAGTGCCGATGAATTCGTGAAAGCGCCACGCCGCGCCGTGACCGTGTTCGGCATGGCCGGTGTTGGCAAGACGCGCCTGAGCAACATGCTGCGGGCCAGCAAGTGGTTTCACTACTCGGCCGATTACCGCATCGGCACGCGGTACATGGGCGAGTACATCGTTGACAACTTCAAGCACGAAGCGATGAAGCTGCCGTTCCTCGCCGAACTGCTGCGCTCGGACTCGATCTACATTTCGTCCAACATCACCTTCGACAATCTCGATCCGCTCTCGACCTACTTGGGCAGGCCCGGAAACCCTGACAAGGGAGGCTTGCCGCTGGAGGAATACCAGCGTCGCCAGGAGCAGCATCGGGTGGCCGAAATTGCCGCACTCAGGGACGTGCCACATTTCATCGAACGCGCGCAGTCGCTCTACAACTATGACGATTTCATCACCGATACCGGCGGTTCGCTGATCGAGGTCATCGACCAAACCGATCCGAACGACGAAGTGGTGAAAACGCTCGCCGCCTCCACGGCCCTCCTCTACATCCGCGGCACCGGCAAGGACGCGGCAGAGCTGGTCCGCCGCTTCAAGCAGAGCCCCAAGCCGATCTATTACCGGCCCGAATTCTTGGTGGCGAAATGGGCCGAGTACAAGCTCATCAACGGCATCGTCGAAGATCATGACGTTGACCCAGCCGGCTTCGGCGCCTGGGGTTTCGAAGCCCTGATGCATGACCGTCTGCCGCGCTACCAGGCACTGGCCGACAATTTTGGCTATGTGGTGGAGGCTTCAGACCTCGCCACCGTGCGCGACGGCGACGAGTTCATCGACCTGATGGCCGCCGCGATCGAAAAGCGAATGCGCTAGCGCGCTTCCAGGAAAAGTGGACCCCGCTTTTCCGGTTCGGAAGCGCGCCACGAGACCGGCGATCTCCACGGGGAGACGCGTACCGCCTGAATCGTTTTTCGATCAAACTGGCTTAAGAGGCTGATATGCCTATTCGAATTCCCGACAACCTGCCCGCTCGCAAGACCCTTGAAGACGAGGGTGTCTACGTGATGGATTCGACCCGCGCCGCGCGGCAGGACATCCGTCCGCTCTCCATCGGCCTGCTCAACCTCATGCCCAACAAGGAGCGCACCGAAACCCAGTTCACCCGCCTGATCGGCTCGACGCCGCTGCAGGTGGAGCTGACCCTCGTGCGCATCACTGAGCACCAGTCCAAGCACACCTCGGAGGACTACCTCAACACCTTCTATAAGACCTGGGAACAGGTGCGGGAGCAGAAGTTCGACGGCTTCATCGTCACGGGTGCGCCCATCGCAAACATCCCGTTCGAAGAGGTGCGCTATTGGAAGGAGATGGTGGAAATCATGGATTGGACGCAGACCAATGTGCACCACTCCATGTTCATCTGCTGGGGCGCCCAGGCCGCCCTGCACCATTTCCACGGTGCGCAACGCTATCGTATGGCGGAAAAGGCCTTCGGCGTATTCCGCCATCTGGTGGTCAACCCGCGCTCGCCCTTCCTGCGCGGTTTTTCCGATAGCCCAATGATCCCGGTTTCGCGCTACAATGATATCGACCGCACCACGCTGGGTGCCGATCTCGAAGTGCTGATCGACAATGCCGAGATCGGCGTCTCGATGCTCGGTGACCAGAAGCACCACGCGGTGCATTTTCTCAATCATCTGGAGTATGACAACCGCTCGCTAGCCGATGAATATGAGCGGGACGTCAAGGCGGGGCTCGATACGCCCCAGCCGACAAACCTATTTCCCAATGGCGACACCAGCGCCACGCCGGAAAACCGCTGGCGCAGCCATGCCCATCTGCTGTTCCAGAACTGGATCAACGAGATTTACCAGACGACGCCTTATGACAAGGCCGAGATCGGAAAGGCCTAGACGCGGCTTTTACCAAGGCGCTGCGGCCTTTGCTCCCCTCCCCATTGAGGGGAGGGGTTGGGGTGGGGTCTATCCGTAATCAACCGGACCACCCCCTCCCTCGCTCCATCCCCTCAAGGGGAGGGAGGCGAAAGCCCTCGTACCAGCGAGCAAACGCCCTTCCCATCCCCGCTTGAACCCTTTCCACAAATCCCTATCTTGCGGATTGATCGAGAGACCCGCGCGTGCCCAATTCTCCCACGACCATCGTCGACGAACTGGGCATTGCCCTCTCCAACCTGGCCGATGCCGCGACTGGGGCCTTTACGCCGACGCTTCGGCTAGGCGTCACCGGCCTCAGCCGCGCCGGCAAGACCATTTTCATCACCGCCCTAGTCCACAATCTGCTGACCGGGGGCCGCATGCCCGGCTTTGCGCCGCTGGCCGAGGGGCGCTTCATCGGCGCCCGGCTTGCCGAGTATCCGGACGCCACTATCCCGCGTTTTGCCTATGAGCAGCATCTGGCCGCGCTGACCGGCAAGACGCCGTTCTGGCCCGAAAGCACGCGTCGCATATCCCAGCTCCGTCTCGTCCTGAAATTCCAGTCGAGGCACTGGTACGCCGGCATCACGGGCCCATCGACGCTCAATCTGGATATCGTCGATTACCCCGGCGAATGGCTGCTCGACCTGCCGCTGCTGGGACTGAGCTTTGCCGAATGGAGCGCAGAAGCGCTCGACCGAGCCAATCGCCCGGACTCCGGCAAGGAGGCCGGCCCCTTCATCACACTGCTCGGGGAAATCGATCCGCTCAAAAACGCCAATGACGTTGATGCCGAACGGCTGGCCGCGGCCTTCACCGATTATCTGCGACGCTCCCGCGAGCATGGCGCGCTGTCAACCCTGCCGCCCGGTCGTTTCCTGCTGCCCGGCGACCTCGAGGGCTCGCCCGCGCTGACCTTTGCCCCGTTGCCCCGCCCGCAGCAGCACGTGCGTGGCAACAGCCTCTATGCCATGCTGGAAGGGCGCTACGAGGCTTACAAGGATCAAGTGGTTCGCCCGTTCTTCCGCGATCACTTCGCCCGGCTCGACCGGCAGGTCGTGCTGGTCGATACGCTTCGCGCCCTCAACGCCGGCCCCACCGCCGTTGCCGATCTGGAAACCGCGCTCAGCGCCGTCCTCGCCTGCTTCCGGCAGGGCGAGACCAATCCATTGCTGCGCCCATTCGTACGCAAGATCGACCGCATCCTGTTTGCCGCCACCAAGGCCGACCACGTGCATCACACCAGCCACGACCGGCTGGAAATCATCCTCAATCGTCTCGTTTCGAATGCCAGCAAGCGAGCCCGCTTTGCTGGTGTCGAGACGAAATCCATCGCCTTGGCCGGTATCCGCGCCACCCGCGAAGGCACAATCAGCGAGGGCGGCGAGACGCTGCCCACCATCATCGGCACGCCGATGGCCGGCGAAATGCTCGATGGCACGGCCTATGACGGGAAAACCGAAATCGCCTTGTTTCCCGGTGACTTGCCGGAGCGCCCGGACTCATTGTTCGAGGACGGACGGCCGGTGGAGCTGAACTTCCTGCGCTTCACGCCACCCCAGACCCTAGACCGCAACACCAACGGCGATGTCGTGCTGCCCCATATCCGCTTTGACCGCGCCCTCGACTATCTGGCGGGAGACTGGCTCGCATGAAACGCCCGATCGCACGCCCCACCACCACGCCCGTGGAAGACACCGAAGCCTACCGCATGCCACGCGCCTTCGCGCCGGCCAGCGTGATTTTGACCGAACCAGAGTTCGACGCGTCCATCGACGAAGCGGAGGCTACTGCGCGCCCGCCCCGCCGCATGGGCTGGCTGAAGCGACTGGCCTGGACCACAGGTGGGATATTGGTTTCCGCCGGCCTCGGCCTCGCCGCCGACCGGCTGATCCATGACCTGTTCACCGCCAATGAATGGCTAGGCTGGCTTGGTCTCGGCGTGCTGGGTGCGTTCCTCGTCGCCGTGCTGGCTTTGTGCGCACGCGAAATGTTCGCCCTGCGCCGCCTGCGCGTGCTAGATGCCCTCAAGCGCGATGCCGTCCTGGCGACCGCCGAAAACGACGCTCACCGCGCCCACAAGGTCGTCGATAGCCTGACCGCCATCTATGCCGCCCGGCCCGACCTGGCCCGCGCGCGGCAGCAGGTGGTCGATAATATCCCCCATCTGTTCGACGGCCACGAAACTATCGCCCTCGCCGAACGCAGCCTGATGGCGCCCCTCGACGCCCGCGCCAAGGCATTGACGGCAGCGTCTGCCAGACGCGTCGCGCTCGTGACTGCAGTCTCGCCTCGCGCCTTGGTGGATATCGCCTTCGTCGTGTACGAGAGCATCCGGCTGGCAGGAGCTATTGCAGCCCTTTACGGCGCCCGCCCGGGCCTGTTCGGCTTCTTCCGGCTTACCGGTGCCGTACTGGCCCATCTGGCTGTCACCGGCGGCCTGGTTCTGACCGACGGCGTTGTCGAGCAACTGGTCGGCCAAGGCATTGCCGCAAAGCTCTCCGCCCGCTTGGGCGAAGGCGTGGTCAACGGCCTGATGACGGTCCGTGTCGGCATCGCCGCAATGCGCGTCGTCCGCCCCCTGCCCTTCGAAACGCAAAAGCAGCCGATGGTGCGGGACTTCATCGGCGAACTGACAAAGCTGGCGGCCGATCCGAAATAACTATTCGGCGGCTTGCATCAACGGCAAAGTGGCCAGCTTCGAATTGGCTTTGGGTTTGGCCTCGGGGTGCAGGCTGAAAAACCGCCCGCGCGCTTCGAGCACCTTCGGCCGGTTATCGACGGCCCACCTGCCCAGCACGTCGAGCGGCTTCTGTAGGTCGCTTCCCAACTCGGTCAGTTCGTAATCAACCCGCGGCGGGATTGATGGCGTCACCGTCCGGGTGACAAAGCCGTCCATTTCCAACTCACGCAACGTGGCCGTCAGCACTTTCTGACTGATCCCGCCAATCTGGCGCTTGATCTCAGAAAACCTTTTCGGTCCGTCGCTCAGCAGGTTGATGGTCAGCACTGTCCATTTGCCGCCGATATGGTGCAGGATCTCGCCAACGGGCCGGCAATCGTTGTGAATGTGCAGTTGTGCCGGTGTCATTTTTGGTGCCTCGGGTATGGAAAAAACAACCGTCCCGCGCCACCCTGGACAGTCACTTATATAGCGTCAGTTTCCAAAGGATACCAGATGATAATTTGAATGAAAACAACCGGAGCCGGACCGATGGCCGGCCCTGACTCCTAGGCGGCCCTGCTCAACTCGCCATAAGACTGGAATTTCTCGACAACCGGTCGGGCAAAATAATAGCCTTGGAACAGCCTGATGCCAGTGGCCCTGAGCACCGAAAGCTCTTCAGCGGTTTCGACGCCTTCGGCCAGCACCGTTATTCCAAGTTCTGCGGCGATACCCACCAGGCCGCGCACGATGGCCTGCTTGACCCTTGAGGCCTCGATGTGGCGCAGCAGTTCCATATCAAGCTTGATCAGGTCGGTCTGGAACTTGGCCAGTAGCGCCAGCCCGGCATAGCCAGCGCCGAAATCATCGAGCGCCGTGGTGAAACCCATCCGGCGATATTCCGCCACGATGTGACTGACGTGAGCAACGTCGTCCATCCGCTCGTTCTCGGTAAACTCGAACATCAGCCGCTTCGGATCGAACTGCATCCGCCCGGACGCCTCAAGGGTGGCGCGAATGCAGGCCTTGGGCTCATAGACGGCGTTGGGCATGAAGTTGATGCTGAGCTTTGCGTCCCCTCCAGCGATACCGGCACCGGCCAGCTCGATCGCCTTGACCCGACGGGCCTGGTCGAAAGCGTAGCGGTTTTGCTCGTTGACCTGGCTCAACACCTGGAAGGCGCCCTCGCCCCCGACGCCGCGGACCAGGGCCTCATAGCCCCATATCTTGTCCGCCACCACGTCGACGATCGGCTGGAACGCCATGGTGAATGGTATGGCGAATGCACTGGCGTCAGCGTTGCGACAGCCGGCGCAACTGGTTGCAGAAGTCATCACTATGATCCTGAGATGATTGTCATTTTTGGGCTGATGCTGACGCTAGGCTGCCACAGGATTGTAAACATTCTCTCAAATCAGGTTACGCATAACTACGTCTGCGACCGATCAGTCCTTCGAGGCACTGGCCGCCAGCGTAACCTTGAGCCCGTCCAGCGCATCGCTGCACAGGATCTGGCAGCTGAGGCGGGAATTGGAGCGGACATCGCCGACGCTGTCGAGCATGTCTTCTTCTTCGTCGCTGGGGGCGCCGACGACGTCGAGCCAATCTTTGTCGACATAGACATGGCAGGTGGCGCAGCTCAGTGCGCCGCCACATTCTGCTTTGATATCAAGGCCCCAGTCGCGGATCACTTCCATCACGCGCCAGCCTTCGAGACCTTCGAGCGCGTGGTTTTCACCCTGCTGGTCGGTGACGTGAATGATCATGCGCGGTCCTCAACAACGCGGCGTCCATACCCCGCAAAATGCCTTTCCCGCAAGGAAAAGGCGTTAACGCTAGGCTCAGGCCACGCCAAGCTTCTTTTGCAGCTTGGTCGAGCTGGTGGTGTATTGGAACACCACGCGCTCGCCGG
Source organism: Devosia psychrophila (assembly GCF_000971275.1). GTDB lineage: Bacteria > Pseudomonadota > Alphaproteobacteria > Rhizobiales > Devosiaceae > Devosia > Devosia psychrophila. Next base: position 38,930 of record NZ_LAPV01000124.1, on the reverse strand, counting down.
GCGAAACGATGGCCTTTGCGGCTTGGGCCATCAGGGCAGCTTCGTGGAAACCGGAGAGGATAAGTTTGAGTTTTCCCGGGTAATAGTTGATGTCGCCGATGGCAAAAATGCCGGGCACCGAGGTCTCGAATTTCTCGGTATCGACCTTGATGGTGTTGTCGTTCAGCTCAAGGCCCCAGTCCGCGACCGGACCGAGCTTCATGGTCAGCCCGAAGAACGGTAGCAGCCGCGTTGCCGGCACCGATAAGTCGCCCGCGTCAGTGATCAGATGCACATGGTTGATCTGCCCGTTCTCGCCATCCAGTTTGCCGATCTGGCCGAGGAGAAAGTTGATCTTCCCCTCCATCACCAGCTCTTTCATCTTGTTGACCGAGGCCGGCGCGGCCTTGAAGGCGTCGCGGCGATGCACCAGCGTCAGCGAGCGCACGATAGGCTGCAGGTTGAGCGTCCAGTCGAGCGCCGAATCGCCGCCGCCGACGATCACCACGTCCTGGTCGCGGAAGTCGTCCATCTTGCGGACCGAATAGAAAACCGACTTGTTTTCAAAGGCTTCGATGTTTTCGACAGGCGGGCGCTTGGGCTGGAACGAACCACCACCGGCGGCGATCACCACTACCTTGGTGTGGAAGATTTCGTCAGCATCGGTCTCCAGCCGGAACGATCCGTCGGCCTGCTTCTCGATCGAATTGACCATGCGGTTGAAATGGAATTCCGGCGCAAACGGCGAAATCTGGGCCATCAAATTGTCGGTCAACTGCTGGCCGGTGATCACGGGGAAGCCGGGGATATCGTAGATCGGCTTCTCAGGATACAGCTCGGCGCACTGCCCGCCGGGCCGGTCAAGGATGTCGATGAAATGACATTTGAGATCGAGCAAACCAAGTTCGAAGGCTGCAAACAGTCCGCAGGGGCCAGCGCCGATGACGACGACATCGGTAGTGATTTCAGTGCTCATCTTGATCTCAAAGTCCGTTTCGCCGGGGGTTCAAGGTCCCCGGATTAAATAGGATAGTTGCGGTCCACTTACCTCAGTGGACGCGACGAAGAAAGGGGCGCGTGCCGACAGGGATTTCAGTGACCCCGACCGGCTGATAAAACAGCGCCACCTCAGGCAGCCGGTTCTCGATCAGCGCTTCGCGCGTCGGCTCATGGGTCACTACAAAAGCGTTGAAACCGCAGCGGCGCATCAGCGGAATCTGGTCCTGCAAGACGTCGCCGATGGCTCGCACTTCGTTAGCGTAATTGTAGCGTTCTACTAGCAACCGTGCTGTCGAATAGCCGCGTCCATCGCTGAAGGCGGGGAACTTGATGGCCACCGATACAAAGCGTCCGAGATCGGCTTCCACCTGCTCGACATTGTCGCCCGGCAGCACCAGCAGCCCGAGCGGGTGCTGGGTGGCGAGGAAGGCATCGCGGTTGGCGAGGAACACCGGCAGCGGCACATGCTTGTAGCTTGCCGTCGCCGGCTCGTCGGCTTCGGTCCATTCGTGGAACGGATCGGCGATGAAGGCGCCATCTTTCCAGAGCGTATGTTTGGTCGCAGCGGTCATGGGCGAGGCGATCGCTCCGTTGAAATCGAAATGGATGCCGCACTCTTTCTTGTTGAGGCCGCGCCAGCGTCCGGCGCGCGGATCCTCGCCCTCGGCAACCACCGAAGTGCAGGGGGCGCAGCCGATCGACTTGTAGCCCTTAGCGAACAGCGGGTGCTCGGGCAAGCCGTGGTCGATCTTGTATTGGTTGACATCGGCATCGGTAAAGTAGGCCAAAGGGTTGACCTTGATGCGATCGTCGCTGGTCAGCTCGAAATGCGGCAGCACGCCGCGCTCCTTGGTCTGGAAGCGTTTGCGGCCGGTAACCCAGCCGCCATACTGCTCTGTGATCGGCTCCAGCGGCTCGGTCTTACGAATGTGGCAGCAGCTGTCGGGATCGGTTTCCCACAAGGTTCCCGCCGGATCAAAACGCTTCACATCTTCCGGGCTGGGATGGATGGCGTGGACATTGATCAGGCCGAGGTGCTTTTTCAGCGTCTCGACATAGTCCAGCGTCTCGGTGAAATGCTTGCCGGTTTCGAGGAAATACACCGGCATCGACGGATCGACCTGCGCCACCAGATGCAGCAGCACGCCGGAATCAGCGCCGAAAGACGAGACGATCGCCAGGTCGCCCGGCAACACATCGCTCACCGCGTAGCGCAGCACGCCGACGGCGTCCATTTCGTCGAACATGCCATTGAGGGCAAGAATGCCCAGCGCCCGCAGCTTGTCCTGCGCGGCGGGAGTATGAGCCAATTTAGGCATTGCCATAGAGGGCCTCCTTGAACGGCGCTTCCCCGAGGCGTCGGTAGGCTTGAATGAACGTCTCGTCAGCGCTTTGGCGCCGCGCGATATAGGTGTCGACCAGCGTTTCGATGGCGCCAGGCACCTGCTCGGCCTCAAAGCCGGGCCCGATGATCTTGCCGACCGCGGCGTGCTCGGTAGCGTCGCCGCCCAAGGTGATCTGGTACAGCTCGCCGCCCTTTTTCTCGACGCCGAGAATGCCAATGTGGCCAACGTGATGGTGGCCGCAGGCATTGATGCAGCCCGAGATCTTGATCTTGAGCTCGCCGATTTCCGCCTGACGCTTCGGCTCGGCAAACTTGCGCGAGATTTCCTGCGCAAGCGGGATCGAGCGCGCATTGGCAAGCGCGCAGAAATCGAGCCCCGGGCAGCAGATCATATCGGTGATCAGCCCGGTATTGCCGTCGGCAAAACCAGTGGCCACCAGTGCGTCATAGACGACACGCAGGTCAGTGATGGCAACATGCGGCAGCACCAGGTTCTGCTCATGCGTCACGCGCAGTTCGTCGAAGCCATAGCGCTCGGCGATATCGGCGATGTCGTCCATCTGCTTGTCGGTGGCATCGCCGGGGGCGCCGCCGACGGGCTTGAGCGAAATGGTGACCGAGACATAGCCCGGCTCGCGATGCGAGTTGATGTTGTGGTCGAGCCAGCGCCCATAAGCCGGGTCGATGATTGACTGGTAGGCCACGTCGATCTTGGTCGCAGGCTGCACCTTGAATGCGGGCGGCGCAAAGTACGTCGTGATGCGATCGACTTCCTCGGACGGCAGAGACAGCACGCCACCGCGCACTTCGGCGAACTCTGCTTCGACCTGGCCCTTGATGGTCTCGAGGCCTTCTTCATGCACCAGGATCTTGATGCGCGCCTTGTACTTGTTGTCCCGGCGGCCATAGCGGTTGTAAACGCGCATGATGCTTTCGAGATACGCCAGCAAGTGCTCGTTCGGCACGAAGCTGTTGATCAGCTTGCCGATCATCGGCGTGCGGCCAAGACCACCGCCGACCCAGACCTCCCAGCCGATATCGCCCGCCGCATTGGTCGCCGCCTGCAGCCCGATGTCGTGAAAACGGATGGCAGCGCGATCGTTCGGCGCTCCAGTGACGGCAATCTTGAACTTGCGCGGCAGGTAGCTGAATTCGGGGTGGAGGCTCGACCACTGGCGCAGGATTTCAGCGATCGGGCGCGGATCGATGATCTCGTCGGCGGCAGCGCCGGCGAAATGATCGGCCGTGACATTACGGATACAATTGCCCGAAGTCTGGATGGCGTGCATCTCTACCGATGCCAATTCTTCGAGGATCGCCGGGACGTCCTTGAGCCGCGGCCAGTTGAACTGGATATTCTGGCGCGTCGTGAAGTGGCCATAGCCGCGATCATAGGTGCGCGCGATGTGGGCAAACATCCGCATCTGCTTTGCCGACAGGGTGCCATAGGGCACCGCGATGCGCAGCATATAGGCATGCAGCTGCAGGTAGAGCCCGTTCATCAACCGGAGGGGCCGAAACTGCTCCTCGGTCATTTCGCCCGACAGGCGGCGCTTCACCTGATCGGCAAACTGCGCGGTGCGGCCCATGACGAAGGCCGCGTCGAATTCGTCATATCGATACATGACCGTCCTCATCCAGATGCTGGCGGTCGTAAATCTCGCCGTTTAAAGTCAATGGCGCGGAGGGACCCGCAGCCCGAATGCGTTCGCGCAGGCGCTTGGGAGTGATGATTCCCTGCTCCAGCGTCACTTCCTCGATCTCAAGGCTGATTACCCGGCCGCCGGCTTTGGTGGCCGCCAGTGCAGCATCGCGCTCGGCGGTCTCTTCCTTGGAAAACACGCGCGCTGCCGCGAGGCTTTCCACCCAGGTGCCGCTTGCGTCGAGGTAAACCGTCCCGCCGGACGTCAGTTCATTGCCAGTCAGAATTTCCATGCTGCTATGCTACCTTGAAGCTTATGCCGGCGAGCTGGACGGAATTTGCCCAGTCTCCGGCCTCAACGGCTTCGCCTACGAGAATGATTGCCGGGCCTTCGTTGAACGCTACCTGACCCGAGGCCAAGGCGGACAGCTTGCCCGAATATGTGGATCTGTCGGCGCGGCCTGCATTGATCACGATGCCAACCGGCAAATCTGCCGATGCGCCATGCGCGATCAGCCGCGACGCGACGTCGGACGCGATTGATTTGCCCATGTAGAGCGCCAGCGTCAGGCCAGACTGCGCCAGTGACGCCCAGTGGCTGAGGTCGCCATCATCGGCGCCATGCGCGGTGGCCATGATGAAGCCGCTTGATACCTTGCGCAGGGTAACCGGCGTGGCGGTATCTGCGGCTGCAGCGAGCGCCGCGCTGATGCCGGGGACGATCTGGTAATCGATCCCGGCCTTGCGCAGCGCCACGATTTCTTCGCCGGCCCGGCCGAAAATCATCGGATCGCCGGACTTGAGGCGAGCAACGCGCTTGCCCTGCCCGGCCAGCCGCACGATCAGCGTATTGATCTGGGCCTGCGAAAAGCTGTGATGGCCCGTGGCCTTGCCGACGTCGATCCGCTCGGCATCGCGGCGGCCCATATCGACGACGACGGTGGGTACCAGCTGGTCATGCACGATGACATCGGCTTCCTGCAGCAGCCGCTGGGCGCGCAGGGTGAGCAGGTCTTCCGAACCGGGACCGGCGCCGATCAGCCAGACGACGCCCTTGGTCTCGCCGGCCTTGATATGCTGTTCAAGCAGGACTTCAGCTTGATAGCGACCCGCCACCGGGCTGGCACTGACGGCAGTTTCGACCTGGGATGAGCTGACCAGTGCCTCATAATAGCGACGGCGGGCTGGACCATCGTGGATCAAGCTTTCAACCCGCTGGCGCAAGCCGCCAGCCAGCCGCGCGACCTTGCCGAAAGCCGGCGGCAGCATGGCCTCGATCCGGGCCCGAACCAGCCGCGCCAGCACCGGGGCATTGCCCTCGCTGGAAATGGCAATGGTCAGCGGTGCGCGATCGACGATGGATGGCGTGTAAAAATCACACTCGGCGGGCACGTCGACGACGTTGAGCGGAATGCCGCGAACGCGGGCGGTAACCTTGGCCAGCTCGGCATCGTCGCTCTCTTCGGCAACGAAAACCAGGGCGGCATTGTCGAGATCGGACGGCACAAAAGGACGCCTGATCAGCTCGACGTCGAAGGCTGCAAACAGCGGCTCGATGTTGCGGGAGATAATCACGACCTGAGCAGTCGTCTTAATGACCAATCGGACTTTGTTGAGGGCTTCTTCTCCACCGCCGATGAGGACGATGCGCTGACCCTGTACTTTGTAGCTCAACGGAAATGTGTTGAGTTGACCCATTGGAACCCTGGTGATGACCGTGGGAAAATAATCCGATCCGGCCCACTCCGGCAAGGCGTTGAAATTCAATCGCTTTTATATTCCCCTTGCAGGGCGGCGCGTGGAAAGCTCGAAGCGTTCTAAGGTGAAAGCCGCTAAATGAATCTTAGCGCGGCGAGCGGGAAGAAAATTTTGCTCATCCAAGGAGCGCATCTGACCCACGCTGTCATTCCGGCGCAGGCCGGAACCCATCCTGAGATAGCGTCGCCAACGCTGCCCGCGGAAAGACCTAAGGATGGATCCCGGCCTGCGCCGGGATGACATCGAGAGTGGGGTGGCGGGCTGGCAAGCACCTGAATGGACCCACTAATGGCTTTCTCCCTCGGGCTTGACCCCAGGGCCGCTCACAATTCGGCGCAAGCGACAAGCAACCCTCGGATCAACTCCCAGGGAAAAGCGGTGGGTGGAAGGGATATTGCACCACCGCAGAATGCTCCCACTAGGATTGCGCCTCCAAGCTAACGCTTAGCCCTGCCGGCTCGGCACATGCACCACCAAGCCATCCAGCGCGTCCTTCACCTTGATCTGGCAACTCAACCGGCTCTGGGCGGTGACGTCGAAGGCGAAGTCCAGCATGTCTTCTTCCATGTTGGACGGGCCGCCGACCGCTTCGGTCCAGGCTTCATCGACATAAACATGGCAGGTGGCGCAGGTACAGGCGCCGCCACATTCGGCGATGATGCCCGGAACGGCGTTCATGATGGCGGTTTCCATCACGGTGGAGCCATTCTGGCCTTCAGTCTCGATGCGGGCGCCGTCCTTTTGGACGAAGGTGATCTTGGTCATGGGTCTCTAGGGGCTTGCTGTGTGAGACGGATATAGGGGATGGGGATGGATTTAGGAAGGCGGGGCGCCTTCACCTCTCCCTTGGGGGAGAGCTGAGAAGATCAGAGCCCCAGCAATCCTTCGAGGTAATGCTTGTCCACTCCGAACATCGCCTTCACCTCCGCAATCTGCTTGAGCACCGCATCGCGGTCGCGCCCGGTTCGGGCGTCCTTCTCCGCGACGATCAGATTGTTCTTCGGCGTATGCGCATCCGAGACGAATTCGAACACCTTGGTCTTGTAGCCGCTGAACTCCAGCAGCAGTGCCCGCAGCGTGTCGGTGACCATCTCGGCTTGGCGTTCCAAGAAGATGCCGTGGCGCAGCAGCACATGCAGCTCACCGGCCGGCTTCCCCGCCTCCATCTGCCGGCGGATTTGCTTGTGGCAGCAAGGCGCGACGGCGATCAGCGACGCTCCAGCAGTTATCCCCTTGAAGATGGCGTCGTCAGTCGCGGTATCGCAGGCGTGCAGCGCAATGACGGCATCGGCCCCCGTCGCGTCATAGTCGATGATGGTGCCGGGCACGAAGGTCAGGTCGGAAAAGCCCGATGCGGCAGCGGTGTTGTTTCCGTCCTTCACCAAGCCATCGCGCAACTCGACACCGATGACTTCGGCCGGGCGATTGGCGACATTGGCAAGATAATCGTACAGCGCGAAATCGAGGTAGCCCTTGCCGGCGCCCATGTCGACGATGCGCGGCTTGTCGGCCTCGATCGCCTGAATCAATGGCGCGAAAATCTCGACCATCTTGTTGATTTGCCGGAACTTATCCTGCGCATCATTGCGCACGACGCCGTCCTTGCCGGTGATGCCGAGGGCAAGCAGGTAGGGCTTGTCGGTCTCGCGCAGCGGACGGTTCTTGGCGCGGTTATGATCGGTCGATGGCGCCTCGCGGCCGGCGGCTTCCATGCGCTTGAGCCGCACCTTGTCGCCATTTCGCTCAAAGCTCATGTCGAACTCGGTGGTGGCGAGCTGGGCGCTGCGGAACTCCTCGGTCAGCGCGATGCGCAGGTTGCCCAGCGCTTCGGGCTGGATCTGATTCTTGATGATGTCGCGGGTCTTGTAGTGGAAGGTGAAGCTGAACTTATCCCCGCCCTTGACCACGATTTTCTTGACGTCGATCGACTTCAGATCGGGCTCGTCGCCGTGATAGCCGCCCAGTTTCAGCCGCAACAATGAACCGTTTATAAACGCATTCTTAACGGCCGAAAGGAACTCTTCGATGCGCTCGGTGCTCAATGCCGTTCCTTCGTGGTCAGGAAGCGGATTTTCGGGAAATCCTGCTTGGCACGATCGGCCCACCAGGCGTTTTGCGCCAAGAATACCGGGGCGTTGGTGCGGTCCTCGGCCATGTTCATCTTCTGGGAGGCGATGAAACGATCCAGCTCCTTGGGATCGTCGCTTTCGACCCAGCGCGCCACTTCGTAGTTGAGGCTCTCAAAGGTGATCGGCACGCCATATTCCTTGGCGACACGCGAGCTCAGCACCTCGAGCTGCAGCGCGCCGACCACGCCGACGATCCAGTCGGCACCGACCATGCGGCGGAACACCTGGGTGACGCCCTCTTCCGACAGGTCGGACAGCGCCTTGGCCATCTGTTTGGTCTTCATGTGGTCGGTGAGGCGGACGCGGCGGATGATTTCCGGCGCGAAGTTCGGAATGCCGGTGACGTTGATGATGGCGCCCTCGGTCAGCGTATCGCCCACCGACAGTGTGCCGTGATTGGGAATGCCGACGATGTCGCCCGCCACAGCCTGTTCCGCCAGCTCGCGATCATTGCCAAAAAAGAACATCGGATTGGAGACGGCCATGTCCTTGCCCGAGCGTACGTTCTTGAGGCGCATACCGCGCGTGAAAGTGCCCGAGCAGAGCCGGACAAAGGCGATACGGTCGCGGTGATTGGCGTCCATGTTGGCCTGCACCTTGAACACGAAGCCGACAACCTTTTTGTCGCTCGGCTCGATCGGCTCAGGAATGGCGGGCTGCGGCCGTGGTTCGGGGCCCCATTCGCCCAGCGTGCGCAGCAGCTCGGCAACGCCAATGCCCTTGAGTGCCGAACCGAACAGTACGGGACTGAGATGGCCGGCATGGAAAGTTTCGAGGTCGAACGGCGGCAGCATGGCCTTGGCCATTTCCAGCGTTTCGAGCGCCGTCATGAACACCGGATCGTCGACTAGGGTCTCGTTGTCCAGCAGGTCTTCGATTGCATCATATTCGGCGATCGGCTTGCCCTGCGGCGACAGCACGCGCTTTTCCAGCAGGTCGAGATAACCGTGGAAATCGACGCCCTGCCCGATCGGCCACAGCACTGGCGTCAGGTCGAGCGCCAGCTTGCCCTGGATTTCGTCGATCAGCTCCAGCGGGCTGAGTCCCTCGCGGTCCACCTTGTTGATGAAGGTGATGATCGGAATGTCGCGCAATCTGCAGACTTCGAACAGCTTCAGCGTCTGCGCCTCGATGCCCTTGGCGGCGTCGATCACCATGATGGCGGCGTCGACGGCAGTCAGGGTGCGGTAGGTGTCCTCGGAAAAGTCCGAGTGGCCCGGCGTATCGAGCAGGTTGAGCGTCAGCCCGTCATACTCGAAGGTCATCACCGAGGAGGTGATGGAAATGCCGCGCTGCTGCTCCATCTCCATCCAGTCCGAGCGGGTCGAGCGCGTCCCCGCCTTGCCGCGCACCGCGCCGGCCGACTGGATGGCGCCCGCTGCGGCCAGCAGCCGTTCGGTCAGCGTGGTCTTGCCAGCATCCGGATGCGAGATGATCGCAAAGGTACGGCGGGTGCGGAACGGTTCGGAGATGGGCCGGGGCGCGACCTCGGCGGCGGTGGATACGGTCATCGATACTGCTGGACTCGAGGGGCCGCAGGCAAAGGCGCGGCAGGGTTGCGCGCTATATAGGTGATGGTGCGCAGAGGGTCAAATTGGGCGGGCGCCAGCGATTGTCGGTGGAGTGCCCAAACTGTTACGCCACGCCCTCGTGGTTCGACGGCCTCACCACGAGGTCTACTCAGAAATCAGCTCAAGATTTCTGCGGCATTGCGCGATCCACCAGCAGACCTCATGGTGAGCTTGTCGAACCACGAGGGCGTGGCACATGACTTTCACAGTTTACATTCTCGAGTGCTCGGACGGTTCTTATTACACCGGACTGACACGGCGCCCCATGGAAGAGCGCCTTTGGGAACACAATGCGGGTGTGGTCGAGGGCTACACGCATTCGCGTCGGCCGGTCGTCGTGAGGTGTGTCGAAACCACTGAAAGTGCACGCGAAGCCATCACCCGCGAGCGGCAGATCAAGGGATGGTCACGCAGGAAGAAAGAGGCGCTGATGGCAGGCGACTATGAGGGGCTGCCTGCGCTGGCCCGAACGGCGGCAGCACGCCCTCGTGGTTCGACGGGCTCACCATGAGGTCCACTGGTAGTCACCACAGCCCATGGAGCGGCATGACAAATGGCAATCACTATGCCGGTGTTTCATCCCGGCGAAATCCTGCGAGAGGAGTATCTTGTTCCTCTCGGCATGTCGGCAGGGGCGCTGGCCAGGAAGCTGAACGTGCCGCGCACGCGGATCGAGCGACTGGTCAAGGAAACGCATTACGGCTGACACGGCACTTCGTTTGGGGAAGTATTTCGACACGACGCCGCATTACTGGCTGAACATGCAGGTGGCCTATGATCTTGGCCACGACGCCGCAACCTTGGCGGCAGAGCTCGAACGCATCGAAACGATGGCAGCCTAGGCCGCTTCGTTGCTCAGCATGCGGGCGATGAAGCTCCGCACTTCTTCCACTGCGATGCCAAGGTCGGCGATGCGTTCGGTGGTCAGGGGACGGCCGGCCTGCAGTTCGGCTTCGCAACCCTTGGCGAGATCCGCGATGGTCCAGGCGCCGACGCCGCTGGCGGCGCCCTTGATGGAATGCAGGTTCAGCGCCAGATCGTCGTAGTTGGCAGCCAGTTCGAGCCGGTCGAAATAGGTTTTCACCGTGGTGTCGAATAGGCGCAGGATTTCCAGTTCCAGGTTTTCGTCGCCCAGGCACTGCTTGGCCAGATGCACTAGGTCGACCGGCCGCATCGAGCGCATATAGAGGGTCGGTTCGGCCTGTTTGGCGGTTACTGCTGACGACGCCATGGCGGCTCCTTGGTCTGACGTGGTCCGCATGCCCGTTACAAAACTGGGCAATACCACCCCACCAGCCTAGATTGCCCGGGTGAACAGCTGATTAAGCCACACCTTCGCCTTGCTTGCTCGATTGAGGTGACGGCGCGTCTTCCCCAAAAAATTAACCTTTGGGTAAGATAGCGCTCGGTTTGCGTAAAATTGAATGTATTAATGAGCTTTGAACCAGCGCGCGGCGGCGAGGGCGGGGGAACGATGCGGGGCAATTGCATCGAATTGTTTCCATTTGACGATGCGACCGGAAACGGGTGCGGAGTCATGACAACTCCCATAGTCCGCCTTGTTGCTGTGAAGCCGACGCGAGAGTTGTAAAGAGTATGGCGAAGAACCTGACCCCCCATAACGATCCTGCCGCGCTGGCCTTTTCGGCAGTGGAAGACGCTCTCAAGGATTCGGTGTTCAATCTCGATAGTACCCCGGACAAGGCGCCCGAGCGCCGCGCCTCCGATACGGCGCGTTCGGAACGCCTACGTGCGGCCGACAAAATCGCCCAGCAGGCCGGTCCTGTCGCCAATGACGATCGTTTCCCAGCCTCGAAGATTCTCTACAACCTGCAGAGCCGCTCGTCGGCCACACCGACCTGGATCGCAGTCTTGCTGTCGCTGGTCTGGCTTGCCGTTTCCGGCACGGTCGCATGGCTGCGCTATGGTCCGCAGATGGCCAACTTGGGCCAGTTCGTCGGCACCGTCGATTTTATCGGCCTGATCGCCATCATTTTCCTTCCGGTGATGGGCTTTTTTGCCGTCGCCACCCTGTTCCGCCGCGCGCAGGATCTGCGCAACGCCGCCTCCTCGATTACCCAGGCTGCAATGCGTCTGGCCGAGCCTGAAGTGACTGCCGCCGACAAGGTCGCCTCGGTCGGCCAAGCCGTGCGCCGCGAAGTCAACGCGCTGGGCGATGGCCTCGAACGCGCCCTGTCGCGCGCTGGCGAGCTCGAAGTGATGATCCACAACGAAGTCACCGCGCTCGAGCGCACTTACTCAGACAATGAATCGCGCATGCGTGCGCTGATCGCCGAACTGGCCAGCCAGCGCGAAAGCGTGCTGACCAATACCGAGCGCGTCCGCGAAGCCATCACCGAGAGCCATACCGGCCTGGTGTTCGATCTCGACATGATCAGCCAGCGCATCGCCGGCACCATCGTCGAAAGCGGCGGCAACCTGACCCGTGCGCTCGAAACCGCCGGCAATACGCTGACCAACACCTTTGGCGAACGCACCGAGAACTTTGTATCCTTGGTCGATAACCGTACCAACGACTTCATGGGCGCCCTCGACGACAGCGCCGGCCGCCTGGCCCTGTCTTTTGACGACAAGACGGCCACTATGACCAAGGCGCTCGACGAGCGCGCCGCCGAGCTGAATTCGGGCGTAGAACATCGCATTGCCTCGCTGACCGATGCCCTCGATTCGCACTCCATCTCGATCGCCTCGGCGATCGATTCGCGCACCCAGGCCATCGAAGAACGCACGGCGGCCCTTACCGGCAGCTTCGAAGACCGCACCCAGACCATTGCCGGGCTGATCGAACAGCGCACCGGCGAGCTGACCTCGGCGCTCGACGAACGCACCGCAAGTCTCTCTACCCTGTTGACCGACGGCGGAGCTTCGCTGCTGGATCAGTTGCGTGACCGCGGCCACGAAGTGACCGGCGGCCTCGACATGATCGGCCAACGCATCGCCGAAGACATTACCTCCCGCTCGCGCGAAGCCGAGGTCATGCTCAATGCCCTCACCCGCCAGCTCGACGAGTCGGTATCGATCCAGCTCAATGCGATGGATAGCCGCCTGCAGACGGCTGTGCTCGAAATCAACGGCGCATTGGACGACACCTCGGAGCGCGCCCGCATCACGCTGGCTACAGCCGGACAGGATTCGCTGGGCCAGTTTGACGCCCGCTTGAGTGAAATCGCCTCAATACTCGACACCCGCCTGCACACGCTGGACGGCGTCATCGGCGACAAGGGCGATACACTGATTGCCCGCCTCGAAGCACAGGGCACCAGCTTTGCCGCCCGCGCCAATGTGCTTGAAATGGCCCTGAATGAAGAATCCGGCCGCTTCAACGACGTCGTCACCGAACGCACCCGCGAACTGGGCGAAGTGCTGGGCGCCCGCACCAAGGCAATCACCGAAAGCCTGACCAACCGCACCCGCGAAATGTCGGACTCGCTGGAAGGCCATGCCGGCGTCATCGCCGAGGCACTCGACGCCCGCAGCTCGGCTGTCGATGACCTGCTGGTCGCCCGCACCACCGAACTTACCGACGCGATCCGCGCACGCAGCGAAGAGCTTGGCGCGACCCTGACCAGCAGCACCACCACCTTCGACCAGGCCATTGCCGGCCGCACCCAGCGCCTCGCCGATACGCTTTCGGAAAAAACCACAACGCTGTCGCTCGAGATCGATTCTCGCACCGGAACGCTGGCCAACCAGCTCGACGAACGCACCAGCGCCCTAGTCAGCCAGCTCGATGAGCGGACGGGTTCACTTGGGATTGGCCTCGAAGATCGCATCGGCACGCTGGTCAGCCAGCTCGATGAACGCACCAATGCGCTGGTGAGCCAGCTGGACGAGCGAACCGGCATCCTTGGTGTCGGCCTTGGCGACCGCATCGATACGCTGGTCAACCAGCTCGATGAGCGCACCGTAGCGCTGCACGGCGAACTTGACGCCCGCGCCATGGAGTTCCGGACCACGCTCGATGGCGGCACTCAGCAACTGGCCCAGGCAGTCGGCACCCGCACCCAGCAGCTGTCGGAGGCCCTTGGTCAGCGCACCCAGGCGCTCAACGACACGTTGGCAACCCATACTTCGTCGATAGGCGAAACCATCGGCTTCCGCACGGCCGAGCTGGCCGAGACCATCGCTCTGCAGGGCGAAGATGCTCGCACCAAGATCGACGGCGCATTGCGCGAAGCAACCGACAATATGGGCCAGCGCGTCGATGCCATGTCCTCGCGCATTGCCGACAAGGTATCCGAGCTCAACAGCAATCTCGGCACTGGCCTCGACAACGCCATCTCGCGCCTGTCCGATGCCGAGCACGGCATGACGGCGCGTATCGATGCGGCCAGCAGCACCGTCAGCGAAAGCGCGCGCAAAGCTGCCGAGCTCATTGAATCCGGCGTTACATCGGCACGCGACGCCATCACCGAAATGGTCGACAAGCGCCTGGGCTCCCTGCCCGAGGCCATCACCGCCCGTGCGGATATCACGGCCGAGCGCCTGGCGGCCCTCAACGCCTCGATCAACACCTCGATCACCCAGTCGATGACCGACCTCGAAGCCGGCGCCGACCGCATCGAGGAAACCATCGCCACCCGCATCACCGTTGCCAGCCAGAATATCGTCTCCGATATCACCGCCACGGCCAATCGCATGGATGGCGCCGTACGCACCGCGCTCGAGCACATCCGCTCCGCAGCGACCGATATCGACGAGCTGATTACGGTCAAGGCCGTTGGTGCGGCTACCAGCATCGAAGCCCGCCTCACCGACATCAACCAGTCGGTCGAGCAGCACACCACGGCCTTCGCTCATCTGGTCAACGAGAAATCGGCACAGCTGCAGGGCGCGCTCAACAGCCATGGCAACCTGCTGCGCGATGCGCTGGGCGAGAACGCCCGCGAAGCCGAAGCCATCATGGCGGTGTCCACCTCGCGCATTCTCACCGATGTCACTTCGGCACTCGGCAAGCTCAACGACAGCAACCTGCTGCTGCAGCGCGTGCTCGATGCGTCGACGGCCAACCTCGCCAATCTCGAAACCAGCGTTGCCCAGCAGACCTCGACCTATTCGAGCACCGTGCGCGACGCCATCGGCCAGACCGAACAGGCCGGCGCCATGGTCAGCCAGCACGTGCAGGCACTGCAGGCCACCATCCGCGGCATGGTCGAGGAATTCTCCTCGGTCCTTGGCAAGCTCGACGCCGAAGCCGCCCAGATGTCTCAGGCTTCGACGGCGCTCACCCTTAACGGCGACAATGCCCTGCAGACGCTGGAAGATCGCCGCGGCGCCATGGATGCGCTGGCCGAGAGCTTCGCCACCCGCGCCGACGATATCGATGGCCGCATGCGCATGTTCGCCCAGTCGATCGCCGACACGGTCAACGACACGGAACGCCGCCTGATCGGCGCTCGCCGCGCCATGGACGAGGCATTGACCGCAACCACCGGCACCATCGTCGAGACCATCGAAACTTCGACCAACACCGTGACAAACGCCCTCCAGACCAATGCCGATCAGGTCGACAGTGCCGTGCAGCGCGCCGCCGACGCCGCCGCTGCTGTCCTCAGCCAGACTTCTTCCTCGGTCCGCTTCGCCCTCAACGACCAGACCGCGCAGGTCAATTCCGCGCTGGAAGACAATGCCAGCCGTGTCAGCGATATGCTGTCCTCGACGGCCAGCAGCGTCACCGACGTGCTGACATCCACCACCAGCACACTGGCCGAGACGATCAACGACAGCTCCGCTTCGGTGCGCAACGCCATCGCCAGCAACACCGGCAACTTCCGACGTGCCCTGGACGAGACCACCGGCACGTTCCGGCAGACGCTGGACGACACCACTGGAACCTTCCGCCAAACGCTGGACGAGACCACCGGCGAAGTCACCGAGAAAATGGGCGACTTCCGCACCGCTGCCGATGCCGAAAGCCGCCGCGCCTCTACTGCCCTGCAGCAGGCCCAGCAGCAGATGGCTACCGAAATGCAGCGCGCCATCGAGGAAGCCACCCTGCGCTTCAACGACACCGCCCGCGCCATGCGCGAGACGGCGCGCGAAGTGGGCAGCGAACTTGAAGCAACGCGCGCCGAACTGGCCCGCGGCGTCAACGAACTGCCCGAAGAAACCCGCGCCAGTGCCGCCGCCATGCGCCGCGTGGTGGCCGAGCAGATCGAAGCGCTCAGCGAACTCAACGCCATCGTGCGCAGCCAGCCTGCCACGCATGACCTCAACGATCGCCGCCCGCCGCGCCCTGCCCCGCGCGTTGAAAACCGCATCGAGGCTCCGGCCTACCAGCCGCGCCAGCCGGAACCGGCCCGCGAAACCTATCGTGCCGAGCCCGCTCGCCAGACGCTGGTCGATCCGATCCGCACCGTGGAGCGCCAGCCCGAACCCGTGCGTCAGGCCGCGCCCGTTCGTCAGGCCGAGGCGGCCCGTCAGCCGGAACCTGTGCGCCAGCCCGAGCCCGCTCAGGCGGAAGCCGAGCCGGCAACGGCCGCCGCCGACGGCGGATGGCTACGCGACGTGCTGCGCAATGCCACCGCCAAGCAGCAGAGCACCCAGCCCCAGCCGCAACAGCAGAGCCTCTCCGGTCTGACCGATGAGATCGCTCGCTCGATCGACGATCGCGCGCTAGCCGATGCCTGGGCTCGCTATCAGGCTGGCGAGTCAAACGTGTTCTCACGCCGCATCTATACGCTGAGCGGTCAGGGCACCTATGACGACGTCCGAAAGAAGCTGCAGCGCGATCCGGAATTCGCCCGCACCGCACAGGCCTATATGGCGGAGTTCGAACAGCTCCTGAAGCGCGCCGCCGCTGGCGCACAGCCCGCCGCCGAGACCCGCGAATACCTCCTGAGCGACCGCGGCAAAGTCTACACCACCCTCGCCCACGCAGCCGGCCGATTGAACTAAGCGGATTGCATGAATGAAGACGGCCCTGGGAAACCGGGGTCGTTTTGTTTGTGCACGCTATTTGGGAGAGGACTCAAACTTATGTAGGAAGGTAGCCCAAGCCTTCCCTGCTGCTATACCGTCATCAAGGCTCTGAGGCTTTTCTGCTCGTTCACGCGCTATTTTATACGCGAGCCAAAGCTTAGAAACGCGGCGGCGTTGAAGGCCAATCACGTCATTTAGATTAATAGTGTCGCCCATCCCGAGTCTCCGAGAAATGTAGGTGACCTGTTAATAACTATGGTTAATGGCCAGAGTTCCTAGCTATAGCCAAGGGTTAACGGTTCCAGCGTTGGGCTGTGAACACTGTGAACACTGTGAACAACGGGGAGAGCGGTGCATTCGCCTCGACTTGGAAAGAAGCTCTCAGCCTACCGATTCGGATTACATTCCCTCCTGCGCTAGACACGCCCTAGCGCATGTTTTTTGGGTCGCGTCAGGCGTGGGACGTCCAAACGTAGAAGGCGCTGATTACGCCGCGATCAGCGCGATGTCGGATAGCAGTTGCCGCATGCAAACACCGATATCAGCTCCACTAGGCAGGTCACCGCGCGTCCTTGGGTGGCTTGAGATACAGCGACACCAGCACGCAGCCGATGGCGATGAGGGCGGTAAGAGTTGAGTAGAAGAAGGCTTGGCTGCCAAAATGCTCGACCAGCACGCCAAAGACGATCAGCGCCAGCATTGCGGCGCCCATGTTGAGCATGTTGAAAAAGCCTTGGGCCTCCGCGGCATTTTCCTCGTTCGTCCAGTTGGCGATAAAATGCACCACGCCGAAGTAACCCATACCAAAGCTGAAAGCGTGCAGCAGTTGGGTCAGGAACAGCACCCCGACCGGCGGATTGAACGCCATTATGGTGAAGCGGACGAGGCCAGCCACCGCAGCCACGAGGATCATGTTGCGGGCCGTGACCCGCCCGCCAAATCGCCGCCACGCAAACATCAGGATGGCTTCTCCCACTGCGGCAATGCCCAGCAAGGGTCCGAGAAAATAGTTCGGAATGCCGTTTTCATGCCAGAGCAGCGCAGCAAAGCCTCCGAGCACTGCATTGCTCGAGTTGACCAGCGCAAAGGCCACCAGCGGCAATACGAACCAGAGCTGCAGCGAATCCCTGAGGCGGCTGGGCTTGGTTTCCGCACCGGGTACATTGGCAAGGGTTGCCTTGAGTGCCGGTGAACGGAAACGGGGCAGCAGGTAGGCAAGGCCAGCGCGCGCCACCACGGTTGCCACGTAAAGGGTAATGAAGGCTCCAGAACCTAACACATTGAGGAACAGGCCAAGGCCGCCGGCAGCGAACACGTAACCAACCGTGGCCCAGGCGCGGACCGCACCGAAGTCGGTACCGTTGCGGCGCGTCATTCTCATTGTGGCGGCGTCAATGACCGGTGCGATCAACCCGTTGCTGGTGGCGCAGAGTGCCCAGACTAATAGGATGCCCCAGAATTCCGAAACAAAATACAGGGGCAATGGCGCCAGCGCCGAAAGGAGAGAAATCACGATCAATGCCGTGCGCCAGTCGTCCGCCTTGTCGGCAATCCGGCCGACCACGATGTTGAGCATCAGTAGGCACAGGGTCGGCAGCGCGTTGATAATGCCGATCTGGTCGGCAGGCAGTCCATGTTCGCTGAGCCAGATGCCCAAAAACACCGAGGCTACGCCCCCGGGAATATAGACAGTGAACTGGTAAATGGAGGCGCGCAGCTCGGGACTGGCCGAGCGCGAAAGTGCCGAAGGCATGAGGAAATCAACTCCGGGCAAATCAGTGCCCGATGTCTTTCGTGACTCGCATCGACCTTCAAGGCAAGGCGGTTTGCAACGTTATTGTACGGAGGAGGCGCGCAATTTGTGCTGGGGCGCGTGCAGGGGCTCGAGTGCGGTGAAAAACTGCGTCGCGCTGGCTGCCCAGGTGAAGCGTTCGCCATGCGCCCGTGCGTCGGCCCGTTTGAGCGTCAATGCCCGCGCGACCGCCAGATTGAGGTCGGCATCCATCGACCCGGCCTTGGGGTCGCTGAGTACGTCCACCGGTCCGGTCACCGGATAGGCAGCGACGGGAGTGCCCGATGCCAGCGCTTCAGTAATGACATTGCCAAATGTGTCGGTGAGGCTGGGAAACACCATCACATCGGCACTGCGATAGAGCGCGCCCAGTTCCTCACCATGACGATAGCCGAGGAACACTGCCTCGGGATAGGCACGCATCAGGCGGGCACAGTCGGGTCCGTCGCCAACCACGATCTTGGTGCCGGCAATGTCGAGCTTGAGGAAAGCCTCGATGTTCTTCTCGGCGGCAACACGGCCGACATGCAGCAAATGCGGCCCGGGCAAGTCCACGAACCAGGTCTTGGGGCCGGGGCGAAAACGATTGCCATCGACCCCCCGGCTCCACAGCGTGAGATTGCTGAAGCCGCGCGCCAGCAGATCATCACGCAAAGAGGGAGTCGGCACCATGGTGCGGGCGGCAGCGCTATGGAACCAGCGCAGATAACCATAGGTCCAATCCTGCGGCACCGGCATGCGCATGGCCAGATATTCCGCGAAACGTGTGTGGAAACTGGTGGTGAAGCCGAGCTGCCGGTCGATGCAATATTGCCGTGCCAACAGACCCAGCGGCCCTTCCGTCGCGATGTGGATATGATCGGCCTCAATGGCGCGGATCTGTTTTGCCACGGCGCTGCCGGTGGCCAGCGACAGCCTTATTTCGGGATAGGTCGGCACAGGAACGGTCCAGAACCGCTCAGGTGTCAGATAGTGGACCTCATGGCCCGCCTCGACCAGTGTCTTGCCGACACTTTCAAGAGTGCGGACCACGCCGTTGATCTGCGGACGCCAGGCGTCGGTCACAATGAGAATGCGAGCGGATTTGAACGCTTCGAGTTGCATGGCTGCACCACATGGGTTCGAATACCCATGCAGTGTCGCCCGAGTCCGCGTCGGTTATGTGAATGATTGGCGACGGGTTGGTGACGCCTAAACGGCCTTGCGCAGCCTGAACTTGCGGGGTTCGCCCACGACCATCTCGGTCCACTTCACCAACTCGAACTCCCCTTCAGGGGTCTCGACGATGGCGGTGCAGCTTTCCACCCAGTCGCCGGTGTTGATGTAATGGATGCCCAGCCGGTCGTGCATGTCGGCAAAATGGATGTGGCCGCAGATCACGCCATTGACGCCGGATTCCTTGGCCTCATGCACCAGGGCTTCCTCGAAACGACCGATGATCGAGACGGCGTTCTTGACCTTCTGCTTGGCCCAGGCGCTGAGCGACCAATACTGAAGGCCGAGCCGGCGGCGTACCCAGTTGATGGCAATATTGACCCGCAGCGCGGCGTTGTAAGCCCAGTCGCCGGCATGGGCGAGCCACTTGGCGTTCATCACCACCACATCAAACTGGTCGCCGTGAATGACCAGATAGGTCTTGCCGGTCGCCGTCGTGTGGACGGTGCGATCGACGAATTCGACTTCGCCGAAATAGGTACCGAGATATTCCCGCAGGAACTCGTCGTGATTGCCCGGCAGGTAGACGATGCGCGTTCCGGCCGTGGCCTTGTCGAGCAGCACCTGGATCAGGATGTTATATTCGTTTGGCCAGTGCCAGTTTTTGGCCAGGCGCCAGCCATCGACGATGTCGCCGACCAGGTAAATGGTCTCGGCTTCATGGGCGCGCAGGAACTCGATGAGTTGCCCAACCCTGATGGGCTTCATGCCCAAATGGACATCCGAGATAAATATGGCCCGGACCTGTCGGACTTCACGGTCTTCCGCCATCCAGCGACGACTCCTGCTTCTTGGGTCGCACTTTATCTGCGGATGAGGCAGGAGGGAACCGTTGGCGACGAGAAGATGGGGAAATGCCGCAGGATCAGCGTATAGCCGCTTTCAGTGCCACGATACGCGCATAGCTTTGCTCGATCCGCGCGGCAAACTCGGGGTCGGCCTTGGCCTCGGCCAGCAGGATATCCAGGATTTCCTGCCCCAGCCCCGCATGATACTTCGCCGTGTTGGAGAATAACAGCACGTCCGTTCCGGCACGCACGGCCAAGGTGACCGTATCATGCAGGTCATAATGCTCGCGAATGGCGCCCATTTCGAGATCGTCGCTGATCACCACGCCATCGAAACCCAGCATTTCCCGCAACACGCCGGTAATCCACTGGCGCGACAGCGAGGCCGGCGTCTGCGTGCCCTTGTCAGCATAGCCGGCGTGGTAGAGGTGACCCACCATCACCATGTCCACCACGTCGTCGGCGATCATGGTGCGATAGGGATCGAGTTCACTGTCGGTCCAGGTCTGGGTGATATCGACGAAGCCCTCGTGGCTATCGGCCGTCGATGAGCCGTGGCCAGGGAAATGCTTGAGCGCGGTCAACAGGCCCGCGGCATGGTGAGCCTTGATGAAGGCTTCGTCATAGCTGGCGACAACGTCCGGATCAGCGCTGAAGGCGCGGCCGAACCTGGCGATGACCTGATTATTCGGGTTGAGGTTGACGTCGGCGACGGGACCGAAATTGACGCTGAATCCGAGGTCGGCGATAGACGCAGCCATCTTGGCATAGATCGCTTTGGCCTGTTCGGGTGTGTTGTTTGCAGCGATGCTGATTGCATTGGGGATTTCGGTAAAGCCGACATCCTTGGTCAACCGCTCGACCGCGCCACCCTCCTGGTCCAGCGTAATGAACGGCAGCAGGTCCGGCGATGCGGCGCGGAAGGCGTGGTTCATCGCACGAACCGCGTCGAGCGACTTGATATTCGTCTTGAGGAACATCACGCCACCGAGACGCCCCGCGGCCAGTTCATCGCGCAGAGCAACCACCGACGCGTCATCGGCATCATCGCCCTGGAAACCGACCACGATCATCTGGCCTGCCATCTGCTCAAGCGTGGCGGCATGTGCTGAGACGGGAAGAAGTGCCAGGGTGAGAGCGGCGCAGAGACGGGCGAGAAGAACGGTCACGGGCTGGTCCGGCTGTGGGAATCAATGGCCTGACGATGACGGGGAAAAGCCGGTGAAACAATGGCCGGAGCAACTGATCGCCGAAGCGTGAGCATCAGGCGACGACAGCGCAGTCGACACCCTCCCCCTTGAGGGGAGGGATCAAGGGAGGGGGTTCCGGGCTATCCACAAACATCGAAGTTAGCGGATAGCCCGAACCCCCTCCCTACTCGATAACGGAGTTAGCAAGCTAACTCCTATCTCGCGTCCCTCCCCTCAAGGGGGAGGGTGAAGCCGGTGTTTTCGGCACTATCGAAAGTTAGCTACCTATTCTGCCTATTCTCAATCAGATCAGTCACCACCGCTGGATCTGCCAACGTGGACGTATCCCCCAATGACCCAAAATCATTCTCCGCGACCTTGCGCAGGATGCGGCGCATGATTTTGCCAGAGCGGGTTTTCGGCAGGCCGGGGGCCCACTGAATTAAGTCGGGTGTGGCGATCGGCCCGATTTCCTTGCGGACCCAGTTGCGAAGCTCGCTCTTGAGGGCGTCGTCGCTGGCTTCGCCCGACATCAGGGTGACATAGCAGTAGATGCCCTGCCCCTTGATGTCGTGCGGATAGCCGACCACGGCCGCCTCGGATACCTTGGGATGCGACACCAGCGCGCTTTCGATTTCGGCGGTGCCGAGGCGATGGCCCGAGACGTTGAGCACGTCGTCGACCCGGCCGGTGATCCAGTAATAGCCATCCTCGTCGCGGCGGCAGCCATCACCGGTGAAGTAGTAGCCCTTGTACTGGGTGAAGTAGGTTTCGACGAACCGCTGGTGATCGCCATAGATGCTGCGCATCTGCCCCGGCCAGCTGTCCTGAATGGCCAGCACGCCCTCGGCCTTGGTCTGCTCCTGCAGCCTGCCCTCGGGCGACAGCACGACAGGCTGCACGCCAAAGAACGGCTTGGTCGCAGAACCGGGCTTGGTCGGAATGGCGCCGGGGAATGGCGCGATCATGTGGCCGCCGGTTTCGGTCTGCCACCAGGCATCGACGATCTCGCAGCGCTGCTTGCCGACATGCTTGTGATACCACATCCAGGCTTCCGGATTGATCGGCTCACCCACCGTGCCGAGCAGGCGCAGGCTCGGCATATCGTACCTGTCGGCAAAAGCCGACCCGGCGCCCATCAGCGCCCGGATGGCGGTCGGCGCGGTGTGGAAGATGTTGACCTTGTGCTTTTCGACCACCTGCCAGAAGCGCGAGGCGTCCGGATAGCTCGGAATGCCTTCGAACATCAGCGTCGTGGCGCCATTGGCCAGCGGGCCATAGACGATATAGGTGTGTCCAGTGATCCAGCCGACGTCGGCGGTGCACCAGAACACCTCGCCATCCTGATAATCGAAGCTGAGCTGATGGGTCAGTGAGCCATACAGCAGATAGCCCCCCGTGGTGTGCAGCACGCCCTTGGGCTTGCCGGTCGAGCCCGAGGTATAGAGGATGAACAGCGGATCCTCGGCGTTCATCGGCTCGGGTGGGCAGTTGGCGTCTACCGTTTCGACGACCTCGTGATACCAGACATCGCGGCCCTCGACCATGTTCACGCGATTGCCGGTGACCTTGACCACGATGACCTTCTCGACGCCGGAGACCTTGGCCAGCGCCTCGTCGACATTCTTCTTGAGCGCTACGGTCTTGCCGCCGCGACGGCCTTCGTCGGCGGTAAGGATGATCTTGCTGCCGCAATCGGCAACGCGGCCGGCAATGGAGTCGGGCGAGAACCCGCCAAAGATCACCGAATGCACGGCGCCGATGCGCGAGCAGGCCAGCATGGCTACGGCGGTATCGATGACCATGGGCATGTAGATGGTGACGCGGTCGCCCTTCTGGACGCCATTAGCCTTGAGTACATTGGCGTAGCGGCAGACGCGGTCATGCAACTCGCGGTAAGTCGCCTTGCCGTCGGTGCCCGGCGTATCGCCCTCCCAGATGATCGCAGTCTGGTCGCCACGGGTTTCCAGGTGCCGGTCAAGGCAATTGTAGGAGACGTTGAGCACGCCATCCTCGAACCACTTGATAGAGACATCCGGATATTCAAACGTGGTGTTCTTGACCACCGTCGGAAACGTGATCCAGTCGAGGCGCTTGGCCTGCTCTGCCCAGAATCCATCCGGATCGCTGAGCGAGCGCGCATACATCGCGTCATACTGGTCTTTGGCTACATGGGTGCGTGCGATCGCAGCCGCACTCGGCTGGAATACGAGCTGCTCGCTCATACAGTTCCTCCCTTATCTCTCCCGACACCCGTTCTAGTGACCTGACCAGTTCCGGGCAAGGCCTTGAATGTGCCACTTAATGCGCAGTTGCCGGGTTTCGTCCGCGACGCGCTATTAACTGCCCGGAAGCTCGGCGCTTCGGCAGTATCCGTGGCTCTGCTATGATCCAAAGATGGACCCGGAGCCCGTCATGAGCGACATCGCCGCCACCGCCAGCGAGACCCAGGTTGCACCACGGGCACGCATTTATCGCGCCGCAACCTATGCCGATATCGCCTTGGTGCAGACGCGGCTCCAGGAAGCCATCGAGACGTCGCCCTATTATAGCCCCGAGTTCAAGGCCTACGAGTCGGCACGCCTGACCAAGGATTATCTGGCCAGCCTGATCGACGCCGACCCGTATCACGTCATGGTTTTCGAGCGCGACGGCAAGACGGCAGCCTTCATGATTTCAGGGCCAGAACTGGGGACGCTCTGGCTCTACTGGAGCTATGTGTTCCCGGAAAATCGACGCTCGACGCTCGGCGTTTCTGGCATGCGCGCCTTCATCAATCACTGGGATAACGGGCGCTTCCACAAGATCGCTACCTATACCAAGACGGGCAACGAACCGGCCGAGGCCATCATGGGCCGAATGGGCTACGAGCACGTCGCCACGCTCAAGCAGCATATCTTTGGCGATGACTATCAGCTCTACGAGCGGACGCTGAACAAGGTGGAACCCGGTTACGACCGCGGCACCATGGGCGGCTTGAGGCATAAGCTTTTGCGGACGCTTAAACTCGCATTGAACAGATAGCTCCACGCCCTACTCCGCAGGCACGCCGACGGTGCGGCGGTTGCGGAACCACTGCATGATGGACGCGTCCATATGGGCGGTCCGGAGGGCGATCCACCACAGGCCCACCGACCACACCGAGATGGCGATGATGGCGGCAAGCGCCGCTCCCATCAGGCCCAATGTCGGCACCAGCAGCCAGTTGCACAGCACCAGGGCGCCAATGCCCAGGGCCACGAATGGCAGGCTGGCGTAGGGACGGTCGTGAATCGACAACACGAGCGAGGCTGGCCCCATTACCGAACGAATGACCAGCGCCAGGCATAATACCGCCAACGGGGCGGCGCCGGCCGAAAAACTCGGCCCAAACAGCTGAAGCAGCAGCGGCGCTACGAGGGCCATGCCAACGAACAGCGCCACGGAAATGACGCTGGCGACGAAATTGGCATCACCAATCTTGCGCTTGAACGCCTCGCGGTCGGCATTGGCCTCGCTTTCGAACATATCGGGCAAGGTGACGGCATAGACCGCGGCAACGCCGAACGAGATCAACGAAAACAAACGGGTGCAAACGCCGAAAATCGCCAGTTCTTCGCGGCTGAGCGTATGGCTCAACAGCAGCAGGTCGATGTCGAAGAAGAAATCGGTAGCGAGCGAGATGAGCACCCATGGCAGGGCAAAACGCCACCAGCGCTGAAATTCCCGCGAGCGCAATTGCGCGGTGTCCGGCAGACGGTTGAATGACGTGACCACGAAGCCGAAATGCAGCAGTGCAATGCCGACATAGCCGATGGCGATCAGCCACAGCATAAACGAGAAACCTTCTGCCGGTGACGCTATGCCCAATGTGGCCAGAAACGCACCCACAACGATCATCGGCCGGAACATGGTATCGGCGAAGAAGCCGGCAAATGGGCGCTTCAGCCCCACCAGAACCGCGCCGTTGACATAGACCAGCGCCGTGCCGAAGGCGAGCAGGATGATCGGCACGAAGTGCAGCGCCAGCACGCTATCGCCCTGCCCGACGAGGCCCAGCAGGTATGGACCGGCCAACAACAGCACGACGAGCGAGCCCACGACATGACCATAGGCGTGTCTGATGAAGCTCAGGAATTGCCGACGTTCGCCACGCGCCCGGTATTCAGCGGCAAAATAGGTGCCCACTGTATGGAAGCCGAGCGGCATGACCACGGCGATCAAATTGACGGTGGCAATCACCACCAGATATTCGCCCAGCAGTTCAGGGCCCCAGATGCGGGCAATCAGTGCCTGCACTAAAAAAATCAGTCCGGCACCGCCGAGGCGCGCCCCGAAAATGATGGTGGACTGCGATGCCAGGCGGTGGTGGATGCTCATTGCTCTGACTCGTCACCATCGCGTTTCTGCGTCGGCAGCGTCTTGGGATTGCGCCAGCCATCGATCTTGCGGCGCAAGGCATATAATGTATCGCGGACCCAGAAGGCGCCGGCACCAAATGCATAGGCCAGCGGCCTGTGCGCATAATTGGCCACTGGCGGCACCGGGCGGATAACACCGGCAGTGCCCACCATGCCCTTCTTAAACTGATGCAGGCCCTGGAAGCCGTCGGTGCCCCCGAGGTCGTACCAGGTGGCGGTGGTATTATCGCGCAGCCAACGAATGATGTGCCAGTGCATGAAGTAGCCGGCGCGCAGCGGCAGCGCCTTGTCATTGGTGGCGCCATAGAGATAAACCGCGCGGTCGCCAGCCTTGAAGATCAGCGCGCCACCGACCAATTCGCCCTCGTGCCGCACATAGAACAGTTCGGGCCGCAGCGCGGGCACCTCGATGGACATCAGGGCCGGCAGGGTTTCGTAGGCCGAATGGTCGGTAAACTGCTTGCGATCGGTCATCGCATTGTACAGCGCTTCGAAATCGCCAACCGTCTCGGGCGTGGCGTGTTCGAAGGTGAGGCCCGCCTTCTCCGCCTTGTTGAGCTGGCGCCGCCATGTCTGCTGGAAGCTCTTGCGCTGCTCCTCGTCGCTGAGGCTCAGGTTGACGATATAACGGTTGGGAAAGCCCAGCACCGAACCACGCTTGAAGCCGCGGGCAATTAGCCGGTCATAGTCGTGGTTGGTTTCGGTTAGCGACGCGCGTGGCAGCACCGATAGCATATGGCCGCGGTTCTCGGCATAGGTGGCGACCATGGCTTCGACCATGCCGGCCTGGATGGCGACAGCGTCGGGGCGCGAAGCGTCCTTCAGCATCGGCGCCCATTTTGCGACGGCAATCTCGCCCAAGCCCAGCGGCAGCTTCTGCACCATGACCAAAGCGCCGCCGACCACCTCGCCATTGTGCAGGAACAGCATCGGCTCCTGCATCACCGAGGGCCAACGCGTCGATGCGAATGCGTGCATCTGCTCCTGGCAGACCTCGTCGAACTCGGCGATCGTGCGGTCCCATTCCGAACCGCCGACGATCAGCGTCTCCAGCTTGGCGGCAGCAACACCCGTCGCGCGGGCAACGGAAGTGCTGGAGCCGGCCGAATGGGCGACGCGATCGACGATAACGGACATTATGGGCAATTCCCGCTCATGAACTTGAGCGGGAAGCTAGACCTCGTAGGTGAGTAAATCCCTATCCCGTGGCGGCGAATGCCACAAATCGGGACCAATGGTTACCAAAGGCTAATGTGCGACGGCAGCCGCGCCAACAGCATGCGGCGTATAGAGCAGCGGAATTTCCGGGATCGCGACAAAGGCGCCGAGACCTTCGAGCGTCATGCGCAGGGCTACGAACAGGATAATGACGAGACCAACCCAGGCGATCCAGCGATGCTTGTGCAACAGGCCGGCGATGAAGGTTGCGGCAACGCCCATCATCACGACCGAGAGGGCGAGACCGATGATCAGCGCTTCAAAGTGATGCGCAGCAGCGCCCGCCACGGCCAGCACGTTGTCGAGCGACATCGAAACGTCGGCAATGATGATCTGGATGACGGCCTGGTGCAGCGTCTTCTTGGGCGCCTTGCCGGCAATGGTGCCGTCGGCATTGGTGTCGGCATTTTCCAGCGCTTCCTGCGCCTCGTGCTCGTCGGCATGCGAAACGCTAAGCTCGCGATACATCTTCCAGCATACGTAAAGCAGCAGGATACCGCCGGCGATCAGCAGGCCGCCGCCCAGCGCCAGCAACTGCGTAGTGATCAGCGCGAAGAAAATACGCAACACTGTAGCGGCCAAAATGCCGATCAGGATGGCCTTGCGGCGTACGTCGCTGGCAAGGCCCGCAGCCGCCAGGCCGATGACCACGGCATTGTCGCCAGCAAGGACGAGGTCGATCAGGATGACCTGAACCAAGGAACTCACAAAACTCGGGTCAAGGCCAAACATGAAACGATCCTCACGGGGATAGACGAAAATACAATATCGAAGGCGGCTATAACGCTCCACCTCGTCGCTGGAAAGCGCTCACAGCGGCACTATCGACAAAAGTCTTAGATTTATTGGGGTTTGCGCCCCGCCACGACAGCTTGGCGACAGACTTCCCGCTGCGAGGAGCGAAAGGACACACGGCGCTGCCATGTGGTTTTCGTCATCAATTCAGAAAAGAGACTTTGGTGGGCGAGCACGGATTCGAACCGTGGACCCGATGATTAAGAGTCATCTGCTCTACCAGCTGAGCTACTCGCCCAGTGCTTGGGCTTCCAAAGTGGCGCCTTCATAACCAACGGATTCTGTGCTGTCTACAGCTTGATGACACTTTTCTCACATTGCTTGTTTGCTACAGTGTCAGGGGCGCAAAATCTGCCAACAATCGGGGCAATATGACGATTACGCAATTTTTGATGATCCCGGTTGCCTGGCTAGCTGCCAATGCCCTGAGCCTGCTGGCGGCCTTCACCGTGGTGATTGCCGGACGATATGCCTCTCGCATCGCGGCCCGTGCCATTACCCAGTTGCTGCCGCGTGCCTATGGCGTGGACAAGAACTTCGCACCCCTGTTGTCGCAGGCCGCCCGCTACGGCATTCTGATCTTTGCAGTGGTGACAGCGCTCAACTTGCTGGGAGTCGCCAACACATCGATTCTCGCGGTGCTGGGCGCCGCAGGCCTCGCGGTAGCGCTGGCGCTGCAGGGTACGCTGGCAAATATCGCGGCCGGCATCATGCTGATCTGGCTGCGGCCGATCGCCATCGGCGAATTCATCCAGGGCGATGGCGTGGCCGGCGTGGTGGTTGAGATCGGCTTGTTTGGCACCCGCCTGCGCTCATCCAGCGGGCTGTATATTTTTACTCCCAACCAGAAGCTGTGGGCATCGGCCATCACCAACCACAGCCGCGAGCCGCGTCGGCGCATCGATGTCAATGTCAGCGTGCCAGACAGCATCGATATCGGCGCATCCCGCCGGCTGTTGCTGCGTATCGCCAACGCCGACAAGCGTATTCTGCCCGACCCGGAGCCAAACGTGCATGTCGAGAGCTTTTCGGGCGCCGCAGTGAACCTGCAACTCCGGGCGTGGGTAGCCACCGCCGATTACCTCGAAACGCTGTATTCGCTGACCGAAGAAGCCAAGATAGGGTTGCACCGGGAACTGGCCGGCACCAAGGCCGACAGGGCGGGCATCACCGTGGCGCCGGACCCGTCCAATCCCAGCCCCGAGACCCAGGCGGGCAGCTGACCTGATTGTTAGGCGACCTTTGCACGACCCGTACCTTTGGCCCCGAGCGGAGCCTGAAGTGCTGGTCGATACGCTGCGGGACTCCACCATCAATCTTGCAGCGCGGGTACAGGTAAAAAGTCAGCACCGCTGCAGGCCTGTTCTGACTTTCAGGAAAAATCAGCGCGTCGTCCTCGATGACGTTGGCAGCTTTACGCCGCCGACGTCAGCATAATTCGAGTTAGCGTTCTCTGAAACTCGAAAAATACAATATATTGTTGTTGTTGGACCTCATGGACGCTTCTGCACCGGGCTGGTCCATTAGCGTGATGGTACGCTCGATGATATGGCGTAACTGCCGTGTGCGACTGTCTGCACCGTGCAGGATAGCAGCAGCGCGCTGCAGATGGTCGCGTGCAAGGACATGTGTTGGTAGCATGAGACGACTCCTCCGGAGTTGGCTTTTGACGCCAATTGGGATGGCGCGGGTCAAAAGGTGCGCTCCCCTGCCTTCCTCAGCCTTGCTGGCATGATGAAGAATTGTCTAAAAAGCGAGCTGCGGTTAGTCGTCGGAGAGGCCCGCTCGGAGATTTACGGCTGGTGGCTTGCCAGACTGGCTGTGTAAAGGCATTGCCAAGTGGATCGGCGGCGGCACTGGCGGGTCGTGCTATCGGGCCTGTAGTGTTACTCGGCCAATCAGCGAGTCGCCCCGTGCCCCGCCCTTCTCTGTCGCCTATCACCGTCAGCCTTGCCGAAGCCGTGCCCTTCGTCGGCCCGGAAGCCATTGCCCGCCATAGTGGCGTCCTCCTTCGCGCGCGCATAGGGGCCAATGAAAGCCCATTCGGCCCGGCACAGTCGGTGGTTGATGCCATGGCTGAAGCAGCGCGGGAGAGTTGGCACTACGGCGATCCGGAAAATCACGATCTGCGCGAGGCCATTGCGAGCCATCTGGGCATTGCTTCCGTCAATGTCATGCCCGGCGAAGGAGTCGATGCCATCCTTGGCATGGCGGTTCGGCTTTATGCGGCGCCTGGAAGCACGGTGGTTACCTCGCTTGGCGGCTACCCCACCTTCAACTACCATCTGTCCGGCTATGGTGTACAGATGCACACCGTTCCCTACATCAACGACCGCGAGGACATCGACGGGCTGGCGCGGGCCGCCCATGAAACCGGCGCGGCCATGGTCTATCTGGCCAACCCCGACAATCCCATGGGGAGTTGGTGGGACGCTAAGGCAATTGATCGCTTCATCGCTGCCGTGCCGGAAACGACAATGATCGTGCTGGACGAGGCCTACGGCGAATTCGCGCCAGCGGGCACCTTGCCAGCATTGGACATGGCGCGACCAAACCTGCTGCGCATGCGGACCTTTTCCAAGGCATATGGGCTGGCTGGAGCGCGTGTCGGTTATGTGGTCGGCGAGGCGCAGAGCGTTTCCGCCTTCAACCGCATCCGCAATCACTTCGGCATCAGCATTATCGCCCAGGCAGGCGCCATCGCGGCACTGGCCGACCAAGATCACTTGGAAAGCTCGGTCCTGGCTGTGCAGAAGTCGCTAGAGGACACCGCGTCGATTGTCCGGCGGCATGGCCTGATACCGTTGCCCACCGCCACCAATTTCGTTGCCGTGGATTGCGGTCGTGACGGCTTATTCGCACGCGCCATTGTCGATGGGCTGGCCCAGCACGGCGTATTTATCCGTATGCCCGGCGCCGAAGGGCTCAACCGCTGCATCCGCGTCAGCGCCGGTACCGAAGCCGATAGGATATTGTTGGACTTAGCGTTGGGTGAGGTTTTGGCGAGACTACGCGGTTAGGATCACTCCTGCCCCGGCCATTTCAGTCGGGGCAGAAGGCGATTTTTTAGCCAGCCATCGCGCCCTGCGCCGAGGCGCCGCGTTCGATCAGCAGGCGATTATAGGCATTGAGATAGGCGCGGGCCGAGGCCACCAGCGTATCGGGTTCGGCCGCATTGCCCGAAACGATACGACCATTCATTTCGAGACGCACATGGGCCGAGGCCTGCGCGTCGGTGCCACCGGTGACGCCATCGACCGCATAAAGCACCAGATTTGGTTCCTGCCCGACGCCCTGCTTGATGGCGTTGAAGATCGCGTCGACCGAGCCGGTGCCTTCATAGGTGACCGAAGATTCCGCGCCGTCGATCGACAGCACTATCGTGCATTTGTGGACGCCGCCGGTCTTGGAAACGACCTCCATGTCGACCAGCTTGATGCGATCGCCAACCGAGCCGACTTCGTCATCGACCAGCGCCACGATATCGGCGTCATAGACATGCTTCTTGCGGTCGGCCAGGTCCTTGAAGCGCTGGAAGGCTTCCTGAAAGGCATTGTCGCCCAGCGTATAGCCGAGCTCGCGCAGCTTGTCCTTGAACGCCGCGCGGCCGGAATGCTTGCCCATCACCAGGGTGGTTTCCTTGATGCCGACGCTGGCCGGGGTCATGATCTCATAGGTCTCGGCATTCTTGAGCATACCATCCTGATGGATGCCGCTCTCATGCGCGAAGGCATTCTTGCCGACGATGGCCTTGTTATACTGTACAGGAAAGTTGGCTGCCGCGGAGACGATCCTGCTGGCGCGAGCCAGGTGGGTGGTCTCGATTTCGGTGTGGTAGGGCATTACGTCGCCGCGGGTGCGCAGCGCCATCACGATCTCTTCGAGTGCTGCATTGCCGGCGCGTTCGCCCAGGCCATTGACCGTGCATTCCACCTGCCGGGCGCCACCGCGAACTGCGGCCAGCGAGTTAGCGACGGCGAGGCCCAGGTCATTGTGGCAATGCGCCGAGAAGATCGCCTTCTCGGCGCCCGGCACCGACCCGATGACCTCGCGGAACATCTTTTCATGCTCGTCCGGCACGGCATAGCCCACTGTATCGGGCAGGTTGATGGTGGTAGCGCCGGCCTTGATCGCCGCCTCGACGCAGCGCTTGAGGAATTCCAGCGGCGTGCGGGTGGCGTCCATCGCCGACCATTCGACATCATCGATCAGGTTGCGTGCATGGGCCACGGTGCGGGCGATGATCTCGATGACCTCGTCCTCGGTCTTTTTCATCTGATGCGCCAGATGGATCGGCGAGGTCGAGACGAAAGTGTGGATGCGCCCCTTCTGGGCGAGGCGCACGGCTTCGCCCGCCCGGTCGATATCAGCCGTGATTGCACGGGCAAGGCCGGTGACGGTGGCTCGCTTGACCTGCTTGGCCACGGCCACCACGGCTTCGAAGTCGCCATTGGAGGCAATCGGGAAACCGGCTTCGATGATATCGACGCCCATGTCGTCGAGCGCTTCGGCAACCTGCAGCTTTTCTTCGAGCGTCATCGTGGCGCCGGGCGATTGCTCGCCGTCGCGCAGCGTGGTGTCGAAAATAAAGACGCGGTCTTTGTTGGTATCGGTGGTCGCGGACATAGCTCTATTCCTATCGGTCGGCCCAGAGTCACAGCTCTGCGGGCCGGACATTTACTGTTCGGCTTGTGGCACTATCCCCTGACGACCCGCTCGTTCGAGCTGTCGGTGATCAGGGGCTGATAAGAAGGAGGAGAAGCGCGGCGGGGAGCAGCAGCATGCCGGCAGCAATCGTCAGAACGCGATTGCGCTCCTGAGTTTTGGTGATTGCGATGGCAATGGCGCGCTGGCGCTGCATGGGTCTGGTCCCGTTTATTCGGCAACAATGCGCGAATCCCCCCAAGGGTGCAAGCCCAGGGAGGGCACTTAGTGAACTTTAGCTTTGCGACTTTAGGTTAGGTTAAGATGATCAATCATCGAGATCGAGCACGCCTTCGGCGACGATCACCGCGTGGCCGCCAATGCCGCCATGCACCAGCACTTCGTTTTCCTTGCGCAACTGCACCGTGATGCGGCAAGGGCGACCCATTTCGTGGCCCTGGCGCAGCACTAGATCCACCTGCCCCGTGCCGATATCAACATGTTCGGACAACAGGCCAATCAGCGCCGCAGCAGCCCCGCCGGTGCCAGGGTCCTCCGACAGCCCCATGCCCGGCGCAAACATCCGCGCCGCCAGATCATTGTCCTTCTCGCCCGGCGTCTCGGTAAAGACATAGACCGCGTTGCGGCCATGGGGGAACACGCCGTTCCATTGCCCCATGTTGAGCGTCAAGCGCTTGAGCACCTCGGCATCGCGCACCGGGACCAGGTGAAACACCACGCCAGCGCTGAACACCGCTGGTTGATACACGCCACAGCCGATCTCGTCACGCTCGATGCCCAGGGCCAGGGCCATACCGGCGCGGTCATTGATCGACGCGACCCGTACGGGCAGTTGCGGCAATGAAAAACGGGCCTCGCCCGAGCGCTTGCCAGTCTTTTCAAACAGTGCGGTGATCAAGCCGATCTGCTCTTCGATGCGAACCGCCGTCACCTTGTTTTGCAGGCCAAGCACGATGGCGGCGCCCACAGTCGGATGTCCCGCAAAGGGCAGCTCGACGGTCGGCGTGAAAATCCGCACCGACGCGGTGTTGCGCTCGCCATGTGGCTTCTGGATGAAAATGGTCTCGCTGAGGTTAAACTCGCGGGCAATAGCCTGCATTTCGCCATCGAGCAGGCCATCGGCCTTGCACACCACTGCCAGTTGGTTGCCCTTGAGGCGTTCCCTGGTGAAGACGTCGAGGAGCAGATAATTGAGCTTCATGGCCTATTCCGCCGGTAGAGTGTAAGTCGCCCGGTCCAGGCCGAGATGATCGCAAAAGGCATCGACAGCCACGCTATGGTCGATGCGGCCCGGCAGACCTGAGATGGTCAGGCAGCCGATGATGCCGGCGCCCTTGACGCGGATCGGGAAACCACCGCCCGCGATAACGAAGTCGACCGGATCGGCGCCAGACATCGGCGAAAACACCACCTCGCCGCGCTCCAGCACCATGCGATAGCTGGCGCGGTGGAAGCGCCGGACCGTATTGATCTTGCGCCGCACCCAGTCGGCATTGTCCGAACTCGTGCCGGCGGTGGCAGCAAAAAACATCTGCCGGTCCCATGTCCGGATATCGACGACCAGTGAAAGTTCCTCAGCCAGCGCCCTCCCGCGAATGGCACCGCCCAGCGCGAAAGCCACAGTCTCGTCGAACTCGGCCAGCACCAGGTCAAGTTCCTGCTTCTTGACCAACAGGATATCGCTCTCAGTGCTCACGCTATTCTCCTCATTGTACCGACACCTGTATCGCAAGAAAGACGGAGCCGGAAGGACAACCACTAAACAAACGGGGCCCCGAAGGACCCCGCTCTATAGTCAATTTGAACTGATTAGTTCTTGGCCTTGTCAACCAAGGCACCGGCCTTGATCCAAGGCATCATGTCGCGCAGCTTGTGGCCGACTTCTTCGATCTGATGTTCGTCGGCAAGTCGACGGGTTGCCTTGAAGCGTGAGCCACCGGCCTTGATTTCCTGCATCCACTCGGCGGTGAACTTGCCGGACTGGATGTCCTTGAGCACGCGCTTCATCTCGGCCTTGGTTTCCGAGGTGATGATGCGCGGACCGGAAACATATTCGCCCCACTCGGCCGTGTTGGAGATCGAGTAGTTCATGTTGGCGATACCGCCCTGATAGATCAGGTCGACGATCAGCTTCACTTCATGCAGGCATTCGAAATAGGCCATTTCAGGCGCATAGCCGCCTTCGACCAAGGTTTCAAAACCGGCGCGGATCAGCTCGACCAGGCCACCACACAGCACGACCTGCTCACCGAACAGGTCGGTTTCGCATTCTTCGCGGAAGTTGGTTTCGATGATGCCAGAACGGCCGCCGCCAACGCCCGACGCATAGGCCAGTGCGATGTCATGGGCATTGCCCGACGCATCCTGATGCACGGCGATCAGGCACGGCACGCCGCCACCCTTCTGGTATTCGCCACGCACGGTGTGGCCTGGGCCCTTCGGCGCGATCATGATCACGTCGACGGTCGACTTGGGCTCGATCAGGTTGAAGTGGACGTTCAGGCCGTGGGCAAAAGCCAGGGCGGCGCCGTCGCGGATGTTGGGCTCGATATGCTGCTTGTAGATGTCGGCCTGCAGCTCGTCGGGGGTCAGCATCATGATGACGTCGGCCCACTTGGAGGCGTCGGCAACCGACATCACCTTGAGGCCTTCGCCCTCGGCCTTGACGGCCGACGGGGAGCCTGGACGCAGCGCGACCACCACATCGGTGACGCCCGAGTCACGCAGGTTCAGCACGTGGGCATGGCCCTGAGAACCGTAGCCGACAATCGCGACTTTCCTGGACTTGATGATGTTGAGATCGGCATCCCGATCGTAATAGACGCGCATGGGTATCTCCCTTGATATGCTGTTATGCGTTACTGGCTTTCGCCCCGAAAAGGGTGAAAAACTGGTCGGTCGCGGCCTTCACATCGACTTCGATATTGGCCTCGATATTGGATTGGGTCAGCGCCTTGTCGCCCAGTAGCAGGCGAATCTGCACGTCGCGGACCACGAGGCCGAAAAACGTGCGATAGGCGTCTTCGCTGGACTCAAAGCGCAGCAGGCGAGCGTCGCGCCCGGCTTCGAGAATGGGCTTCAGACGGCGGCGAATGGCCAGCGGGCCATTTTCCAGCACGATCAGGCCGAGACTGTCTTTTTCCTGGGCGGCATGGGTCACGGCGGTGCGGTTCAGCGTCACCGAAACCTCGCCGACGATCACCGTCAGCAGATCGCGCGCAAACTGCTCTATGCTGAGCCGCAGGGTCCTGGCACTGAGGTGCGAGCGATCCACCACCGGCATGCGCACCTTGGCCGCCTGCCACTGCACGGTTGCCGTGAGCAACCCGTCGCGGTCGCCAAACCACTTGTATAGCGTCTCCTTGGAACACGAGGCGCGACGCGCCACCGCCGTCATGGTCAGGCCATCGCCATTCTCGACGAGCAGGTCCAGCGCAGCGGTCAGCACAGCCTGCTGGCGCGGCGTGAACGTCTCTTCGCTGACCTTGATGGCCACTGGCACGACTGACCCCCAACTGACGCGCCGAACGGTTTCGGCAATTTCCGTCTGCTGGCGTACCGTACGGTACGGTTCGACGCAAGTGCTATTTGCGTTCGTAATCAGGAATCATGCACGCAGCGCCTTTCGTGCACTGGCCCAGCGGTTGAACCGTGCCAGTGCCAGCCCAAAGCCGATCAGCAGCAGGCCGCCGCCGAGGATCGAGAACGGCTGTGCGCCAAGCGCCATGAACCATTGGGTGAAGAAGTGTACTGCCCCAAACACGGCTACGGTGTTGACCACCCAGCGCCGGTTGGCAAACACCGCCCAGGTGCCGAAAGCCAGCAGGGCCAGTGCCCAAGCGATGGCGAAATACAGGCCGGACCAGCCGAGAAATTCGTCGCCGAACACCGAGCCGATGAAGAAGGCGACATTGACCAGCAGGATCGCCGTGCGCATGGCGATGATGGCAAGGCGCTCATAGGCCGGCGGCAACCGCAGCGAGGCGATGTAGAGCACAAGGGTCAGCAGCGACAGTGAGCCGATCGCGGCGGCAAGGTAATGCGTCGGCGTCCACAGGTCGGCGTCTATGGTAATCGTGGCGGCAAAGGCCAGCACCGATATCGACACCAGCAGGCCCGACGCCGCGACCACGCCCGCGACGGCCAGTCCCAGCGTCAGCGCAACGCGAACCCACAATTGTTCGCCAAACAGCGCGAACAGGCCACCGCCCAGCGCCAGCGCGCCGATCACCATGATAATCTGGGCAAACACCGACCACTGTTCGACGCGGGCGATGCGCATCACGAAACCGGCAACGAACAGCACGGCACCCAGCGCGATGACTGTCTCGAGCGAGGGAATCAAAACCCCGACACCGACCGCCACTGCTGCCGCACCCAGCCCGAGCAACACGTTGATCGCCAACTGGCCGGTGTCGGCCGCAGCGTGGGTCTTGAGCCGCTCGGCCTCGGACGATGTCAGCTTGCCTTCGGCGACCAATATGTCGAGGTCGAGCGTGATCTTCATGCAGGTTTCTCCATCCGCGCGGACACTAGCATTGCATGCGCCCACGGCAACACTGCGTCCTATACATCGGCACTTGCCGATGGAGCGTGAAGGGTCCATCTATGCCGCTACGTTTTAGGACCAAGTAAAGAGAAGTCCATTGTCCCAGCTGTTTTCCCCCATCACCCTGCGCGACCTGACCATCCGCAATCGTACGGTCGTCGCGGCCATGTGCCAATACTCGGCGCAGGATGGTTTCGCCAATGACTGGCACTTTGCCCACCTAGGACGCTTCGCCATCGGCGGCTTTGGCCTGGTGATTCTAGAAGCCACCGGCGTGGTTCCCGAAGGCCGCATCAGCTATGCCGATCTAGGACTGTGGAAAGACGAACAGATTGCTCCCCTCGCCCGCATCGTCGATTTCCTGCATAGCCAAGGCACTGCCGCTGGCATCCAGCTGGCACATGCCGGCCGCAAGGCTTCGACGCCCGTCTCATGGAACGACACTGCTAAGATGTCCGCAGCCGAAAAGGCCGCGGTGGGCTATGAGAACTGGACGCCGGTCGGACCGAGCGCCATTGCGCATTCGTCGAGCGATGCCAGCTTCCAGACCCCAACCGAGCTGGATGCAGCCGGCATACGCCAGGTAATCGACGGCTTCGTCAGCGCCGCCAAGCGCGCCGATGCAGCCGGTTTCGACACCGTGGAAATCCACGCCGCCCACGGCTATCTGCTCAACCAGTTCCTGTCGCCGCTGGCCAACCAGCGCACCGACCAATATGGCGGCAGCCGCGAAAATCGCATGCGCCTGCTGCTCGAGGTCACCGTGGCTGTCCGCGCCGTGTGGCCGCAAGGCAAGCCTTTGCTGGTGCGCCTCTCGGTCAGCGACTGGCACCCCGACGGCTGGCAGGTCGAGGACAGCGTCGTGCTTTCGCGCGAACTCAAGGCCTTGGGTGTAGACGCCATCGACTGCTCGAGCGGTGGCTTTGACGGCGCCAAGATCGACGCAGTTGCAAACTACCAGGTCCCCTTTGCCAAGGCCGTGCGCGACGGTGCCGACATCGCCACCATGGCAGTTGGCCTGCTCGGTGACGCGCAGGGCGCAGAGGCCATTCTGACCAGTGGCGAGGCAGACTTCGTCGCCCTGGCCCGCGGTGCCTTGGATGATCCAAACTGGCCGGTGCATGCCCGCCACGAACTGGGCGCAACGGACTACGACCTGTGGCCAGTCCAAACCAATCGCGTCAGCAGTCGCGATCGTTCCTTGGGCCTGCGCGGCTGGGCATAAATCTGGTAACGAACTTCCGCCAAACGACCTTCGCGGCAACGCAAATTTGCCGCGATTGGTCGGCCACTCTTGTCCCGTCGCGTTGCGATCACCAGATCAGCGGCGAACAGGGAGAAGTTCGATGGATACCAAGGCCGCAATTCTTGCCCTCATGAGCGTCTGGGGCGTTGGTGTCTGCAACCTGCCCGCCAATGCGCAGGACGCCAGCGACACGGCTGAGGACGCCACCGACGATGTCGGCGAAAGCGAAAATCCGCTGCTCAACAAGGTCTGGGTCCGCGCCGACGCAGATGAGAACCTCCCTGGCCCGATGCAGATTTTTCTCGGCGACGGCACGCTGGTGACCGACAGCTGCTGGGAAACCTACCGCCTGTCCAAATGGCAGCAGATTTCCGATAGCGCCATTAGCTGGGATGAAGACGGCATGACCATCAACGCCGACATTTCAGAACTCACCGAAAACGAACTGGTGCTCAATCTCAAGCTGGGCAGCGACGTGCTGGAACAGCGCTATGTCACCGCGACCGTGCCGTATCTTTGCCCGGATATGATTAAGTAGCGACTGATCAAGGATCGGTGGCTCCCGTCACCCCACCCTCAATCCCTCCCCATTGTATGTTTGCTTTGAGGCTGTGATTGACGATGATCGGCCTTGGGGCATCGTGTTTTGCGATGCTCCGGGTCAGATAGCGTGTGTCCCCTTAGAGCCAAGCGAGCTCGTCCCTGAG
>NZ_LAPV01000123.1 GCF_000971275.1 Devosia psychrophila | reverse complement strand
TCCCGGAGACTTTCGATCGCCTTGCAGCCGGCAGGCCGCGGCTTCTGGAGACCGGCAGCGACGCCACTGCCTTTGTCCGCGTGATGGAACCGGTCGATCACGGGGCACATGAAAGTCGTCGCGGCGCCGACAATCGTCACGATCGCTATACTGTTAACCGGTTGATCAATGGTCTGAGTGACGTCAAATCGCTCAAAGGCCCAGCCACGTCCGACACCGTGGATCGGATGGCGGCCGCGCTGTTCGCGGATGCACCAAATTTCGCGGCGGCGATCCAGGCCATCCGCACCAGCGCGATGACGAGCATCAGTCGGGGTGCGCGCTGGCTGCAGTTCAAACCAATCATCATCGAGTCGGATCCCGGGGCTGGCAAGACTCGGATTGTGCATAAGCTCGCGGAGCACAGTGGCTTGCCGTTGCTCTATCTCGACTGTGCTTCGATGACCAATCTCACTCCGATTTTGGGACAGGATTCCTCCTGGTCGCACTCCCGGGCTAGCGAGATCATGGAAGCCATTGCCCGCGGTGACATCGCCAATCTGATCGTCGTTTTCGATGAGCTGGATAAGCTCAAGGACCATGGCCGCAATTCCAGTCCGCAGGCTAGCGAAGCCTTAGTCGGACTGTTCGAAAAGAGCAGCGCGGCTGCTCATCTAGACCATTTTACCCAGCTCACCATCGACATGAGCTTCATCAACTGGGTGATCCTGGTCAACGATGTCGAGCGGCTATCCAAGCCGTTTGTGGATCGCTGCCAGGTGATCCGGCTCCCGCCACCGAGTGTGGCTGAGATCACCCAGATTGCGACCCGCGAGATCGAGCGGCGTGGGCTTGAGCCTGAACTCGTCGCCGCCATCGCCAAAGCGGTGCGCAAGGGCCGCGTCA
Organism: Devosia psychrophila; assembly: GCF_000971275.1. Classification (GTDB taxonomy): domain Bacteria; phylum Pseudomonadota; class Alphaproteobacteria; order Rhizobiales; family Devosiaceae; genus Devosia; species Devosia psychrophila. The sequence continues at coordinate 47,259 of NZ_LAPV01000123.1, read as the reverse complement.
CCAGCCTCCGCACGCTGCACAAATTGCTCGATGCGGCCGCTGCCGCCTCAGCCCGTCACCTGCTGAACTGACCATTTCTTCCAAAAATCAAATATTCCAAAGGAACACGCAAAATGACCGACCTCACCAACAAGCCTGCCGCCGTCCTCGCTTTCGTCTCCACCGGCGCGCGCACCGTCACGACCGTGCTCGACACCACCCTGCCCGCTGGCCAGCAGCAGCGCACCGCCCAGAGCGTGCTCGACCCCCTCTCTGTGGCCAGCCTCGCCGAACTGCGCGGTGGAACGCACGCCGGGCACGCAGCTGGAACCGACCGCTTTCGCTGTGCACAGTGCGGCGGGCCCGTCTTTCTTGCCCAGCGCCCGGCTGATGCGGAGACCACGCGCGACGGCCGGGCGGCCTTCTTCAAGCACTTCTCCAGTACGGACGCGCTTGATTGCCCGCGGCGTACCGCGCCCAATTTGCGCGATGTCGGCGCTCGCCCGTATGACGGGCTGCAGGAGGGGCTGCACCACGAAACCCTCAAACTGGCTTTGGCCGATTGCTTGAGCCACGATCCTCGTTTCACCGAGGTGAAGGTAGAACGGTACCTGGTGGGTGATGACAATACCCATTGCGTCCCAGATGTTCAGGCACTCTGTGGAGGCAAAGCAGTCGCCTTTGATCTGCAGCTGGCCACCCTGCCCATCCCCGAAATCCAGCGGCGGGACAGGTTCTACGGGGCCAATGGTGTCCATCATGTCGTGCTGACCGACGCTGTGGATTTGTCGCGCCTGACCCAGCAGGCGTTTTGCGACCTGCACCTCAACATGGCCGGGCGGATTTTCGCAATCGACGAAACCTCGATCGCCGTATCCATCCGCGACAAACGCTTTCAGCTCAAAGAACTGACCATCGTGCCCCAGGTCGTCCCTGACCGCCCCGTCTATAACATCTGGAAGACGGCGCTTGTGGGCACGGAAGTTTTGCTCATGGCGCCCGATCTGCGCCGCAGCGATGGCTTGGCCGGCTATCGCGCGGCTATCTTGGCTGGCGCCCATGCGGTCTTCGGTGCCGAGCGGTCGGCCATTCGGCGCAATGCTGCGGCAGGCACTAGTCTGACTACCGTCGGTTTGCACTGGCGCCAGATTTCGCAGACCATTCATGGGTCCAGCCTCGACAGCGCCCTCGCCGACGGCGTCAGCACGGCTCTGGCGCTCCTGGCGCTGGTGGAGATTTACATCACCCTCACACCTGACCAGCGTGTTGCCGTCCAAAAGCAATTGCAGAGCCGGCTCGACGCTCTGCTTTCCCATCGTCACGGCCTGCATTGGGCGCCGCTGGTGGCGGAGGTCATCAAGGTCTGGCCAATGATGGAAACCGCCATGTCCGCAGCAAATACGGCGCGGCTTCACAGGCTGCAGACGCACACTGGCATCGTGCGGCCGCTCCTGCGCTGGCACGCCTCCATGTTGGCCGTGCTCTTCCCTTGGCTCGGCTGCCGCCTCTTGGTGAAGGCTCCAAAATATGCACCGAGCCTGCGCCTCTCCGCCGGCCGCGCTTAGTCGCAAGAGTGGCATTGGCCGGACCCTGCGAGGTCCGGCCGATGCCGTCAGCCAGTTACTCCGCTCGGCTAAGTGCCTCGGGGTAACTGTCCGCCCAAGAGGACGCCCACCGGCGTCCATCAAGGACTGTAAGAATGGGAGAAAAGAAGAAAGAAAGACAGGCAGACGTCTGATGACGACCTTTCGACCTTAGACATTCAAGCAAGAGGTTGACGCCACAGAAGGCCACCTACCCTCACCACACCCCAGATCCATCGGATCTGGGGCAGCGCCGCAGGCGCCCATGGCCCTTCTGCGGAGTCAAGGCCACCGCCAGGCTCCCTTTTCCAATGTGCGCGCAGCGCAAGCGAACGCATCATCTCCTCTCACGACACAGCATTAGCGGGTCGTGAACAGTGATAGCGGCATTTGAAATGGGAAGCGGTGGCCGGACTTCTTGCAATCTTATACAAATAGGAATTTCAACTCAAAGCGTCAGAAAACCGACCAAGAAAATTGCTGCAGCTTCGATCAAAAGCCCCTGGGGAGAGCGGTGAGCCATTAATTTCCGGTAGAACTGCTTTGGCTCACCGCTCAATCGAAGTGTCAACCAACAGGCGCAAAAAAACGGCTGCCCGAAGGCAGCCGTTGATCGGTTCGTAAAGCGGTTATTAGAAGTGGTAAGCAACGCCAACGGTTGCCTTGGCGGCTTCGAAGAACGAGTCCGAAGCGCCGTCAAAGTCGCCCTGGCCAACAACTTCACCGCGAACCGAAACAGAGTCGGTCACTGCGAGTTCAACACCGCCACCGAGCTGATAGACGCCCTGGTTGAAGCCAGTGCGGCTGTTGGTGCCGAGGCCGCCGATTGCGTAGACCAGAACCGAGTCGGTCACGACAGCGCCGGCGCGCACGTTGACGAAGTACTCGCCAGTGCTCGGAGCAGCGTTGTTCCAGATGTAGTCAGCGGTAACTTCAGCACCGAGCAGGAAAGGCTCGACTGGCAGGAAGTTCACGCCAACCGAAGCGCCCAGGACGCCAGCAGTGGAGTTAGCTGGCGAACCTGCATAGAGGCTAACATCGGTGCCGATGAACTGGCCGCCGGCGCGAACGCCTGCATAGAGACCTTCCCAGCTAAAGCCAGCCGATTCATAAATCGGCTCTGGAGTGGTTGGGATGATGAGGTCAGCGGCCTGAGCGGCAACCGAACCGAGAATGGCGATCGAGGCGCCTGCGAGAAGAGCACGTACTGACATTGAAGTCTCCTGAAGTTGGTGACTCAAAATAGGCGCGCTGTCCGTCGGCTGCAACTACGAAAATGCCGCATGTGTAACTGTCGGTAGAAGTGTTGCGCAAATGCTGCGCACACCAGTCAGAAAAAGGCCCGGAGCGGGAGTGCAAGTCCATCAGGGCCTTCTTCTGCGGTCGTTTCGCGTCTGCAAACTAACAATAGATTAACATGCAATCGGCCGCAAGTGTCGCTTTTCGAAGTTGCTGCACGGGATTGGCTGATTCTGAAATGCAGGAAGGGCACATGCCAGGGTGAGTGGCACCTCTCGGAATGATTAACCGGACTCATGGCGCCATTTGAAAGTTTTTCGGGGTATCTCAGTTGAGCGTAGGGTCGGTGCGGGGAGCGTCATTGATGTCTTACGGGGCGATGAATGCTCCCAAGACGAATTAGGCTAAAACGAAAGTCTTCGACAGCATCCCGACATGCGACTTTACCACAGCGGAGCGCGTCGTGCTGGAAGCCTGGGACCCGTGTGTGAAGTGCCACCCAGATCGCTGCAAGCTTTAGCGTGCACAAGGCCTATCCCCGAGACGAAAAAGCTTCGCCGACATGTTGCGAAAAACCAGCAACAGCCTTTACGGAGCCGACCGCCAGGGCCGCAACCTTACCGTGGTAACAACAACGTCAGATAACCATAGCTGAACTCTCGGCCACAGCGAGTCGTCGGGCGCGGACCAGGAAATAGCCGAGGGACACCGCGTAGAGCATGGTCTGTGGCAGGATTCCAAAGGTCGCATTGCTGATGCCAAGGGCTAACTGGCCGGTGCTTAACAGCAATGCTCCCAGAACCGCCGGATGGTCCTGCCGCGCCCTAGAATCGAGCAGCAACATCAGTGGCGCGGCCAGCAACAGCAGCCACGCCAAAAGGCCTATTCCGCCGGCGATCGCAGCAAAATTCGCCCAGTCCGCATGCAGGTTTTCGAGCGTGAAAACCCCGCCTTGCTGGGGGAACAGTGTTTGCGCCGTGACCATGATCTGCCCCAGGCCAATGCCGACGATAGGCGAATTCTTCAAGATCTCGACGGCCGACGCATAGAGCGCAGCGCGGATGTCGTCGCTGCCACCTGTGAATTGGAAAATGTTCAGCCCGCTGTGGAAAATGCTGACGGCACGCTGGTTGCCGCTGCCAACCAGGTAGGCGACGGCGCCTATCGCCACGGCGATAGTGATCAGGGCGGCAATGCGGAACAGCGTTTCGCGCCAGAGGAAGATAGACAGCACGATGATGCCGGTCACCGACATGACCATGGCGCCCAGCATTGGCCCGCGCGAATCCGCGATTACGGCGCAACCGAGGCCAAGCACGGGGCCGAGCAGGAACAGATATCGCCAAGCGGACTTGCCCGAAACTACCCCCACCATGGCAAGGCAGCCGGCCATCGCCGCCAGCGATGCGTAGTGGATTGGATTGTTCCCCATGCCCGGCCGATAGACACCAAGAACGAAGCGCTCATGCGCGCCACCGACCAATGCGATGAACACTGCCAAGAGGCAAATCATGGCAAACACCGTCGGGCTGGGCACCCACTTCGCCGGGCGCGCCAACAGACCAAGCGCAATGGCCGAGAGCATGGGCAGGATCAAAATGGGCGCCAGAATGTCCGGCTCGCCGCGGTAGACGAAAGGCACAGCCAGGGCGACAAGCGCTATCGCGGTCATCATCGCCAGCGCAGTCGGGTGCCGGAACATTGCTCGCTCACGCCAGCCATAAATCAGCAAGGCAAGGATCGCGGCGACAAGCGCGATATAGCTGCCGACATAGGCTGGGTATCCCGGCGGCAGGATGGTTGCAGCAACGGCGAGGACGAGGAGGGCACTGGCAAAATTGAGGCGCAAGGACGGGCTCCAAAACTATGGCTGCAGACCTAGCGCATGCTGAATTGGGGAACAAGTGGAGCCGACCAGCCACCGGCTGTCAGAACGACACAACATTCGCCCCGAGGACTGCCAAGCTCGTTTCCTTGTAGTTATCGCTCATGTCCAGGCCGCTCTGGCGCATAGGTGCAAAACAATGCATCGAGCGGCACCGGGTGGGTGCCGTAGCCCTTGAGGTACGGGAGGCGGCGGTTATGGCTTCGACGGCGCCGAACACGTTGCGCTCGATGCAGGGATTTGGACGAGGACCGCCGCCGGATCGCAAACCATCCCAAGATGGTGTTCCTGCGCGATTCGGCGGCATTTCCACCTGTTCGGGGGTGCTGCCCATGATCGGGCAAACATCCCGCAGCCGCCATAGCGGAAGCCGAGCCGACTTCGCCTTGAGCGTCAATCGAACAACAAAACTGATGCTCTCCCGCGGGCTAGGGGCTTGGATCATCATCGACACTGGGTGCCAGTTCGGCCGTCGAAGTTAATTCCAGACTATCGTCATCCTGCGCGGGCGAGATGACGACAGGCTGCGTAGGCGGGATGACGACACCACATCCAGCAGCACGTGTTTGCGGAGAGGTTGCCGCGATACCGGGACGCAGCAGGCCCCCTGCCCTCTTTATGAGACCATGTTTGCGCGCAATTTTTTTCAACATTTCCCGCGCGGAGGCCAGCAGGGCAGCGCCCAGTTCGGCCACCACCTTCGTCGCCTTATGTAGAACGACCAGCGAACGTCTTTTTCTCGATCCACTTTTCATAGAGCTAAAAAAACCAGGAAGATGCATGGTCTCGCTCACTTTACCACCCACCTTTTCCGCAACAATCCTGGCCGCCATTTTACGCACTTCGAGTGAAGGTTCCGGGTCACTCGCAGGTGCCAGCCGAATGCTTGCTTCAAAGACATTTGGCGAAATTTCGACGATGCCGAATGGCTGAAGCCCTTGCGCATGCAGAGCGTTGACCTGTTCATGGTCCAGCTCCGTCACGACCACGATGCGGTTATCCAAGGTCTCCGCCCGAATTGCCGAGCTAAAGCGCGCGCCGTCCAAAATATGCTGAAGCATGCTTGGCCGCATTAAGTCGCCGACATCGACGAAGCCGGGACCCGACGTGATGCGTGGCTCATGAAAAACCATGAATTGGTCCGTTCCTGCGGCCTCGATGAAGGTTGAGACGGCGACAGATGCAAAGACTTGTGCGGCTCGCAGGCTGGGTAAGACTATGTTTTCGACGCTTTCGACATCTTGCGCGGCTCCAACAGCCGTCGACGTCGCGCTGATGCTTGGCAGGCTGCGCTCACGCGCGGCAAAAAGCGTTGGCAAATCGCGATCCATGTCAAAATTCAAACCGCGACTTTGCAGACTTTTCCAGGTGTATTCACGACCGAGCGCGCGAGCCGTGATTACGACGCCGGCGATGCTGTACGCCAGGCCCGAGACCAAGTTGGTGCTCGCAATATTTGGACGCACGGCGAAGCCCGCCTTCTCCAGACCAAGAACGAAGGCCGTCGCCGAGATGGGCTTGGACAAAAGTGCGTTGATGGAAGCCGCCAAGAGTTCGGATGGAAGCGGAACACCGGTGCGATCGGCAACGGCCAGCTGCTCCTGCCGTGGCGCCTTCTGCCCGATCCAGTCCTGGCTGGGCTCCAAAAGGTGAGACGATTTGATTTGCTCTAGACCGAACCGCTTTTCGATTTCGCGCACAATCCTCTCCGATAAAGTCCAATCGTGGGAGTCAGACACCACTGATCCGTCTATGCGGATGCGCGAGCCGGCGATGTGGATATGACCATCGCCGTGGACGACAGCGACCCAGGCATCAATCCCCATTTTGGTGGCCCAGTAGCGCGCTATCGAAAGCCATTCGGCATCGGTGGGTTCGGTGGCAGTAGGCGGCAATCGAAGTGTCTCATGCACTACCGCGACGCCAAGATTTGGCCGCAGTGCCCGCAGGGCCGCAAACTCCTGGGCAATAGTACGTGCTGTTCTTCCGGCGAATGTTCCGCCGATAATTTCGACCAAAGGCCGCGTGTCCCCCTTCTGGTCCGTCGATGCCAGGAGGTAGTCCAGCAACCCGCGCATTGATCGCCCCCTTTTCAATTTGCCAATCATATTTGGTCATCCGTCGTATAGTGGATTCCCAAGAGGGCAAATCGAGTCGACTGCAACAGATCTTCGAGCTCGCCCAACCGCTCCACGAGGCTGTCATCACCAATTTCCCCGGAGTGTGTCCGAGACAACCCGATGAGGGCTTCGGCTAGGGTGTTTAGCTGCAACCAAGCTTGAAGGTTGATCGATGGGACGGGTCGAGGGCTGCTGGCATTCAAAATGGCGTTGCGGCAATAACCGGATAGATCCAGGCCCGCTTCGTCGGCACGCAGGCCCGCCTCCTCTCGTTCGCGTATGGAAAGCCCAATACCATAGGGTTTACGGACATCCTCCGGTGCCAGCTTGGGGCGGCCGCCCCTAGGGTTGGACTTCGCAAGAATAGACGTCATGGTGCCCTCCAGAGGGACTTGGCAGCACCATTCTAAAAGTTTCTGATGCGACCAAAGGAAGCGTCGGAAACATGGCTTGCTACCAGCCTCAAGTCATCCAAACTCAAGTGGATGAAAATCGGAAACGCAAAGTCTATCCCGAACGAAATGAGGAGGCCCTATTGGCGCAGTCAGACAGAGCAGAACTAGCACGGTTACGGGAGGCAGACCGGCTGCGACGGCGCAAGGCGGCAGACCGGCTGCGACGGCGCAAGGCGGCAGACAAGCGGGCCGCGGCACGCGCCAGGAATCGAGAGGACGGAGAGGCCATCCCGCCTCCACAGCCTCAGGATTTCGACCTCCTTCGGTCGGTAGTGCGCTACGCCCAAGAACGCATGCATGAAGCAACCTGGCTCCAGGATGATATGCGCGCAGCCGAGATGTCGCCCATGACGCTTGACGTGGTCGAGGTACCACGGATCCGAGAAATGGTTCGGCGCTACGCAGAAGCACTCTCGAACGCTTGGCGCTTTTCGTCGGAGCATCCGATCCGGTTTGAGGATGTTCTGGCATGTGTGGAGTGCGGAGCACCTCGCCTGGAGGTGAAGATGGACATCTCGGAGCGGCCATACGGCCTTCGCGATTGACATCGACCACTTACATATGGCGCGATGTCAGCTGGAATGTATGCAGTTCAGGAGGCAGCGCGACAGCGGCGCTGCACCATCGGCCGTTTCCGCGATGATCTGGCAACTGCTGTTGCCTGCCGGGGAAATGCAGCAGGCAAACAGCTCCGCGCAACATCAACCCGGGTGATACGTGCGGCCTGACACATTAGACGGGCATTTTTTCTTTCTTGGAGCGCGACCACGGCGCCACATCTCCCTTCAAAACCCAAGGCAGCAATTGAATTGCCTTGCTTTGGATGTGACCTGTTCGCACTGGCAGCTTGTGGAGGTCTTCAATCTGCAGTGCAATGGACGCCGGATTGCAATAGCGCTCCGTTGTTTCGCTATCGCCGCCATGACCCAACATATCCGCCCGATACTCCTGAGCCACTCTTTGCTGTTTCAGCTCATCGTTGAAAATATGCCTGAACTGATGGGGCGAAATTCCAAGTAGCCGGCCCAGCGGTTCAAGCTCTTTAAATAGCTTGTCACCGAGCGGACTTGAACTGCCCGGGCTGTACAAATCCGGGAACAGTCGCGAGTGGCCGGCCCTTGCAATCGCGGCCACGTAGTCGAGGAACCCCAGCCGGATCAGCTCTGAATGCAGGGCCAAGTTCCGTTCAGATTGAGGGGTTTTTAACCGGCGGAACTCGTTTTTCACGATATTCAGGTACGGGTGCAAACCATTGTCAACGATCACATCAGTGACGGCCAGACCACAATATTCTTCACGCCTCATACCCTGGTAATAGGCGAGAATTGGCCCAAAGAACGCGGCGCGATGAAATACATGATCCCCCGAAATATGCGGTTTTTTCCAATTATAGCAGCCCATGAAGATGGGGCTTTGGAAAAATGCGTTCACCTGGGCCTCAGATGGTACCGCGCGTTCATTTCGCGCCCGGCCCACCTTTTTGCCGCGCAGCTTGCTCAGGCTCAGCCCGGGGTCCAGATGCTCCCCAATTGTAGCGGCTTCATTCAACAACGCGCTGAGCTGTGTCAGGTGTCGGTTGCGCGTTGGCACCGCAAGACCGCGCTGGCCCGCGGGCTTATGCTTGGAAATCTCGCGCAGTTGGGCGATTGATCGCATGTTGTCGGCTGGTGATTTGCCATAGTGCGTATGTAGCACCCGCATAAACTGGTCATAGGCGTAGAGGTGAGGCTGTCGCAGCAGTGCAAAAGTTGTGACACCGTGTTCCTCAGCTAAGAACCGTGAAAACAGTGTATAGAGGGCTCGCGCCTGTCGCACGGTCTTTTCGTCCCACGACCAGTCCTGGCCTTTCTTGGCGATCAAATTTTCACCGATCGCTAGAAACGTCTGACCTAAAAGCGTCTGCCCTGCCGTAGCAAACGACGCCGGCGGTGACATCTCGCGCGCCGGCCCGGGCGAAACAATCTTCATACCGCTTTCAATCGTCGGCGCGGCGTATTCCGCCGGCTCGGTCCAGAAAGCACTCTCGGGCAACGATGGCTTCGTTCCAAAAGCTGCGTTCAGCTTGTCACGACGATCCTGGCGGGCAATCATGATCTGCTCAGGCAATTCCTGGTACGCAACAATCAACTGTTCAATCTGAAGGCTCGCGTCCATATCAAGGTTGCGCGTGCTGCGATCAGCCAAGTGATGCGCCCACGCACTTGGCGGGTGAATGAAGCCATCAAACAGCGCCAGATCGCTGTCTTGCCCGCCCGAAGCGCAACAGAGGCTATCACGCGTCTCCCCGAGATGGGTGAGGGCCGCAAAAATGGCGTTCCGCAGAGGGTCGGCGCTGCTTTGGGGCGCTGGTACGCTGATCGGGTCAACGCACTGGCCAATCAGCGTCTCGATGCGGGGTTCATCGACACCGTACCCCTTGGCTGTGCGAAAATGGCTGGCGGCTTCCGCCAGCAGGCAGCAGGCGCTGGCTTGTTCAGCATCGGCCTCAGTGGGCTCGCGATCAAACTGGATCGCGGCCTGCACACCTCCTGAGAGGTAGACGTCGACTTCAAATTTCTGATCAGCAACATAGCCTATTGCCGCCTGAATTTCACCGGCCAGAGCGTCACTTTCCCATTCTGGGTTGATTGCATCAGCCTCACGCTTGAGCAAGGTCGCCCCAGGGCCGCGCTTGGCGATCAGCAGCTTGGCATGTCCCAGGGCAATATGACGCCAATAGTTCGTCTGCCAGTTCTCTCCCGCCTCGACGGCGTAATACCTCGACGAATGCCTTTCGAGGCAGCTGCTGAAATAGGCCTGAAGTTCTGTTTTGTTCATCGACCGCGTCCCCCAGGCCGCAAATAACGCGTCTCTTTGCCTCGTCAGGTGAGACGATAGTACACGCGCACCTCTTTGATCCTTAACGCTCAGCGCAATCTGGATGAGCAGTCGTTATGGTGCGGGGGGCCAACGCCCCAGCCAGATAGAACCCCGGCAAGAAAACGTGAGGTTTTTGGCAGCTTGGAGCCTGTTGCGGCGCGCCTGTAATACACCCTTGTAATACAGTCATGTGCATCCAGCCCAACACTCGCTCAGCTGTCAGCGGCCTTGGGTTCAATGTCGTTTTCGTTGATGTGGGAGATCACCCGCCCGTCGTGCTTCCTGTTGAATCGCTACGCGCTGACGCACAGTCCTATTCATGCCGATCTGCACGCTTGCCATTTGCCTGCTGCGGAAAATGCAGCAGGCAAATGGGTTGCATGAAGTTCAAAGGGCGGCCTGTAGCAGCGTGCTGCATCAAACGGGTCAGCTGTGGATGACCTATTTTCGGCTGGAGAGCGACCATGGTGGGGCCTCGCCCCGCAAGACCCAAGGCAGCAGCTGGATTGGCTTGTGGGGGATATGAGCGGTTCTTACCGGCAGCTTGTTCAGGTCTTCAATCTGCAGGGCTATGGACGCAGGTTTGCAGTAGCGCTCCGTGGTTTCGCTATCACCGCCGTGACCCAGCATATCGGCTCGAAACTCTTGAGGGACGCGCTGCTGTTTCAGCTCATCATTGAAAATGTGCCGAAATTGATGGGGGGAGATACCCTGAGCCCTGATGAGCGGTCCAAGCTCCCCGTAAAACCGCCCCCCCAGCAGACTGGAACTGCCCGGACTATATAGATCCGGAAATAGCCGCGTGTGTCCGGCCTGCCTGATGGCCTCCACATAGTCGAGCAATCCCAGTCGGATCAGCTCCGGATGCAGCGCCAGACTGCGTTGCGACTGCGCGTTTTTCAACCGGCGGTAATCGTTGGCCCCGATATAAATGTAGGGGTGCAAACCGTTGTCGGAAATAACGTCATCGACTGACAGACCACAATATTCTTCTCGGCGCATGCCCTGATAATAGGCGAGGATCGGACCAAAATAGGCGGCCCGGTGAAACACCTGATCGCCTGGAATATGCAATTTTTTCCAGGACAAACAGCCCATGAAAACTGGGCTTCGGAAAAACGCTTCAACGGCGTTCGCTGATGGTACAGCGCGTTGGTCGCGGGCGCGCACTACCTTTTTCGAGCGCAGCTTGGTTACGTTCAATCCAGGGTCGAGGTGCTCTCCAATGGTCGCCGCTTCATTGAGCAGCGCACTGAGTTGTGTCAGGTGCCGGTTGCGCGTCGGCACGGCAAGCCCACGCTGCGCCAGGGGTTTCTGCCCTGAGATCTCGCGCAAATGCGCGATGGAGCGGGTGCTGTCCGCTGCGGACCTGCCATAGTCGGTATGCAGTACCCGCATAAACTGATCATAGGCGTAAAGGTGAGTTTGGCGCAGTTGGGCAAAGGTCGTGACGCCGTGTTCCTCAGCCATGACCTTGGAGAACAGTCGATAGAGGGATCGTGCCCGTCGCGCTGTCTTGACGTCCCACGACGTGTCCTGACTTTTCTTGGTAATCAGGAATTCGCCGATTGTCAGAAAGGTCTGGCTCGGATGAGCTGGCAAGGTGGACGACGAAAAGGCTGGCGCGAGCGCTAGCTCGGGCGAGTGAAAGGCCATCAATTGGTCAGGTAAAGGCGTGATTTCGGGCTTGCTCGTTCCGGCGGTAACAGCTTGCTTTGAGGTTGGCCGACCTTTCACAAAAAGAGCATGAAGATCGTGGCGGCGTTCCTGCTAGGCATCCTCGATCTGCTCAGGCAAACGCTGCAATGCAGCGATCAACTGCTCGATCAGAGAACTCGTATCATTATTAACCTTGCCCCCGAGTAGATCAGCCAGATGACGCGCCCAGGCACTTGGCGGGTGGGCTGGACCATCGTTTTGCGCAACGTCATTGTCTTGCCCGTCCAGTGACGGCCGAGCTATTTCGCTCGACTTTTGAAGATGGGACAGGGCGGCGAGAATGGCGTTCTGCAGTGGGTCGGTGTCGTTTTGCGGCGCTGGTATGCCAGCCGCGTCGACACACTGGCCAATCAGGGTGTCAATGCGGGCGTCGTCAGGACCCGATCCCTGGACGCTGCGAAAATGGCTGGCGGCTTCCGCAAGCAAGCGGCATGCGCTGGCCTGCGCCGCATCGGCGTCGGTGGGCTCGCGATCAAACTGGATCGCCGCCTCGACACCGCCCGAGAGATAAGAATCGACGTCTAACTGCTGCTCGAGCACTTCGCTCATTGCCGCCTGGATCTCGCCGGCCAGCGCGGCACTTTCCCATTCGCGGTTAAGGGCTTGCGCCTCAAGTTCCAGCAATGTTGTCCCGAAGCCGCGCTTGGCGATGATCAGCTTGGCATGCCAGAGGGCAATATGACGCCAGTAGGCTTTTTGGGGGTCCTCTCCGGCCACGACGGCGACATGTCCAGCTCCGTGGGTTTCGAGGCACCGACCAAGATAATTCTGAAGTTCTGTTTTGTTCATCGACCGCGTCCCCCAGGCCGCAAAGAGCGCGTCACTTTGCGCCGTCAGGTGGGAGGATAGTACACGGGCACCCCTATGATCCTTAACGCCCAGCGCAATCTGAATCAGGAAGCGATGGGGTGCTGGGGTCCAGTGGCGCCAGTAATAAACGGGTCCACGGCGGTAGCAATTTGGGATGGTCGGCATGGTTCAGGCTCCGGGTGGGGCGCGCCTGTAATACACCTATGTAATACAGCTCTGTGCACACGCCGGTGCAGATCGAACTATAATACTGTAAAATCAATGACTTAGCTTGAAGTTGGCTGGGGTGCCAGGATTCGAACCTGGGAATGGCGGTATCAAAAACCGCTGCCTTACCACTTGGCGACACCCCACCGTGGCGCGGTTCCTACACGGTTTAACAGTGCTTCGCAACACGCCGAAAACACGTTCGGAAACCCCGTGCCAGACGCTTGAACGCGAGGGCAAGCGCGGCTATAACCCGGCTTATCGCGACTGGCGGCCAAGGCAGAAATGCACCGCCGTCGTCATCCCGTGTCGCTTTCCTGACGGAGTATAGCGCAGCCTGGTAGCGCACCTGCTTCGGGAGCAGGGGGTCGAGTGTTCGAATCACTCTACTCCGACCAATCAAGCCCGGCCTCTCAGGAGGTCGGGCTTTTTCGTGCCTATACGCCTAAACGCGGCGTAGTTCGAGCAGGGGGATGGGGTGGGTCAGGGCGTCGGCGGCCTCGGCTTTGGCGTGTAGCGCGTGCAGCACATCGAGGCCCTCGACAATCTGGCCGAATGCCGCGAAGCCGTGCCCGTCCGGATGTCGCTTGCCGCCCTCGTCTAGCTCGGGCTGATCGCCGACGCAGATGAAAAAGCCCGATGATGCCGTGCCGGTTGCCATCCTGGCCATGGACAGCGTGCCGTCGACGTGGTGCAGCCCGGTCTTTGAGGTCGGCTCGTGCGCGATATAGGGCAGCGGCGTCGGGTAGGCGTCATCCTGCATGAGATAGCCGAACTGGATGACTTCGATTTTGGCTGGGACTGTATCGGGCTGATTGTGCCTGGCTACGATGCGATGAATGGTGGTGCCATTGAACAGACCGCCATCGACATAGGCCAGGAAATTGGCCGCCGAGACAGGTGCGTTTTCAACATTGACGACAACCGTAATGTCGCCATGCGGCGTGCGGATCAGGACTTTGGGCAGGGAGGAGTGAGGAGACAAAATCAACGCAATATGTTCGGGAAACGATGCGGCCACACTATAGGGCGTTGCGGCCCTTATCCACCGCCTCGTGTCTCGTGGTCCAAACTAAAGAACGTGCCTGGCTCAAGTGTGAGCAGGCAAGCCCGGCCTCGTTTAAAGCCGAGCTTGATCGGATCAGTTGGCCAGCGTCTGGCGATAGTGCTGCAGGACTTCGTCGGCCTGAACTGCAATGCAGATAAGTTGGGCCGGTCGGCCGGCCCAGGAAGGATGGCCGCCCTTGCGCGATGACGGCATCTGGATGGTCTGGCCGACGGTGATGCCCTCGGTCACCACGACGATCGGGCCTTCGCGCGTCTCGAACCAGTCGGGGCGCAGCAGGTAGGTTACTGCCAGAAGGTCGTGGCCGACCACTCCGGCCAAGCCCATGATGTCGAGGTAGAAACGGGCATAATGATCCGACATCTGAGCCAGCAACTCGCCATTGGCGCCGGCTTCTGCGGCCAGCGTCGCGAAGTAGTCCGAGGTCAGGATGATGTCATGGGTGACGTCGAGGCCGACGACGACGACCTTCCAGTTGGCGGCGAAGATTTCGTCGGCGGCAACCGGGTCGCCATGGATATTGGCTTCGGCAGCCGGGGTGATATTGCCGCTGCGGCCGGCGTAGCCGAAGGCGCCGCCCATGATGATGACCTGCTTGGCGAAGCCGGCAATCGCCGGGTCCTGCCGCAAGGCCAGCGCCAGGTTGGTCATGCGGCCGACGGCGATGATGGTCACTTCGCCGGGGTTGGCGCGCAGGGTGTCGATGATGAACTGGCTAGCAGTGCCGGGCTGCAGGTCGTCTTCGCTGACGGCGGGGATGTCGATGTCGCCGAGACCATTGACGCCATGCACGATGACCGGCTCGGGCTTGCTGACGCCGTCCAGCGTTTCACCGGCGCCGCGGATCACCGGCGCGCTGATGCCGAACTGCTGGCGTAGGAACAGCGCGTTGCGCGTAGTGGTGGCGATATCGGCGTTGCCGACCACGGTGGTGATGCCGAGCAGGTCGATCTCGGGCAGCTTGCTCAGGTAGAGCAGCGCCATTGCGTCGTCGATGCCGGGATCGGTGTCGAAAATTAGCTTCATTGTCGTCTTTCTGTCCGGCAGCCCATGCTGCCTCTTGCTGGTTTGTCTGGTGAGACCGTTTTCTAGGCAGTCTTGCGCCAACTGGCCAGCCCCTGCCTGGGTGGAATTGAGTTTACCCGGTTCGCCCATGGCGCTATTTTAATCACTGGGCAGACAAGAAATTAGCGATATCGCCAGAGTTAATTTGCAGCCTTGCCGCGAAAGGATCAGAGCAGCGGGCGACGGTGAGGCAGGAGCCGGCCGTCATCACTTACGATAGAGTTTGCCTTGACCACCGCCGCCTCGATCGCCGAACTGCTGGAACTGACCGCCCGCAAACTGCATTCGCGCGGCCATGCCTGCGGCATGTTTCCCGCGCAATGGGCCGCCCTGCGCTACTTTTCCCGGGCACCTGAAGCACTGCGTACTGCGAGCGAACTGGCACGGTTCCAGGGTCTGGCCAATGGCCCGGTGAGCAGGACGGTGCGGACGCTGGTGCAAAAGGGCCTGCTCGCCAAGGCCGCAGAACAGCCTAAGGGACGCGCAGAACTGCTGGCGCTCACCGAGACAGGCAGGACGCTCCTCGAGGGAGACCCGACGCTGGAGCTTAAAGCCGCGCTCACCGACTTGCCGGAGACGGATCGCCGAAGCCTTGCCCGCACGCTCGAACTGCTAGCGGCCCGTCTGGGCTGAAACGCAAAAGACCGGCGCGAGGCCGGCCTTTCGTCAGTTCAGTATTAACGCCTAGCGCTTGGCAGTGAAGCTCCACAGACCGGTTACGGTCAGCGCAGCCAGTGCCATCTTGAGAATGTCCCAGATGATGAAGGGCTGGATAGCACCGGCAAAGGCCGAGGCTACGACATTGTTCTGGTCGATCCAGCCAGCCTGGCCGGAAAACAGCAGCAACCAGGCAAAGCCCAGCACCAGCAGCAACGCTTCAGCACCGACCATGGTGGCGAACAGGGTCAGCGGCTTGGCCGAAGCACCACGATCGGCGGCAAAGCCGACGATGGCAGCCAGCACCAGGAAGCCGAGCAGAAAACCGCCGGTCGGGCCGGCGAGATAGGCAAGACCACCACCAGCGGCGAAAACCGGAAGACCAAGAGCGCCTTCGAGCAGATAAAGCGCGACAGTGGCAACGCCGATGCGCATGCCGAAGGCCGCGGAGAGCGCGACGATGGCAAAGCTCTGCAGGGTCACCGGAACTGGCCAGACCGGTACGCTGATCTTGGCGCAGATGGTGATGAGCAGCGTGCCAAGCACGACGGTCGCCAGATTGGTTGCCAGTTTGGCGGTATCGCCCTTGGGCTGAATCGCGCCGAGCAACGTGTTGGGCGTGGTCAAAGTGACTGCCATTTTATACCTTCCATGCTTGTGTGAACCGGCTTCCCCTTCCGGGCCGCTCTCGTTCAGTCAGTGACTTCATATTCTCTCGGCAAAGTGAGCGCAATGGTAGTGCCCGGTCCAGTTCTTTCCTTCGACAGGGCATTTGATCAGCAAACCGGCCTGCCGGTCATGGTGGCAGAGGGCATCAGCCGCATTACCGCGCCTAACGCCAGCGCCTATACGTTCACCGGCACAAACAGCTTTTTGCTTGGCCATGAAAGGCTTGCGCTGGTCGATCCAGGACCGGATGACGCCGCCCACATTGCCGCCCTCAAGCGCGCGATTGCGGGACGGCCCGTCGACGCCATCATTGTTTCCCATACCCATCGCGACCACAGCGCAGCGGCAGCGCAGCTCAGACGCGAACTCGATGCACCGCTGTGGTTCGGCGGGCCGCATCGCCTGTCGCGCCCGCTGCGTCGATTCGAGCGCAACCCGATCCGCAAATCCTGCGACTGGTATCTGGTACCGGACCGTACGCTGCTCGACGGTGAGAGCGTTGCCGCCGGCGATTTGTCCATCACGGTTCACACTACGCCCGGCCATTGCGCCAATCATCTGGCTTTTTCCACAGGCGACATCTTGCTCAGCGGCGATCACGTCATGGGGTGGAATTCGACGCTCGTTTCGGTGCCGGACGGGTCGATGGCGGATTATTTCGCCTCGCTCGACAAGGTCATCGCCCTGCCGCAGCGCCGATATGTGCCCGCCCATGGCGGCCCTGTCGCCGATGGCCCTGACTACGCAAGAGCCCTGCGGGCACACCGGCAGTTGCGTAACCGACAAGTGCTGGAAGCGGCAGAGGCTGGCGCCAGGACCATCTCGGCCATCGTGGCGAGAATTTATCCCAAACAGTCGCTACCGGTGCGTTTCGCCGCTGCCATGACCATCAATGCGCATGTGGAGTACTTGGAAGCACTGGGCAAGCTGAAGGTGAGACGCAGCCTGCTCGGCATGCGTATCTTCGCAATGTGATGTTCCAGTAGCCCTCATGGTGAGCCCGTCGAACACGAGAGCATGCCGTCTATGGTGCCACGACCTCGTCCTTCGACCAGCTCAAGATGAGGTCTACGGAGTATCCGACGAGCACTTGCGTAGAAAGACTCTATGGCGCGGCGGGTTCAGTATCCACCTGCGACGCGGCCTCGGCCTCGACCGGTTGGTTGGCACCGGGATTGTCGCGCAGCAGCGTAGTCACGGCGTCATCCAGCGTGGCCAGAAAGCCCTCGATTCGCGTGCCGTTGGAGCCGAAATCGTGCAGCGCGTTGAGCGAGGCCGAACGCATATCGACGGTTGAGTTGGTCATCGTTCCGGTAACGCGGATCACCACTTCCTCGCGCCAGCCCGGCAGTGTCACCACCTGCGCGTTGAGCTGGCCCACCTCGCCTGGCTCGCGCAGCAGGCGGACGTCCCAGCCATTCTGAGTCACCAGCGCTTGCACCACGCCGAAGGTGGGGACCAAGCCGAGCGGATAGGTGCGGGTTTCCACATTGGGGAATTCTGCCGCTCGTTGCGCCGCAGACAGCATTTTGGGTGCCGGCATGGCCGCAGTGCCGGGCTCGAACACCAGTGGCATCAGGCCCCGGTCGGTCGTGGCAATGTCGGTCACGGCCGGATATTGCAGCATCAGGCCGCCGTACCAGAGATAGGGCGCCAGGCTCAGCATGCCGAACAACAACCCGGCTAGCGCCCTGCCCCAGCCCCGATCGCCGCTCTGCCATAGCCGGGCCAGAGCCATGACGCCAACCACCACCGCCAGCGCCGCAACCAGGCCTGCGGCCACGGCCGCAACCAGGAACACGTCGGAGGTGATTAGCCGAAAGCGATGCAACAGCACCGCAATAATGACCAGCGGCACGGCGACGCTACCCAGCCGTCGCGCCCAGATGGCGGTTCTCGATGTGCGGATCAGTATGCGCAAGGCCGCCCCGTCATTAGGCCATGAAGATTAGCCGCAAGGTATTGCACGACTTTGAAGATTTCGCCGCCTCGCCATTTAATTGCGCGCGGCCTTTAATTGTGCGGGATTTTGCACATGTCCCGGATCGCACTCCATTCGGCCGTCGTGAACGGGGGCCGCAGTCCGGTCGGGCGCTGCCGGCTCAACGCTTCTAGCGCCGCCTTGCGGTCCTCGGTCAGAGGATGGGTGCTGAGTAGCGCCAGCGCGCGGGCAAATTCGTCGTCCACGCCGACGCGGTTGATGAGGTCCGCGAGGCCTGCCGGATTGAAATCCATGCGCTGTGCCACCTGTGCTGCGAAGGCATCGGCCTGCCGCTCGGCGTCGCGCGAGAAACGCGCGTCGATCATAGTGGCGCCAAGGCCCGCGGCAACGGAAATGCCGGTCATGTCGCCGAGGATGAACCCGATCAATGCACCTGTACCGGCGGTCGAGATTAGTTGCTCCATGCCATGCCGATAGGCGACGTGGCCAATTTCATGGGCCAGCACGCCGGCAAATTCATCAGGAGTCCGGGCCCGGTCCAGCAGCGATGAAAAGAAAAACACCTGCCCACCGGGCAGCGCGAAGGCGTTTGGAATATCGGATTTGACCACGCGAATGTCGAGTTCGAATGGCGAGCCGGACCCGGCCAGAACCTCATTGCCGAAACGGGCGATGGCTTGGTTGGCGAGGCTATCTGGATTGTCGTCGCAGAGTTCGAAGCCGGCTTCGCCATCGAGGCTGGCCTCCATTTGCAGTGCCACCGTCTCGCCCAGCCGTTGTTCCCAGGCGGGCGGCACCACGGTCACGATGCGGCTGGCTAACAGAGGTACGCCATAAAGATAGGCCGCAATGACCGCGACCAGAGCGACGGTCGCCGTCACCGCCAGCCGGATTTCGCGGCCGGTCTGCTGGTGCCGGCGCTCGGTGAGCTGCGGTATCGTAGCCAGCACGCGAGCGACGGCCTCGTGCCCCTGCACCACCACGCGAGCGCCGTCCGGCTGCCCAATGGCGCCCAAACGCAACTCATCCTTGCGACCAGGCAAGGCAAAGAGGATTTCGGCCGGCCAGCGCGCGATCTCGCCATGGTCCAAACCCCGGATCACCAGCGTGCCCACAGCCCCCACGGTCTCAAAGTCGAGGTCCACTGCTTGAACCTCGGCGGTCAGCCCATCGTGAAAGCGCGCCGGGATGCTCATCAATAGCTGCCCACGTTGAGTGCATCTGCAAGGCCTTCGCCGGCCAACGCCCGGTCCTCGCCGCGCGCCCTGACGCTGCGCAGGCTATCCACGTCGGTAATGCTGGCATTGCTGGCCACCAGCTTCCAGAACGCCAGACCGAGAAACAGTTCGGCCATCATGGTGAAGGCGGCTAGCACCAGCAGATAGCCGAAAATGATCGCCAGCAGCACGAGAAAACTCGACTGCAGATGCTGCATGAACACCGCCATGTCGAAGGCCCCATCCGCAAAGGCATCGCCGGCCAGCGCACCCAGCACCAGCAGGCCGCCTATAGCCAGCACGACAAGAAGACCGGCCAGCGCCAGCCCGAACAACAGATATTGCCCGATGAGGCTGCGCCCCCGCAGCGTGACGCTTAAAGCTGCCCCGCCGAGGCGGACCGACGACAACATCCGCGACAGCTCGCGCGCCCGATACAACAGATGCACTGCGCCGATCAGCAGCGCAGACACCACCATCGGGATGTAGCCGACTAGATTGGGTTCGCCAGCGTCCGGCAGCGCCCCCATGCTCCAGCCAATTGTCAGTCCGGTGACACCGATCACGGCGCAGGCCAGCCAAGCCAGATAATAGGGCTTCGCCAGCAGCTTCCATCCACCGTTGAAGCCGAATTGCCGATCGCCATACCAACTGTTGCGATAGCGATAGCTCCACAGATTGGCCGACATAAACGGATAGGCCAGCCCAGCCGTGGCGATTACCAGCAGGGACCAGAAGAAGCGGCGAAACGCATAATTCCACGCGCTCCCCGCCTGATCGAAGCGGATGCCGCGCCACAGCGTCCGCGACAGGCGAAAATCCCGCGCCCGATAGGTGGCATAGCCCATCAGGAACCAGACCAGCACGGCGACGCCGCCATAACCGCTAAACGCCGCCTCCTGCGACAGCGTCGAAAAATAGAAGAACAGTCCATACAGCGGCAAGAACACCGCCACCGCCATCAGGAAGCCCAGCAGCAGCTGCATCGCATTGCCGGTATATTCCAGCGCATCGCCGTCGATTTCGGTATGAGCCCAATAGAAGCGCCGCTTCCACGTCGTCAGCCAGAACCGATACAGTCCGATGGTCGGCAGCAGCAGACCATAGCCGCGCAACAGCAACCCACCCATCTCCCGGCGCGTGCCGGTGAATTTAACCGCCACCGGCCGCTCCTCCACCAACGCCATGCCGAAATCTCCGAGTGTGATGAGGGTTTTAAGCGAGGGATGGGGGTGGCTGATAGAGAGGCAGGAAAAATACCCCCGCCTAACCTCCCCCCAAAAAGGGGGAGGAATTTAGCCTGTGGTCGTCACCAATTGTGCCAAATACTGGATAAAGTTCCTCCCCTCATCAGGGGGAGGCTAGGTGGGGGTACCCCAACAAAGACCCTTCGTCCGTTCTTACGGATACAACCGATCACTCACCCAGCCGTCGCCATTCCACACAAACTTCACCCGGTCATGCAGCCGAAACTCGCCGTCTTTCCAGAATTCCATGCTGGTCGGAACGATCCGAAAGCCCGACCAATGCGGCGGCCGCGTTACCGGACCATCACCAACCTGCTCGGTCAGTGCCGCCACCCGCTCGATCAGCGTCGCGCGGCTATCCAGCACCTGGGACTGGTCCGACACCGACGACGCAATCCGGCTGCCCTTGTTGCGGCTGGCGAAATAGGCATCCGCCTCCTCGGGCGTCACCACCTCGACATTACCGCGCACCCTCACCTGCCGCCGCAGCGACTTCCAGTGCATCAGCATTGCCGCCTTGGGGTGGGCATGAAGCTGCCCGCCCTTGGCGCTCTCGAAATTGGTGAAAAAGCAGAACCCGCGCGCATCACGTGCGTTGAGCAGCACCATGCGGACATCGGGCAACCCTTCGTCATCGACTGTGGCCAGTGCGAAAGCGTGCGGATCGTTCGGCTCGGCCTCCTGGGCCAGCGCGTACCATTCCTCAAACACCGCAAAGGGGTCGAGGGCGGTGCGATCGCCGTCGTCAAACAGGCGTTCGGTGAGTGTCTGAAGCATGATGATATTCATCCGTTCGTCGCGGGAAACTGGACATTGGCCGGAGCCGTCGCCATATAAGACTCGAACCATAGGGCAATCAACGCCCGACTCATTGAATGGACCAAATGCGCGATCCTTATACCGTGCTTGGGGTGCCAAGATCGGCGACCGAGAAGGACATCAAGTCTGCCTATCGGAAGCTGGCCAAGAAGTATCACCCCGACCAAAATCCGGATGATCCCTCATCGCACGGCAAGTTTGCCGAGGCGACCAATGCCTATGACCTGCTCAACGACGTCGAGAAGCGCGCCCAGTTCGACCGTGGCGAGATCGATGGCGATGGAAATCCAAAGTTTGCTGGCTTCAATCCGGGCGCAGCGCGTGGTGGCCGTGCCGGGCCCGGCGCAGCGGGCGGTGGTTTTTCGGCTGAGGATATCCTCAAGGAATTCATGAGCGGCTTTGGCGGCCAGCAGCGCGGCGGTGCCGCTCGCGGTCCGGCCGGTGGGGCCCAATGGGACCCGTTTGCCGGCCAGGCCACCAGTGCTGCCGGCGCAGGCGCCCGCAGCATGAAGGGCGAGGATATCGTGGTCAACGCCACGGTTTCGCTGGAAGACGCCCACAAGGGCGGCTCGATTTCGGTGCGGATGCCGACCGGCAAGGTGCTGTCGGTCAAGCTCCCGGACAAGCTCGAAGAGAACCAGCAGATACGCCTCAAGGGCCAGGGTTCGCCCGGCATGGCTGAACCCGGCGACGCATTGGTGACCGTGCGTTTCGAGAAATCCAAGCAATTCCGCCGCGACGGTTCGGACCTGCGCACCGATGTGCCGATCACGCTTTACGAAGCCGTGCTCGGCGCCAAGGTCCGCGTGCCCACCCTCGACGGCTCCGTCGAACTCAACCTGCCGCCCGGCATCGAAACCGGCAAGGCCCTGCGCCTTAAGGGCAAGGGCCTCTATGGCGACGGCGACCTGTACGCCAACCTCAAGGTGGTTCTACCACCCGGCGGCGACGCCGATCTCGAGGCCCTGGCAAGGTTCATGCGGGACCAGAAGCCTTATAAAGTGCGGGATTAGCGTTCGGTATCGGGTCTGTTATCTCCCAATACAGCTGCTTTCTCCCTCGGGCTCGACCCGAGGGCCATTTGCCGCTCACGCCAGATTGAAAGCGCCCCTCGGATCAAGTCCGAGGGAAAAGAGCAGGCTGGGTCGGCATTGTGCCCGCTACCGACGCACTACCCTCGTGGCGCTGCTGCCCTTGCCAACCGATCATTGATCGCCTCGCCCAGCCCCCATTCCGGGATCGGCGCCACCGCAATCACCCTTGCCCCCGCCGCATCCAGTTCGTGCAGCATCGAGAACAAATTCCGCGCCGCCTCGTGCAAATCACCGCCCGGCGACAGGTTGCGCGTCACGCCGGCAAACTCCTGCACGCGGCCAAACGCCAGATAGGCCTCGCCAGCCACCGGCTCCGCATCCAGCCGCATCAGCGCATTGGGAGCATAGTGGCTAGCCAGCATGCCCGGCGCCGCAATCGCAGCATCCTTTTCGGCCACTTCCACCGGCACACCCAGCAACCGCTCGATTTCCTTGCGCGCCACCGCCCCAGCCCGCAACTGCACAAGCCGCTCGCCCTCAACGCGGATGATTGTCGATTCCACCCCCGCTTGGCACGGCCCGCCATCAAGCACCGGCACCTTGCCGGCAAAGCCCAGCCGCACCTGATAGGCCGTGGTCGGTGACAGGCGCCCCGATGGATTGGCCGAAGGCGCCGCCAGCGGCCGACCCACCGCCGCGATGAGGGCCAGCGCAATCGGGTGGTCAGGAATGCGGATCGCCACCGTATCGAGCCCCGCAGTCGCCACATCGGCCAGCCCATTGCCGGCCTTGGCCGGCAGCACCAGCGTCACGCTGCCGGGCCACAGTGCGGCAACCCGGCGCGCAAACGGCGAAAACTCCGCGATGGTCTCAGCCATAGCCAGGTCGGCGCAGTGGATGATCAGCGGATTGAAGCGCGGCCGCCCCTTGGTCTCATAGATCGACAGCACCGCGTCGGCGTCGGTCGCATCGGCGCCCAAGCCATAGACGGTCTCGGTGGGAAACGCGCACAGCTTGCCGGCACGCAGCAGCGCCGCCGCGTCTTCCACCGATTTCGGTTCATACGTCATTCAGAAACCATTCATGTTGCCGTTCCGTTGTTTGACAATGACATCCTCTCGCGTCAAGACGAGGCGACGAATCAACCCAAGGCGCACCTCCGTGACCACGCTCCTCGTCAGTCAACCCAACTTCGCCGATCACGTTACGCCGCAGGGTCATCCCGAGCGCGCCGACCGCATTGCCGCCATCGAGGAAGCCCTCGCCCGCACCCGTTTCGACAAGCTGCTGCGCCGCGATGCGGTCAGCGGTGACCTGACGCTGGCCGAGCTGGTGCACGATTCAAAATACCTGTCCCGCCTGCGCGATGCCCGCCCCGCCGAGGGCATCGGCCAGATCGACGGCGATACCTTCATTTCATCCACTTCCCTCGCAGCCGTCACCACCGGGCTCGGCGGTGCGCTCAACGCGCTCGATGCCGTTCTGCTGGGGGAAGTCGACAACGCCTTCTGTGCCATCCGCCCGCCCGGCCATCACGCCGAGATCGCCACGCCGATGGGCTTTTGCCTGATCAACACCGTCGCCATCACCGCCCGCGAAGCCCAGCGCAAATACGGCGCCGAGCGCATCGCCATCGTCGATTTCGACGTACATCACGGCAATGGCACGCAGGACATCTTCAAGGCCGACCCAACAGTGTTTTACGCCTCGACCCATCAGATGCCGCTATATCCGGGCACCGGCAGCCCCAAGGAAACCGGCGTCGGCAATATCGTCAACGTGCCGCTCGATGCCAATACCGACGGCGCCGCCATGCGTGACGCCTACCTGACCCGCATTATCCCTGCCATCATCGACTTTTCTCCCGACCTGCTGCTGATATCGGCTGGCTTCGATGCCCATGAGCGCGACCCGCTGGCTGGCTTGCTATGGCAGTCCTCCGACTTTTCCTGGCTCACCGGAAAGTTGATGGATGTCGCCGATCGCTGCTGCGGCAACCGCATTGTGTCGCTGCTGGAAGGTGGCTATGACCTCAAGGGGCTGGCTGGCGGTGCATCGCATCACGTTGCCATGCTGATGGATGGCGCCGTTGGGCGTCTTGAGGACTAAAGCTTCGGACCAAAAAATGCGGCGCGGTTTTTGGCCGACTCCGAAGCGACAAAGAAGTGGAATTTGCCATGGCCGACAATGACGACGTAAAGACTCTCAGCTTTGAAGCGGCGCTCGCTCAGCTTGAAGAAATCGTCGGCAAGCTCGAATCGGGTCGCGCACCTCTGGCCGAATCCATCGCCATCTACGAGCGTGGCGAAGCCCTCAAGGCGCATTGCGAAACGCTGCTGCGCACGGCCGAAGCCCGCATCGAGAAAATCACCCTGTCCCGCGACGGCAAGCCGACCGGCACCGAGCCACTGGACGCCTGAACTGGAACGACCTCGTGGTTCGACAGGCTCACCATGAGGTCTACTGAAACTGCAATGCCTCAACAGACCTCATCCTGAGCTTGTCGAAGGACGAGGTCGTGGCAGGAACCCGCCATGGCTACAAAATCGCTTCGCAATTTCCGCATCGTGCTGTGGGCGCTGGTGGCCGTCGTGGCCATCGGTGCAACCGCCATGGTCATCTTCCGCCCCCCTGCCCGGCCGCTCGGCGTCACCGGCCAGGAGTTTGCGCTTAATTCCACCAAGGGCGGCGCCTTCACGCAGGATAACCTGCGTGGCGTGCCGAGCCTCGTGTTCTTCGGCTTCACCTTCTGCCCAGATGTGTGCCCGACGACGCTGGCCGAAACCACCGCCATCCGGGCCGAACTGGGCCTCACTGCCGAACAGCTCCGCATCATCTTCGTCTCGGTCGACCCCGAGCGCGACACGCTCGACATGGTCAAGGGCTATGTCGAGGGCTTCGATCCGAGCATCATCGGCCTCGTCGGCAGCAGCCTGGAACAGACCGAAAATGCCAAGAAGGCCTTCGGCGTGTTTTCCGAGAAGGTGGAGAGCGAACCCGGCGATCCATACTATCTGGTCAATCACACCGCGCTGACCTTCCTAGTCGACAAAGACGGCAGTTTCGATGGCACCATCGCCTATGAAGAAGCCCATGACACTGCCGTCGCCAAGGTCAAGCGGATGGTAGAGGGATGAGCGAACGCATTCGCCTCGACCTCGCGATGGAACAGCGCGGCCTGGTGCCCAGCCGCGCCCGTGCGCGTGATGCGATCCTGCGCGGCACCGTGACCATCAACGGCGTCACAGCCCACAAGCAAAACCAGATGGTCGGCAAGGACGACAAGCTCGAGCTCAGCGATCCCGCCGCCAACTACGTGTCCCGCGCGGCGCTGAAACTGGTCGCCGGCCTCGAAGCCGGCAATATCGACGCCACCAGCAAGACCTGCATCGACGTCGGCGCCTCGACCGGCGGTTTCACCCAGGTGCTGATGGAGCGCGGCGCCCGCCGCATCTATGCGGTCGACGTCGGCCACGACCAGTTCCACGAGCGCCTCAAGGGCAGCGACCGCGTCGTCAGCATGGAGGGCGTAAACGCCCGCGACCTGACGGTCGAGATGATCCCCGAGCCCATCGACCTGCTGGTATCCGATGTCAGCTTCGTCTCGGTGATCAAGGTGCTGGCGGCCCCGATGGCCCTCTGCACGCCGACCGCCGACGCTGTCATCCTGTTCAAGCCACAGTTCGAAGTGGGCCGCCGCAACGTCGGCAAGGGCGGCATCGTTTCCGATCAGGAGGCCATCGACACAGCGCTCACCGACGTCATCGCCTTCATGGCCGAACACCAATTTGCGCACCGCCATTCGGTCACGTCGCCGATCGCCGGAGGCGACGGCAATGTCGAAACCGTCCTGGTATTCAGCCGATCATAAGCCTATCCGGCGCAGGCCGGCCCCAACACGGAGCCCGGCATGACCGAAGCTGACGACGACTATGTCTATGACGAGCAGACCGGCGAATGGCGCCCGGCCTCGGAAATCGCGGCGTTGGCTGCCGCAACGACCGTAACCACGGTCGATTCCGCCGGCACTCCTTTGGCCGATGGCGACGCCGTCGTGTTGATCAAGGACCTCAAAGTCAAAGGCGCTGGCCAGACCCTCAAGCAGGGTACCGTCATCAAGTCGATCCGCCTGACCGACAATCCCGAAGAAATCGACTGCCGCCACGATGCAATCAAGGGGCTGGTTTTGCGCACGGAGTTCGTCCGCAAGCGGTAGGCTAGCAGAAGCAAGAATACCCCCACCTAGCCTCCCCCTGAAAAGGGGGAGGAACTTGGCCGGTGTTTGTCTAAGATTGCGCCTAAAACTCGTTAGTTTTCCTCCCCCTATCAGGGGGAGGCTAGGTGGGGGTACCCCAACAAGGACTCTTACGTCCGCGGTACCCAAGCAGCTAGTTCCGCACAAACCCCACAGCACCCTCACGCCCCGTCTGCCCGCGGTGCCGCAGCATGTGATCGGCCAGCACCAGCGCCATCATCGCCTCGCCCACCGGCACCGCGCGAATACCCACACACGGATCATGCCGGCCCTTGGTGATGATGTCCGTATCGACATTGCCCGTCGTGACCGTCTGCCGCGGCGTGATGATCGACGACGTCGGCTTCACGGCAAAACGGCACACAATCGGGTCGCCATTGGAAATCCCGCCCAATATCCCGCCCGCGTGATTATCGAGGAAATATGGCCTCTCCGGCCCTGCCCGCATCTGGTCGGCATTCTCGACGCCGGTGAGACTTGCAGACTCAAAGCCGGCACCGATTTCAACGCCCTTGACCGCATTGATGCTCATCATGGCCGAGGCCAGATCGGCACTCAGCTTGCCATAGATCGGCGCGCCCCATCCGGCCGGAACGCCCTCGGCAACCACCTCGATCACCGCGCCCACCGAATTGCCGTCCTTGCGGATGCCGTCGAGATAATCCGCCCAAAGCATCGCCGCCGTCGCATCAGCGCAGAAGAACGGGTTCTCGCCGACCTGCTCCCAGTCAAAATTGGCGTAGTCGATTTTGTGCGGCCCAACCTGCACGAGGCTTGCCCGAATGGTCACCCCCGCCAGCACCTGCCGCGCCACGGCACCTGCCGCAACGCGCGCTGCAGTTTCCCGGGCCGAAGTTCGGCCACCGCCGCGATAATCGCGAACACCATATTTCTGGTCATAGGTATAGTCGGCATGGCCCGGACGATATTTGTCACGGATGTCGGCATAGTCCTTGGAGCGCTGGTCGGTGTTCTCGATCACCAGCGAGATCGGCGTGCCAGTGGTGCGCGGCCCGTCGGTACGCTCGTCCTCGAACACACCCGAGAGGATTTTGACCTCGTCGGCCTCGCGGCGCTGCGTGGTGTATTTGGACTGGCCCGGCTTGCGGCGATCGAGATCGCGCTGGATCAATTCGGGTGTCAGCACCAGCCCGGGTGGGCAGCCATCAACTACCACGCCAAGCGCCGGCCCGTGGCTTTCGCCCCAGGTGGTGAAGCGGAAGAGATGCCCGAACGTATTGAAAGACATGGCGCGGCCCCGTGGTTAGCGGCTTTCTAGGCAGCGGGGCGCGTCAGGTCAATCAGCCCTTAGGCCCGCAGCAGTTCCATCTTGCCCGGCGTGAAGTGCATGATGGCGTCTTGCGGCGGCGCCCAGTTGATCACTTCGACGATCGGGGCACGCTCGATCAGCACGCGCAAAGTGCGGGCGATGCCGCCATGCGCCACTACCACCGACGGTCCCTTGAGCACGTTGGAAAATTCGGCCAGTCGCGCTTCGACGTCGCGATAGTTCTCGCCATTGTCGGGGCGGAATTCCCAATAGTCCTCGGTGCGGTGGCCGGGTGCGATAGCCATATTCGCCGGCAGTTCCTCGAACAACTCGCCTTCCAGCACGCCGAAGGAAATCTCCATCAGCCGCACGTCGAACTGGATCTCGGGCAATGGCACATCGAAACCAGCCCGCACGCGCTCCATGGTGTCGCGCGTCCGCTCCAGTGGCGATGCGTGCCATTCAAAGCTCATCGGGTCGAGACCACGCGCAGCGAACAGCGACGCCAGCGCCTTGCCATTCTGGTCGGCCTGGCCGCGGCCCTTGTCGTTGAGCGGAATGTCCTTGCGCCCCTGATAGCGGCGTTCGGCGTTCCAGGGGGTTTCACCATGCCGGACAAAGTAGATTTCCGGCCAAAGCAGCGCTGTCATGAGCATTCCCGCGCCGCTGAGCCGGCGCGTCCTACAATTTTTAGAGGGACAGGCGAACGATTATCGCACGCCTCGGCCAGCATTAGCGTAGTGGATTTTGCCAATCGCGCCACCTGCCAGATCGGTGAGCAGCTATGTCGCGACGGGGTGATAGCGTCAATGCACAGTTTGGCGCATTACCCACCGGGACCATTGTTGTTATCGCACCGCTTGTGGCAAATGAGGGGGCAACGCTCCACCAAGCTCCGGTTTTCTCATGACCCTTCCTGCCGCCGATGTCGTCGCCCAGCTCACCGCCTTGATTGGCGGCAACGCGGTCATCGGCGAGACCGACAAAATGGGCAATTTTCTCAACGAGCCGCGCAAGCGCTTCCACCAGACTGCTGCCGCAGTAGCCCTGCCCGCCTCGGTCGAGCAGGTGCAGGCCATCGTCCGCTGGGCCAGTGAACATGGCATCGGCGTCATCCCGCAGGGTGGCAATACCGGCCTCGTCGGCGCCCAGGTACCGCTGCGGGGCGATGAGGTCATCGTCAGCCTTGGCAAGCTCGACCGCATTCGCTCGGTCGACGTCGCGGCCGGCACCATGACCGCCGAAGCGGGCGTCATCCTCGAGAATGCCCACAAGGCGGCTGAAGCCGAAAACACCATTTTCCCGCTGTGGCTGGCGTCGCAGGGCTCGGCCCGCGTTGGTGGCCTGCTGTCGTCCAATGCCGGCGGCGTCAACGTCCTCGCCTATGGCAATGCCCGCGAGCTCACCATGGGCGTCGAGGCTGTCCTCGCCGATGGCCGGCTGTACCAAGGCCTCAACTCGCTGAAAAAAGACAACACCGGCTATGACCTCAAGGACCTGCTGGTCGGCGCCGAGGGCACGCTGGGCATCATCACCGCCGCCACGCTGAAGATTTTCCCCAAACCGGAGGACTATGAGACCGCGCTGGTCAATATCACTGGCCCCGAAGCGGCGCTCACCCTGTTCCAGATGGTGCGCGAGCGCATCGGCAGCCGGCTCAACGCCTTCGAGATCATCCCCGCCGCCGGCCTCGCCATGCAGTTGCGCCACGGCATGCTCGATCGCGACCCCACCGCCGGCCCCTCCCACTGGTATGGGTTGATCGAAGTGTCGCGCATGAAGGGCGGCGCGGCGGGCACTCTGATGGCCGCTATCGAAGCCGCCTTTGCCGACGGCTTGATCGACAATGCCGTGCTCGCCGAATCGCTGTCCGACCGTACCCGCATGTGGTCCTTTCGCGAGCAGATGAGCGAAGTGCAGTCCAAAGAAGGCGCCTCGATCAAGCACGACGTCTCGGTGCCGATCGCCGCCGTGCCACAGTTGATCGCCGAGGGCAGCGCCGCCGCCGAGCGCCTGTTCCCCGGTATTCGTCCGGTGCCGTTCGGCCATATGGGCGACGGCAATATCCACTTCAATTTCAGCCAGCCCATCGGTGCCGACGGCAAAACCTTCATGGCCCAGGCCGACGAGGCGATGCACGAGGCAATCTACGAAATCGTACTGCGACTTGGCGGTTCCATCTCCGCCGAACACGGCATCGGCCAACTCAAGCGCGAACTGCTGGCGCAGGTGAAGGACCCGGTGGCGCTCGACATGATGCGCGCCATCAAGACGGCGCTTGATCCCAAGGGGATCCTCAACCCGGGCAAAATGCTGGGCTAAGGGCTCCCGCCAGTCACCAATTTGTGCCGTCTTGCCCCTCGCGCCAAACGGCCCCATTTATCCCTCATGCTGCTAGATATTCAATTTCTCGACGACGCTACCCGTCCGCCGGTGCAAAAGCTTGAAGGCCTGACGCCTGCCCAGCGCGAGCCCGGCAATCACCTGCGCATGATCCATGATCACCTGCGCCACAACATGGTCACCCTCGGCAAGCTGATCGAGCGGGCCAATGCCGGCACGGTCATCACAGCTGAAATCGCCGCCGAAACCGGCGACCTAGCAATGGTCGCCAACTATCGCCGCTTCGGCAACCTGTGCGGCCAGCACTGCCAGATCGTGAACACCCACCACTCGATCGAGGACGCCCACCTGTTCCCGGTGCTCGCCATGCAGAGCCTCGGCTTCAAAGCCATCTCCGACCGCCTCGGCGCCGAACATGTTGTGGTGCATGAACTACTGGAACGCTTGGTTGATGCGCTGAACGCGCTGGCAGCCGAACCCAGCCCAAGCCGCTTCGAGGACACCAAGGAAGTCTATCACGCCCTCGAGCGCGTGCTGCTGTCGCACCTTGGCTGGGAAGAAGAAGCCATGGGCGACGCGCTAGGCTACTTCGGGATTATGTAGCTAAAACAAATCCAGCTGCCCACCACCCGCCACCTTCTTCATCCTTGGCTCCGGCCGCGTCACGGTCACCGGCTCGATCAATCGGGCATCATCGTCTCGCGCCGAATTCACTCGCGTCGAGACCGGGTGAAATTTCAGCGCCCCATCCTCCAATGGCAATGCCAGTTGCGCCGCCTCCGCCGCCCGCACTTCGCGCACATTCAGCCACGCGTCGATCTCGTCACCACGCAAAATGGCCGGCATGCGGTGGTGGATGGCCGAAAGCTGCGGGTTGGCCGGCACGGTAATTGTTGCGACGCTGTCGATTTCCTCGCCGTTCGGCCCCATCCAGCTGGAATAGACCCCGGCCAAAGCCATCGGCTGCCCGTCTTGCATGGTGATATAATACGGCTGTTTGCTCTTGTCGGGGTTGGTGTGCCATTCGTAATAGCCGCTGGCCGGAATGATGCAGCGGCCGTGCTTGAGCGCGTCGCGGAAGGCTGGCTTTTCGGCCATGGTTTCCACCCGCGCATTGACCAGCAGCGGAAACTCGCGCGGATCCTTTACCCAGCCGGGCACCAGGCCCCAGCGCGCGAAATGCCCTTCGCGCCGGCCATGCGCTTCCCACACGGCGGCAATCGGCTGCGTCGGCGCGATATTATAGCGCGGCACCAAATCGATGGACTTCAGCAGCTTGAACAGCTCCACCATCATTTCGGGCGGGAGCGTTGAAGCATAGCGGCCGCACATCTCGATAACTCCTCTATCAGCAAG
This sequence comes from Devosia psychrophila, assembly GCF_000971275.1. Taxonomy (GTDB): domain Bacteria; phylum Pseudomonadota; class Alphaproteobacteria; order Rhizobiales; family Devosiaceae; genus Devosia; species Devosia psychrophila. Next base: position 15,463 of record NZ_LAPV01000123.1, on the reverse strand, counting down.
TTACAGGTAATGTGTGAGCCAGCGAATCGCAAATGAGCTCCAAGTGACCGACGACGTGACCGACAACCCGCCCAATGCCGCCAGCGTCGCCATCGTGCGCGAAGGCAAAGTCCTGCTGATCAAGCGCGCCTTTGCGCCGTATCAGAATCTGTGGACCCTGCCCGGTGGCCGCCTCGAGCCGGGCGAAACCATCGAGCAATGCGCCATTCGGGAGATCATGGAGGAGGTCGCGCTGACCATCCGCAATCCGCGCCCGGTCATGGTGCAAAATCTGGGGCAAGAGGGCACGTTCCGTCTTGCCGTGTTTGCCACGCGCGACTTTTCCGGCCAGATTCGCGCCTCCGACGAGGTCGCCGATCACCAGTGGATGGACCCGGCCGCGCTGATTGCCCTGCGCACCACCAGCCGGCTCGATGACGTGCTTGCGAGGGCCTTCGCCGTCCTCGCACAAAACTGATAAGCACGCTGCCATGCGCTTTCGCCTCGCCATCATCGCAGTCGCCCTGGTCCTCGGCACTCTGCCGAGCCTCGCCATTGATCCACCCTATCAGCGCCAGATGGAGCGGCTGGCCGAGATCATGGGCAGCCTCTATTTTTTGCAGCCACTGTGCCAGGCTGGCACGGAAGACTGGCGCGGCGAGATGGCCGAGCTGATAGAACTGGACCAGCCTGATGAGGATCGCCGCCAGCGCCTCGCAGGTGCGTTCAACGTTGGCTACACTGCCTATTCACGTTCTTATCGGGCCTGTACTCCGGCAGCACGCGAAGCTTTTACCCGATTGCTGAGCGAGGCCGAGCGCACCGCCCGCGACATTCACACCCGGTTCGCCGAGTGACCGGCAAACGCGCTTAACAAAGGTTAAAGCGCTCGATACAAACGTGAATGCTCCGTTAACCTTCGAGTTACTTGCTGCGCGCCTGCCCCATAAACCCGTGCTAACCCCAAGCCTATGACCACGAACAAGACCATGTTTGCGCCCGCGTCAGGGCAGGCTGTGTTTGACCGCGACCAAGGGGAGCGCCAGCTGGCGCTAGAGTACCTGGCCGAAGCCTGGAATGTCGCCGAGGAGGATGGAGTCCAGAGCGCCGCTCTGGCTCACGCCTCGCTATTCGCGGCCCTCGCCACCTTCGTCAAGATGCACGGCGACGAAGCCACTGCCGACCTCATGGAATTGCTGCCCGACCGCATTCGCTCCGGCGAATACAACCTCGAGCGCGTCCTGCAATAGGTCCCGCTGATGTCCCGTCCGACCGATTTGACAACACATAGCCGCGCAGCTATACATTAACCCATAGCCAACGAGGTATGAGTTAATGTCAGCCGCGCAGGACGTAATCTTCAAGACCCTGGCCGATCCAACACGGCGCGCACTGTTCGAGCGCCTGTGCCGCGACGGCGAAACGACCGTCGGCACCCTCACCCAAAGCGCGGGCGTATCGCAGCCGGTTGTCTCCAAGCATCTCGGCATCCTGCGTGAGGCCCGCCTGGTGCAAAACCGCCACGAAGGCCGCAACACCCATTATAGCGCCCGCCTCGACGCACTCGAGGCACTGACCGACTGGACCCAGGAAATGGCCGGATTCTGGGAAAACCGCATCGACCGTCTCGAAGATCTTCTCAAAAGGATGGACCAATGAGCCGCCTGATCCGCCAGAGCCATCGCTGGATTTCTATGGCATTCACGCTAACCGTCATCGCCAACTTCATCGCCATCGGCATGGGTCACGCCATTCCCTGGCTGTATTACTTGCCGCTACCACCACTATTTTTGCTGCTGGGCAGCGGGCTGTATTTGTTTGCCCTGCTCTATGTCGGCAAGTGGCGGGCGCCACACGCCAAGGGGATATGATGACCGAAAGCAAAGCTGCCGTGCTGCTGTCGGGCGGCAATCCGCAAATCCCCAAGGGCGATGGCGACGGCCAGGTTCAGGATTACATCGCCGCCATGCCGGGCTGGAAGCACGATGTCGGTAAGCAGCTCGATGCCATCATAACCCGAGCCCTGCCCGGCGTGAAAAAGGCCGTGCGCTGGAACACGCCCTTCTACGGCCTCAACGACGGCTGGGTGCTCGGCTTTCACTGCCTCACCAAATACGTGAAAGTTTCCTTCTTCCAGGGCGCTTCGCTTGACCCGGTTCCGCCCGGCACCTCCAAGCAAAAAGACGTCCGCTATCTCGATATCCACGAAGGCGACGCGATCGACGAGATCCAGTTCGTCGACTGGGTCAAACAGGCCGCCACGCTGCCGCCTAACCACGATTTTTGAAGGTGAACTCATGACCACTACCGAGACCCGCTCCGTCATCGTCGAACGCGACATCGCCCATCCGCCAGAAAAACTGTGGCGTGCGCTGACCCAGCCGCATCTGATCGAGGAATGGATCGGCATGAAGACCGATTTCAAGCCGGAGGCCGATCACAGCTTCCGCTTCGTCGGCGACTGGGGCGGCGTCGACTGCACGGTAATCGAAATCGAACCACACAAATCCCTGGCTTATAGATGGGATGCCTTCGGCCTCGAAAGCGTCGTCACCTGGACCCTGACTCCCACCAGCACCGGCACCCACCTGCGCATGGAACAGGCCGGCTTCCGCGCCGACCAGGAACAGGCATACCAAGGCGCCCGTGGCTCGTGGCCGAAGTTTGTTACGACGCTGGAGGCAGTGCTTGCGAAGCTGGATTGAGGTGAGGAAGAATACCCCCACCTAGCCTCCCCCTGAAAAGGGGGAGGAACCTGGCCGGTGGCTAGGACGAGATGCCAAATACTCGATGGAGTCCCTCCCCCTATCAGGGGGAGGCTAGGTGGGGTACCCTAACAAACACTGTTCAGCCGCTCCCTACAACGCCTCCAAAAATCGCATCGGCTGGCCAATACTGGGCGTCACCAGCTCACCCTGCCACATCACCGTATTGCCGCGCACCACCGTGCCAACCGGCCAGCCGATGACCGTCACCCCGTCATACGGCGTCCAGCCGGCCCGCGATCTGACCCACTCATTGGTGATCGTCTCGCGGCGCTTGAGATCCACCACAGTAAAGTCCGCGTCATAGCCGACCGCGATCCTGCCCTTGTTGGCAATGCCGAACAACCGGTTCGGCCCGGCGCTGCTCATGTCCACAAACCGCTGCAGGCTGAGCCTCCCCGCATTTACATGATCCAGCATGATCGGTACCAGCGTCTGCACGCCGGTCATGCCCGAATGGCTCTCCGGATAAGGATGATCCTTTTCCTCACGCGTATGCGGCGCATGGTCGGAGCCCAGAATATCGGCGACCCCATTGGCGACGCCCTTCCAGATGCCCTCGCGATGCGCCTTGTCGCGCACCGGCGGGTTCATCTGAGCGTAGGTCCCGAGCTTTACATAAGCCGTCTCGTCCAGCGTCAGGTGATGCGGCGTCACTTCGACGCTGGCTACGTCCTTGTGGTCGGCCAGATAGACGATCTCTTCCTTGGTCGAAATATGCAGCACGTGGATGCGCTTGCCGGTCTTGCGCGCCAGGTTCACCAGCCGCGTCGTGCAGCTCATCGCCACTTCAGGCGAGCGCCATACCGGATGGCTCGACGGATCGCCGGGCACGCGCAAGTGTTTGCGCTCTTCCAGCATGTATTCGTCTTCGGAATGAAACGCCGCGCGGCGCGAAATGGCGCGCAGGATGGCCTCGACGCCAGCGTCATCCTGCACCAGCAACGAGCCGGTGGACGAGCCCATGAACACCTTGATGCCGGCGCAACCGGGCAGCTTTTCCAGATCGCCCAACTGACCCACATTTTCATGCGTGCCGCCGATGTAGAAGGCGAAGTCGCAATGCATGCGGTTGGTGCCGGCAGCGATCTTGGCCTCGAAGGTTTGCCGCGTCGTGGTCAGCGGATCGGTGTTGGGCATTTCGAACACACCGGTCACGCCGCCCATCACGGCCGAAAGCGAACCCGACTCGAGGTCTTCCTTATGGGTCAGTCCGGGCTCGCGGAAATGCACCTGGGTATCGATGACGCCGGGCAGAATATGCAGCCTCTTGCAATCAACGATCTCGGACGCATCGCTGCCCACGTCGCCCAGCGCAACAATCCGGCCATGGCGCACTGCGATGTCGGCTAAGCCTTCGCCATCCTGGTTGACCACGGTCGCGTTCTTGAAAATGGTGTCGTACTGCGCCATGTCTCTGGTCCTGTCGCATTTGTAGCATGTGTGTAACACGACATAGGCGACAGGCGCTCCGAGAGGCAATACCATGACCATCCATCTGCGCGCCGACCGTGCCGTGTTTCGCTTTTCTGGGGTCGATGCGCATAAACTGCTCAATGATGTTGTGACCGGTGAAGTCCCCGTAGAGGCTGGCCTTGCCGCGGCCTGGGCATTGCTCTCGCCACAGGGAAAAATTCTCGCCGAGGGCCTCGTAGGTCAAGCCGACGATGCCTGGTGGGTCGACACGCACCAGTCCGTCGCCGACGACTTTTTCAAGCGCATGAAGATGTACCGGCTGCGCTCCCAGGTCGTGATCGACGACCTGCGGGAAACCAATCGCGTCGGCTTCGCTCAAGACGAAGAGCCCGGCTTTGTCAGCCACACGGACCGCATGGGTTCGATCGGTCTTGGTTACCGCACTATCGCTCCGCTGGAAGCGACAGAAGATTGGGTGCAGAACGACGTGCACTATCAGAACGAGCGCATCGCCATGGGCATCCTGCATCAGGGCAATGACTTCCCGGCCAATGACACGTTCGCCCATGACATCGGCTTCGACATTCTCGATGGCATCGACTTCGCCAAGGGTTGCTACGTGGGCCAGGAAGTCGTTTCGCGCATGAAGCACCGCGGCACCGCTCGCCGCCGCCCGGTCCTCGTCGCCGGCGTCGATGCTCCAGCGGGTAGCACCGTCGTCGCGGGCGGCAAGGACGCCGGCATCATCGGTCAAGTCGTCGATGGCCGCGCCGTCGCCATCCTTCGCCTCGATAGGATCACCGATCCATCTGCCGTGACCATCAACGGCAAGCCGGTCGCCATTGCCCTGCCCATCTGGGCGACCTACAAGTTTGGTGAGACCACGCCGGACGAATAGCTCCTCTTCACGCGCAGTGTGACGAATCGGGGCCAACTGCTACGCTGAATGCTAACAGTCTGTTATCGTTTGGGGCACACATGGCACGCGTAAGCACACGCGCCTGGCAACGCATGTTGTCGGGGCGTCGGCTCGATATTCTCGATCCTTCACCGATGGATGTCGAACTTTCCGACATCGCCCATGGTCTTGCCCGCGTTGCCCGGTGGAATGGCCAGACGTCGGGGGATTACCCATTTTCGGTAGCCCAGCATTCGGTGCTGGTGCTCGAACTTTTCCGGGCCCACAATCCCGATTGCGACAAGGTTTCGCAGGCGCAGGCCCTGCTTCATGACGCCCCCGAATATGTGATGGGCGACATCATCTCCCCGTTCAAGGCGGCGATGGGTGGCAATTATAAAGACGTTGAGAACCGTCTGTTGTCGGCGATCTTCCTGCGCTTCTCGTTGCCGGCCAGCATGAGCGGCGCGATGGCCAAGCTGGTGAAAAAGGCCGATCGCGAGTCGGCATATTTCGAAGCCGTGCATCTGGCCGGTTTCAAGGATGCTGAAGCCCGAAAATTCTTCGGCGAGCCCAGCCTGCCGGCGTTTGACGTCGATGCCTTCGACCGGCTGATCCGGCCCTGGCCGACGCGCGAGGCGCATGATCGCTTCGTCGAGGCCTTCGAGGCGATCTCCTTTTAGCAACAGGCGCTTGGCCTGTGCGGATTAACCTTAGCCAAACTTGATCTTTGCGGCCGCGCGACGACTATGGTTACTAGTCCGTTAATAGGATTACGCCATTCGCTTCATATTGGGACGCTTTGCCATGAACCTGCCAGACCGCCATCTGCTTATGGGGATGACCCTGGGCGCTGCCTGCGCCACCGCGCTGGCCGCCATCGGTCCAGGCATGGTGATAGAGGCTTTTGCCGACGAGTCCATCGTGGGCGTCGATGTGTCCAAGCTGGTGCGATACGAAGACCGCGACTATCTGGTGGATTATGACGCGTCGGTTTCAACCGATCCGCTATCCACCACCCGGGTCAAAAAGGTCGAGGCCGGCAAGGTGAGCTATGTCACCATCACCACCACGGCGACCGGAACCTATTCATCCGACGCGATGTTTTCCAAGCACGTCCAGTATCCGGGGATCGATGTCCAGCCGGTCGATAACGGCTCCAACCATTTCGCCTACTGGAGCAATGGACGCTGGAGCGGCTTCATCACCAGCAATGCCCACTCCTTGATCTACCGCTCCTGGCGCAACTGAAACGGTTGGCTCAGGCTGAGTTGAAAATGTCAGGACTTGAGAACCGGAGCGCAGCGTAGGTTCGGGCACGTGAGCACCGGAAGCGCAGAGGGTTGGCATTTGCAGACCGGCCTCAGCCGACCGCTAGCCGAACAGCCAGCCGCGCTTGAACCGGTAGAATACATGCAACCCGATCTGAGTGATCTTGGTCATGCGGGGCGCCCAGGCGGGGCTCACATATGTCGCATGATAATGTGTCGCATCAGCCACTTCGGTCAGGTAGAGCTCGCCCGAAGTGAAGCGCTGGGCAATATCTTCGGCCTGCGCCCATGACTTGCTGTCGTTGATGACTTCGGGAATGCCGTCGCAGGCAAACGAGAACTGGCACGAATTGCGCCGGCTCTGATTCTGGAACACAACGCCGCAGATGGTCTTAGGGTAGCGGTGATCCTTGACCCGGTTGAGCACCACCTGCGCCACGGCCACCTGCCCACGATAGCTCTCGCCGCGCGCTTCGAAATACACCGCCGTCGCCAAGCACCAGAGTTCCTTGTCGGATACCGCAACGGGCGTGCCGCTGGCAAAGCCGCCGGTGACGGGCGCCGTCGAGCGGGCATATGCCAGTTGCTCCGACGCCATGGCAGGCATCGGCGTGCCGGAGCTTGGGGCAATCCCGGCAATGGCGGCGAGCGCTGCGGCGGCTGACGGATCAATGGACGCCACCGACATGCGCGGGCCAATTTCTACGTCGCCCGTGGCAGGCATATCAACGGTCGCAATTCGCGACTGGCCGAGTGCCATGGCATCGTCGCCACGCAGCGAGGCAATGCGGATACGCGCTTCTTCGAAGTTTCTGGAGAATGCCACCAGATCGACAGCCGGCCGTCGGCGATCGGTCTTTTCGGCGCGATTAGGGCCAGTAAAGCTGGCGCCGTCGAACAGGTGATTGACGGAGCCGGTAATAACCGGATCCACGCCGGAATAAGATAGGCTTGCGGTGACAAGATCAACACCCGCCGGAAGGGAATCGGCCAGATCGCCGGCTGGCCCGAAGGCGCCACTGGTCAGCCCAGCATAGCTGAGGGCACAGAAAATCCCGACGACCAGCAACCTGGTGAAGGGATGTCGGCGAACCGCTCTGACCGGGCGCGAAAGCGCCACTGGTCGGTGGGATGAAGCCATAAAACGCTACTCAACACTACGCAACAAAACTACTGATCGGCAAAAATGACGCTAAAAAGCCGATAATCGTTATGATGTCTGATTAGGGTTAGCAGCCGGTAAACGGGCTTTGAGGCGCAGCAATGGGTTAACCATGGCACGCTGCGGGCAGAATTATGATTGACGGGATTGTGACCGTACCTAGCTGCAGGCGGCAATCACTGGGGCGGCTTCGGCGGCAAAGCTATCGACCCGGAACCGTACCGTCAGGGACCGCGAATTGACTGGGGTAACCCGCACGGTCAGGTTTGTTGCGCCGGTCAAACCGTCGAGGAAGGTCGCCGATTCCGCCGTGCTGCCGAGCAGTATGGCCGTGTTCTCAGGATTGACCGGAAGCGTCCGGCTGCGGCCCGGCTGCAGGTCATATTGCAGCGTAATGCCGGCGTCCCGGCCCAGTGCCGACATCGTATTGCCGGCGAAGGCAAAGGCCACGCGCAACACGCCGGTCTCGCAGGATACGGTCATGGTGGCAGGAGCGCGCCCGGTTGGCCGAGCGGGAATGAGCTGCTGAGATTCCAGCACCACCTCAATGGCCTCGGCATCGCCATCCGCGCCCAGGAACAGCGCGTCGTAGCAGGCCAGGCGCTCGCCGTCGGTGGCGATGGTGGTGCATTGGGCGATGCCCGATTGTGCCAGGGCGGCAGGTGTCGAAACAGTCAATATCGGCAGCAGCGCCAGAACCGGCAAAAATCTCACGTCGGTAAAGTCCTTCCCTTGCCGGCGGACCCGGCATCATACCCTGTACATGGGGATCGCTGGCCCACTATTTAAGCAGAAGCCTGTGCCAGCGTCAGCCTTGCGACAGGGACACGATAGGGTGAGCAGCTGACATAGTCGACGCCCAGCCCGGCAAAGAATTTGAGCGAAGCCGGATCGCCCGCGTGTTCGCCGCAAATGCCGATCTTGAGCTTGGGATTGGCCGCCCTGCCGCGCTGGATGGCGATCTGGATCATTTCACCGACACCCTTTTCATCGATGGTGACGAAGGGGTCGCGCTCATAAATGCCCTTGCGCTGGTAGGCTGCCAGGAAGGTCGGCGCATCGTCGCGCGATATGCCGAAGGTGGTCTGGGTCAAATCGTTGGTGCCGAACGAGAAGAAGTCGACCATATGGGCGATGTCACCGGCGCGCAGGCAGGCGCGCGGCAGCTCGATCATGGTGCCAAAGGAAAACTTGACCCTATCGGTGCGCAGCAAGCCGGAATTAGCGGCGATGGCATGGACCCGCTCGCGCACCCAGGCGACCTCGCTGGCGGTCGAGACGAAGGGCACCATGACCTCCACTGCCACCGGCTCGTTCTGCGTTTCGCTGGCCGCCCGTACGCCAGCCATGACCGCCTGCATCTGCATCTGCAGCATTTCGGGATAGGTGATGGCAAGCCGCACGCCGCGATGACCCAGCATGGGGTTGATCTCGGCAATGCGATCGAGATGCAGCCGCAAGGCGCGCACAGCGAGACCGAGCGATGCTGCGGTCTCCTCGATTTCCTCTTCGTTGCGCGGCAGGAATTCGTGCAACGGAGGGTCGAACAGGCGCACAGTCACCGGCAGGCCGTGCATGGTCGAGAACAGCGCCGAATAATCGCCAGTCTGGAAGTCGACCAGGCCATTGATGGCGCGGTTGCGGTCGTCTTCGTCCTCGCTGAGGATAACGCGGCGCAGCGCCAACATGCGCTCGGGCGAAAAGAACATGTGTTCGGAGCGGGCCAGCCCGATGCCTTCGGCGCCAAAGCTCAGCGCCGTCTTCGCCGATTCGACGGTTTCGGCATTTGTGCGGACCGCAATGGTGCGGCTGGCATCGGACCAGCCGAGCAGCTTGCCGATGGCCCCACCGATATGGGGCTGGGCCAGCGGCAGCGTGCCGGCATAGACCGCGCCGTCGCTGCCATCGATGGTCAGCCGGTCGCCAGTGCGGAATTCGCGGTCGCCGATGCGGCAGACCATTTCAATGGTATCGACCGACAGCGTCCGCACGCCGGCGACGCAGGGCTTGCCGGTGATGCGGGCGATAACGCCGGCATGGCTCGACATGCCGCCGCGAGCCGTCAGGATGCCGGTGGCGGCCTTCATGCCCTCGATGTCAGCAGGGCCGGTTTCGTTGACCACGAGAATGCAATGCTTGCCCCGCGCCCGCAGCCGCGCGGCATCTTCGGGGTTGAACACGATGATGCCGCTAGCCGCGCCGGGCGATACGCCCAGACCCATGGCGAGGGGCAAGGCGCCTTCGGTGGATTTCAGCCGTGGATGCAGCAATTGCGCCAGCCGGTTCGGATCGACGCGGCTCACCGCATTATGCGCCGACCAGACTTTACGATTGACGCGATCGACAGCCGCCTCGAGATCGGCCGCGGCAGAAACCTGCGATGGCCGCGCCGACAAAAACACCACCTGCCCGCGCTTGATCGCCACCGTGCAGCACATGTGCCGGCCGGCCTTGGCATCGACCAGGGCCACCAGCGCATCGACCGAGTCGGGCAGGCGCGGCAAAGGCGCACCATCGACCGGCGCCGGCCCCATGGCGCCCGTCGTAGCATTGCGGGTGAGCAATTGCTCGATATCGCCATCGGCGGTGGCCTGTACCAGCACGATCTGCTTGCCGCGATCCTCGTCGGGCCGGGCCGTCCAGCCCTGGCCAAAACCATAGCTTTCAAAGGCGTTCTTGATCGCCTTGGCCAGCGGGCGGGTTGGATCGACCGAATCCTTGGGACTGGTCGGCGCTGGAATGCCCAGCTTGGCCGGCGCCAGCCCAGCGTTATGCGCTGCTGCGGACGTTCGCACCACAAGGACCGGCGGCTTGCCTTCCTTGTCGACCAGCTTGAACAGGCATGCGATCCAATGGGTACGCAGACGCACATCCCTGTCGGCGCGCTCGGACTGCAGTGCCTCCCAGGCGGCGCGAGTCAGAACGATAGTCGGAACCGTGGGGAAGCCAGCTTCGCCGACGCGGAAAATCCAGCGCGCTTTGCCGCTCAACAGCTTCAATTGGCTGGCAGACAGGTTCGCCTTCCCCATCGCCGGGGCAATCGCGAACATTTCCTGCGCCAAACTCACCGTTAAGTCCTTGTCCAATTTGAGAATGCATCATGCCTGTGCGGCTTGGCCGCTGCAACAAGACTTGACTTGGCGGCACGTCGAAAGCATCTGACTGATATGGAAAAGCGGCCACAACTAGACATTCTGCTCTGCGCCCCCCGCGGCTTTTGCGCTGGCGTCGATCGCGCCATCCAGATCGTCGAGCTCGCGCTCGAAAAATACGGCGCGCCGGTCTATGTGCGCCACGCCATCGTGCACAATAAATATGTGGTGGATGGACTGCGCGACAAGGGCGCAATCTTCGTCGAAGAGCTGAGCGAAATCCCTGATACCGGCGCCCCGGTGGTGTTCTCGGCGCATGGCGTGCCGAAGTCAGTTCCTGTCGATGCCAAGAGCCGCAACATGTTCTTCCTCGATGCCACCTGCCCTCTTGTCAGCAAGGTGCATGTCGAAGCGCAGCGCCATCATGCCGAGGGTCACGAAATCGTGCTGATCGGCCACAAGGGCCATCCCGAAGTGGTTGGCACCATGGGACAGCTGCCGCCCGGCTCGATCAGCCTGATCGAGACCGTGGCCGACGCCATGGTGTTCGAGCCCCAGGATCCTCAGACCCTCGCCTTCGTCACCCAGACCACGCTCTCGGTCGATGACACCCGCGAAATCGTAGCAGCGCTGAAGTCCCGCTTCCCGGCGATCAACGGGCCGCACAAGGAAGACATCTGCTACGCCACCACCAACCGGCAGGAGGCCATCAAGGCCGTGGCGCCGGAAGTGGATGCGATGATCGTGGTTGGTTCGCCCAACTCGTCGAACTCGCTGCGCCTTGTCGAAGTCGCCGAGCGCGCCGGCTGCAAGATTTCCATGCTGGTCGATCGAGCATCCGAAATCGACTGGACCCGCTTCGAGGGCATCCGGACGCTGGGCGTTTCGGCCGGTGCATCGGCACCCGAAAAGCTGGTCGACGAGGTGATCGAGGCCTTTGCCCAGCGATATGACATCAAGGTCGAAGCGCGCGTCACCGCCAAGGAAAATATCGCCTTCAACATTCCGCGCGAGCTACGCACCATCGAAGCGGCGGTTGCTCAGTGACCGATACCGTTGTGATTCATACCGACGGCGCCTGCTCGGGCAATCCTGGGCCGGGCGGCTGGGGCGCCATCCTGGAATTTGGCGGTCATACTCGTGAGCTCAAGGGCGGCGAGCAGCTGACCACCAATAACAAGATGGAGCTGACCGCCGCCATCGAGGCGCTGAATGCCCTGACGCGCCCTTGCACGGTCGAAATCCATACCGATAGCCAATACGTCAAGAATGGCGTGCAGAGCTGGATGCACGGCTGGAAGAAAAACGGCTGGAAGACCGCCGACAAGAAGTCGGTGAAGAACCTCGAACTTTGGCAAGCGCTGGACGAAGCCACCAAGCGCCACACCATCGACTGGAAATGGGTCAAGGGCCACGCCGGGCATGAGCTGAACGAACGCGCGGATTCGTTGGCCAACGAGGGCATGGCGCCGTTCAAGGGCAGGCGCTGAGGCGCATCTCTCAGGCAACCAAGGCCGATGTCCTAGTTGGGCACGACCCATACCCATGGACTTCTCCCTCGGCTTGACCCGAGGGCCTCTTGTCACTTGTGCCGGTCGGAGAGTGACCCTCGGGTCAAGCCCGAGGGAAAAGCCTGGAGGTTGGACGAGATCGGAGCGCTAGACCGCCCGCTTGGGCAACAGCCCCTTGATCGCCTTCCAGGCCGGCGCGATGACGTAGCCCGCTACCGGGATCATGATCGCGCCGATGATGATACCGAACACGAAATCCACCAGTGCAGTGGCGAACCAGCCTGCGACGCCGGCAATGGCGGGCAACGCCTGTTCGGCCCAATGTGCTGCTGCCTCGATGATATGTTCAGGCCCGGCAAAGCCGAACTCATAGACCCCATGCACGATGATGCTGCCGCCGACCCAGGTCATGGCGGCAGTGCCGATGACGCTAAGAACCTGCATGAACGCTGGCATGAACACCACGATGCCCCGGCCAAAGCCCCGTCCAAGGCCGGTGCGGGCATGCCGGGCGGTCCAGACGCCGAAGTCGTCGCCCTTGACGATCAGCGCCACCGCTCCATAGACCCCCACGGTGATGCCGACGCCAGCCAGTGCAAGGATAGCGGCGCGGGTCCAGAAATCGGGGACCTCGATAGCCGCGAGAATGATGGTCATGATCTCGGCCGACAGGATGAAATCGGTCTTTATGGCGCCTGCTACCTGCCGGTCTTCCATGCTCTGCGGATTGATGGCCGCGGGTTCGAGGCTTGCCTCATGCGCCTCGGCGTCATGCGGGCGCAAAGCGTGGAAAATCTTCTCGGCGCCCTCGTAGCACAGGTAGGCGCCACCGATCATCAGCAGGGGCGTGATCAACCAGGGCACGAACAGGCTCAATAAAAGTGCCGCCGGCAGCAGGAAAATCAGCTTGTTCTTGATCGAACCCCAGGCAATCTTGCCCACGATGGGCAATTCGCGGTCGGCCGTGAAGCCCGTCACATAATTTGGCGTCACAGCAGCGTCATCGATCACCGCGCCGGCCGCCTTGACCCCCGCCTTGGCCGCCTGCCCCGCCACATCATCGAGCGAGGCGGCTGCCACTTTCACTAGTCCTGCGACATCGTCCAGCAGGGCCAATAAACCAACCGACATACACAATACTCCAAGTAAACCTCATCCTGAGCGTGTCCAAGGACGAGGTCGTGGCGAGGTCCCAGTGCCGACCCGGTGGTTCGACAGGCTCACCATGAGATCTGGCAGGCTAGCCCGCAACCTTTCCGAAATCGGCAACCAAATGCATAGTGTCGCGCAGGCGCGCCAACAGGTTCAGGCGATTGGTACGGACTGCCGGGTCGGCATCGTTGACCAGCACGGCCGTGAAGAACGCATCTACCGGCGCACGCAGCGTCGCAAGTTCAGCCATAGCGCCCTTGTAGTCGTCTTTGCCTACATGGCTCGACACAGCGGCATGCACGGCATCCACTGCAAAAGCCAGGTCGGTCTCTTCGGGCAACTTGAGCGTGTCCTGATCCACGGCACCAGCGTAGGTCTTGCCGTCCTTTTTTTCCTCGGCAGCGAGGATGTTGGCGCCACGCTTGTAGCCGGCAAGCAGGTTCTGCCCGTCGGTCGATGACAGGAGAGCCGACAGTGCTTCGGCGCGCTGGATGATCTGCAAGATGTCATCGCTATCCGTAGAAATCACCGCATCGAGCAGATCGTGGCGTGAGCCCGAATCGCGCAGCACAACCTTCAGGCGATCATGGAAAAAGGCCAACAAATCGGGCTCAACCTTGAGCGGGAACTTCAGCCCATTCTCCGAGATAATCCGGATCACACCCAGCGCCGCACGGCGAAGCGCAAAAGGATCGCGCGAGCCAGTCGGCTTTTCGTCGATAGCCCAGAAGCCAGTGAGCAGGTCCAGCTTGTCGGCCAAGGCCACAGCGATCGACACCGGCTCGGTCGGTACCTTGTCGGTCGGGCCCAGCGGCTTGTAGTGCATTTCAACGGCGGTCGCGATATCGGCAGGCTCGCCTTGGGCGGTGGCGTAATAGCGGCCCATCAGGCCCTGCAGTTCGGGGAATTCACCAACCATGCCGGTGGTCAGGTCGGCCTTGGCCAGCATGGCGGCACGCTTGGCGCGTTCGGGATCGGCGCCCACCAGTGGCGCAATTTCGCCGGCCAGCTTGACCAGCCGTGCGACGCGGGCAAACTGGCTGCCTAGCTTGGCGTGGAACACGGTTTCTTCCAACTTGGGCAGTCCGTGTTCGAGCGGCAGCGACAGATCGCCCTTATAAAAGAAATTTGCATCGCTCAGGCGGGCGCGGATGACGCGCTCGTTGCCGGCGATAATCGTCGCGCCGCCATCGCTTGCCACGGTGTTGGCGGTGATGATGAAATTGGGCGCCAGCTTGCCGTTGGCATCGCGCAGGCAGAAGCATTTCTGGTTGGCACGGATGGTGGCGATGATGGCTTCTTCGGGCACCTCGAGAAACGCCGGATCGAACGAGCCCATCATAACCACAGGCCATTCGACCAGCCCGGCCACTTCCTCAAGCAAGCCCTCGTCGGCAATGATGGACAGGCCCTGCGCGAAGGCCAGGTGCTCGGCATCGGTGCGGATGATGTCCTTGCGGCGGTCGATATCGAGTACGACCTTGGCGCGTTCCAGCGCCTCCGCATAGTCATCGAAGCGGCGCACCCGGATGGCGTCTGGCGCCAGGAAGCGATGGCCGAAGGTGGTCTGGCCGGACTGCAACTCGCCCGAGGCAAAGGGGATCACCACCGGCTCTTCGTTTTCCGTGCCGAAGGTCGCCGTGATGGCGCGCAGCGGGCGCACCCAGTTGAAGCTGCCATTGCCCCAGCGCATCGGCTTGGCCCAGGGAAAATCGATCAGTATCTTGGGCAGGATGGACGATAGCAGCGATACTGCTTCAGCGCCCGGTTTGTTGATATGGGCGACGTAAAAGTCGCCCTTCTTGGGATCGCTTTCCACCTTGGCCTCGTCGAGCGAGGTCAGTCCAGCCGAACGCAGGAACCCATCGATGGCGGGTTGCGGCGCGCCAACTTTGGGGCCCTTCTTTTCTTCGCGCGTATCGGGCGAACGGGCCGGCAGCCCGGTGACGGTCAGCGCCAGGCGGCGCGGCGTAACGAAGGCCTTGGCGCCCTCATAGACCAGACCTGCGTCGACCAGTGCATTGGTCACAGCTTTCTTGAGGTCCTCGGCGGCGCGACGCTGAAAGCGGGCCGGGATTTCCTCGGAAAAGAGTTCGAGCAACAGTTCGGGCATGGCGATACCAAGGGTTAGAAAGCGGGGTTTTGCTTAGCTTGGGCGGGCGGGGTTGTCTATTGGCGATTACCAGCCGCCACCAGCGCCGCCGAGGACCTCAAGAA
>NZ_LAPV01000122.1 GCF_000971275.1 Devosia psychrophila | reverse complement strand
AGGCCCATATTGCCGGTGGCCGTCTCTCGGTACGCTGCGCCCTCTACATGGCGAGCCTCTCCGCCATCCGCGCCAATCCCCCGATCCGAGACTTCTACCAGCGCCTGCGCGACCAGGGAAAACCCGGCAAGCTCGCCATCGTCGCCGCCATGCGCAAACTCATCACCACAGCCAACGCCGTCATCGCCAACGATGCACCATGGAAGGGCAAAAGCGATTGACATCAAACACGGTTGCTCAGGGGAGGGGGCGCCAGCTGGATTTTCAGTGTTCATCGTCTCCCTCCCCCTTGTGGGGAGGGATCAAGGGTGGGGGTGGTTTGGCCCCAATTTGACGATGCCGTATGAGGGTAACCCCATAGAAAAGGCCCGCCTGGAAGGGCGGGCCGAGTTTGCTGTTAGGGTCGCGAGGGAGGAGCGAGACTGCGCGAAGCGATGCGTTTCGAGGTAAATTGATCGTGGAGTGCGGCCCGTGCAGTTTTGCGAGTGGGAAGCCTCTGTGGCGGGCCAAGAGGGACACGAGCCGCACGCCACGATCAATTTTTTGGTCATTAAAGGGACCCGGCGGCAGGTGACCACCGCCGGGTGAAATCAAGCTTAGTTGTTGTAGGCGCGTTCGCCGTGGCTCGAGAGATCGAGACCATCGCTTTCGCTCGACTCCGGGACGCGGACCCCGCCGAAGATCGCCTTGACGATCAGCATGGCGACGAATGCCACGACACCGGACCAGGAGATGGCGATTGCCACGGCTGTGAGCTGGATCATGAACTGGCTGCCGACCGAGTATTCCTCGGCAACGCCCAGCGGGTAACCGCCGAGCGACGGCATGGCGACGACTGCGGTGCCGAGAGCACCGACGATGCCGCCGACGCCGTGGATGCCGAACACGTCGAGCGAGTCGTCATACTTGAGCAGCGGCTTGAGGTTGACGACGGCCCAGAGGCAGACCACGCCGGCGATGGCGCCGAGCACGATGGCGCCACCGACACCGGCAAAGCCGGCAGCCGGGGTGATGGCGACGAGGCCGGCGACGGCACCCGAGACAGCACCCAGGGTCGAGGAGTGACCACGGGTGATCTTTTCACCCAGTGCCCAGGCCAGTGCACCGGCGGCCGGAGCCAGGACGGTGTTCATCAGGGCGACGGCGGTCAAGGCGTTGGCTTCGAGGTTGGAGCCGGCATTGAAGCCGAACCAACCGAACCACAGCAGGCCGGCACCGACATAGGTCCAGACCAGGTTGTGGGGAGCGATCGGCTCCTTCATGTAACCGAGACGCGGGCCAAGCACGATGGCGGCGACAAGTGCGGCCACACCGGAGTTAATGTGAACCACGGTACCGCCGGCGAAGTCATAAGCGCCGAGGCCGAACAGCAGGCCGGGGCTCGACCAGACCATGTGGGCCATTGGAATGTAGGAGAAGGTGAACCAGATGGCGAGGAACGCCATCAGCGCGCCGAACTTCATGCGCTCGGCGATGCCGCCGATGATGAGGGTCGAGGTGATGCAGGCGAAGGTGAGCTGGAACACCACGAAGACCATTTCAGGCAGCACGAAGCCGGCCGAGAAGGTGGCAGCGGTGGACTTAAGCGTTACGCCGTTGAGGAAGAACTTCGAGAAGTCGCCGACGAATGCCGAAAGGCCGCCTTCGGTCGGGCCGGCAAAAGCCAGCGAGTAACCGTAGGCCACCCACAGGATCGAGATCATCGAGAAGCCGAGGAACACCTGGGTGAGCACCGACAGGATGTTCTTGGCGCGGACAAGACCGCCGTAGAACAGGGCGAGGCCCGGAACGGTCATCACGATGACGACCATGGTCGATACCAGCATCCAGGCCACGTCACCCTTGTCGATCACGGGGACGACTTCCCCCACGGCTTCGACAGCAGGCGCGACGGCCTCCTGGGCGAATGCCGGCAGGGCCAGCAGGAGGGAAGCAAGAGCGGTGCATCCCAGGATTTTTGACGTCTTCATCTATTTTCTCCCGATGACGCTTAGAGGGCAGCCGCGCCGGTTTCACCGGTACGGATACGGGTGACGGCGAGCAGATCGAGCACGAAGATTTTGCCATCGCCGATACGACCGGTCTGGGCGCTATCGCGGATGGCAGTGCTGACGGCGTCGGCGAGCGCGTCATCAACGGCGATCTCGACTTTCAGCTTGGGCAGGAAATGCACGGCATATTCGGTGCCGCGGTAGATTTCGGAATGGCCCTTTTGGCGTCCGTAGCCCTTAACCTCGGTCACGGTCATGCCGTGAACGTCGAGTGAGTTGAGAGCCTGGCGAACCTCTTCGAGGCGTGATGGCTTGATAATTGCTATCACCAGTTTCATGTGAGCCCCTTTGCGACTTGGCGCTTGGTCTGGAATGCTCCGATAGACTCAAGACCCGTGCCAACTCGGCTACACGCCGAAATTTCATGCATTTTCAATGCTTTAAAAATAGCCTAAGCAAATCCGCCGTCGCCGAAGC
This sequence comes from Devosia psychrophila, assembly GCF_000971275.1. Classification (GTDB taxonomy): domain Bacteria; phylum Pseudomonadota; class Alphaproteobacteria; order Rhizobiales; family Devosiaceae; genus Devosia; species Devosia psychrophila. The sequence goes on along the minus strand of NZ_LAPV01000122.1, from coordinate 52,737 downwards.
AGGTTGATGCACATTTATTGTGCAAATCCGGGGCGATCTGGGCACAAATAAGGCACAGACCGCGGCGTTTGGTGCGCTTGCGTCAAGCCGCCCTGCGGGAGCAAATGCCGGCAAGGAGATCGCGGCATGAACGACAACCTTGAATCATTTGACGTGTTGATTGTTGGCGGCGGCGCGGTGGGGCTGACGCTTGCCCTTGCGCTGGTGCAGTCAGCACGTGGCATCAGGGTCGGGCTCGTCGATCGGCGCCCACTGTCGGCGCCGCGCGACGCCCGTGCCTCGGCAATTGCCGCCGGCGTGCGCCGGGTGTTCGATGCGCTCGGCGTCTGGCCTGGCATGCTGTCGGCAAGCCAGCCGATCAGTGCCATGCGGATTACCGATTCTGGCGAAGGCGATATTTCCCGCCCGCTATTCCTGGCCTTCGACGGTGACGTAGTCCCGGGCGAGCCATTCGCCCACATGGTGCCCAATAGCATCAGCGGCCAAGCCTTGCTTGAGGCCATCGCCGGCAAGATCGAGGTTATCGCTCCGGCAACAATCACCGGCTTCGTCACCGAGGGCAATGCCGGCCGGCTGACTCTGGCCGATGGCCGCGTGCTCGCAGCGCCGCTGGTGGTTGCGGCCGATGGCGGCCAGTCGGTCTTGCGCGGCATGGCGGGCATTGGCGTTACCGGCCATGACTATCGCCAGACCGGGCTGGTCACCACCATCGCTCATGAACTGCCGCATGACGGCATTGCCTATGAGCACTTCCGCCCCGCGGGTCCGTTTGCCAGCCTGCCGCTGCCGGGCAATCGCTCGTCACTGGTCTGGACCGAGCGGACGGACGACGCCCGGCGCTTCCTCGCCATGGACGATAATACACTGGCCGCCGAGATCGAGGCTGTGATGGGCTCGACGCTGGGCGCCGTGACGCTGGAAGAAAAACTGCAGGGTTTTCCATTGCGCCTGCAGATCGCGCGCGACTTCGTGGCGCCGCGGCTGGCGCTGGTGGGCGATGCGGCCCATGTGGTGCATCCGATCGCCGGCCAGGGGCTCAATCTCGGCCTCAAGGATGTTGCCGCACTGGCCGAAGTGGTTGTCGACGCGATCCGGCTGGGCCTCGATCACGGCAGCGACGACGTGCTGGGCCGCTATCAGGCCTGGCGCCGCCTCGATACCGCCGGCATGGCAGCAATGACCGATACGCTCAACCGGCTGTTTTCCAACGACGTAGCCCCGGTGCGGGCAATCCGCGATTTCGGGCTGGGGCTGGTGGATCGGGCCGGCCCGGTCAAGGCGGCGCTGATCCGCACGGCGTCGGGTATTTCAGGCAAGGGGCCGAAGCTACTCAGCGGCTTGCCGATTTAGGCATTGGGGCTCCCATCACCCCACCCTCAATTCCTCCCCATTCAGGGGAGGGAGGCGCCAGACCTGAAGGCCGTGTTCATCGTCTCCCTCCCACCTGTGGGGAGGGATCAAGGGTGGGGGTTGTTTAGCTCGGATGAGTGGAAGGGACCCCTACCCCTTCAACTCCGGGAGCCGCCTGATCTCCTCCGGATCGACATTTCGCGCCTCATCCAGGCTGAGCAAGGGCACGCCCTTCAAAATCGGAAAAGCCAGGCGCGCGGCAACCGAGATCAGTTCGGTCTTGTCTGCCGATAGCGTCAGCCGCGTCTTGGTCAGCGGGCAGACCAGCATTTCGAGCGACTTCACGTCGATGACATGGCGCGGATTGATCGACGGGGTGGCGACCATGCCTAGTTCAGCGGCGAAGGGCTGCCGGCGGCGCCGCGCGCGATTTCATATTCGGTCATAGCGATCAGCGTTTCGGCGCGTTGCTCCAGGGTTAGCGCCTCGAGCAGCACCTGCTTTTCGGCTGGGCCATAGGGGCCGACCATGCAGCAAAAATTGACCAGGTCCGCGGTGCCGGTGCGCTCGATCTCGTCCCAGTTAAGCTCGATACTGGCAAATTCGGCATAGTCGCGCATCATGCGGACGAAGCGCTCGCGGTCCACCGTGTCCTCGCCGAAGTCGCGGGTGAAATCGCTGGCATAATCCTCGCCGGCAATGACGCCCTGGCGATAGGGTGTCATCACCGTCAGTTCATGCGCCAGCCGGAAGCGGGTCACCCCTTCGAGGATAATAAAATAGCGGCCTTCGCCGCTTTCCTCGAAATGCGTAATCCGCCCCAGACAACCCACCGTCTGCAGCGGGCTGCGGCCCTTGGGGCTTTCCTCGCTGGTATCCTCGGGTTGGATCAGCCCGATCATGCGGTCGCTCCGCAACGCCGCATCGACCATCTCGATATAGCGCGGCTCGAATACGTTGAGCGGGCGATGCGAGAAAGGCAGCAACAAGGCGCCCGACAGCGGGAAGATCGGGACGGACTTGGGCAGGTCGGCCGGGCTGGCGGGACGTTTTGGCATTTTGTCGCCTTCGCTTGTCGTGTGTTCCTACGAGAACAGAGCCGCCGAGAGCATGCGCCGGCCCTTGTTGGTCGCCGGGTCTCGCGGACCCCAGGCATCGAAAAATTCCAGCAGCTTCTTGCGTGCGCCGTCGTCGTTCCAGGTACGGTCGCGCTTGAACACGGCGATCAACGCCTCGGCGGCCTCGACCTTCTTGCCCTCGGCATTGAAAGCCAGCGCAAGATCATAACGCGCCTGGTGGTCATCTGGATCAGCGGCCACCGCCGCTTCGAGCGCTGTGGTTTCGCTGAGATTGGCGGCCTCGGCGAGCAGGCGGATCGAATTGGCGACGGTCGTATAGGCATCGCCCTTGCGCTCGGCCTCCGGCACCATATCCAGCGTCGATTGGGCCTGATCGGCTTCACCGGCAGCCAGATAAACCTTGGCGAGGCCGATCAGGGAAACGGCGTGATCCGGCTGCTGCTGGATCACCATGCCGAAGATCTGCGCGGCCTGGCCGAGGTCGCCAGCCGCCAGCGCAGCCTCGGCGGCAGTTACGGCCTCGGCGATCTTGTCTTCTATCGAGAGTTCGGCGGGCGCAGCCACCGGCCCGGCGGCAATCACCTTGTCGGCGAAGCGGCGCACTTCGCCCTCGGGCATGGCGCCCATGAAGCCGTCGACCGGGCGACCGCCCGAAAAAGCGAACACCGCCGGAATCGACTGGATGCCGAGCTGGCCGGCAATCTGCGGATTTTCGTCGATATTGATCTTGATCAGCCGGATTGCGCCGGCCTTTTCATTGACGACTTTTTCGAGCGCCGGGGTCAGTGCACGGCACGGACCGCACCAGGGCGCCCAAAAATCGACAAGCACCGGGGTATCAAGGGACGCATCGATGACGTCGGTCTTGAATGCCGCGTCGGTGGAATCCTTGATCAGCGCGCCGACAGGAACGCTGGACTGGGGGGCTGCGGCAACGCCTTTGAACGGAGTGGACATGAGGAAAACTGGACCCTTCAGCGAGGCAAACTGGGAAATTTGCGGACCTTCTTGCGCCCGCAAATGGTGGTGTGACAAGCCCCTCTATCCACAACGCGGCACGAAGATGACGGTCTGGTCAAATTGTGGGTTGCAATCGGGGTTTCGATTGGGCATATAGCGCCTCGTCGCCAGACAACAAGACTGTCCCGGCAACAAACGGAGCGCGGGTGTAGCTCAGGGGTAGAGCATAACCTTGCCAAGGTTAGGGTCGAGGGTTCGAATCCCTTCGCCCGCTCCAATCTTCCTACCCAGGAAGAAACGATCAAAAGGCCGGACCTTCGGGTTCGGCCTTTCGTTTTTTACCGATCATGACAACAAGGCCGCCTGATGGCCTTAAAACGCCCGCCGCATGCAATTTGCTTTGCTGCGACACTGGTGCTCTGATCCGCATCGCATTAGAAATCCGCTATGTTAAAAGCCCGGCGCGCTGCCGGCAATAAACCAGTGTGGAGTTGCCTTGTGATTATTGAACCGAAAATCCGTGGTTTCATCTGCACCACCGCCCACCCGATCGGATGCGCCACCAATGTGCAGCGCCAGATCGATCACGTGGTGGTCAAGGGTCTCATCGAATCATCGCGCAAGCGCGTGCTGGTGCTCGGCTGCTCGACCGGTTATGGCCTCGCCTCGCGCATCGTCACGACCTTCGGCAGCGATGCCGATACGGTCGGCGTGTCGTTCGAGCGACCGCCCGCTGAAGGCAAGACGGCAAGTGCCGGCTGGTACAATAACCGTGCTTTCGAGATCCGCGCCAAGGCCGCTGGCCGGGTGGCCGTGACGATCGAGGGGGACGCTTTTTCCGACGCGGTCAAGGCCGAAGCCATTGAGGCGATCCGCCAGAGTCTCGGTCAGGTCGACCTGATCGTCTATTCGGTGGCCTCACCGGTGCGTACCGATCCCAAGGACGGTGTCAGCTATCGCTCGGCCATCAAGCCCTATGGCGCTGCGGTCACCTCCAAAACGCTCAACACCGGCACCGGCGAAGTTTCCGAAATTTCGGTCGAGCCCGCCACCGAGGAAGAAGCTGCGGCGACCGTCAAGGTCATGGGGGGCGAGGACTGGGAGCTGTGGATCGCCGCGCTGGCCGAAGCCGGTGTGCTGGCTGACGGTTTCCAGTCGCTCAACTACACCTATCTCGGCAGCAAACTGACCTGGCCGATCTATCACAAGGGCACGCTGGGCAAGGCCAAGGGCGATCTCGATCGCGCCGCCGCTGTCATTCGCGGCCAGCACGGGGCACATGCAGCCCACGTCGTTGCCCTCAAGGCGGTGGTAACCCAGGCCAGCTCCGCCATTCCGGTGGTGCCGCTGTATGGCACCCTGCTGATCAAGGTCGAAGACGAAATGGGCCTGGGCGAAGGTCCGATCCAGCAGATCGACCGCCTGTTCCGCCACAAGCTTGCGGGCGAGCTCTTGGTGGACGAGGAAAGCCGCATTCGCGTCGACGACTGGGAACTGTCCGAGACCATGCAGGCCGAACTAACCAAGCGCTGGGCTGCGCTCACCACCGAAACATTGGCCGAACTGGCCGACCTGCCGAAATATCGCGAAGAATTCCTCCGCCTGTTCGGCTTCGGCCTCGGCGGCGTCGACTATAGCGCCGACGTCGATCCCCGCGCCGTCGGCTGATCGGCCCGAAAATCAAAAGGCCAGACGCAAGTCTGGCCTTTTTTCTTTTTCTGCTACGGCAGCGTGTGCCCGGCTGCGGTGAACAGGCGGTACCATTCCTCGCGGGTCAGCGGTACGGCCGAGCCGGCCGCCGAATCCTTAACGCGGGTCGGGTTGGTGGTGCCGAGCACGACCTGGATATTGGCGGGGTGGCGGGTGATCCAGGCCACGGCGATGCCGGTCGGGGTGACGCCATATTGCTTGGCCAGCGCATCGATGGCGTCATTCAGCGCGGCGAAATTCTCGCGATCGCCGAGGAAGACGCCATCGAAGAAGCCCTTCTGGAACGGCGACCAGGCCTGCAGCAGCATGTTGTTGAGGCGCGAATAATCCAGCAGCCCATTGTCGCGCGAGATCGACTGGTCGAGTCCGGCCATATTGGCGGCAACGCCCTGCGCAATCAGCGGCGCATGGGTGATGGAGAGCTGCACCTGATTGGCGACCAGGGGTAGCTTGACCGCGGTCTTGAGCACCTCGATCTGTCCCGGCGTGTGGTTGGACACGCCGAAACTGCGCACTTTTCCAGCCGCGACCAGTTGCTCGAACGCCTCGGCGACCTCTTCCGGCTCGACCAGCGTATCGGGACGGTGCAGCAGCAGCAGGTCGAGATAATCGGTCTTCAGCGCCGCCAGCGATTCGTCGACGGTCTTGAGAATGTGCTCCTTGGAAAAATCGAAGAAGCCGTTGCGAATGCCGACTTTGGACTGGATGAAAATCGCGTCGCGTTCGGCCGCATCGAGCTTGATCGCATCGCCAAAGCGCTTCTCGCACAGATGACGCTCGCCGCCATAGATATCGGCATGGTCGAACACATCGATCCCGGCATCGCGGGCCGCGCCGTACAGCGCCTGGATTTCGCCGTCGCTCATCTTTGGAATGCGCATCAGGCCGAGCACGACGCTGGAGACGCTGCGCCCGCTATGGGGCATTTGGTAGGTTTTCATCGAATAGGCCGCCGTTCAAACAAATGGGGCAGGCTTGCACCCGCCCCGATAGCTTAGTCAAAGCACTTTGATGCGCAAAGCCGATTACTCGTCGTCGCCGCCATCGTCGGAGTCGTCCGCGTCATCGATGCCATCGCCATCGTCATCGGTGTCATCTGCGTCATCGAAGCCGTCACCATCGTCGTCGGTATCTTCGGCATCGTCCATGCCATCATTGTCGCTGTCGTTATCGTCGGCGTCGTCGATGCCGTCACCATCATCGTCGGTGTCTTCTGCATCGTCGATGCCATCACCGTCGCTGTCAGCACCTTCGGAATCCTCCTCGGCTGCTTCGCTGGTGAGTTCGGCGGCATATTCTTCGCTGCTGACGGTTTCCTCGATGATGGATTCCGAGCTTTCATAGTTCTCGGTCATCTCGACCGAATACTCCTCGTAAAATTCCTCATAGGAGAAGCTGGTTTCAGTGGTCCAAGAGCTCCAACTGGAGACGCTCGCCATATCAAAACTGCTCTCGTAAAGATCCAGCGTGATGGTGAACAGCGTCGCGGCCAGCACGCCATCGCGATAGTAGTCGAAGCCGAAATCAAAATCGTTCTGTAGGATCCAGTAATACACCACCTCGTCCAGATCGATTGGACTGACGATGGCGTGGCCGCGGACCCTGGAGATGACATCACCGGGCAGTATGCCCTGGCTATCGGCCACGCCGCCGGGCTCGGTCGCAATGACCAGAACACCGGTATCGGCCGCAGCAAGAGCAAATATCGACCGTACGGTGTCATCGATCGGGAGCAGTACGGCACCGAGCGCGCGGGAGATATAGGGGGCGGGTAGCATAACATCGCCGGCAAGGGCGTATGACTGTGTCGAGTAGGCGATCGGGGCGGCCGCCAGATGAATGGCGGCTGCGGTCAGGACAAGCACTTTCGCAAATTTGTGCATCAACAGGTTCCCATAGAAGCCGGAGTTCCGGCCTGCACAAGGCTTCATAAGCCATGCGGCTTGTCATGGATAACATCTGGAGCGACAGCATGTCGCGGCAAGATTCACGACTTGACAAATCAAATATCGGACTCCTAGTCGTCCACCGCGCCCAGAAATTGCGTCAGCTCCCGTGCCGCCGCGCCACCGGCGCGATTTGCCCCAACAGTGGACGCCGAGGGTCCATAGCCCACCAGATGCACCCGTGGGTCGCGCGCCACTTGCGTTGCCAGCCGGCCGGTCATGGTGATGCCGCCGGATTCTTCGCGCAGTTGCAGCGGCGCCAGATGATCGAGTGCCGAGCGGAAACCGGTGCACCACAGGATCACATCGACATCCAGCGAGTGCCTATCAGCCCAGCGCACGCCGGTCGGGGTGATCTCGCTGAACATCTCCTGCCGCTCAAGCACGCCGCGATCGCGCATGGCAATAATCGCCGGGCTGAGCGGCAGCCCCGTCACCGACACCACCGAGTTGGGCGGTAGACCGGCGCGCACGCGGTCCTCCACCAGCTTCACCGCCTCGCGACCCGCATCCTGATCGAACGGGCCTTCGCGAAAGCACGGCGGCGCGCGGGTCACCCAGCTTGTTCGTGTGACCAGCGAAATCTGGTCGAGCAGCTGGATCGCCGAAATACCGCCACCGACAATCAGCACATGCTGGCCGACAAAGTCTTCGGCGCGGTAAAAATCGTGGGTGTGCAACTGTCGGCCCGCGAAACTCTCGCGTCCCGGATAATCAGGGATGAACGGTTTCTCCCAGGTGCCGGTGGCGTTGATAATGCCGCGCGCCGAAAACAGGCCGCGGTCAGCTTCGACGCGCAGCCGCTCGCCGCGCTCGCAAACCACGCCGACCGTGGCCGGTCGCAGCACCTGCAGCCCGAAATGGCCCTCATAGGCAGCAAAATAATGCGGCACCGCGACCGAGGCCTTGACCGTGTCGTCGCCCCCGGCAATCTTGGCAAAGCTCATGCCCGGCAGGTCGTGCACCCGGTTGACGGTGGAGAGCGTCAGCGACGGCCAGCGATATTGCCAGGCGCCGCCCGCCTGGGGCGCCCGGTCGAGCACGATAAAATCACGGCCCGGCTGCAGACCCAATTGCTTGAGGTGATAGGCCGCGCTCAGCCCGGCTTGTCCAGCGCCGATGACCACGATGTCGAGCTTGAGCGCCACGCGTGTGCCCTGATCCTGATCCGCCACTCTGGCCCCCGTCACTGTCCATACCCATGTATGGTCACCGTGCCTGCCGGGCAACCTCTGCGCCCGCAGCGTGTTTTGAACGACCAAGGAGAATACTGATGTCCCATGTTACCTATGATGTCGTCGAGCACGATGGCGGCTTTGCCTACAAGGTCGGAGACGTGTTCTCCGAGACCTTCCCTAGCCATCAGGCTGCCCATGACGCAGCCGCGGCTGCCGCTCGCCGGCAACAGGTCGGTGGCAATGACGAGGCGATCCAGTATCAGGATGCCAAGGGCGCATGGCACGAAGAGCAGGCCAGCGGCGGCGACCGGCCGGAGACCGATGTCGAAGATGAACTGAAGGATTAGGGTTCGATCCAACTCAACCGCATAGGTCCGTTGGGCTACGGCACAGGGCGTCGCACCGACCTCTTTCTCCCTCGGACTTGATCCGAGGGCCAATAACCATTTGCGCCGAATGAGGAGCGGCCCTCGGGTCAAGCCCGAGGGAGAACGGAGGGAGGGGTTCCTGCCTCCTAAAACCTAGAGCGCATTGCCATCGGCATTGAACAAATGCACGCGCGCCGGGTCGATATAGGCCGTTACCGTCGAACCCAGCTCGACCGGACGCTGGCCTTCCAATACGATGTTGACCGGCTGGCCGTTGGCCGTGGTGGCATAAACCACCGTCTGGCCGCCGAGATTTTCGACCAGATCGACCCGCACGTCGGCCAGCTTGATGCCGGTTCCGGGCTGCAGGGTAATGTGTTCGGGACGCGCACCCAGCGTCGCCGTACCTGCCGCGGATCGCGGCAGAGCCAGCGCATTGCCGGCCACTGAAATGCCGCTGCCATCGGCTGTGGCGGTCAGGAAGTTCATCTTGGGCGAGCCGATGAAGCCAGCGACGAACAGGTTCTTCGGATTGTTGTAGAGCTCGAGCGGCGCGCCGGCCTGTTCGATGACGCCGAGCCGCAGCACCACGATCTTGTCGGCCATGGTCATGGCTTCGACCTGGTCGTGGGTCACGTAGATCATGGTGTTACCCAGATCATTATGCAGCTTGGCGATCTCGACGCGCATCTGCACGCGCAGTTCGGCGTCGAGGTTGGACAGCGGTTCGTCAAACAGGAAAATCTTGGGCTCGCGCACGATGGCACGGCCGATGGCGACGCGCTGGCGCTGGCCGCCGGAGAGCTGCTTGGGCTTGCGCTGCAGCAGCGGCACGATCTGCAAAATGTCCGCCGCACGCTGCACGCGCTGCTGGATTTCGGCCTTGGGCGCCTTGGCGGTTTCGAGGCCAAAGGCGAGGTTTTGATAGACGTTCATATGCGGGTAAAGCGCATAGGACTGGAATACCATGGCGATGCCGCGACGGGCCGCCGGCACGTCGTTCATGCGCTGGCCGTCGATCACCAGGTCGCCGCCGGAAATCGGTTCGAGACCAGCGATCATGCGCAACAGCGTGGACTTGCCGCAGCCCGAGGGACCGACGAATACGGTGAACTCACCCGGATCGATATCGAGGTCAATATTGTGGATGACCTCCATGTCGCCATAGGCTTTTACGAGCTGCCGAAGCTGGATGCTGGTCGCCATGGAATCTCCTAAGCAGCGCGGAACTGGGCAGGAACCCAGCTCTCGTAGAGGGGGTGGCCGGGGCCGATCGGCAGGGGTACGTCTTCTCCGGTGGCGGAGGAATGATAGAAGGCCGTCACCAGTTCGAGCGAACGGCGCGAGTCCGCGCTGGTCACCGGCAGCGGCGCCGCGCCGATCAGCGCGTCGTGGAAGCGGGCCATCTGGGTCTGGAAGCGCGACGGGACGTGCTTCCAGTCCTTGAGCAGCGCGTCGATCTTGGCGGCGGTCTCGTCATTGCGCGGCTTGATGGTCCAGGGCTTTTCGCCCGGATTATAGGCTGCATGATCGCTTTCGATGGTGACGTTTTCAAACGCCAATCGGATGCGGGTGATTTCGTCGGCGGAGCCCAGCGTTGCCGTCAGGCTGGCCAGCGCGCCGCTTTTCATCACCAGCGAGGCAGCAATGGTATCTTCGACTTCGATTGGATTGACGCGAGTGGCAACGCGGCCAAAAACGCGATCGATGTCGCCCATCAAATAAGTGAACAGGTCATGCGGATGGATGGCGTGGCCCATCAGCACGCCGCCGAGTTCGGTGGCCCATTTGCCGCGCCACGGAATTGCGTAATAATCCGCCTCGCGGCGCCATAGCGTTTCGACCGTGCCCATGAAGGGCTTGCCGGCAATGCCCGCGTCGATGATCGCCTTGGCCTGCTCGATGCCATTGCCGAAGCGGTATTGAAACACCGGCATCAACATGCCCTTGCTCTGCTTTTCAGCGGCAATGACCTCGTCGACCTGGGCCAGCGATCCGACCAGCGGCTTTTCGCAGATCACATGCTTGCCGGCCTTGAGCGCGGCCATGACCATGGAATAGTGCAGGCCCGGTGGCGTGCAGATATCGACCACGTCGATATTGTCCATGGCGAGGACATCATCGAAACTGGTGACGCGACGCTCGACGCCAAATTCATCGGCGATGGGCGTCATGCGCTCGACGTTGAGATCGCATAGCGCCAGCACCTTGAACTTGTCGGCATTGGGCACATAGCCCTCGACGATATGGCTGCGGCCGATGCCGACACCGACGACTGCGACGTTGAAAATACGGCTCATTGCGCCCACTCCGTGCCGCGTTCGGCCAATTGCTGCGCCGTCAGCGCCAGTTTCATGGCGTTGAAGGCCCGCTCCTGCGGCATGGCGGTTTCGGTGCGGTTGAGAACGTCATCGAGGAACTGCCGGCCAAACGGCCGATCGACTGTTGAGCAGTCGATATGGCGCGGCCCCTCGTGGTTGACGATGTAGAGGTGATCGGTGCCCGGCTTGCCGGCAATGTCGATATATTTGCGCAGCTCGATATAGCCCTCGGTGCCGAGAATGGTCAGGCGCCCATCGCCCCAGGTGGGGAGACCCGACGGGGTGAACCAGTCGACGCGGATATAGCCCGAGGTATTGGGCGTCTTGAGGTGGACGTCGCCGACATCCTGCAGCCCCGGCCGGTCCGGATTGCCGCGATTGGCGACTGTGGCCGCGGTCACTTCGGCATCCATGGCATCGGAAAAGAACAGGAACTGCTCGAACTGGTGGCTGGCGATATCGCAGAGGATGCCGCCGTAGCGCTGGCGATCATAAAACCAGTCCGGCCGCTGGTTGTTGCGGATGGCATGAGGCCCGAGACCAACGGTATTGATCACCTTGCCGATGGCGCCCTGCGCAATCAGATTGCCGGCTTCCACCGTGGCGCGCACTTCGAAATGCTCGGAATACAGCACCGAATAGATGCGGCCGGTTTCGGCCTGCACGCGCCGCAGCTCGTGGAGCTGGGCGAAGGTGGTCATGCCCGGCTTGTCGGTCAGCACGTCCTTGCCATGCTGCATGGCAGCAATGGAAATCGCCGCGCGGTCAGCCGGAATGGCCGAGGTGATCACCACGGCTACATTGGCGTCTTCGAGGATCGCCCGCGGATCGGCAACACGCTTCGCCTCGGGGTATTTCGCGCCGAACGCCTCGGCAAGATCGTCCTCGACGGCGTGGAACGAGACGAACTGCGCCCCGGCCTCCTGCAGGCAATCGACCTGGCCATAAATGTGGCTGTGATTGATGCCAATGGCGGCGAATTTGATGTCAGTCATGGGTCTAGCGTTTCATACCGGTGGTGGCGATGCCCTCGATGAGCAGTCGCTGGAAGAACAGGAAGAACAGGAAAATAGGCACGATGGAGAGCACACTCATGGCAAACAGCCCGCCATAATCGCTTTCGCCGGTGCTGTCGGTGAAGGTGCGCAGGCCCAGCATCACCGTGTAGGTCTTCATTTCGCTGAGGTAGATCAGCGGACCGAAGAAATCGTCCCAGGTCCAGATGAAGGTGAAGATGGCGGCGGTCGCCAGCACCGGCATGGAGAGCGGAATGATGATCTTCCAATAGATGCGCCAGGGCGAGCAGCCGTCCATCTGGGCAGCTTCGTCGAGCTCTTTCGGCAGACCGCGGAAGAACTGCACCATCAGGAAGATGAAAAACCCGTCGGCGGCAAGAAACTTCGGCACCACCAGCGGCAGGAAGGTGTTGACCCAGCCAAGCTGGCGGAACAGCACATATTGCGGGATCAGCGTCACTTGGTAGGGCAGCATGAGCGTCATCAGCATCATGGCGAACCAGAAGTTCTTGAACTTGAAATCGAGCCGGGCAAAGGCGTAGGCCGCCATCGAGCAGGCCATCACATTGCCCAGCACCGACAGGCCCGAGATGATGAAGCTGTTGATATAGAAAGTGCCGAAACTGGTGCGCAGTCCGTTCCAGCCGCGGATGTAGGAGTCGATGCTCCACGACGACGGCCAGATGCTGGCCGAGGTGAAAATCTCGTTTTCCGGCCGGAACGAGGCCGCGAGCAACCACAGCAGCGGATACAGCATCAGCACCGAGACCGCGAGCAGCGCGACATGGGTCAGCACCGAGATGAGCTTGCGCTGCATTGGCGTCAATTGACGCTCGCCGACCACGGTGAGCCTGTTGGAAACATCACTCATCGTAGTGCACCCAGTACTTGCTGGTAAGGAACGAGAACGCCGTAAACATGCCGACCAGCGCCAGCAACACCCAGGCCAGCGCCGAGGCATAGCCCATGCGGAAGAAGCCGAAGGCCTCCTGGTACAGGTAGAGCGTATAGAACAGCGTCGAATTGATCGGATTGCCGGTGCCGCCCGAAATGATGAAAGCCGGCGTGAAGCTCTTGAACGCCTCGATGGTCTGGATGATGGCGTTGAAGAACACCACCGGGGTCAGCAGCGGCAGCGTGATCTTGATGAACTGCCGCCATTTGCCGGCGCCGTCGAGACTGGCCGCCTCATACATGTCTTGCGGAATCTGGCGCAGGCCGGCGAGGAAGATGATCATCGGCGAGCCGAACTGCCAGACCGCCAGGATGATGATGGTCCACAGCGAATATTGCGGATTGGAAATCCAGCTCGGACCGGCAATGCCGAAGACCGAGAGGAAATCATTGACCAGGCCGTCGCGGGCAAAAATCTGGCGCCACAGGATGGCGATGGCCACCGATGCGCCGAGCAGGCTCGGCAGATAGAACAGGGCGCGATACAGCGGCAGGCCGCGCATGCCCCGGTTGAGCAGCAGGGCGACGGCCAGCGCGAAGGCCAGTTTGAGCGGCACCGAGAAGATCACGAAGATCACGGTCACCCGCATCGACGCCCAGAACTTGGGGTCGGCGGTGAACATGCGGACATAGTTGTTGGCACCCACCCAGTCGGGAGAGGTCAACAGGTCGAAGTCGGTGAAGCTGAGATAGAACGAGGTGACGATAGGCCCGATGGTGAGGCCGAAAAAGCCGATCAGCCAGGGCAACAGGAACAGGTAGCCGGGGGCATGGTTTTGCCAGATCCGGGACCACAGGGATGGAGAGGCCGCGCGCTCCCTTGCGGGAGCGCCCGATTCAAGGGAGCGCGCGGTCATGGTTTTAAACTCGGCCGAGGATGTCGTTGGCGCCGGTAATCAGCTCGCCACCAGCCTGTTCAGGAGACTTGGCACCAAAGCCGACTTCCTGGCCCAGGGTACGGAGCAGCGATTCCGAGATTTCCCCGGCAGCGGCCGGCGGGGATGGCGGCAACGGCCCAAGCAGGTCGCCCAGATTTGCGACGAAGTTCAGGGCGATCTGGCTCTGCTCGTCGAGGGTTGGCGCCACGACGTCACGCGATGCGGCGATGCAGGGAATGCCGCGTTCGACGCCGAGGACCTTGACGGCTTCGGGATCGGAGATGAAGAAGTTGAGGAATTCTGCTGCCGCTTCCTTGTTGGCGGAGGAGCCGGCAACCGAGAAGAACATCGACGGCTTGCGATAGTGACCACCGCCAACGCCGGCCGCGATGCGCGGATAGCCGACCATGGCCAGCTTGTCCTGGACGATGGCCTGGAAGCCGACGAGCTGGTTGGAGTTGGACGGGATCATTGCAGCCTTGCCGGATACCAGCATGGTGGTTTCGAGCGGGCCGGTGTCGAGCGCCTGATCTTCAGCGGGCACGCAAACGCCGGCTTCGCGCAGCTTGGCCCACATTGCATACCATTCCACGGCATCGGCTTCGTCGAAGCCCAGCTTGCCCTCGGCGGTATAAAGCGCCTTGCCGCGCTGGCGCAGCCAGTTGTCCAGCATTGGCTCGGAGTAGGAACCGTCCATGATGGCCTTCATGCCACCGCGAATATTGGCGGTCTTGAAGGCCTCGCCGATGGCGATCAGGTCGTCATAGGTCCAGGCATTGGTGGGCGCCTCGATACCGGCCTCTTCGAAGGCCGCGGTGTTGATCAGCATGGCAACCGAGTTGGCGCCGAGCGAAATGCCATAGAGCTTGCCATCGACCTTGCCGCCTTCGAGCTGGTCGGCGTCAAAATTGGAAAGATCGAGCACGCCGCCAACGAATTCGTCGAGCGGGGCGATGGCGTTGCGCTTGGCGTATTCGACGATGTAGCGATAATCCATCTGGATGATGTCGGGGGCATTGCCACCCGCGGTCTGGGTCGCCAGCTTGGGCCAGTAATCGTTCCAGGCGAGGAATTCACCCTCGACGTCGGTGCCCTTGGCGGCCTTATAGAGATCGGTCACGCCATAGGTGCGATCGGCGCGGGCCTGGCCGCCCCAGAAGGTCAGGCGCAGGCTGGATGCCTGGGCCCAGGCTGGCATGACGCCGGCGGCGCCAGCGGCAACCAAGGCTGTAGTGCCCATCAGAAACTTTCGACGGTCGATACGAACGGTCATTGGTTTTCCTCCCAAAAAATTTAGCTGTTCCGAATTTTGGAACCGACGTGACAGCGGCCTCCCCGCCGCTAAGTCACCAACTAGTTACAACGATATTTGGTTTAGTCGCGTTGTCAATCCGCCTGCTCTGCTCGTTTTCGTGATTGGAATGTCGTCGATGCGAACAAATAACTGGCCGGTTACGATCTAACACGCCGCTGCGCGCGGGTGCAACTGACTTGTATGGAAGATTGGAGCGGCGCAGACCTGTTCCTTGTTGGCACTTCTCAAGGCCAGCATTACGCAGTTTGGCACAAAAGAAAAATATGAAATGCTGGCCCTTGCCATAGATAAAATCTATGGTCAGCCATGGACAAGATACTTACCCAGTTCCTCGCCATTGCCGATGCCGGCTCGATCAGCGCCGCTGCCACGGCACTTTTGGTCACCCAACCGACGCTCACTTTCAACATGCGCAAGCTTGAGGAAGAGCTTGGCGTCCAACTGCTGCTGCGCTCATCGCGCGGGGTGACGCTGACGCCCTACGGCGAGACGCTGTACGAAAATGCCCGGCTGATGCGGCGTCTGCATCACAACATGCTGGGCGCCATTGCCGAGCAGCGCCAGCGCAGCGAACGCGGCATTTCCATCGGCTCGGGCTATTCATGGTGGACCATGTTCCTCAAGGACATGGTGGTGGCCTATCAGCAGGAATTCCCCAACGCGCCGGCCCAGGTCAGCCTCGGCAACCAGTTGCGCTGCATGGACCAGTTGATCTCGGGTGATATCTCGATGTTCCTGGCCCATGAAATCGAAGGCCTCAGCCCCAGCGTCGGGGCCGAATTCATCCCGCTCAGCACGGTCTATCACGCCTATTTCGTCAGGCAGGGCCACCCTCTGCTAGCCAAGACCCGGACCGTCGCCGAGATCGATTCCTACCCGCAGGTCAGCAGCTCCCCGCCCGAAAGCCGGCACCAGCGCTATTTCGACAGCGCCAAGCGCCGCACCCGAATCGAGACGGTGTTCGACCGCACCAGCTCGGCCTTTGCCTCCAATTCGCTCGCCGCTTGCGTCGACTACACCTGCGCCACCGACGCCGTGCTGCGCCACACCCACATCATGCGCGACGACTTCGCCCGGCGCGGGCTGGTGGAAGTGGAGCAGACCGACCCGCACCGGATCAGCCGCATGGGGATTTACCTGCTCACCGAGCAGAAGAATGACGAGCGTCTGCGCGACATGGTTCGGCGGATAAGTGAGGCAGCCAAGCCGGTGCTGCCGGAGTTGGAGTAGAAGTTAGAACAGCAGGAACAATACCCCCACCTAGCCTCCCCCTGAAAATGGGGAGGAATCTGGCCAGTGGTTTTGGCACCATGACGCCCAAAACTCGATGAAGTCCCTCCCCTATCAGGGGGACTTCGAACCGGCCGCAGGCAAAATCACGCCAGTGGCGTGATTTTAGGTGAGAAGGCCATGAGGGCTACGCCCGAATGGCAGGTGGGGGGTACCCCAACAAAAACTCACCTTCGCCGCCTACCCCGCCCGGGTCTTCAGATAATCCACCACCATCTGCACGGCCTGGGCTTCGCGCTCCTGCACCATGTCGATGGCCGATAGATCGCGGGCAAAAATCACCGACAGCGTCGCCATGTTGGACACGTAGAAAAACCCCAGCGCAGCGATGGAAATATACAGCTGCACCGGATCGACATCGCGGCGGAAAATGCCCGTATCGGCGCCACGATCCATGATGGTCTTGATCTGCCCGACCAGGGGCGAATGCAACGCCTGGATATCCGGCAGGGTTTTGAGAAACCGCGCATTCTCGATATTTTCGGTGCCGAGCAGGCGCGGAAACCACGGGTTGGCGAGGAAATGGCGGAAAGTGAACCGCACCAGCCGGTCCATGGCGTCGACCGGCCCGAACTGGTCCAGCGACAGCGCCCGTTCGCCGCGACGAATCTCCTGATAAGCATCGAGCAGCACCGCGCGGTACAGGTCTTCCTTGTTGCCGAAGTAGTGGTACAGCAGCCGCTTGTTGGCACCCGCGAGGGCCGCGATGGCGTCCACCCGTGCACCCTCGAAGCCGCGCTCGGCAAATTCGGCCCGACCGGCGACCAGAATAGCCGCCTTGGTCTTTTCCGAATTCCTGGCGCGCTTTACCGCCGGCTTATCCGCGAGAGCCTCGTCCATTGCCCCTCATGCGGCGAACGCCGCGGTTACTGCATAAATGCTGATCTTTCCCAGATAGCAGTCACCCTCACGAGGGTAAAGGCGCTTCCGCCAGCGTCCGTGGCTCAATGCCTCGCACGACACTTGACGGCTCCCCTTTGCGGCGTGTAGCTAAGTAACCAATCAGTTACACGCCCTACGCGGCGCGGGAGGAAATCGAGATGGCAGACAGGCGAATTGGCATCATCATGCACGGCGTCACCGGGCGCATGGGCTACAACCAGCATCTGGTGCGCTCGATCCTTGCCATCCGCGACCAGGGTGGCATAGCGCTGGCCAATGGCGACCGCCTCGTGGTCGATCCAATCATTGTCGGCCGCGACGCCGCCAAGATCGAGCGGCTGGCCAAGAAGCACAACATTGCGCGCTGGGGCCATGACCTCGATGCGGCGCTGGCCAATCCTGAAGACACGGTGTTTTTCGATGCCGGCACGACGCTGATGCGGGCCGGGCTGATCGAACGGGCGCTGGCCGCCGGCAAGCATGTATATTGCGAAAAACCGACCTCCGACGATCTCGAAGTCGCGGTCAATCTCGCCAGGACGGCCCGCGCCTCGGGCCTCAAGCATGGCGTGGTGCAGGACAAGCTGTTCCTGCCCGGGTTGATGAAGATCAAGATGCTGGCCGACAGCGGATTCTTCGGCAAAATCCTCTCGGTGCGCGGCGAGTTCGGCTATTGGGTGTTTGAAGGCGACTGGCAGAAGGCGCAGCGCCCAAGCTGGAATTACCGCAAGCAGGACGGCGGCGGCATCATCCTCGATATGCTGTGCCACTGGCGCTATGTGCTCGATAACCTGTTCGGCGAGGTCAAGGCGGTGTCCTGCCTCGGCGCCACCCACATTCCGAACCGGGTCGACGAGAACGGCGTCGCCTACAAGGCCGATACCGACGACGCCGCCTATGCCACCTTCGAGTTGGAAGGCGGCATCGTCGCCCAGATCAACTCAAGCTGGACCACCCGCGTCCGCCGCGATGACCTCGTCACCTTCCATGTCGATGGCACGCATGGCTCAGCCGTTGCGGGGCTGCACAAATGCTGGACCCAGCACCGCGTCAACACGCCCAAGCCGGTGTGGAACCCCGACCAGCCGCAGACCATGAACTTCTTTGCCGATTGGGAAGAAGTGCCGGACAACTGGCCCGCCGACAACGGTTTCAAGGTGCAGTGGGAAATGTTCCTGCGCCACGTGGCTGAGGACGCCCCCTGGGAATACGGCCTCGAAGCCGGCGCCAAGGGCGTACAACTGGCCGAACTCGGCCTCAAGAGCTGGGCCGAACGCCGCTGGCTCGATGTGCCGAAGCTGGAGTTCTGACACACATCGTGTGGCACACACTCACCCCACCCACGATGTCACCCCGGCCTTGAGCCGGGGTGACATCGAACCTGTTGAGACTTTTGAGAAAGTCGAACATGCCCATTATCAACCTACCCAACGCCGACCGATCCATCACACCCTACACACTGACCGGCGAGCCCATCCCCTTCGTCAAACATCGCGCCAGCGACTTCAATCGCATCGCCTATGCGGCGGCCCATGTGGTGGCCGATCCGCTGGCCAATAACGATCCCTGGCTGACCCCGGCAATCGACTGGGACACGACCCTTAAATTCCGCCACCGCCTCTGGGATCTCGGCCTCGGCGTCGCCGAAGCAATGGACACCGCCCAGCGCGGCATGGGTCTCACCTGGACCGATGCGCAGGAGCTGATCCGCCGCGCCCAGGCCGAGGCCAGAACCCGCGACGATGCACTGATCGCCTATGGCGCCGGCACCGATCATCTTGCGCCCGGACCGGACGTGACAATCGACGACATCATCGCCGCCTATGAAGACCAGGTCGGGTTCGTCGAGGCTCAGGGCGGCCGCGTCATCCTGATGGCCTCGCGCGCTCTCGCTGCGGCGGCGAAATCCGCCGACGATTACGCCAAGGTCTATGGCCGCATCCTCAACCAGGTCAAACAGCCGGTGATCATGCACTGGCTCGGCGAAATGTTCGATCCGGCCCTGCAAGGGTATTGGGGCAATATCGACCACGACCGGGCAATGGACGTCTGCCTCGACGTCATCGTCGCCAATGCGGACAAGGTCGACGGCATCAAGATCTCGCTGCTCTCAGCCGAGAAGGAAATCGCCATGCGCCGGCGGCTTCCCGCATCGGTCAAGATGTATACCGGCGACGATTTCAACTATGCCGAACTGATCGCTGGCGACGAGCAAGGCTATTCCCACGCCCTGCTCGGCATTTTCGACGCCATCGCGCCAGCCGCCTCGGCCGGTCTCGCGGCACTCGGCAGCGGCGACAACAAAGCGTTCTTCGACCTGCTCGAACCCACCGTGCCGCTCAGCCGGCATATCTTCGCGGCGCCCACTCGCTTTTACAAAACCGGCGTCGTGTTCCTCGCCTACCTCAATGGTCTGCAGGACCATTTCCAGATGATCGGCGGCCAGCAATCGACGCGCTCGCTGCAGCATCTGAGCGAGCTGTTCCGGCTCGCCGACAAGGCGCGGGTGCTCGGCGATCCAGACTTGGCAGTGGCGCGCATGAATGCGGTGATGAGGGTACACAATGGCTAACACAGTGCGAACCCGCGAGATCTCGCTCAACCTCGCTACCACACGTCAGGTCTGGGGCTTCAAGGAGGCGGTAGATGGCTGCCTGCGGGCCGGAATCACTGCGATATCGCCATGGCGCGACCAGATCGAAGCCATCGGTTTGGACGAAGCCGCCCGCATCGTGCGTGACAACAAGTTAACAGTCAGCGGCGTCTGCCGCGGCGGCATGTTTCCCGCCGAATCGGCCGCCGGACGACAGGCCCAGATCGACGATAATCTGCGCGCCATCGACCAGGCTGCCGCGCTCAATGCCGATTGCCTGGTGCTGGTGGTTGGCGGATTACCCGGCAGTTCCAAGGACTTACCCGGGGCCCGCCAGATGGTCACCGACGGCATCGCAGCCATGTTGCCCCACGCCAATGCCTCCGGCGTCAAGATTGCCATCGAGCCCCTACACCCGATGTACGCCGCCGACCGCGCCTGCGTGAACACCGTGGACCAGGCGCTCGATATCTGCGAGCAACTCGGCGAAACCGTCGGCGTTGCGATCGACGTCTACCACGTCTGGTGGGATCCGAAACTGGCTCAAGCCATTGCGCGCGCTGGCAAAATGAACCGCATTTTCGCGCATCACATCTGCGACTGGCTGGTCCCGACCAAGGACATGCTGCTCGACCGCGGCATGATGGGCGACGGGGTCATCGACCTGCCCGGTATTCGCCAGATGATTGAAAATGCTGGGTTTTTCGGCCCGCAGGAAGTTGAAATCTTCAGCCAGGACAATTGGTGGAAACGCGATGGCGACGAGGTTCTTGCCGTGATCAAGCAGCGCGTGGCGACGGTGTGCTAGGCGACAATTTGCCCGCCATCGCCCAGGTTAAAGCCAGCAGTGGCAACAACATAGCGAAGGCGACGCGGATGCCGAGCCCCTGCGCCACCACCCCAATCAGCACCGGCGCACCCAGGTTGACGAACTGAAAGATCAGCGTCGTCGCGGCGACATTCTGGCTCGCCGGACGGTCACCCAACCGTGCGGCTGCCGACAGCATCAGCGGATAGAGCACGCAGATACCCAGGCCCACCAACCCAAGGCCGGCCAGTGCGGTGCCGGCATTGGGCGAAAACACCAGCAAAACCAAGCCTGCAATGGCGATGCCGGCGAGCACGCGTGCCACCGGCACCGGGCCGAAACGGTCGATCCAGCGATCTGCCACCAACCGCCCCAGCGCCATGGTGATGAGCAAAGCCGGCAGGGCGAGCGACTCGATCCAGGCGGCGACGTCGAAACTGTCGCGCAGGAATATGATCGACCACGCACGCGCCGCGCCCTCGGTCAGTCCGGCGCCCAGTCCGAAAGCCACAAGGCCGAGCGTTGCCAGCGTCGGCCAGGCCAGCCTGTTCTTGACCTCGCCTGTATGGGGCCGTGGCGGGGTCGGCGGCATCGGTGCCACGACAAACCAGGTCAAGGCGGCAAAAATCGGCACCAGCGTCCAGAGGTGGACGGCGGGCGAAATATCGAAGCCGCGCAGGGCAGCACCAAGCAGCGAGGTCATCAGGAACCCGATGCTCCAGGCGCCGTGGCAGGTGTTCATGATGCGCTGGCCCGAAGCCGCCTCGATCCGGTCCGCTTCGACATTGATGGCGATATTGGTCAGCGAAAAACCGACGCCGTTCACCGCTAGCAGCGCGAACATCGCGAACGGGCTGGGCAACACGGTGATCAGCGCCGCACTGATAGTCACCAACGGCAGCATGTAGAGAATGGTTTTTCGTGGCCCGAAGCGCTCGATGATGCGGCTGGAAAACAGGAACATGCCCAGCCCGCCGAGCGGTTGCCCGATCAGCACAAGCCCAAGCTGCGCCTCGCTCAGCCCGTTAAGCAGCTGGATATCGGGGATACGCGTCTGGATTGCACCCAGCGACAGCGCATGCACGAAGAACAGCGCGACGATGCGCCAACGCGTTACCGGAATGGGACTCACTTGGGGCCGGGATCCATCAGCATATGGATACGGTTGGCCCCCATTCGCGCCAGTTTCAGCATCAGCGCCTTGCGCCGCGCCCCGGCCATCGGCGTCAACGGACTGTCCCGCAAGATCGCGCCATCATGCCCATCGGCGACAATCATTCCCTCGGTGTCGGGAAAAATATCTCCATCCAGTTCAGGCGGCTTGGCAAAAAAGAAGCGGTCGGAGAATTCGCGATACTCGTGCCACTTCTTGTCGACCTGGAAGTCGATCAGGCTCGACTTGATCTCGACGATCCAGATTTCGCCCTTGGGCCCGACGCCCAGCACATCGGCGCGCCGTCCACTGCGCAGGGTCACTTCGGCGAAGCAGGCCATGTCGTAGGTCTCGCGCAGCAGCCGCATTACGCCGCGCTGCACACGCAGCGCGGTCGGCGATTGGCGCAGATCGACGATCGGCCCCAGATCAGCCATGAGGCTTAATCGGCTCCGGGGTTCGAACAGGCGCATCCGGAACTTTGCGCTTGCCCAGCGCAAAGCTCGAGGCCCAAAGCCCCGCCACTAGCAGCGGCAGGCAGATCAGGTAGGAATTGCGGATGCCGAGGTATTCGGCGACGAAGCCGAGTAAAGGCGGCGCCATGAAGAACACCACGAAGCTAACCTGCGCCAGCGCGGCTACGTTGACGGCGGCGGGACGGTCGGTGCGCTGCGCAGCGGCCGAGACGGCCAGTGGATACACCGCCGAACAGCCAATGCCCATCAGGGCAAAACCGGCCAACGCGATTTCCGGGGCGGGCGCATAGCCGACCATCAGCACGCCGACGGCCGCTAGGCTCAGCAGCACCATGGCCACATTGCGCGGGCCGAACCGGGCGACCACTGGATCGGCGCTCAGGCGCATCACCGCCATGAAGAAAGCAAACAGCGTCAGGCCCATCCCGCCGACAAACGGCTGGGCCGAAAACACGTCGCGCATATAGATGGCCGACCAGTCGATGCCGGCGCCCTCGACCAGAAAGGCGGCAAAGCCGATTATGCATAGCGGCACCAGCCCCAGATTGGGAAAGGCGATGCGATGGGTATTTTCGCCGATCGTGCGCTTGGGCGCCGGAGCCGGCCTGATGCCGGAAATCATGTAGCCGCCGACCAGCACGATGATCGCGGCGATGATGCCGAGATGGGCTTCGACCGAAAGGCCGGATTGACGAATGCCGGCGCCGGCAAACGCCGTAACGAAAAAGCCAACGCTCCAGAACCCATGGGCGCGGTTCATGAAGCGCTTTCCGGTGTGCATTTCGAGCCGATCCAGCTCGACATTGAGGTTGATTTCCAAGGCCCCGGCTAGAACGCCAGCCACGAACAGCACGCCAAAAACCGCCGGCGCCACGCCAAGCCAGGGAATGGTTGCGAACAGCAGCGAAGGCCCAAGCACGGTGAAGAAGGCGACGGTGCGCACGCCGAGCTGTCCGATAATCGCCGCGCCGAAGGTCAGCGAGATCAGCGAACCGATCGACATGCCGATCATGGTCAAGCCAAGCTGGCTCTCGCTGACCTGCAGATGGGTCTGGATATCGGGCAGCCGCGCCATCAGCGCGCCCGTCGACAGGGCGAACAGGAAGAAGCAGGCATAAAGCCGGTGTTGCTGCTCGATCCTCATGACGTGACGACCTTGCTGGCCGAACGGGGCGCCAGCACGTGAGTGGTGGCGAGGCCCAGCACAACCAGCGGCAGGCCGACACCGAAGGTCCACTGGATGCCGAAATGCTCCGCGACGTAGCCCAGCAGCGGCGGTCCAAGCAGGAAGGCAGTGAAAGAGAATTGCGCCAGAGCTGCGACGTTAATGGCGGCGGGGCGGTCGGTCTGCTGTGCGGCAGCCGACATGGCGAGCGGGAACAGGGCGCTGGAGCCGATGCCGATCAGCGCGAAGCCCAGATAGGCCGACCAGGCAAGCGGGGCAAAGAACACCAGAAGCACGCCGATACCGAGCACGCTCAGCAGGGCGCGGGCCACCACGACCGGGTTGAAGCGATCCACCAGACCATCGGCGAAGAAGCGGGCAAAGGCCTGCGAGCCGGCGACGGTCGCCACCGCGATGCCGGCCCAGAATGGTGCCGCGTCGAACATATCGCGCATATAGATAGCCGACCAGTCGATGCCGGCGCCTTCCATCAGCATGGCCGACAGGCAGACCGCCACCAGCATCATGATGGTACTTGTCGGGCGGGCGAAATGCGGAGTTTCGTCGGTGCTGGAGCCGGTCCGATGCGGCGCCGGCTCGAAGCGGCCAAGCAATACCATAGTAGCGACCAGAATTACCGGGATCATGATCATCAGGTGCAGCTGCGGCGACAGGCCGGCCTGCGCGATGAAGGAGCCGACCAGTCCGGCGGCGAAGAAGCCGAGGCTCCAGAAGGCGTGCGCGCGGCTCATGATGCGACGGCCGATAGCATGCTCGACACGATCGGCCTCGATATTGATGATGACCTCGATGCAGCCGATGGTCAGTCCGACCGGCACCAGCAACAGGAAGAACATCAGCGGGCCCTGGGCCCACATCGATAGCGCATAAAATACCGAGAGCAGGGGAATGGCGGTCAGCAGCACACGACGATAGCCCACGGCCTCGATGAAGCGGCCGGCAAAGGTCAGCGAAATCAGCGTACCGACGGCCGAACCGATCAGCGCCAAGCCGAGTTGGCCCTCGCCGACGCCCATCGCCCGCTGGATGTCGGGCAGGCGGGGAAACATCGAGCCCATGCAGAACGAATAAACAAAGAAGGCGCCGAACACTTTGAACTGGGGAGGGAGGTCGAGGCCGAACTTCATGGCTGCACTACTCGCAAAATCAATGCGGGCGAAGCTATGCGAGAATCAGCGGCTCGCAAAGGGCGAGTGAAAACGTTTTCCTTTGAATTTTGCAACGTTGCATTTGTGCCGTCGGGCCGCCATCGAGAAACCTAATCGAGCAACAAAAAAGGCCGCCCCGTGAGGCGGCCTATGGCGACAACGGGAGGAGGTGTCGCGAATAAATCAGCTTTGAGCGAGACAGACAGAGGTGGTGCCGCGATTGCGGAAGCCGAGAGCTGTGGCTGCGGCCTTGCTGAGATCGATAATGCGCTTGCCGTGGAACGGGCCGCGATCGTTGATCGTGACCTCGATATGCTTACCTGTATTCTGGTCGGTCACGGTGACCTTGGTGCCGAAGGGCAGCGAGCGATGGGCTGCCGTCATGGCGTTTTCGTTGAAGACCTGTCCGGAGGCGGCTCGCTTGCCATTAAAGCCAGGTCCATACCAGGAAGCACCGCCACATTGGGCATAGGCTACAGTGGAAAAGGAGAATAGGGCTGCAGCAACTGCGACCACGGATACGGCTTTTCTAATCAAATTACCAAACTCACTTCAATTGATGTGAGCTGTTATCTAAGGGGCATGATCGGCCACAATGTGCCCATATCCGCATTGGGGCCCTCAGCCTTATGCCTGTTGCCCAGATGTCGCAGATTTTCTGGCGGTAATCTGGCCTTGTTGATGAATGATCCAGGCCGACTTGAGTAAATGAATCCATGATCAGCGCAAATCTATTCGGTACGGCGGCGGATTGAGCAGGTTTATGGATTCATCTTGCCCGATGTGGCCATGATGCCACGGTTCCACGTCAACCTTAACTTATGTGCGTTTTTCTTCGGTTCCCCTGAAAATTTCCACGATTTAGCGGCGCACATGGGCTAATTGTGACGCGATTATGGCAGCTTGGAACCTGGATCGAGCGCTAACGCAATAAAGCGTCCACGCTCCAGCCACCGGCACCCATGGCCAAAAGCACCAGCAGACCGGCCGCAAGAATGGCCTCGGGCGCGTACAACACATTCTCCAGCTTGTGCACGCCCTGCCCTTCGGCCTTGGGAATGCCTGTGGTGAGCAGCGCGCCAAGGCCGACTGCCAACAGTGCCAGCGCGCCAACCGTGGTCAGCAGACCCAGCACGACAAGCACGCCGCCCACCAGTTCCACACTGGAGAGGATCGGCGTCAGCGCAATCGGCACGCCGGCCTTTTGCAGCGACGCGCGCATCTTTTGGCGTCGCTCGGGATTGGTCAGCTTGAAAAAGCCGGACATGGCGAACATCAGTCCAATGACCAGGCGGAGTACCAAAAGCGCGAAATCGGCAAGAGCGGGTAGGCTGAAGAGCCAGGATGGCATGGAAGACCTCAATGTTGGGCGTGGACGCAATGCCTACGGAAAGGTTTCGTTGCCGCGTTACCCTCGAGGTACTGCCACTGATATTGAAGAGGCTATTCGCGCTCGGTGGCTAGCGGCACACTCATCTCGTGCCGCCAGCAATGCGCGTCAGGCGTTGACCACGCGATAATCCATATGGGTGGTGAACTTGGTGGCGCGTGCGCCAATGGGTTCAAGCCGAGCCGCCAGCCCATCCCACAGCCGCTCGCCTTGGCCAAGCACCAGGGGCGAAATCTTGAGGTGGAGAGTATCGACAGCCCCGGCGTTCAGATAACTCCGCAGCGTGCTGACGCCCCCGGCTATGGCAACGTCTCGCTCGCCGGCAACCGCCCTAGCTTTGGCCAGCGCCACTTCCGGGCCTTCGGTTACAAAGTGGAATGTGGTGCCGCCGTCCATCTCGATCGACGGTCGGGCGTGATGGGTCAGTACGAATACCGGCGCATGATAGGGCGGGTTGGGGCCCCACCAGCCCTTCCATTCCTCTTCCCACACATCTGGTCCGGGCGCAGCGAACATATTGCGGCCCATGATGAAAGCACCATGATCGGTGATCGCGTCGATCTCGGCACGATTGTTTTCGGCGTCCTCAAACATCCAGCGACCCAGCTGTCGCGGATCGATAGTACCAAACGGGCGTTCCCGC
Source organism: Devosia psychrophila (assembly GCF_000971275.1). Lineage (GTDB taxonomy): Bacteria > Pseudomonadota > Alphaproteobacteria > Rhizobiales > Devosiaceae > Devosia > Devosia psychrophila. The sequence goes on along the minus strand of NZ_LAPV01000122.1, from coordinate 26,093 downwards.
GTCTGGTTGAGCCCGGTGCCAAACCCGTCCAGCGAGAGCATCATATGGGCGTTCACAAGCTGGGTCATCACGGGTCTCCATTAACTTAGTCGATCGCTTAAGTATTTGGATTCGCGGCAGCGATGTCAACTGGCTGATCAACGCTCAGGCGCGGGTTTTCGGTGTCAGGCCAAACATGAACAACTGTTCCAGATAGCGGGCTGCGTCCTCGAAGCGACCTTCGCCACCACGGCCAGGGCCGAGCACGGCGCGGACCTGGACGTCGAAATCGGCGTAGTGCTGGGTGGTGGCCCAGATCGAAAAAATCAGGTGATAGGGATCGGTGCGGGTCAGCTTGCCTTGGTCCATCCAAGTCAGCAAAACCTTCGCCTTTTCGTCGACGAGGTTCTTGAGGTCGACCTCGATCATTTCGATGATGCGCGGCGCGCCCTGCAGCATTTCATTGGCAAACAGCCGGCTTTCACGCGGGAAGTCGCGAGCCATTTCAAGCTTGCGGCGGATATAGGAGCGGATTTCGGAGAAGGGATCGCCGTTCTCGTCCATTTCGCGCAGCGGCGCCAGCCAGGTGACCAGCAATTCCCCCATCAGACGGCGATGAATCTCTTCCTTGCGCGGAAAATAATACAATAAGTTGGGTTTGCTCATGCCCGCCACTTCGGCGATCTGGTCGATCGTCGCACCACGGAAGCCATGCAGCGAAAATACCTCGAGCGCGGCCTCGAGAATGAGGTCCTGCTTTTCGCGCTGGATGCGCGTGATCGGACGCGGCTTGGCCGGCGGATGCACCGCTGCCTTGGCGTCGGCCTTATGCTGGCGCGTGGCAGCGATCGGGACTTCGGCACTTTTCACTTTGGTCGGCGGCATTTTCGCCTTGCTAGAAAGTTTGGGAGTGCTAACATTTTTCCAACTGGTCAAAATTTCTGGACTTAACGCGTCGCCGTCAAGAGCCAAAAGACCAACCAGCGCAGAATCAAGGGGAGCGAGGTTTTCTTGTCCATTTCCGATGCCGTGGTGCCGAACGATCTGAGCGCCTTCTGGATGCCGTTTACCGCCAACCGGCAGTTCAAGAAAAACCCGCGCATGTTCGTCGCGGCCAAGGACATGCATTACACCACCAGCGACGGCCGCCAGGTGCTGGACGGCACGGCCGGCCTGTGGTGTTGCAATGCCGGCCACGCCCGCCCCAGGATCGTCGAAGCGATCGCCAGGCAGGCGGCTGAACTCGATTACGCCCCCGCCTTCCAGATGGGCCATCCCAAGGCGTTCGAGCTGGCCAACCGCATCGTCGATATCGCCCCCGACGGTCTTAATCATGTGCTGTTCACCAACTCGGGCTCCGAGTCGGTCGAGACCGCGCTCAAGGTGGCGCTGGCCTATCACCGGGTGAAGGGCGAGGGCGCCCGCTCCCGCCTGATCGGTCGCGAACGCGCCTATCACGGCGTCAATTTCGGCGGCATTTCGGTGGGCGGCATTGTCACCAACCGCAAGATGTTCGGCACGCTGCTCGGCGGCGTCGACCACATGCCCCATACCCATAACCTTGCCAAGAATGCCTTTTCCAAGGGGCTGCCGGAATATGGCGTGGAGCTGGCCGACGAGCTGGAACGCATCGTCACGCTGCATGATGCCTCGACCATTGCCGCCGTCATCGTCGAGCCCGTCGCTGGCTCCACCGGCGTGCTGATCCCGCCGGCCGGCTATCTGCAGCGCCTGCGCGACATCACCAAGAAGCACGGCATCCTGCTGATTTTCGACGAGGTCATCACCGGCTTCGGTCGCCTCGGCACGCCGTTCGGCGCCGACTATTTTGGCGTGACGCCTGACATCATGGTCACCGCCAAGGGCCTGACCAATGGCGTGATCCCGATGGGCGCGGTGCTGGTCAGCTCGGAAATCCACGACGCCTTCATGGGCGGCCCGGAACATGTCATCGAGTTTTTCCACGGCTACACTTATTCCGGCAATCCGATCGCTTCGGCAGCCGGCCTTGCGACACTCGAAACCTACAAGGAAGAGGGCCTGCTGACGCGCGGCGCAGAAATGGCGCCCTATTTCGAGGAAGCGCTGCATTCGCTCAAGGGCCTGCCCCATGTGATCGACGTGCGCAACATCGGGCTTGTCGGCGCGATCGAGCTGCAGCCGATCGCCGGACAGCCGACCAAGCGGGCGTTTTCGGCCTTCCTCAAGGCCTTCGAAGCCGGCGTTTTGATCCGCACGACCGGCGACATTATCGCGCTGTCGCCGCCGCTGATCGTTGAAAAAAGCCATATCGACCACATCGTGGGCACGCTTGCCGACATCCTCAAGACGCTTGAGTAAAATGGAACAATTGTTCTATATCTTCGAAAATAGAATTATCGTTCCTATCCTGAAGGGGAGGGTCTCATGCTGACCATCGAAAATGCAGTTGACGGCAAGCGCTATGTCTCCACCGGCCGTCGCGTGCCGGTGTTCAATCCGGCGACGGGCGAAGTGTCCGCCGAGCTGCCGCTGTCGACGCTGAGCGAGCTCAACGACGCCGTGGCTTCGGCAAAAAAGGCGCAGGTTGCCTGGGGCAATACCCCGCCAATGAAGCGCGCCCGCGTCATGTTCAAGTTCAAGGCGCTGCTCGATCAATATGCCGATGATATCGCTCGCGAGATTTCGCGCGAACATGGCAAGGTGCATGACGATGCGCTGGGCGAAGTGGCGCGCGGCATCGACTGCGTCGATTTCGCCTGCGGTATTCCGCAACTGCTCAAGGGCGAATTCAGCCGCAATGTCGGCCCGAGTATCGATACCTATTCCGACCGCCAGCCGCTCGGCGTGGTGGCAGGTATCACCCCGTTCAACTTTCCGGCTATGGTGCCGATGTGGATGTACCCGGCGGCCATCGCCTGCGGCAATGCTTTCATCCTCAAGCCTTCCGAACGCGATCCGTCCGCCTCGATGCTGTCGTGGAACCTGTTCATGGAAGCGGGGCTGCCCGAAGGCATTCTCAATATTGTGCATGGCGACAAGGAAATGGTCGATGGCATTCTCGACCATGCCGATATCAAGGCGGTGAGCTTCGTCGGCTCGACCCCGATTGCCGAATATGTCTACCAGCGCGGCGTCAAGGCCGGTAAGCGCGTCCAGGCACTCGGCGGCGCCAAGAACCACATGGTCATAATGCCCGACGCCGATCTCGATCAGGTCGCCGATGCCTTGATGGGTGCCGGCTATGGCTCGGCCGGCGAACGCTGCATGGCAATTTCGGTTGCGGTGCCGGTGGGCAAGGAAACCGCCGATGCCCTGGTCGCCAAGCTCAAGCCGCGCGTCGAATCGCTCAAGATCGGCCCGGCCACCGACAAGGACGCCGAAATGGGTCCGGTGGTCACCGCGATGCATCGCGACAAGATCCTCGGCTACATCGACTCAGGCGTCGAACAGGGCGCCGACCTTGTGGTCGATGGCCGCGGCTTCACGCTGCAGGGCTATGAAGGCGGCTATTATGTCGGCGGCACGCTGTTCGACAATGTCACGCCGGAGATGACCATCTACAAGGAAGAAATCTTTGGCCCGGTCCTGTCGGTAGTACGTGCCAATGACTTTGCCGAGGCGGTCAAGCTGATCAACGACCACGAATATGGCAATGGCACCGCCATCTTCACCCGCGACGGCGACGCCGCCCGCGAATTCGCCGACAAGATCGAAGTCGGCATGGTGGGCATCAACGTGCCGATCCCGGTGCCGGTCGCCTATCACTCCTTCGGCGGCTGGAAGCGCTCGCTGTTCGGCGACCACTCCATCTATGGCCCCGAAGGCGTCCACTTCTACACCCGCCTCAAGACGGTCACCACCCGCTGGCCCGCCGGCATCAAAGGCGGCGCGGAATTCTCGTTTCCCAGCGTCAAATAGGAACTAGCCCATATGTCTGCCCCAGGAGAAAACCTTCGTATCAATGGCGATCGGCTCTGGGACAGCCTCATGGACATGGCGCAGATTGGCCCCGGCATTGCCGGGGGCAATAATCGTCAGACCCTGACCGACGAGGACGGCGAAGGCCGCCGGCTGTTTCAGCGCTGGTGCGATGATGCGGGCCTCACCATGGGTATCGACCAGATGGGCACCATGTTCATGACCCGCCCGGGCACGGACCCCGATGCGCTGCCGGTCTATGTCGGCAGCCATCTCGATACCCAGCCGACCGGCGGCAAGTATGACGGCGTGCTCGGGGTGCTGGCGGCGCTCGAAGTGGTGCGCTCGATGAACGACCTCGGCATCAAGACCAAGCATCCGATTGTCGTCACCAACTGGGCCAACGAGGAGGGTGCGCGCTTTGCCCCGGCCATGCTGGCCTCGGGCGTGTTTGCCGGCATCCACACGCAGGACTACGCCTATTCACGCAAAGACCCGGCGGGGCTGACCTACGGCGACGAGCTGGCCCGCATCGGCTGGCGCGGCGATGAAGTGGTCGGCGCCCGCAAGATGCATGCCTATTTCGAATATCACATCGAGCAGGGCCCGATCCTTGAGGCCGAGAACAAGAGAATAGGCGTCGTCACCCATGGCCAGGGCCTGTGGTGGGTCGAATTTACGCTGACCGGCCGCGAAGCCCATACCGGCTCGACGCCGATGCTGATGCGCGTCAATGCCGGCCTCGCCACCGCCCGCATCATCGAGGCGGTGCAGGAAATTACCATGGCGCACCAGCCGGGCGCGGTCGGTGGCGTTGGCCAGATGAAGTTCTCGCCCAATTCGCGCAATGTGCTGCCGGGCACGGTGGTGTTTACCGTCGATATCCGCTCGCCGAGCCTCGACAAGCTCACCTCGATGCGCGAGCAGATTGAGGAAAAAGCCCAAGCCATCTGCGCCGAGCTCGGCGTCGGCTACGCCATGGAAGCCGTCGGCCATTTCGATCCGGTCGCGTTTGATCCAACGCTGGTATCCCGCGTGCGCTCCGCCGCCGAAAAGCTCGGCTACAGCCACATGGACATCATTTCGGGCGCCGGCCACGACGCCTGCTGGACCAACCGCATCGCGCCAAGCACCATGATCATGTGCCCGTGCGTGGGCGGCTTGAGCCATAACGAGGCGGAAGAGATTTCGAAAGAGTGGGCCGCGGCAGGCGCCGACGTGCTGTTCCACGCCGTGCTCGAAACGGCGGAGATTGTGGAGTGATCGGCATCCCGCTTATGTCTTTTCCCTTGCTGCTGAGCAACCTTCTATCCGTTGGAGAAAGTTCTAGGCGATCGCAGGATCTATTCTTCTCCCCATCGGGGAGAAGGTGGCGCGAAGCGCCGGATGAGGGGGATAGCTGGTGAATACCCGACCCCGCCAGTTGCGCAGGAACGCGACCATTGCCGAAAATCGGCTCTGGTACATTTTGCGCAATCGCAGCTTGGCCGGACAAAAATTTGTCCGGCAATTCCCTATCGGGCCATACATTGTCGATTTTGTCTGCCGTGAGGTCGGACTGGTTGTCGAAGCCGATGGTGGCCAGCATTCAATCGGCAGGAGTGACGCAGTTCGGACGGCCTACCTCAACGCGCAGGGCTATGCAGTGTTGCGCTTCTGGAACAACGAGATCATCGAAAATCGCGATGAGGCCGCGTGCGCCATCCTGAGTGTCATCGATGCCGCCCCCTCACCCGACCTCCGCTTCGCTCCGGCCACCCTCTCCCCGATGGGGCGAGGAATAAGAGGCATACGGGCAACCGCGTCATCGCAACGAGTGGCGTTATCACGATCCATTGCTTTGCCGATCAGCGAAATCTACAGCGGCGAGATACCCCGCGCACATTGAAGAATTGGGATAAGGCACATGAGCAAAGTCATCAAGAACGGCACGATCGTCACCGCCGATCTCACCTACAAGGCGGATGTGTTGATCGAGGGCGATGTCATCGTCGAGATCGGGCAGAACCTGAGTGGTGACGAGGTGCTCGACGCGACGGGCTGTTACGTTATGCCGGGGGGTGTCGATCCGCATACTCATCTCGAAATGCCGTTCATGGGCACCTATTCGGCCGACGATTTCGAATCCGGCACGCGCGCGGGCCTCGCCGGTGGCACCACGATGGTGGTAGACTTCTGCCTGCCCAGTCCGAACCAGAGCCTGCTCGAAGCCCTTTCGATGTGGGACAACAAGACCGGCAAGGCCTCGGCCGACTATTCTTTCCACATGGCGATCACCTGGTGGAGCGAGCAGGTGTGGCGCGAGATGGCCGAAGTGGTCGATCGCGGCATTACCAGCTTCAAGCATTTCATGGCCTACAAGGGCAGCCTGATGGTCAATGACGACGAGATGTTCTCGTCGTTCTCGCGCTGTGCCGACCTCGGCGCGCTGCCGCTGGTGCATGCCGAAAATGGCGACATCGTCGCCGCGATGACGGCCAAGCTGCTGGCCGAGGGCAATAATGGACCCGAGGGTCACGCTTATTCCCGCCCGCCCGAAGTTGAGGGCGAGGCGACCAATCGCGCCATCATGATCGCCGACATGGCCGGCGTACCATTGTATGTGGTGCATGTCTCCTCCGAGCAGGCGCACGAGGCCATCCGTCGGGCCCGCCAAAAGGGCATGCGGGTTTATGGCGAACCGCTGGTGCAGCATCTGACGCTGGACGAGAGCGAATATTTCAACGCCGACTGGGACCATGCCGCCCGTCGCGTGATGTCGCCGCCGTTCCGCAACAAGCAGCATCAGGATTCGCTGTGGGCGGGCCTGCAGTCGGGCTCGCTGTCCTGTGTCGCGACCGATCATTGCGCCTTCACCACCGCGCAGAAGCGTAACGGCATCGGCAACTTCTCCAAGATCCCCAACGGCACGGGCGGGCTCGAAGATCGCCTGCCCGTGCTGTGGACCGCCGGCGTCAATACTGGCCGCCTGACGATGAACGAATTTGTCGCCGTCACCTCGACCAACATCGCCAAGATCCTGGGCCTCTATCCCAAAAAAGGCGCCGTGCTGGTTGGCGCCGATGCGGACCTCGTGGTCTGGGACCCGGCGCGCAAGAAGAGCATTTCGGCCCAGGGCCAGCAGTCGGTCATCGACTATAATGTGTTCGAAGGCTTCGAGGTCACCGGCCTGCCGCGCTTCGTCTTGAGCCGCGGCAAGGTCTCGGTCACCGAGAGTTCCATCGATGCCGAGCCGGGCCATGGCAAGTTTGTCGGCCGCGAGGCGAAAAACCCTGTGAACCGGGCCCTTAGCCAGTGGAAAGACATCGTGGCGCCGCGCAAGGTAGAACGGTCGGGCATCCCGGCCTCGGGAGTTTGATCGATTTGACCGCTGTCGTTTCCGCCCAGAACCTCGGCCTGACTTTCAAGACCAACGACGGCGACGTGGTCGCACTCAGCGACGTCAACCTGACCATCGACAAGGGCGAGTTCGTCTCCTTCATCGGACCCTCGGGCTGCGGCAAGACGACGTTTTTGCGGACTATTGCCGATCTGGAACAGCCGACCTCGGGCACGCTGACCATCAACGGCCAGAGCCCCGAGAATGCGCGCAAGGACAGGGCCTATGGCTATGTGTTCCAGGCGCCGGCGCTGTATCCGTGGCGGACCATAGAGAAAAACATCGCGCTGCCGCTCGAAATCATGGGCCACTCGAAGAGCCAGCAGGCCGAGCGCGTCAAGCGCACCATGGACCTGGTGAACCTTTCAGGCTTCGAAAAGAAGTACCCCTGGCAATTGTCGGGCGGCATGCAGCAGCGCGCCTCGATCGCCCGGGCACTGGCGTTTGATGCCGACCTGCTGTTGATGGACGAGCCGTTTGGCGCGCTGGACGAAATCGTGCGCGACCACCTCAATTCCGAACTGCTGAAGCTGTGGGACCGTACCAAAAAAACCATCTGCTTTGTCACCCATTCCATCCCCGAGGCAGTGTTTCTCTCCACCAAGATCGTGGTGATGTCACCGCGTCCGGGCCGGGTCACCGACATCATCGAGAGCAACCTGCCGCGCGAACGCCCGCTGGATATCCGTGAAACGCCGGAATTTTTGGCCATTGCCGCGCGCGTGCGTGACGGGCTGCGGGCTGGGCACAGCTATGACGAGGATCACATTTGAACCGCGTCCTGCCCATTCTCACTGTGCTGCTGGCCATCGTCGTCATCTGGTACGTCGCAGCCATCGGCATGAATGCGAACTGGCAGAATACGCTGAACACGCGCGCCGCACTGACCAACGTGCCCTTCACCGATTTTGCGCAGCAGACCTGGGCCCAGGATCGGCCGGTGCTGCCGGCGCCGCATCAGGTAATCGGCGAAATCTGGAACGCTACCGTGGCGCTGGAGATCACCTCGAAGCGCAGCCTAGCCTATCACGGCTGGATTACCCTTTCTTCGACGCTGCTTGGCTTCGTGCTCGGCACGGCGCTTGGCGTGCTGCTGGCGATAATCATCGTCCACAATGAAGCTTCCAATCGCTCGCTGATGCCGTGGATCATCGCCAGCCAGACCATCCCGATCCTCGCCATAGCGCCGATGGTGGTGGTGGGCCTGGGTGCCGTCGGCATTACCGGCACCGTGCCGCGGGCGCTGATCTCGATGTATCTGAGCTTTTTTCCGGTGGTGGTCGGCATGGTCAAGGGGCTGCGCTCGCCGGAGGGCATCCAACTCGACCTGATGCGCACCTATGATGCCTCCCCATGGCAGACGTTCTGGAAGCTGCGCTGGCCGGCCGCCATGCCGATGCTGTTTGCCTCGATGAAGGTGGGTATCGCCATTTCGCTGATCGGCGCCGTGGTCAGCGAGCTTTCCAATGCTGCCGGTGGCGGCCTCGGCGTGCGCCTGCTCACCGGCTCGTATAATGGCCAGACCATCCAGATATGGGCGGCCCTGTTCATCGCCGCAGCGCTGGCCGCCGTGCTGGTGATGGTGGTCGGTTTTGCCGAAACTGCGGTAAACCGACGGATGGGAGCACGCCCGGCATGAGCCAGTTGCAGTTTTTCCTCGCTCTGGTTGCCGGTGGCCTTTCGGCGGCGGCCTTTGCCCTGAGCGTCGTCACGCCGTTCGAGCAGGGGCTGCTGCTCAAGGCGTTCCTGGCGCTGGGCTTCATGTCGCTGATCCGCTTCTTCTTGCCGCTCGGGCTATGGGCCGATGCGGCCTTAGCCCTGCTGGGCGCTGTGGCCCTGCTGACCACGATCGGCGCGTTCGGGCCGACGCCGGCCTTCTTCTGGATGGCCCTGGTAGGCGCCTGGCTGTTTTCGTGGCTGTTCGTCGAGCGTCTGAGCAAGGCATTGGCGCCGCGATTGAGCGACAATGCCGGGCTTGGCCTGCTGATCCCGATGGTGTTTGGAATGGCCCTGCTGGTGATCTGGGAAGTGGTGACGCGCGGCGCCAATGTGCCGCCGGTGCTGTTGCCGGCGCCATCGATGATCGGCGCGCAATTGGCCAATTCAGCGCCGATCCTGTGGGCCGATTTCGTGCAGACCTTCATCAAGTCGGTGCTGCCGGGCTACGCCATCGGCTGCCTGTCCGGGCTGGTCGTGGCGATCCTCGTCGATCGGTCGCCCTTCCTCAAGGCTGGACTATTGCCGATCGGCAATTTCATGTCGGCGCTTCCCATCATCGGTATCGCGCCGATCATGGTGATGTGGTTCGGTTTCGACTGGCAGAGCAAGGCTGCCGTCGTCGTGGCGATGACGTTTTTTCCAATGCTGGTCAACACCGTTGCCGGCCTCAATGCCAGCTCCGCCATCGAGCGCGACCTGATGGCAACCTATGCCGCCGACTACTGGCAAACCCTTATGAAGCTACGGCTTCCCGCTGCGGGCCCCTTCATATTCAACGCCCTCAAGATCAACTCGACTTTGGCCTTGATCGGCGCAATCGTAGCGGAATTCTTCGGGACGCCCATTGTGGGAATGGGTTTCCGGATATCGACAGGCGTTGGCCGGCTGGCCATCGATCTGGTCTGGGCAGAGATCGCCGTTGCAGCGGTCGCGGGGTCTGCCTTCTACGGCGTGATCGCCCTCATCGAGAGGGGCGTCACCTTCTGGCATCCGTCTGTCCGTGGTGGACGGGCGTAACAGGGAAATAGGGAACGACAAATGAACAAAATTATCGGAGGTCTGCTCGTCAGCGCCCTGGCGCTTTCGACCGCGCCCGCCTTCGCTGCGGACGCGCTGACGCTGCAGCTCAAGTGGGTCACACAGGCGCAGTTCGCCGGCTACCTGGTTGCCGAGTCCAAAGGCTTCTATGACGCGGAAAACCTCGACATCACCATCCTGCCCGGTGGTCCCAACATTGCGCCCGAGCAGGTGATCGCCGGCGGCGGCGCCGACATCATCGTCACCTGGATGGCAGCCGGCATGGCTGCTCGCGAATCCGGCGTGCCGCTGGTCAATATCGCCCAGCCGTTCAAGAAGTCGGGCCTGATGATGATTTGCCCGGCTGAAAAGGAAATCAAGACAGTCGCCGATTTCCCCGGCCACACGCTGGGCGTCTGGTTCTTCGGCAATGAATACCCATTCTTTGCCTGGATGAACAAGGAAGGCATTGCCACCGACGGTTCGGCTGGCGGCGTCACCGTGTTGCAGCAGAGCTTTGACATCCAGCCAATGATCCAGGGCCAGGCCGATTGCATCTCGGTGATGACCTACAACGAATACGGCCAGGCGCTCGATGCCGGCTACGGCCCCGACAACCTGACCATCTTCAACTACACCGACATGGGCAACGACCTGCTCGAAGACGGTCTCTATGTGCTTGAAGACTCGCTCAAGGACCCGGCAAAGGTCGATGCCTTTACCCGCTTCGTCCGCGCTTCGATGAAGGGCTGGGCTTATGCTGCCGAGAACCCTGAGGAAGCCGCCCAGATCGTTGTCGACATGGACGACACCGGCGCCGCAACGCTCGAGCACCAGCTCTACATGACCGGCGAAGTCGCCAAGCTGGTCGACCCGGCAGACGCCAAGCTCGACCCAGCCACTTATGAGCGCACGGTAAAGGCCCTGCTCGACCAGAAGATCATCAAGGCCGAGCCAGTAGGCGCATTCACCAGCGTGGTCACCGACGGGCTGTAAGCTCCTCTCATATCGATCTAAAAGGCGGGGAGCGATCCCTGCCTTTTTTTGTTTACCTACGCTCACGCGGCCGTGCAAAAATTTGATGCAACCCCGGAACGAATCGTCCTTCGCGATGTTGATGCAACACTCTATGCGTCAACCAAGAAGGGCATTTCCTATGAACTCCATCATCTATATCGTCGGCCTCATTGTCATCGTCATGGCCATCCTGTCGTTCATCGGCCTCGCCTAAGCATCGGCGGCAAGAACAACAACAACAACCACAGGAGTCGCCACTATGACCATTGACGCGCCCGCGGGCGTTATCGTCGCCGAGACATCAGCGACCAACCGTGACCAGTCGTCCTATGTCGATTGGCCCGCCATTATTGCCGGCATTGTCCTCGCCTCGGCCATCAGCTTGGTGCTGATCAGCTTTGGCTCGGCTGTCGGGCTGAACTTCCTCGACTTCGGCTATGGCGACGGTCCGAACCCGATTTTCGTCGGTATCGCTGCCGCAACCTGGTTCCTCTGGGTGCAAATTTCCAGCTTCATGGCTGGCGGTTACCTTACTGGTCGCCTGCGCCGCCGCCATTTCGACGCCGATGAGCATGAAAGCGACCTGCGTGATGGCGCCCATGGGCTGCTGGTCTGGGCCGGCGCCGCAATCCTTGGCGTGATGATCGCCGTCGGCGGCATCGGAGCAGCAGCAAACGCTGTCGGCAACGTTGCCGCTACCGCGACCACGGCTGCTTCCAATGTTGCGGAAGGCGCTGCTGACGCCGTCGATCCGAATGCCTACTTCATCGACACCATGTTCCGCACGACCCAGCCGGTCGATGCTGACGCCGCTCGGGGAGAAGCCGGTCGCATCTTCGCCCAGGCAGCTCTTGGCGATGGCGTCGTTGCCGATGCCGATCGTACCTATCTGGCCAGCGTCATTGCCGCCAATACCGGCATCCCGCAGCCTGAAGCCGAAGCCCGCGTCGACCAGGCTATCGCCAGCGTCGAAGAAGCGCGTCAGACAGCAATCGAAGCTGCCCGCATTGCCCGCAACACGGCAATCATCGGCGCCTTCCTGATCGCTGCCTCACTGCTGGTCTCGGCCCTCGGCGCATTCTGGGCAGCTCAGAAGGGCGGCAACCACCGCGACGAAAACACCGTATTGACCGGCGTTTTCCGCCGTTTCTAACAGTCAGAAAAGGACAACAACATGTTTCGTGGCATTGGACTCTGGCTACTGGGCGTGCCGATCTGGCTGATCATCATCATCGTGTTCTTCCTGCGCTAGGAAGAGCAAAGGCGGGGAGCAATCCCCGCCTTTTTCTATTGCTCAGTTAAACACTCTTCGGCATTTGAACTGGCCAAACTCCACCCACCCCGTCGCCAGCACTTCGCCCTTGAAACTGACCCAGCATTCGTCGAGCGACACCGGCGAGCCGGCCCCGGTCAACAATACTGCATTGCCATGACGCACGGCGGCGGCCTGCTGCGGGTCGAGGCGGATTTCCGGCAGGTCCGAAAATCCGGCCGCGACAGGCTTGAGCAACGCATCGCGTTGTTCGAGGGACAGCGCCTCGAGCTGATCGATGGTCAATGCGTCTTGGTCATGAAACGGTCCCACCGCGGCGCGGTGCAGCAGGCTGACATGGCCGCGCGTGCCGAGCACTTCCCCAATGTCTCGGGCCAGCGAGCGAACATAGGTGCCCTTGCCGCAAGTGACTTCGAGCGTCGAGGTTTCCGAACCGTGCTCGATCAGCTCGATCGCATCTATATCTATCGGGCGCGGCTGCAGGTCTACCACTTCGCCGGCGCGCGCCAGGTCATAGGCGCGCTCGCCATCGATCTTGAGAGCCGAAAAAATCGGCGGGCGCTGCATTATCGTACCCACAAACTGCGGCAGCACCGCTTCGAGCGCGGCGCGATCAGGCCGCACATCGGAGGAGGCGACAACCTCACCTTCGGCGTCGTCGGTCGTGGTGGCGCTGCCCCACTTTATCGCGAAGCGATAGATCTTGGTGCCGTCCTGCACCTGCGGCACGGCCTTTGTCGCCTCGCCCAGCGCGATCGGCAGGATGCCGGTGGCCAGGGGGTCGAGCGTGCCAGCGTGCCCGGCCTTGGCGGCGCTGAACAGCCACCGCACCTTGCCGACAGCCTGGGTAGAGGTCATGTTGAATGGCTTGTCGAGCACCACCCATCCGGAAATGGGGCGCTTGATACGCTTGGGCTTATCGTTCACTCGGTCTCGCCGTCGTCTTCATCGAGGTCGCGCTGGACTTTGTCGGAGCGCAGCAGCGCATCGATGCGGCTGGCTTCCTCGAAGGTGTCATCGACAAAGAAGCGCACTTCGGGCGCGAACTTCATGTTGACCTGTGGCGCCACGCGGCCGCGGATAAACTTCGCATTGCGGTTCAGCGCCGCGACGATTTCCTCGGCATGCAGGCCGCCCAGCGGCATGATATAGGCGTTGGCGATCTTGAGATCGTTGGTCATACGCACTTCGGGCACGGTGATCACAGCGCCGCGCAAGGCATCGTCGTCGACGTCGCCCCGGGCGAAGATGGCGGCCAGCGCGTGGCGCACCAGTTCGCCGACGCGCAGCATGCGCTGGTTGGGGCCGGTTTGTTTGTTGTCTTTGCTCATTGGCGGGAATTAAGCCCTTGGCGCCCTGCCGTCAATCGGCGAGGCGGTCAGGCGGGCGATGGCCGCCCATGTCTGCTCTCGGGCAACACGCGATGCGGCGGCTGGTGGCCATCCATGAAGGCACGGATATTGACGATGACGGTCTCGCCCATTTCGATGCGAGCCTCGAGCGTCGCCGAGGCCATATGGGCGGTCAGCACCACCTTGTTGGCTTCGGCCAGCGCCAATAGCCGCGCGTCGATGCCATTGCGATTTTCGAACACATCCAGCGCCGCGCCGCTCAAATGACCGCATTCGATTTCGTGTAGCATCGCCGCTTCGTCGACCAGTTCGGGCCGGCTGACATTGACCACGAAGCTGCCCGGCCGCATCCGCTTGAGCCGGTCGGCCGAGAGAATATGGAAGGTTTCGCGCGTGTGAGGCGTGTGCAGCGAAATGATATCCACCGCCTCGATCATCGCATCAAGATCGTGCCAATAGGTGGCTTCAAGCGGATCCTCGACGCCGGGCGGGCGGCGGTTACGCGAAAAATAGTGGATGTTCAGCCCAAAGGCCTTGGCCCGCTGTGCCACGGCGGTGCCGATGCGCCCCATGCCGACAATGCCCAGCGCCTTGCCACGCAGGCGATGACCGAGCATCGAGGTGGGCGACCAGCCGGCCCATACGCCATCGCGCACCAGCATCTGCGTGCCCTCAACGAGCCGGCGCGGCAAGGCCAGCATCAGCATCATGGCCATGTCGGCAGTGTCTTCAGTCAGTACGCTCGGCGTATTGGTGACTGTCAGGCCGGCGGCCCAGGCGGCCTCGATGTCGATATTGTCGACACCATTGCCGAACTGGGCGATCAGCCGCACGCTCTTGGGCAGGCGGGCGATCAACTCTGCATCGATGCGGTCGGTGATGGAGCAGACCAGCACGTCCTTGCCGTCGAGACCCTCGACGATGTCATCGCCGGTCAGCGTCACGTCGCCTTCGTTGACATGGGTTTCAAACAGTGTCGCCATGCGCGCCTCGATGGTTTCGGGCAGGCGCCTGGTGACGAGAATATTGGGTTTTGGGCTGGCCATATGTTCCGGGATCGGGGGGCGCGGGCGATGAATGAAAACCCATCCTTCAGCGCCCATTAAGGATCTTTTGGTAGTGATAGGACAAATCCATTTATCTGCAAAGTCATGTTTGACGAGACCGTGAGCCGCCCCATCGCCCGACCCTTCCAGTCCATGTTTCGCCTGCTGTCGCGGCCCGCCGTTTTGGCGGCGCTGCTGACCCTGCCAGCATTTGCCCAAGCCACCAATCCCAGCGGCCTGCCGCTACCTCGCTTCGTCACCACGCGGTCGGAGCCAATCAACGTTCGCGTCGGGCCGGGCCAGAAATACGATATCGCCTGGACCTATCTCAAATCCGGCATTCCGGTCGAAATCGTCCAGGAATTCGATACCTGGCGCAAGATTCGCGACATGGACGGTGGCGAAGGCTGGATCCACCAGAACCTGCTCGCGGGAACTCGCGCAGGCTATGTGACACCGATCATGGCCAATGGGGAGATTGCCCTGCTGGCCAATCAGTCGAGCAAAGCCAGCGTTCGCGCGCGGCTCGGGCCTGGGTTCAAGGTCACCATCAAGGAATGCGACGGCACCTGGTGCGAAGTCAGCGCCAGCGACCCCAGCCAGCGCTCGACCACCTATTCGGGCTTTATGCACCAGGAGGAGCTCTGGGGCGTCTATCCAGATGAAGTGTTCGATTAGACGCTCTTCACCTCGCTCTTTGGGGGAGGTGTCAGCCCAGCTCCGCCAATGCATTGGCAGTCTGCCGCGCCACGCGAACGGTATCTTCCTGCTTGGGGCAGGTAGCACAGAACCGGTCCGGGTCGATCAGGTAATCGAGACAACAACCCTTGCGCTTGACGATCAGCAGGTGTTGCCCAGACGGCGCAATAACCGGTTCCAGCGTGCCCTGCCCGCTCAGACCCAAGCTCTCTAGCCATAGCTCTGAATAGGCTTGTATTGTCTCCGCCGACATGTCGCGGCGGCGCTGGCCCAGCCAGACCATCAGGCTCAGCATCCGGTCTGCGAACAGGCGCTTGGCCGGCAACGGCTTGAGCCTGGCCAGCGCATTGACCTCCTCCAACAGGGCGGCAGTGATCGGTTTGAGTTGACGCGCAGCCTCGGCGATCAACTCTTCCGCACTGCCTGAGGTCTGCACACCCGGCACCAGGCGATAGCCATCGACATAGATTCCGCGCCTCTGCTGGCTGAGCGTGCCGAGGTCCGGCATGGCGCCATGGATATGGGCCGCGACTACCGCGAGATAGGCCGGCTGCCACAGCAGGTTGGTCCACAGCCGCACGGCATGAAACGCCGGGCTAGCCTGCGGATAGGCAGCGGCCAAAGCCGCATGCAACTCACCAACTATAGCGGAATTGTCGGCACCCGGTACGTACCAGCCCGGCCGGGCGGCGCCGGGCTCACCCTTCATGAAGCCGGTGAGCTGCGCCGCCGTCGCGATCAACCGCGTCGTAGCGGCATCGCCGGTGTCTTGTGCAAAGAGAAATGATCGGGCCATGGCGCGGTTCTAGCGCCGCATGGGCGTCGAGAAAAGCCCGTTGAAAAATCCCGCTTGACGCATTGCTTTAGTGTGCTACAAAACTAGCACACTACCAAGGCATGATAGATGGATGATTTTCACACCGGCCAGCCGATCTTCGTGCAGATCCGGCAGAGGCTAACCGAGATGATCCTGCGCGGATCGGTCGGCGAGGGCGAGGCTCTGCCCTCGGTTCGCCAGATCGCTGCAGATCTTTCGGTCAATCCGCTGACCGTCACCAAGGCGTTCGAAGCCCTGGTCGATATCGGCGTCGTCGAGAAACGAAGGGGACTGGGGATGTTTGTCAAGACCGGGGCGCGGGCCGAACTGCTCGCCCATGAACGCGAAAAGTTTTTGAAAGAGGACTGGCCGCGCATCGCGGCGCAGATCAAGGCGCTGAACCTCGACGTCAATATGCTGCTGTCCACGACTGCTCAGGGAGCCGAGCAATGACCGACCTTTCCGCTTCGACCGAACTCACCGTCCAACCCATCGTTTCCGCCCGTGGCCTGCGCAAGAAGTTCGGCCGCAAGGAAATCCTGCATGGCCTCGATTTCGACATTCCGCCCGGCCGCATCTATGGCCTGATCGGCCACAACGGCGCCGGCAAGACCACGACACTCAATGCCATGCTGGGCCTGACCCATTGCGAAGGCACCATCCGGGTGCTGGGCGAGGACCCTTTCGCCAAGCGCGCCAAGCTGATGGAAAACGTCGCCTTCATCTCCGACGTCGCCAGCCTGCCGCGCTTCCTGCGGGTGCGCGAGCTGTTCGCGCTGCTGACCAATATCCATCCGAATTTCTCGCCCGAGAAGGCGCGCAGTTTTCTCGAAGGCACCGACATCAAGCCCGAGATGAAGGTGAAACACCTGTCAAAGGGCATGGTCGCGCAGCTGCATCTGGCTGTCGTCATGGCGATCGATGCCAAGCTGCTGGTGCTGGACGAGCCGACGCTCGGCCTCGACATCACCTATCGCAAGCGCTTCTACCGGCGCCTCCTGGAAGACTACATGACCGAGGAGCGTACGCTGATCATAACCACCCACCAGGTGGACGAGATCGAGTTCATGCTTTCCGACATCATGTTCATCCGCGATGGTGACCTGATCCTGCACATGCAGATGGAAACCGTGAACGAGAAGTTCACCCAGTTGGTGGTCGATGATCCCGCGCAGCACGCTGCGGCCCGTGCCCATGGCCCGGTCTACGAGGAGACCCGTTTCGGCCAGACCGTGATGATCTTCGATGGTATCGACCGCGCAGTGCTCGAACCCTATGGCCGGCTCTCGACGCCGACCCTGTCCGATCTCTTCGTCGCGCTGATGCAGCGTCCGACCGCCAATCCGGAGGCTGCCCGATGAAGGCGTTCACCGCGCTCGTCCATCGCGAGTTTATCGAACATCGCGGTGCCTTCCTGATCGGGCCGCTGCTGCTGGTAGCGGTGCTGTTCGGCGCCACTATTCTCGCGTTCACCGTGGGGCGCGTCGATGCGCGCTTTTCGGGCGCCCTGTTCACCGTTGCGCCGTTGCGGGTCTATGAACTGGGCTTCCTGTTCTTTGGGCTGGGCTGGTCGCTCTACATGATTTCGGTGCTGTTCTTTTACTGCGCCGATGGCTTCGCCGCCGACAAGCGCAACAATGCCATGCTGTTCTGGAAGTCGATGCCGGTCACCGATTTTAAGGTGCTGCTGAGCAAGCTGGTGGCAGGCATTACCGTGCTGCCGGGCACCGTCTACGCCGTGGCCCTGCTGAGCGGCCTGCTGCTCTACGGCGTGGCCTATGTCACCATGCTGATCAACGGCACTGCCACCGTGGCCACGCTGGGCAGCATCGTCGTGATCTATGGTCAGGTGGCGCTGGCCATTCTCGTCGCCATCGTCTGCGGCCTGTTGTGGTATCTGCCGATGATGGCGCTGGTCGGCGCAGTGGCCACAGCCATCGGCCGCTGGGCCATCCCGATTTCGCTGCTGGTGCCGGCGCTGGTCTCAACCCTCGAATGGGTCACTTTGGGGGGCTTGCACCCTTTCGAAACCCACACCTGGCGCTTCGTGGAATATCGCGGCGCACTGCCCGCCACGCCCTACATCGAAAGCTGGTCAGTTTCAGCCGAGAGTTTCAATGGCGTCGCCTTTGCCAGTGACCTGATCGCCCACATGGACTGGACCCAGGTTGGCATCGGCGCGGTGTTTGCGATTTTCGTCATCTACGTCGCCAGCGAATACCGCCGTCGCGTCAACGACAACTGAGCTGACCTCCAGCATGCCGCCGCGCCTTTGCCGGCGCGGCGGCATGCAAGGCTTAGTGGTTTTTTATCAGGTCCGATCCATCACTGCGCGTACCGGCTGGAACGGCCTGGAACCGGTCTCCTGTCGATCCAGCAGGGCGGTCTCAGCTGCGATTATGGTGCAGGTCAGCCCCGCCAGGGAATAGTTGAAGGTCACGCTCGCGCCGAGGTCGGCTGCCAGGGCCCGCTCGATCATGCGGGAGCCAAAACCCTTGCCCGATGGCGGCACGACAGGCGGACCACCGCTTTCGCGCCAGGTCAGGATCAGCTTGTGACCCTCGGTCAGCGCCCAGCCGATACTGACCTGCCCGCTTTCATTGCTTAGGGCGCCATATTTACTGGCATTTGTGCATAACTCATGCAGCGCCATGGCCAGCGACAGCGCCGCCTTGGCATGCAGCTCTACATCGGCGCCAGACACGATAAAGCGCGGGTGTTCCTTGCCAAAGAATGGCCCAATCGCCGTTTCCACCACCGCGTCGACCGAAGCGCTCTCGCTATGCCTCGAGGTCAGCAGCTTATGCGCATCGGCCATCACGGCCAGCCGGGCATAGAAGGCTTGCAGGGATTCCTCGGCAACGTCGGAATTGCGGAAACTCTGTCGCGCCACGGCCTGCACCGTAGCCAGCAAGTTCTTGATGCGATGGTCGAGTTCACGCGCCAGGAGGTCTCGATGCTGCTCGGCCTCCTGTTGCGCCAATTGGCGCTGGCTCAATTCATCGAGCAGTTCGTCGATGGCCTCGCCGACCTGGTGGAATTCCGCCTTGCCGACCATGCCGGTGCGCGCGCCACGATCGCCCGAGCGCCAGGCACGGATGGTGCGCAGCAGGCGCAGCACCGGGCGGCGGATGAATTGCCGGCCAAAACTCAGCGCCAGCAACAGCGCCACCAAGCCGCCGACCGCGGCCAGGATCACGCCGCGAACGGTCGCGTCATTGATCGGCGCCATGGCGTCCGTCAGTCCTGATCCAGCGCTCACATAGAGGCCCAGGGGACGACTGGCGGGCTGATAGCCGAGAATACGTTCGGTACCGTCCTGGCTGACCACCTGCATGGTGCCCGATTCGGTTCCGGTAACCCGGGACATGAAGGCATCCGGTATCCGCGTACCCACGAAATCTTCAGGGAAGGGTTCGCGAGCGATGATCATGCCGGTGCGGTCGGCGATGGTCAGGGCGCTACCTTGGGCAAACGGGCGCTCCTTGAGCAGTTGACCGAGATAGTCGAGACTGACTGTGGCCAGCACGTAACCGTTGATCGTACCGTCGGCAGCGGTGCGCTGCGTGCCCATCAGCAGCCCCGGGCCGCGCGAACTCTCGGTATACTCGCCGACCCGGAAGAAGGCCGAGCGCAGTTCTGCGCGAACATTGGTGCTGACTTCGGGGCGCAGGTCGCCTGCAACTTTGCTGTTGGCGCAGATGCTGTTGCCGTCGAGATCGGTAATATTGATCAGCGTCACCTGTGGCAGCAGCACGCCCAGACGATCGAGGTAGGTCTCGCAGCCGCTATCGCCGTCCTGCACCACGGGCACATTGGCCACCGCGACCATCAGCGCTCCGGCGCCGGTGATAACGCGGTCCATTTCCAGCGCCGCCAGTTCACTGAGCCGCAGGGCAAAGTTATGCACTTCGGCCTCACGGGCTTTGCGCAGGGTAAATTCATTGAAGCCGAGAATAGCCAGGGCCGGCAGCAGGGCAACGGCAGTCAGCAGCAGCAATCTCTGGCTGAGCGACAAGCTTGGCGCTTTCATGCCCCCTCCAAGCATGCCCGATGCGGGTTCGGGTCAGTTAGGCAGATTGCCCGCCATCGCGCCAGTGCAAATTGCGTCGCGCGTCAAACCCCTAGCCATTGCGGCCTCGGCGCCCCTCTACGACCGATCCAGCCGCAACATCCTGCGCCACCACCGGTTACGGCGATGACGTGCAAAGTCGTAGAATATCTTGTTGGTCATGACGTGACGGTAGAAGCGGGTGAACGCCACGGAGCGCCTCATGCCGGTGATGATAAACCACGGCTTGGCTTTGCCTGTGTAATGCAGGATGGCCGGATCGAGCCCTTCATGCACCGGCCGCGCATCTATGGTGTTCCAGCGCCACGGCAGTTGCAGCCATCGACCACGAAACACCAGATTGAGCAGGTCCTGATCGTAGTAGATGCGCTGCATCACCCCTTCGGCATAGGCGCGCTCCATGTAGCCGATGATATCGGCGGCGCGCCATTGGGCAACGTCGATCAGCACCAGTCCGGCGTTGAAGTAGGGCTCGGCGACATCGAATATGTCCCGATTGCTGGCGACGTCCCGCCCAGCGGTAAGCCAGGCGCCGATCGAGTCCCGCACCGCGGCTATCGGCGCGCCCTGCATGTCCCAGTCATAAAGTGTCGCAATGTCGTCGCGCACCAGCATGTCGCAGTCGAGATAGAGAGTGCGCGCAATACTGGGGTCCATTAGCTGATCGATGATAAGGCGGGCATAGACGATATTGGACAGCCGCTTGTTTTCGGGCATGCGGGCCGCAATGTCCTTGAACAGCGTTGACTGATCGAGGTCATACCAGCGCAGCGACGCCCCGAATTCACTGGAAATCGCCTCCAGGTCGACCTTGTGCTGCGATGTCAGCGTCCGGTGCAGCAGGTGAAACACCAGATCCGAACGCCGCTTGCTGAACAGACAGATCGAGCGCATCGTCGCATAGGCCGGTGCCCAGAAGTTGTCGTCGAAGGTCAAAGCGATATGGATAGACCGGTCCGTCATTCGTCGTTCCCAAAACTGCAGATCGACCGTCGCACAGTTGGCACGGAAACTCCGCGCGGATTGTGGGGCCAATATGTGCGCTGATTTGGCACCGGCCCCGCGATGCGTCAACCTTGCCTGATGCCACCGACCCTAGCGCTGCGAACTTGCCGGTCTGACGGAACCTACAGGCTGCCGGCGATAATCTCGAACGAGCGCAGGCGCTTCTCGTGGTCGAACACGTCCGAAACAATCATCAACTCTTCCGCACCGGTCCGGGCCACCAAGGCCGCAATGCCCTCGCGGACGGTATCGGCCGATCCATAGATGGAATTGGCGAGCATATTTGCTGCCTGGGCTTTTTCGGCGGGCGACCAGTAGTCGTCGATATTGTCGATCGGCGGCTGGCTGAGGCCGCGCGCACCGCGGAAAATATTGGCGAAGGACATCTGTTGGGTGGTGGCGAGCCGGCGCGCCTCTGCATCGGTTTCGGCCGCAATGATGTTGACGCCGATCATGGCGTGCGGCGCGGCCAGCTGTTCAGAGGGTTTGAACCGGCTGCGATAGACCTCGAGCGCTACCATCAGCGAGTCGGGCGCAAAATGGGAGGCAAAAGCATAAGGGAGGCCGAGTTCGGCCGCGAGTTGGGCGCCATAGGTGCTCGAGCCCAGGATCCAGAGTGGAACCTCGGTCCCTGCTGCCGGAACCGCCTGCAGGCGCTGTTCTGGGCCAGCCGGCGCGAAATAGGCCTGCAGTTCCAAGACGTCCTGCGGGAAATTGTCGGAATTGGTCAGCGAGCGGCGCAGGGCACGCATGGTCATCTGGTCGGTGCCGGGCGCCCGGCCCAAGCCGAGATCGATACGTCCGGGGTAGAGATGCGCCAGCGTGCCGAATTGCTCGGCAATGACCATGGGCGCATGGTTGGGCAACATGATGCCGCCGGCTCCAACGCGGATGGTTTTCGTGCCAGCTGCAATATGCGCCAAGGCAACGGAGGTCGCGGCGCTGGCAATGCCGGGAAAGTTGTGATGCTCGGCAATCCAGTAGCGGGTGTAGCCCAGGCTTTCGGCATGGGCGGCAAGATCGCGGGCGTTGTCCAGCGCCTCCCTGGGACTCGAGCCTTCGTTAACCCGCACGAGATCCAGAATGGACAAGGCAACCATGACGAACTCCTACCATCGTAATTGACCGATATAAGGGTGGCCGCCGCACTTTGCGAGGCTATCGGGCAAATTCACATCACCAGAATTTGCTATTGCGAATGATTTGCAATTAGCCTACCTCTGGTCGCGTTCGATCAGGAGTGCGTAATGCGCCGTCGTGAGTTTTTTGCCTTGGTCGTCGCCGCGACGCTGGTTGCGGCTTTTCCTGCCGCCGCCCAGGACCGCTTCAAGGTGGTCACCACCTTCACCATCATTGCCGACATGGCGCGCAACGTGGCGGGCGAGGCGGCCGATGTGGTCTCGATCACCAAGCCCGGCGCGGAGATCCACAATTACCAGCCAACGCCGGGCGATCTGATTTCCGCGCAGGACGCCGACCTGATCCTGTGGAACGGGCTCAACCTCGAACAGTGGTTCGAGCAGTTCCTGTCCAATCTCGGCGACGTGCCGTCGGCGATTGTCACCGACGGTATCGAGCCGATGGGCATTGGCGAAGGGCCGTATGCCGGCAAGCCCAATCCGCATGCCTGGATGTCCCCGACCGATGCGCTGATCTATGTCGAAAATATCCGCGCCGCCTTCGCCGAAGCCGACCCGGCTAATGCCGCGACCTATGCCGCCAATGCCGCCGCCTACTCGGCGCAGATCACGGCGACCGTGGCGCCGATCCGTGCTGCCATCGATGCCATTCCCGAGCAGCGCCGCTGGCTCGCCACCTCGGAAGGCGCCTTTAGCTACCTGACGCGCGATTTCGGACTCAAGGAGCTTTATCTCTGGCCGATCAACGCCGACCAGCAGGGAACGCCGCAGCAGGTGCGTCTGGTGATCGACGCGGTGCGTGAAAACGCCGTCCCCGCCATTTTCTCTGAGAGCACCATCTCGGCCAAGCCGGCCCAACAGGTCGCCCGCGAGACCGACATCAGATATGGCGGCGTGCTGTATGTGGATTCGCTGTCGGAACCGAACGGCCCGGTGCCGACATATCTTGATCTGCTCTCCGTCACCGCCAACACCATCGTGCAAGGCCTTACTCAATGAACGACATGACGCAGATCACTGGCGCGCCCGGCCTTGCGGTGAGTGACATCACCGTGGCCTATCGCAACGGCACCACCGCCATTAAACACGCCAGCTTCACCATCCCGCGCGGCTCGATCACGGCTTTGGTCGGGGTCAACGGCTCGGGCAAGTCCACCCTGTTCAAGGCCATCATGGGCTTCGTGCCGCTGGCCGGTGGCTCGGTCGAAATCCTCGGCGTGCCCGGCAAGCAGGCGCTGAAGCGCAATCTCGTCGCCTACGTGCCGCAGTCCGAAGACGTCGACTGGAATTTTCCGGTGCTGGTCGAAGACGTGGTGATGATGGGCCGCTACGGCCACATGGGCATGCTGCGCCGCCCCAGGAAAATCGACCACGACACGGTCACGCAGGCGCTGGAACGGGTGAACCTCGTTGAATATCGTCACCGCCAGATCGGCGAACTGTCCGGCGGGCAGAAGAAGCGCGTCTTCCTCGCCCGCGCCTTGGCACAACAGAGCGAAGTGATCCTGCTCGACGAGCCATTCACCGGCGTCGATGTCGGCACCGAGGACGCCATCATCGCCCTGCTGCGCGCCCTGCGCGCCGAGGGCAAGGTGATGCTGGTCTCGACCCACAACCTCGGCTCGGTGCCCGAATTTTGCGACCGCACCGTGCTGGTCAAAGGTACGGTCATCGCCTCCGGCCCGACCTCGGAAGTGTTCACCCGCGAGTGGCTTGAAGAGACTTTCGGCGGCGCGCTGCGCCACTTCGTGCTGGCCGGTGCCGGGCTGCATGATGACGACGATCCGCGCCATATCTCGGTGCTGACCGACGATGAGCGGCCGCTCGTTATGTATGGCGAAAAGGGCAAGATGACCACCAAGCAGTCGGACAGGATCGAGGAATGATCGAACACCTGCTGCTGCCCTTCAACTACCACTATATGATCAACGCCATGTGGGTTTCGGCCCTCGTCGGCGGCGTTTGTGCCTTCCTCTCGGCCTATCTGATGCTCAAGGGCTGGTCGCTGATCGGCGACGCCCTCAGCCACTCGATCGTCCCCGGCGTCGCCGGCGCCTATATGCTGGGACTCCCCTTTTCCATCGGCGCCTTCTTTTCCGGCGGCCTCGCTGCGGCGGCGATGCTGTTCCTGACCCAGCGCACCAAGCTCAAGGAAGATGCCGTCATCGGGCTGATCTTCACGGCCTTCTTCGGCCTCGGCCTGTTCATGATTTCGCTGTCGCCGACCTCGGTCAATATCCAGACCATCGTGATGGGTAACATCCTCGCGGTAACGCCCGAGGATACGCTGCAATTGGTGATCATTTCCGTAGTGACGCTGATCGTCATGTTCTTCATCTGGAAGGACCTGATGGTCACCTTCTTCGATGAGAGCCATGCGCGCTCGATCGGGCTCAATCCGCCGCTGCTGCGGGTGATTTTCTTCACCCTCTTGGCTGCTTGCACCGTCGCCGCCATGCAAACCGTCGGGGCATTCCTGGTCATCGCCATGGTGGTGACACCCGGCGCCACGGCATATCTGCTCACCGACCGCTTTCCGCGGCTGATCCTGATCGCCATTGCCGTGGGCACGCTGTCGTCGCTGTTTGGCGCCTATATTTCCTTCTTCCTCGATGGGGCCACCGGCGGCGTCATCGTGGTGCTGCAGACGCTGGTGTTCCTCACCGCCTTCTTCCTGGCCCCCAAGCACGGGCTGCTGGCATCGCGCCGCAAGGCCAAAGCGGAGATCGCGGCATGAGCGAGTTTCTCACCTACGCTTTCTGGCCCTTCACCTTCCCCTTCATGACCCAGGCCATGACCATCGCTGTTATGGTGGCAATCCCGACGGCCTTGCTCTCCTGCTTTCTCGTCCTCAAGGGCTGGTCGCTGATGGGCGACGCCATCTCCCATGCGGTGTTACCGGGCGTCGTGCTGGCCTATATCGTCGGCTTGCCCCTCGGCGTCGGGGCCTTCGCCGCCGGCATGGGTTGTGCGCTGTCGGTCGGCTATCTCAAGGAAAACTCGCGCATCAAGGAAGACACCGTGATGGGCGTGGTGTTTGCCGGCCTGTTCGGCCTCGGCATCGTGCTCTACACCTCGACTCAGACCGACGTGCATCTCGACCATATCCTGTTCGGCGACATTCTCGGCGTCAGCGCGGGCGACCTGATCCAGACCGGCATCATCGCCTTGACCGTCACGTTGATCGTCCTCGCCAAATGGCGCGACCTGCTACTGTTCACCTTCGATCCGCAACAGGCCGGCGCCATCGGCCTGCCGGTGCGCTGGCTGCATTATGGCCTGCTTGCACTGCTGTCGCTGACCATCGTCGCGGCCCTCACTGCCGTCGGTATCGTGCTGGTCATCGCTCTCTTGGTCGCCCCCGGCGCCATCGCCTACCTCATCTCCAAGCGCTTTGCCCCGATGATGCTGATCGCGGTGACGGTATCGGTACTGAGCTCGATAGTCGGCATCTACGCCAGCTTCTTCATCGACTCAGCCCCCGCGCCGACCATCGTCCTGCTGATGAGCGCGACGTTCATCGTGACTTTCATCGTGACCACGACACGGCGGCCAGCCTTGGCAGCGATTTAGCAGTCGACACCCTCCCCCCTTGCGGGGAGGGATCAAAGGGGGGGGTGGGCTGGCCGCAATATGTGGGCCAAACGGCGCCCCCACCCAGCCTCCCCCGTCGAGGGGG
>NZ_LAPV01000121.1 GCF_000971275.1 Devosia psychrophila | reverse complement strand
GCCGACACGGTGGAGCCGAAGTTCAAGGTTCCTGCGCGGCCCAGCAAGCTTGATCGGTTTGCGCAAAAGCTCTCCGACTGGCTGCGCGTGGAAGCCGGTAAATCGCGCAAGCAGCGGCGCACGGCCAAGCAGATGCATGCCGATCTGGTGGTACTGGGCTATGAGGGTTCTTACGAGCGGGTGGCTGCGTTTGTGCGGGCCTGGAAAGCGGAACGGCAGCGCGAACAGCAAACCAGCGGGCGCGGTACCTTCGTTCCCCTGGTGTTCGGGCCGGGCGAGGCCTTCCAGTTCGACTGGAGCGAAGACTGGGCCATCCTGGGCGGCGAGCGTACCAAGCTGCAGGTGGCTCATACCAAGCTGTCGCACAGCCGGGCGTTCATCGTTCGGGCCTATCCGCTGCAGACCCACGAGATGCTGTTTGACGCCATGACCCAGGCGTTCCGGGTGCTGGGCGGCGTCCCCCGTCGCGGCATCTTCGACAACATGAAGACTGCGGTCGATCGGATCGGCTCCGGCAAAGCCCGGCAGGTCAACGCCCGGTTCGCGGCGATGGCCAGCCATTATCTGTTCGAACC
>NZ_LAPV01000120.1 GCF_000971275.1 Devosia psychrophila | reverse complement strand
AGAGTTCTGCGCGGCTGTGGCTCAGCTTGAACTGGGCCACCTGCAGCTTGGTGCGCTCGCCGGCGATGACCGCCCAGTCCTCGCTCCAGTCGAACTGAAAGGCCTCACCTTCTGCGAAGCGCAGCGGGACAAAGGTGCCGCGTCCCGACGTACGGGCTTGCTCCTGTTGCTCCTGACGCCAGCGGCGAGCGAATGCAGCAACGCGATCGTAGGAGCCGGTGAAGCCCAGTGCACACAGATCGGCGTGAATCTGCTTGAGTGTGCGCCGTTGCTTGCGTGGCTTGTTGGCCTCGGTCTTGGGCCAGGCGGAGAGCTTGGCGGCATGGCCGTCGGGCTTGCTCGGGCTCTGCCGTGCAGGATAGGCCGGTGCCGTGGTGTCAGCGCGCAGATAGCGCCTGACCGTGTTCCTGGAGATGCCCAGGCGTCTGGCGATCTCGCGCAGCGGGATCTGGTCGCGAAGATGCCAGCGTCGAATGATGCTCAGTATGGCCACGTCGATCACTCCGATCTCCCGCTCGTTGCCGAGCGGGACAGTGTTCTATACGTGGGTCAACATTCGATGCAAAAACCTACCT
>NZ_LAPV01000012.1 GCF_000971275.1 Devosia psychrophila | reverse complement strand
GAGATTTCCAACCGGCCGCAACATACCGGAGATCGCCCGAAGCCCTCTGCGCGCCCCAGCTCATGAACACGCGCCCCCGCTCGGGAGTAAAGCCGTTTGACGTGCGGTTCATAATTTGAAACCAGGGTATGAATACCGTGTTCCAAAGCAAATTCGCATAGCGCCACCAGCAGAAGGCTGAACGCCCGACCCCGAGCAATCTGAGGGTAGTCGGCCGCTAATGCCGCCTCGTCGAGGCACATGCGTGTGCCTTCCCATATGCCGGGGGCAGCCAAACTGGCGGCATCAGGGAACGTGCACCTGAAGACGTCGTGAAGAAGCGTCGGCCCTGTCGTCGGCATCAGTCTCATGCTGCCGTAATGGCGGGACCGCTCCTGGTCGCACCAGACGAGATACACAGGATCCATCTCGTCATACTGGTCCCGTTCACATTCACCTTGAACCGAGACATCCCACTGCAATGTATCGAAGAACACCTTTTTGCGTGCTTGAAACATTTGCAAGATCACATCTGAATATTCCCGATGCTCGAATGTTTGTACTGATACGATCATCGCCGTTCTCTCCGCTCAGGGCTCTTGCGGAAAACATGCGTGCTTTCTGAATAATCAGA
The DNA here is from genome assembly GCF_000971275.1 of Devosia psychrophila. Lineage (GTDB taxonomy): Bacteria > Pseudomonadota > Alphaproteobacteria > Rhizobiales > Devosiaceae > Devosia > Devosia psychrophila. The sequence continues at coordinate 1,501 of NZ_LAPV01000012.1, read as the reverse complement.
AATCCCCTCAAATCGATCCCTCGGTTCAGGGGGTTCCTGACGGCCAGGGACTTATGATGCGCAAGTGACTTGCTCGTGTGGCGGCTGCAGAGAGTGTGGCGCATCCCAGTTTTAATCGAGCGGACTTCGTGTAGTCCCGCACGGTGTGCTCGGATAAGCTCAAAATAACCGCAATATCTTTGTGGTCTTTGCCCAAAGCGGTCCAATGCAGACATTCGATCTCTCGACGAGAAAGTGCCGGCACCGGATCACGCTCCCCGTAGAGTTCGGCGACTGCAATCCGATGGACTAGTTGCCCCAGAACTACCCACTCATCGAGAAAGCGTGCCGTGAGCTTCCGCCAACCGAGTTCAGGAAGCGCCGAATTCACCGAAAGTAGCGCCCGCCGCTTGGCCTTGTCAGTGATTGGAATAGAATAGCCCTGACTGCCAACGCCATGTTTTGCAGCATCTATCAGAAAAAGCTCGTCCAAAGGGCTGGTCTCGACTTCACCCCAATCGAAAGGCAATGATCGAGCGAACCCCTCTCGAGTAACCGGATCGACGCGAACGTAGCCCTTTAGAAGATACCGCGCCACCCAAGGGTCCGGGTAAGTGGTTCGCACGTAAGGTGAATCTACGTCTCCCACTACCGTCTGTGCCAGATGGTAAGTGACGTTCGACAAGCCATAATGATCTCGCATCGTTCGCAGGGCCTCGGCGACTGTTCGGGACCGCGCGATGCATTCGAGCCAGACATCAGACTGCTTCCGCTTTTGCTCCTCGGACCAGTTCACAATGCGTTGTCGGGACAGACGTGGACATATACGGCTCTGATGATGTGCGCCCGCATATCCGATATTCCTCCTAATTGTCTGTGGCTTACCACCTCGGTGACCCCTCGGTTCTGGTGCTTTTCGCGGCAACTAGCTGCCCTGTCATCCGATAGTCATATGGCTTGTGCAGCTTGCGCAACCTAAAATGCATTCATACCGCCTATTGCCAAACGACGGCATGCAGGACCGCGACACCAACAACCAGAAATCGCCGATGACCGCCGCTCTACCCTCTGCATGTAAAATACGCTTGCCCGCTGCAAACGGTGGCGATGCCCTCGAGCATGAGACGGTTGCAGCGATACTGTCCTACCGACACTATCTTGGCCTTGCGCAGCGCCGTTTCGAGCGGCTGAGCCGACTGTCGGATTCGCATTTAGAGAACGCTGCGCAGCTGATACGCGCTAGTGCGTCCTATCGCATTGCCGTTGAGAAACTAGATAACCATGAACGGCGTCTCGCCCAGCTCATTGAGTGGCTAGGATACGTGCCGAAATGCGACCGCAAACAATTCCATTGATTCTAGATCAATCGATGATCCGTTGCAGTGCCAATCGCTTGTTGAATGTTGTTGGCACCAAGTTTGCGGCGCGCGCCCTGCATATGGAAACGCACGCTTGGCTCTTTGAGCCCCATTAACTCGGCAATGTCGGCGGCGCAAAATCCCCGCTTGCACCAAGCCAAGAC
>NZ_LAPV01000119.1 GCF_000971275.1 Devosia psychrophila | reverse complement strand
CGAGCCATCGGATAGAGCCCGGCGGAAGAAAGAAATAGGACGATCGACAGCCCCTTGACGACTTGGGGCACAGCCAATGGCGAGAGCAGAAACGACATGATCGCGGCGTGACCTGGGCACTTTTCAAAGGCGACTACATAGGCCGCGAGCAGGCCCAGTACCCCACTGATCCAAGACACGAGTACGGCGATTTGGGCGCTGAGGATAAAGGGATCGATCCATCGACGCGCGACCAGGTCGCCATACCAGCGCACGGTCCACTCCCACGGAACCAGGGTCACTTGAGAGCTGGGACTGAGTGAGGCTGCCATCACTACAATGAGCGGCAGGGTGATGAACGCCATTACGAGAACGATGGAGACTCGGAACAGGCCAGAGACAATTCGGTTCATATCGATCACCGGTTTCTAGAAGTGGAGCTTCCTGTGCAGGCGCATCTCGAGACGCGAGCCGATGGCGGCGATGATCAGCATCATCACCAGCAGCACGTTCGCCATGACCGCGGCAAAGGACCAGTCGATGTAGAAAAGCACCTGCTCGTAGACACTGGTGGCGAGAACCTTGAAGTCGGCGCCGCCAAG
>NZ_LAPV01000118.1 GCF_000971275.1 Devosia psychrophila | reverse complement strand
GCTCTATCCCGAGATCGCAAGCCTCCGCCGCCGCCGTAGCGTAGGCCAAAAACACCGCCCGGCCCCAGCCTTCTGCTCCCGGCCGGATGCGCTTGCGGTTCTCGCCGGACTTGAAGACCGGCGAGGCCACCTGCCCCATCAACAGCGGCACCGGAACGGGCCATCTGAACTTCTGGGCGAGCAGCATGTCGGCGAGCCAGAACGCCAACAATTCGGCATCGGGCCGGGCCCTGTAGACGGCGGCGGCAATCTCGGCCGCCAGTATTGGCGCCGGCCGCGACGACACCACCATATCCTCCGCATTGGCCACCACCTCGGCGAGGGCGTCATCCCATTGCAGCGCAAAATGCTGCTCCGCAACCGGGCGCACGGATTGCTCATCGCAACTGGTCGTACGGCTGGCCAAGCGGCGCCAGGCCATTAAGAGGTGACCGGAGGGGCCAGGATCATCGCCGGCGCTGCGCAAATAATGGGTATCGCGCAGAGTGGATGCATCCTCGCGCCGGCCGATTAAATTCACCGCCGCGGCAGCGTTCTGTAAGGCCAGCCGCTGGCGCCACGCGCCGGCCCAGGACAAGTCCTGGCG
>NZ_LAPV01000117.1 GCF_000971275.1 Devosia psychrophila | reverse complement strand
CTAATGAGACCTGTGCGCGGGGAGCTTTTGCGTTGATTTTGTTTGAGCTTTTCGGCTTTCTAGGTGGATGGCTGTCATTGGGCGCTCATATCCGGTGTCCGATTGACATAGATGGCACAAAGATATCAGCGCCAACGTCGTCGGCTGTGGCTTGTGACGCTCCCGTGTGAGCGTCCGTCAAGTTTTGCACGCTATCCAGCCATGGCGATGATGTTCAAACTGCGTTTCATATTGTAGGCGATGGCAGTGATGCGTATTTGAACGCCTGCCTTGGCAAGCCCTCGCCATCGCATCCGGCGAAGGCCGTAGCTTCGTTTCCAGGTGCCAAAGATCTTCTCAATCCGGCCACGAATGCGGTGGATTGGTTGGTTCCAGGCATCAAGGCGCGCCAGTGTTTCCGCTTCGTCTTTGCCCCACATACCGGTGGCGACGATGCGCGGCGTTCCGCCCTTGGCGCGCACCGCGTCGCCGAAATGGTTGCCGCAATAGGCGCTGTCGGCAAACACCTCGCCGGGATTGTCGGGTAGAGTATCAGGACCGGCCTTGCCGTCGTTGATGTTGGCGGGCGTGACGGCGATCTCCTCGAC
>NZ_LAPV01000116.1 GCF_000971275.1 Devosia psychrophila | reverse complement strand
AAGCACCCTTGCATGGGAGCCTGCGGACGCCTCCGTTGTGAGGCGTTTTGTTTTGTGCGGGAGAGCAGAGGAGGGGGTTGCCGGGTCTGGCCGGCGGATCGCTGCGTGTTGCAGCAGTGCATAAAAGCAAACACCCCAGCTCTGTGTAAGAGCTGGGGTGTTGAGGGGAGAGCCTGGCGATGACCTACTTTCACACGGGAATCCGCACTATCATCGGCGCGGAGTCGTTTCACGGTCCTGTTCGGGATGGGAAGGGGTGGTACCGACTCGCTATGGTCACCAGGCTATGACTTGTTGCGTCGCTGACTGGGTCAGCGTCGCCAATATGGGAATGTAGTAAGGGGTTGTGCTTTTGTTTGTATCAGGCACAAGGCAGACCCAGCCGGAAACATACCGGTTATAGGATCAAGCCGCACGGGCAATTAGTACTGGTTAGCTGAACGCATTACTGCGCTTCCACACCCAGCCTATCAACGTCCTGGTCTCGAACGACCCTTCAGGGAGATCAAGTCTCCAGGGAATCCTCATCTTCAGGCAAGTTTCCCGCTTAGATGCTTTCAGCGGTTATCTCTTCCGTACATAGCTACCC
>NZ_LAPV01000115.1 GCF_000971275.1 Devosia psychrophila | reverse complement strand
GGTCTGGTGCCAGCGCTCGATCTTGCCCTGGGTCTGGGGATGCATTGGAGCGCCCCGAACATGGCTCATGGCTTTGGCCTCGATATAATCGGCCAGTTCACCGGCGATGTAGCTCGGGCCGTTGTCGCTGAGCAGGCGGGGTTTGTGATGCACATGGGCCTGATCGCAGCCTGAGGCTGTGAGGGCCAAGTCCAGTGTGTCGGTCACATCCTGGGCCCGCATGGTGCTGCACAGCTTCCAGGCGATGATGTAGCGCGAGTAATCGTCGAGCACGGTGGACAGGTACATCCAACCCCAGCCGATGATCTTGAAGTCAAGTAAAGTCGGTCTGCCACATGATCTGGTTATGGATATTGGCCGGGGTTCTGTTCCACACCCGGCTGGGCGCGCAGGACCGGTCCTCCAATGCCTCGGGCCCACCACCGAGATAACGGTCATACCAGCGATAAAAGGACCGGCGTGGGATTCCCACGCCGGTCCAGCGTTTTACGGGTTGGCAGGTGCGACTGCTCGACCATTCTGATGATCTCGAGCTTTTCGGATGCGGGATATCTCATTCTGGCTCGTCCCCATCCGCGATCATGCTTTTTTT
>NZ_LAPV01000114.1 GCF_000971275.1 Devosia psychrophila | reverse complement strand
CGATGGAGGCTGTGAGCAGGCTTTCCAGAAGACCAACTGCGGCAACTGCGATTGAGGTCGGCAGGATGATCCAGAGGGTTTCCAGCGTGAACGGAACGTTGGGCACCAACAACGATGGCAAGGCATTGGGGAGCTCGCCCAGATCGCTGACGATAGGTGCGATTGCGCAGAACAGCCAGCATGAAATTTTCCTAGAGGTATTTGGCTATGTGGCGAAATTCGTCGATCCGGGCGCGGTCCGGGCCGTCGAGTGTCCCCACAGCGTCGGATAGGCAATGGTCGAGATGATCGCGGACCAGCGTCAAAGCGATAACGGAGTGAACCGAACCAACGCCCGTCACGGCAAAACAACCGGACCCAGCAGCTGCGCCGAGTTCTAACATAGCCTCCACCCCATTATAGACATCGCCCGCCCCTGAGCAGATCGGCAGCTTTGCGGCCACGCCGGGTATATAGTCGGTTGACCCCCCCCGAAAAGATTCCTGAGAAGTGGCCTATGCCTTGAACGGACTATGCAACAGCTGCTTCCGTCGCGTCATAACGCTTGCACTTCGGTGAAAAGAGGGCCCTCTGAATACGTCCGCACAGATCAATTATCGCTGCTTGCGACGTACCTCGAACAGGGTGAGCACGAGCTTGCACCACCAATCATCGCATCCGGTGAAGCCGCGAGAAATTGATCAAGAGAGGACATGTGAAGAGCCTTCCGCGGAAT
>NZ_LAPV01000113.1 GCF_000971275.1 Devosia psychrophila | reverse complement strand
GCATCAGCATATCCTGCTGCATCCGCTGGCGAAGCGGCCTGGTAGGAGCCTCGGTCGATAGAGTAGCCATGGCAAGTTCCTCTCGTTGAAGGGAACTCCATGGTCAGATCAGCTGCCGCTCGATCAATAGCTTATAATGAAACCGAGACCCCGCCGCCCGCACCCTCCCGCGAAGCGGGTTCGTGCATGGGGTCGAATGCAGACCGGCGGCTCGGCGGTGGAAAGCGGGCAGTCGGCATTTAGGTGTGGACGCCATATAGCAGACGACGAGAGTGATACGGGGTGCCGAGGCTCATGCCCTGAGCGTGCAATTGCTGGACGATATAGGGGAGTGTCCGACGAGACATGTCGTCACTGCTGTGGTGCTGGGATCGGCGAGCGCACCCCATTTCAGCGTATGGGCAGGACGCCCTTCCGGGAGTGATTGGCTACGAACCGAACGGAGTGGGCGTGGTCGGGGTGGATCAGCGAGATGCCCAGCCGACTCGCCAAGCCGAAAACCGAAGTGATTACGGGGACGGCACTGAGGGCAATGCCGCGCCGTTCAAGCATCTCGATCTCTTCCCCGGCACGGAAACCATCGGGTCACCCGATTTTTGCCGAACCACATGCTTGCCCTGCTCAGCGCGGCTAAGCATCATCGCCTTGATGTCTTCCTGCTGGCAGCTGTTGCGGGCATCACGGCTAGCCGAGCGATGCGGGCTTTATTCGGCGGCGGCGAGACGATGTGCATCGATGATCCCCCGGATTTCGGCGCGGCAGGAGCCGCAATTGGTGCCGGCCTTGGTGCAGGCGCCTACAGCTTCGACAGTCGTGCAGCCTTGGTCGGTGACGGCGGCGGCGATGGTATTGCTGCCGACTGAGAAGCATGAGCAGACAATCGCGCCGCTATCGGGCATGTCGGCGCCGGGGCGGCCAGCCAGCACGGTGGAGGCATTGAGGCTCTCGGCGGTGAGGAGGCCAACCGCCCATTGCCGCGATACCAGCACCGGATCGGGCGACGTGTAGAGCGCGGCAACGAGCCGGCCATTGTCGAGCACGGCGAAGCTGCGGCGGCCAGAACGGGCGTCGAGCACGCTTTGCACGCTGGCGCCAGCGGGCAAAGCAAAGGCACTGCGCAGCCAACCATCCCAATCGGCAGCTTCGTCGAACCAGGCCAGTTCCCCACGCATGCCGCCGATGGCTTCGGCGACGGCCCAATAGCCGGTATCGAGCATCGGGCGCTGGGCCGAAACGAAGAAGCCGTAGAGACGGGTATGGATCGGTTCGGCATGCACCTCGGCCATCTTGAGGGCGGGCTGGGCGGAGAAAGGGTCGACCTTGGCGGTGACCAGTGCGTCGATGCGGCCATTGGAGGCGAATTGGTCGGTCCAATGCATCGGCACGAAAAGATGGCCGCGGCGTTGGCGATCGGTGACCAGGGCGCGGACCACGGCACTGGCGTGGCGATTGCTCAACTGCACCAGCGTGGCCGGGCGGATATTGAGCCGGTCGGCGTCGGCCGGATGGATTTCGACAAAGGGCTCGGCATAGTGCGCCGAGAGGCGCGGCGTTTTGCCGGTGCGCGTCATGGTGTGCCAGTGATCGCGCACGCGGCCGGTATTGAGGATGAAGGTTCCCGGCAATGGCGCAAAGGGTGGCGGCGGCAGTACGGGAACGAAGCGAGCCTTGCCGTCGGGGGTGAAGAAGTGGCCATCGCCGAACATGCGGGCGGCGGGCTTGTGCCGCACCGGCCACTGCGTCGGCGGCAGGCTGGCATAATCAACCCCGACCAGGCCGGACAGATCGAGGTCGCGGCTGCCGTGGTTCTCGAACGCCGTCAGGGCGACATGCTCGGCGAAAATCTCGGCGGGGCTGAAATAGGCAAAGCCATGCTCAAAGCCCATGCGGTTGCCGACTTCCTTGATGATCCACCAATCGGGGCGAGCTTCCCCCGGCAGGGCAAGAAAGGGACGCTGGCGCGAAATACGGCGCTCCGAATTGGTGACGGTGCCGTCCTTTTCGCCCCAGCCGGCGGCCGGGAGGCGGACATGCGCGGTCCGGCCGGTGTCGGTCCGGTCGGAGATGTCGGAAACTACGACGAAGGGGCAGGCGGCGAGCGCCGCGCGCACTGCGTCGGCTTCGGGCATGGAATCGACCGGGTTGGTGGCCATGATCCAGACCGCCTTGATCTCGCCGCGCCCCATGGCGGCGAAGAGATCTACTGCCTTGAGGCCGGGCTTGGTCGCGACGTTGTCGCTGCCCCAGAAGCGGCCGACGCGGTCGATGGCGTCGGGGGTGAAGTCCATGTGGGCGGCAAGGATATTGGCTAACCCGCCGACCTCGCGGCCGCCCATGGCATTGGGCTGGCCGGTGACCGAGAAGGGCCCCATTCCGGGCCTGCCGATGCGGCCGGTCAGCAGGTGGCAATTGATGATGGCATTGACCTTGTCGGTGCCCGAGGACGACTGGTTGACGCCCTGCGAATAGACGGTGACGGTCTTTTCGGTTTTGGCGAACCAGTCGTAAAAGAGCTGGACGGACTTCTCGGAAAGGCCGGTGACTTCCGCGATGCGGCTGACCGGCCAGTCTTCGGCAACCAGCAGCGCGGCTTCGGCGCCGGACGTGTGGTTTTCCATAAAATCGGGCGCCGTGATGCCAGTGCGGGCCAGGTAACCCAGCAGTCCGACAAACAGGGCACTGTCGCCATCGGACTGCACCGCCAGATGTAGGTCGGCGATATCGGCACTCACCGTCCGGCGCGGATCGATGAGCACCACGCGCATATTGGGACGCTCGGCCTTGGCCCTGACGATGCGCTGGTAGAGTACCGGGTGACACCAGCCGAGATTGCTGCCGACCAGCACGATCAGGTCGGCCAGTTCGAGATCTTCGTAATTGCCGGGAACGGTATCGGACCCGAAGGCGCGCTTGTGCCCGGCCACAGACGAGGCCATGCAGAGGCGCGAATTGGTATCCATATTGGCCGAGCCGATGAAGCCTTTCATCAGCTTGTTGGCGACGTAATAGTCCTCGGTGAGGAGCTGGCCCGAGCCGTAGATGGCCACCGAATCTGGCCCATAGTCGGCGATGGCTTGCTTGAACGTGTTGGCGACGCGGTCGAGCGCTTGGTCCCAGGTGACTCTGGCGCCATCGCTTTCGGGGTAAAGCAGGCGGCCATCGAGGGAGAGAGTCTCGCCCAGCGCCGAACCCTTTGAGCAGAGCCTGCCGAAATTGGCCGGGTGATCGGGATCTCCCGCAATGGAGACCGACCCGTCGGGTTGCGGCGTCGCCAGCACCCCGCAGCCAACCCCGCAATAGGGGCAGGTTGTGCGGACGACGGTGCTGGTGACGGGCTGGTTCATTCCGCCGCCACGGCCAGGACTTCTGACGCGATGAAGATGCGGCCATCGACCACGTCGATGGGAAAGGTGCGGACCCCGCCGACATCGGCGCCGAGTGCCTTGCCCGTGGTCAGGTCGAAGACCCAGTTATGCAGCGGGCAGGTGACCGATGCCCCATGCACGATGCCTTCGCTGAGCGGGCCGTTGCGGTGCGGGCAGCGGTTTTCCATGGCGAAGATCTGGTCTTCCTGCGTGCGGAAGACTGCGATCTTGCCGGAGGGCGTATTGACGCAACGGGCGCCGCGGCGCGGAATGGCATTGATGTTGCCGATTTCGATCCAGTTGGTCATTGCCAGTGATCCTTTGCGGAAAGGCATTTCGTGCGTGTGAGGAAGGCCCCCTCACCCGACGCTGCGCGTCGACCTCTCCCCCAGAGGGAAAGGTAAAAAAGGTTGGTCATCGTCATCATTCCGCCGCCACCGGCATGCCGAATTCGGACATGGCGGCAAATTCATGGGCATCCTTGCCGTTGACGCGTTCTTCCCACGGGTCGATCTGGGCAAAGGTCTGCGAGAAGACAAAGCGGTCGTAATAGGCGCGCCGCTTGTCGAGATCGGTGACGACATTGGCCAAAATGGAAGGCGTGCCGACCCGCTTGGCCCATTTGTAGATGCGCTCGAGATAGCGGCCCTGCTCGCGATACAGCTGAGTCAGCGCGACGATAATCTCGAGCGCCTCGTCTTCGCTGTCGGCGTGGCACAGCAGTTCGGTGCCCTTGATGTCGAGGCCCGCGGCGCCAGCAAAATGGATGTCGTAACCACTGTCGACGCAGATCACGCCGATGTCCTTGCAGGTCGCCTCGGCGCAGTTGCGCGGGCAGCCCGATACCGCGAGCTTGAGCTTGGCCGGGGTCCAGGCGCCCCACATGAACTTTTCGAGCCGGATACCGAAGCCGGTCGAATCCTGGGTGCCAAAGCGACACCAGTCCGAGCCGACGCAGGTCTTTACAGTGCGCAATCCCTTGGCATAGGCGGCGCCCGAGACCATGCCGGCGGCATTGAGATCGGCCCACACTGCGGGAAGATCCTCTTTCTTCACTCCGAGCAGATCGATGCGCTGGCCGCCGGTAACCTTGACCGCCGGAATGGCGAACTTGTCGGCGACGTCGGCAATGGCGCGCAATTCCTTGGGACTGGTCATGCCACCCCACATGCGCGGCACCACCGAATAGGTGCCGTCCTTCTGAATATTGGCGTGGACGCGTTCGTTGATGAAGCGCGACTGGCCATCGTCCTCGTACTCACCCGGCCAATCGGCGACGAGATAGTAGTTCAGCGCCGGCCGGCACTTGGCGCAGCCGCAGGAGGTTTTCCACTCCAGCTCCTGCATCACCTGCGGAATGGACTTCAGCGACTTGGCGATGATCAGGCGGCGGACGTCGTCATGGCCCAACTCGGTGCAGGCGCACATCGGCGGCACGGCAGCGGGGCTATAGCCATCGCCCAGCGTCGCGTGGAGCAGTTGTTCGACGAGGCCCGTGCAGGAACCGCATGAGGCCGAGGCCTTGGTGTGGGCGCGAACGCCGTCTAGGGTGGTCAGGCCCTTGGCGGTGATGGCACCTGTGATCTTGCCCTTGCACACGCCGTTGCAGCCGCAAATCTCTGCCTCATCCGGCAATGCTGCAACGGCCGCCATAGGGTCCAGGGGGGAGCCCCCCTGATAGGCATGTCCAAAGATAAGCGTGTCGCGCATGGCGCGGGTATCGGTCTGGTTCTTGAGCATGTCGAAGAACCACGGGCCGTCAGCAGTCTCGCCATAGAGCACGGCGCCAATGATTTTTTCGTCGCGCAGGATCAGGCGCTTGTAGACGCCGGCCGTGGCGTCACGCAGCACGATTTCCTCGCGGTCCTCGCCCTCGCCGAAATCACCGACCGAATAGAGGTCGATGCCGGTCACCTTGAGGCGCGTTGCGGTGTATTGCGGCACGAAGGTGGCGCCGTGGTCGCCGCCGAGATGGGCCGCGACGATATTGGCCTGCTGGTAAAGCGGCGCGACGAGGCCATAGCAGGTGCCGCCGACTTCGGCGCACTCGCCCAGCGCATAAACGGCCGGGTCCGAGGTCTGCATCTGGTCGGTGACGACGATGCCGCGATTGACCGCGAGGCCGGCTTCCCTGGCGAGCGCCCCGTTCGGGCGGATGCCCACGGCCATGATGACGATATCGGCCTTGATGCGCGTACCGTCATCGAGCAACACAGCTTCGACACGGTCGGTGCCAAGGATTTCCCTGGTGTTGGCCTTGGTGATGACCTGGATGCCGCGGCGTTCAAGCTCGCGCTGCAGCAGATAACCCGCGGCCGGATCGAGCTGGCGCTCCATCAGGGTCGGATTAACGTGAAGAACCGTGACCGACATGCCTTGGTTGATCAGCCCTGCGGCCGCTTCGAGGCCGAGCAGGCCGCCGCCGATGACGACGGCATGGCCGCGTGCCTTGGCTGCCAGCATCATGGCGTGAACGTCATCGAGATCGCGGTAGGTCAGCACGCCGGCAAGTTTGTGTCCGGGCACCGGAATGATGAACGGCACCGAGCCGGTGGCTATGATCAGCTTGTCATATTCTGCGGTCGCGCCCTGTTCGGAGCGCACGATACGGTTCTCGCGATCGATCTCGACGACCTTGTGCCCCTTGTAGAGCAGGATTTGGTTTTCGACGTACCAATGATCGCCATGGATGATGATGTCCTCGAAGGACTTTTCACCCGACAGCACCGGCGAAAGCATGATGCGGTCGTAGTTGACGCGCGGCTCGGCGTTGAAAATGGTGACGCTGTAGCGGCCCGGATCGGTCTCGAAGAGCTTTTCGAGGGCGCGGCCGGGGGCCATGCCGTTGCCGATGATGACGAGTTTTTCGGTCATGGTCAGTCCTCAACCGGCTTCAACGAAGCGGTGGCGCTCGTAAAGGAATTTCAGCACCGCCTCGCGGCATTTAAGGTAGGTGCGATCGCTTGCGAGCTCGATGCGGTTGCGGGGGCGTTCCAGCGGTACGTCCAGCACCTCGCCGATCCTGGCGGAAGGGCCGTTGCTCATCATCACGATGCGGTCGGAGAGCAGCACCGCCTCGTCGACGTCGTGGGTGATCATGATCATGGTCGAACCCAGGCGCTTCTGGATATCCATGACGGCATCCTGCAGGTGGGCGCGGGTGAGGGCGTCGAGCGCGCCGAAGGGCTCGTCGAGCAGCAGGATCTTGGGCTGCATGGCCAGGGCTCGGGCGATGCCGACACGCTGCTTCATACCGCCGGAAATCTCAGTCGGGCGCTTGTCCTTGGCGTGGCTCATCTGCACCAGGTCGAGGTTCTGCATGATCCAGTGATGGCGTTCGGCGCCGGTCTTGCTGCGGCCGAACACCTTGGCGACGGCAAGATTGACGTTTTCATAGACCGTCAGCCAGGGCAGCAGCGAGTGGTTCTGGAACACCACGGCGCGCTCCGGGCCAGGACCGTTGACCTCGCGGCCTTCGAGCTGGATGCCGCCGGAGGAGACTTCGGTCAGGCCGGCAATCAGGTTGAGCAGGGTGGATTTGCCGCAACCGGAATGGCCGATGATCGAGATCACCTCGCCCTGGGCGATATCGAGGCTGACATCCTTGAGGACCTCGGAGCGCACGCCGCCGCGGTCGAAGTGCTTGTCGACATTTTCGATCTTGAGATAAGTCATGGCTGGCATCCTCAGTTGGCCGATGTGCCGCGGGTGACGAAGGCGCCGATGGCCGATACGAGCTTGTCGAGGATGAACCCAACCAGTCCGATATAGGCCAGCGCCACGATGATGTCGGAGAGGCGCGAGCTGTTCCACGCATCCCAGATGAAGAAGCCTATGCCCACGCCGCCGGTCAGCATTTCAGCCGCGACGATAGCCAGCCAGCTGAGGCCTATGCCGATGCGCAGGCCGGTGAAGATATAGGGCGCTGCCGCCGGGATCATGATCTTGAAGAAGAATTCGAGCTGGTTGAGCTGAAGTATGCGCGCGACGTTGTGATAGTCCTGCGGGATATTGCGCACGCCGACAGCAGTGTTGATGAGCACCGGCCAGACCGAGGTGATGAAGATCACAAAGATTGCCGAGGGTGCCGCATCCATGAAGGCGGCCAGCGACAACGGCAGCCAGGCCAGTGGTGGCACGGTGCGCAGGATCTGGAAGATCGGGTCGAGCCCTCGCATCGCCCAGATCGACTGTCCGATCAGCGCGCCGACCATGACACCGATGACGGCGGCGAGGCCGAAGCCGATGGCCACTCGCTGCAACGAGGTCAGGACACGCAAGCCAAGGCCGATATCGCCCTGGCCGTAATCGAAGAACGGGCTGTAGATCAGCTCCGCGGCTTCCGTCCAGATGCGGCTCGGGGCCGGCAGGGAGGCGCCCGGCGTCGAGCAGAGGATTTCCCAGATGAACAGGCCCAGCGCCATCACCACCAGCGGCGGAATGACATTGGCGGCAACGTGCCCGAGCGTCTTCTGCCAGGAACTCGGGCGCGAGGCGGGCTTGGGCAAGGCGATGACGTCGGCCTTGGCAGGGACCGTGGGCGTGGCCGGGGTGACGAGGCGTTGGATGGTGGCGGTCATGATCAGGTGTCCTTTCGGGGCAAGGCCGGAAAGGGCGCGGGGATTGGTCCCCGCACCGCGTTGGGTCAGGCCATCGCCTTGATGGCGAGGCTATCGAGATAGGCAGTCGGGTTGGCCGGATCGAAGATCTTGCCGTCAAAGAAGGTTTCCGGCCCGCGCGAGGTGCCTTCCGGAATGTCGGCGGCAGCAACGCCGAGCGCGGCAGCGGCGCCACGCCAGATGTCTTCGCGGTTGACCTGATCGACCGTGGCGGTGATCTCGGTGGAGCCCGGCAGATAGCCCCAGCGGATATTCTCGGTGAGGAACCAAGCGTCGTGGCTTTTGAACGGGTAGGACGCATGGTCCTTCCAGAACTTCATTTCGAGCCCGGTCGCGGTGGCGACGCGGCCATTGCCATAGTTAATGTCGCCCTTGAGGCGCCCGGCAACGTCAGCGGCCGGTATGTTGAACCAGCTGCGCTTGCCGAGGATCTGCGCCAGCTCTTCCTTGTTTTCGATGGCGTCGGCCCATTGCGCCGCTTCCATCACCGCCATGAGGATAGCCTGGGTAGCCACCGGGTTGGCTTCGATGAACTCATTGCGCAGGCTCAGCGCCTTTTCCGGATGGCCCTTCCACAGCTCGCCGGTGGTTGCGGCGGTGAAGCCGACGCCCTGGTTCACCAGCTGCTCGTTCCACGGCTCGCCAACGCAGAACGCGTCCATGGTGCCGACCTTCATGTTGGCGACCATCTGCGGCGGCGGCACGGTGATCAGCGAGACCTCTTTGGTGGGATCGATGCCGCCAGCAGCAAGCCAATAGCGGATCCACATATCGTGCGTGCCGCCGGGGAAGGTCATGGCGACATTGACTTCCTCGCCGGCGGCCTTGCGCTCGGCGAAGATCGCCTTGAGCGGGCTGGAGTCGAGGCCAACGCCGGCATCCTTGTAAGCCTGGCTGACCGAGATCGCCTGCGCGTCGAGGTTGAGGCGGGCAATGATGGACATCGGCACGGGCGTGCCGCCGGTCACCGTGCCCAGGCTCATGAGATAGGGCATGGGGGTGAGGATATGGGCGCCATCGATGCCATTGGCGGCGCCGCCAAGCACCAGATTGTCGCGCGTGGCGCCCCAGGAGGCCTGCTTCATCACTTCGACATCGGGCACGCCATGTTTGGCGTAAAAGCCCTTTTCGAGGGCAATGATCAGAGGCGAGGAATCGGTCAGGGCGATAAAGCCCAGCTTCGCGCCCGTCACTTCCGGACCTGCTCCCTGGGCAAAGGCTCCGGACGGGAAGAGTGTCCGTGCCGCTATCAGCGTTGCGGCGGTGGCCGTAGCGCCCTTTAGAAAGCTGCGGCGGGTCGTCGTGGTCTGCATCATCAAGTTCTCCACTGCACCGATTGGAAAAACAAAAAAGCCGCCAACTGGTCAGCATGGTCTGGCGACTCCATGCGGCACCTGTTGGCAGCTTTGCCTGGGGACGCCCATCATTGGACGTCGATTAAAGGGCCGTCTTGGGAGCAGCGCCTTCGCTACCGGACATTGCACGAAGCGTGCCAACTGCGACGCGTTGCAGTTTCGGTTGAAGTATCAAAGATTTACGTGAGGGCTCGGCCGCGGCCCGCTGAAGCGGCGCAGATCAGAATGGCTCAAAACTGCGCCAAGTTGCCCACTTCGTGATCATACACAGAATATGCACAAGTTTGGCTCAGGCGATCAAGCGCTGCCCGGCGATATAGGCGTCTAGGGCTTTGGGATCAAAGAGTAGCCGTCGAAAAAGCGGTCTGGCCCCATCAGCAAGAAAGCCATTGAGGACGTTAGGTCCTCAATGGTGGGGTAGTAAGGAGCGAGGCACTGCGCCAGTGCAATCGCATATGCCGCTTTGTCGGTCGGCAAGCGAATACTGGTCTGGAGCTTCTCGGTGACTGCGGCCGTTTCTTTCTTGGTGGCACACTCCCTTGCGAGTTCTGCTGCCGCTCGGCGACTAAGGCCTCCGACCCGTTGCAGTGCAAACTCCCTGGCGCCAGCAGCGATCAACGAGGTGATGAAGTCTTGTTTGGGTTAGCCATATTATCCTCGGGCACCGGCTACAGCTGGTCATCATGTTGATGGTTGTCAGAGGAGGCGGCTAAGCGAGGTCCCTTTCGGCAGGCGCTCCGTTACTGGATATGGCCTTGAGGAATTTCCAAATTCCAGCTCTGCCTGACTGAATTGACAATCCGGTTGGTCTCAAAAGACCCCGACAAGCGACCCGGCAGAGTGGCGGCAACGCTCCTCAAACCCTACTTTAACTGGGTGTTAGGGTTAATGATTTATTTCATCGGTGACGGTGCCGACTGGCCCGAGGAGTTGCCCGTGACAACGCTGACCCACTTTATCAAGCCCTTGCGCAGTCTGTTGCTTGCCGGTGTGGCTGTAGTGGCGATCAGTGCCTGTGCCAGCAATCGCATGCCATCGCCGGATTATTCGGGCATGGCGGCGGGCCAAAGCCAGCAGACGCTGGGAGAACTCACAGCGCGCTACAAGAACAACCCGAAGGACAAGGGCGTCGCCATTCAATACGCGGCGGCGCTGCGGGCCGTGGGGCAGAGCCAACAGGCAGTTGCCGTGCTGGAAATCAGCATGAGCCAATATCCGCGGGACGCTGACGTCAATGTCGCCTACGCCAAGGCCCTGACTGCCGAAGGCCGGTTCGAGCAATCGCTGCAGGTACTGGACAATGTGATCCGCCCTGAGGCGCCGGACTGGAATGCGTTGCTGGTCAAGGGCGCAACGCTCGACCAATTGGGGCGCAATGCCGAGGCGCGCGTGCTTTATACGCAGGCATTGGTGTTTGCACCCGGCGAGGCCTCGATCGAGGCCAATATGGGCCTCTCCTACGCTATGACCAGTGAATTGCCGGCTGCCGAGCAGCATCTGCGTCGGGCAGTCCAGATGCAGGGCGCCACCAGCCGGATCCGGCAGAACCTGGCGCTGGTCGTCGGGCTGCAGGGGCGCTTTGATGAATGCCGCGCGCTCTATGCGGCGGAACTACCGCCCGAGCAGGTCGACAGCAACATGGCCTATGTCCGGTCGCTGCTGACACAGCAGAACCGCTGGGACATGATCGCCAAGAGCTAGGCTGTCCTCCGACTTCCAAGCATCGCGTTATCATTGCCGCGCAACGGAAATCCGTTTTGCGCGGCGATCTTGTTGTAATTGCAGGGGAGTATCAACCGCCGCCGACGGTGCTGGCGACGGGGCCGCCGAAGACCTTGATCATTGCGGGTGCGATGATGACGATGAACAGCACCGGCAGGAAGAACAGGATCAGCGGCACTGTCATCTTGGGTGGCAGCGACGCGGCCTTTTTCTCCGCATCCATCATGCGCATTTCGCGGCCTTCTTCGGCCATGACGCGCAGGGCCTGGCCGACGGAGGTACCGTAACGATCTGCCTGGATGAGGGCGGTCATCACCGATTTCACGCCATCGAGACCGGTGCGGCGCCCCAGATTATTATAGGCTCGGCCGCGGTCTTCGAGGAACGACAGTTCCGCCGTGGTCAGGGTCAGCTCTTCGGCAAGCTCGATGCTCTGCGTGCCGATTTCATTGGCGACGCGTTTGAACGCGTGTTCGACCGACATGCCGGACTCGACGCAGAGAAGCATCAAATCGAGGCAATCTGGCCAGGCACGCTTGATCGAGAACTGGCGCTTGCTGGTGGTGTTCTTGAGCATCACCGTGGGAAGGTAGGCGCCAACCAGCGCCCCGCCGATGGCATAAGTGAGGTTGAGGTATAGCGGCCGGCCACCGGGCGCCAGCACCAGCAGGTAGAATGCTGCAACAAGGAAGATGGTGATCGGCGTTGCGAGGCGCGCGAACAGAAACGTGGTCAGGTGGCCCTGCCCGCGGTAGCCAGCCATGGCCAGCTTGTCGACAGTCGCATCGTCCTGGAACGCCTTCTTGAGATCGAAGCGTTCGACGACATTCTTCATATAGGTCTTGGTTTCGCCGCTGCGCCGGATACCACGGCTATCGGTGACGACCGCACCGCGAAGGCGGGCCATTTCCTCGGCGCGCATTTTCTCACGCTCCAGCGCAACGCGCTTGATGCGGTCCTTCAACTGCGACTTGACGATGAAGCTGGTGCCGAAGGTGAAAACCACAGCAGCCGCCGAAACTGCGGCAAGCACGGAGATCAGGAATTCCCGCTGGGTCAGAAGCGCGAAGATGTTCATTGCGATCTCCGATCAGTATTCGAACTGAACCATGCGGTTCATGACGAAGATGCCGAATGCCAGCATGAACACGCCGACGCCGAGCCACACCTGACCGAGCGGGGTGAAAAACAGTGGTCCCAGATAGGCGGGGGATACGACGCTGACCAGTGTGCCGACAACGAAAGGCAGTGAGCCGATAATGCTTGCCGACGCCTTGGCCTCGGAGGACATGGCCTTGATCTTCTGCTTCATCTTCTTGCGGTTGCGCAGGACTTTGGCGAGGTTGCCCAGCGCTTCGCTGAGATTGCCGCCCGACTGCTGCTGTACGGTGATAACCACGACAAAGAAGTTGACCTCGGAGACCGGCACGCGATCCAGCAACACGCCGACCGCCTCGCTCATCGACATGCCGAAAGCCTGTTGATCGAGCACACGGGCAAATTCGGAACGCACCGGTTCCTTGGCATCCTTGGCCACGACGCGGATGGAATCGTTGAGGGGAAGGCCTGTCTTGACGCCACGCACGATGGCTTCAACCGCGTTGGGCAATTCGTCGAGGAACAGGCTCTGGTATTTCTTGCGCTTGCGCTTGACCCACATGCGCGGCAGCAAATAGGCCGCGGCCAGGGCGAACACCGGTGCGAGATAGATCGGCACCTGCAGCAGCACAAGAATGACCAGCACCACGACGCCGAAAATGATGCTGTTGCGGATGAAGACGCCTGGCTTGATGGTCATGCCGGCCTGAAACAGCATCTGCGGCAGGGTCAGGCGCTTCTTGGCGTTGAGCGAAGCGGTCTGCGACTTGAGCGCCAGCGTGACGCTCTTGCGACGCTCGTCACGATTGCGCGCCGCGTCGACTTCCAGCCGGTTGACCCGGATATCGCCCTGCAAAGCCTTGCGGCGCTTTTGGGCGCGGCCGCTGCCTAGAGCTGAGGGAACCAGCGCAAAGCCGGCAGCACCGACTGCGACCATGGCAAGGACGATGAGGAAGATGGTGGTCATCTACGAATCCAGCAACTGGTGATGCTCGGTGTTGGACTTTTCGAGTGCCTCGATCAGGTTGGCTTCTTCGTTGAAGTAGCGGGCACGCTCGGCGAACTGCGGCTTGGTGATGCCGGTGGAGCGGTGCTTGCCCATCAGCATGCCGTTGCTGTCTTCGCCCATGATGTCATAGACAAAGATATCCTGGGTCACGATGACATCGCCTTCCATGCCCAGGATTTCGGTGATGTGGGTGATGCGGCGCGAACCGTCACGCAGGCGCGCGGCCTGCACCACGACGTCGATCGACGAGGTGATCATCTCGCGAATGGTGCGGCTGGGCAGGCTGTAGCCGCCCATGGTGATCATGGATTCAAGACGCGACAGAGCTTCGCGCGGGCTGTTGGCGTGCAGCGTGCCCATCGAGCCGTCATGGCCGGTATTCATTGCCTGGAGCAGATCGAAGCTTTCGGGGCCACGGACTTCGCCGACGATAATCCGTTCGGGACGCATGCGCAGGCAGTTCTTGATGAGATCGCGCATGGTGATCTCGCCTTCCCCCTCCAGATTGGGCGGACGGGTTTCGAGACGCACCACATGTGGCTGCTGGAGCTGCAATTCGGCCGAGTCTTCGCAGGTGATGACGCGTTCGTCCTTCTCGATGAAGGCGGTGAGACAATTGAGCAGCGTGGTCTTGCCCGAGCCGGTACCACCTGAAATCAGCACATTGGCGCGGACGCGACCAAGGATGCGCAGCACTTCGGCGCCTTCGGGCGAAATGGAATTGTACTTGACGAGCTGCTGCAGGGTCAGCTTGTCCTTCTTGAACTTACGAATGGTGAGCGCGGCACCGTCGATGGCGAGGGGTGGCGCGATGACGTTGACGCGCGAACCATCGGGAAGGCGGGCGTCGCAGATCGGGGAGCTTTCATCGACGCGGCGGCCGACCTGGCTGACGATGCGCTGGCAGACGTTCATCAGGTGGGCGTCGTCGCGGAAGCGCACATTGGTAAGGCGCACCTTGCCGGCGACCTCAATGTAGCATTTCTGGCTGCCGTTCACCATGATGTCCGAGATGTCGTCACGCGCCAGCAGGGGTTCGAGCGGGCCATAACCCAGCACGTCGTTGCAGATATCCTCGAGCAGGTCTTCCTGCTCGGAAATCGACATGATGATGGATTTAAGCGCGATGATTTCGGCGACGATATCGCGAATTTCCTCGCGCGCCGCGTCCTGGTCCATGGTCGCAAGCTGGCTGAGGTCGATAGAGTCGATCAGCGCGTTGAAGATCGCCGATTTGGTCTGGAAGTATTCCTTGTCGCGCGCGGAATCGGCTGGGGCGCGGACATCGACCACATCTTCATTGCTGCGAATGCGGCTGGCCATGCCGTCATTATCGCTGGTGCGGCGGGACGCAGCGGCTGGTTCGGCACGGGCGGGGCTGGCAATCGGGCGCGCAATTTCGCCGACGCCCGGGGTATTGCCGCCAAAAGTTGTGCGCTTGCCGAACATTTTATCCTACCGTTCTAGAGCCGGATACGATTTGACGCGATCAAATCACCGGCTCCATCTGCTTGTTGTCGCGAGGTCGCGAGCGCTATCAGGCTCGTTTTTTGAGGAATGAAGGCAGCTTCATCAAGCTTGATGATTTGCCGCTCGAATGGGATACCTGCCGCCCCGTTACATGCATGCTGATGGCGCGATAGACATCGTTGATCTTGTTGTTGGCCGCGACCTCGGCGATCATCTGGCCGTTATTGGCTGCGGTACCAAAGAGAGCAGCGTCGAACGGCACCTGCCCGAGCAGCAGGCACTCGACGGAGCTGGCGAATTCCGCAGGGTTGATTTCGGGGCGGCGCGGCATCGCTACCTTGTTGAGGACGAGGCACGGTGCGCTTTCGGCGGGGCGCAGCGCACGGATGGTGTCGGCGAGGTTCTTGGCATTGCGCAGATTGGCCAGGTCGGGCTCGGCGACGATCACCACTTCATCGACCGTGGCCAGCGTCTGGCGCACCCAGGCATTCCAGGCATGGGGAATGTCGAGCACCACGATGGGCATGGTGTTTTGGCACAATTCGAGGATCTGCTCGAACTCGCGCTCCTCGAAATCATAGGTACGGTCGAGCGTCACCGGCGCGGTCAGCAGGTTGATATGGTTGGCCGCCTTGCTCATCAGGCGATCCAGCATGGTCTGATCGACCTTCTGGCTGGCCTGCAGCGCATCGGCCAGGCCGTGCGGAGGATCTTGGTTAAAGTTGAGGCCGGCAGTGCCAAAGGCCAGGTCCATATCGACGATCAGGCTGTCCTGGCGGAGCGCAGTCGCGATGGCCCAGGCGACGTTGTGCGAAACGGTCGAGCCACCGGCGCCACCCTTGGCGGAGACGAAGCCCACAGTGCGCCCGATCGGGGCAGAATTCTCGGAAGCGAAAAGGTCGGTGATGGCGCCGACAATCTGCTGGGCCGTCGCCGGCAGAACGATGTATTCGGAAATGCCCGAGCGGATGAGCTCGCGATAGAGCAGCACATCGTTGACATGGCCCAGCACGACAACCCGCGTCGAGGCATCGCAAACTTCGGCGAGGCGCACGAGTGCGCCCGGAATTTCTTCCGGGGTCAGGTTGGTCTCGACGATAATGAGGTTCGGCGTCGGGTTGGACTTGTAGGTCTCGACGGCGCCGTCGATGCCACCATTGTGGGTGGTCAGGGCAACCTTGGACATGCGCCGATCATGGATGGCGCTTTCGACCAGCTGGGCAGTCTGGGAATGCTCGCAGAAAGCCTGAATGGTAATGCGCGGAATGAGGCGCGCACCCGAGGCGATGTCGGCTGCGGGCTCTTCGGCCTTCCGGGGGTCTGAAGACAGGAAACTCATTAGACGAACTCTCCTTGACGCCTGACCTCAGTCGAGGACGAAGCCGACAGAACCACTGAAGCTGCCACGCATTTCGCCGGTCTGGCCGACGCCGTACATATTTTCCAGGCGACCCAGGAAAATACCTTCGGCATCGGTGGCAGCGGTGGAGGTGTCCGTTGGTACGGGTATGGTGTTGGCGGGGCTCGGTGCGACCAGATAGGGCGTGACCAAGATGACCAGTTCGGTTTGATCGGTCCGGAAATCGCGGGAGCGGAACAGGGCGCCCAGGATAGGGATATCACCCAGCCATGGGAACTGTTCGATCTGGGTGCTGGTGCGCTCTTCGAGCAGGCCGCCAATCGACAGCGTGGTGCCGCTCGGCAATTCGACCGAAGTGCCGGCCTCGCGCTTGGTGATCGACATGTCGGCCTGCGGTTCGGAGACCGAGGTCTTGACGGTCAGGCCGATGCTGCCGTTGGACTTGACTACCGGGGTAAAGGCCAGCTCCACACCGTAAGGCTTGAACTCGATTTTCCTGACCAGCTTACCGGCGTCATCCTCATCGAAGGTGGAATAGGGCAGTTCGCCACCTGCCAGGAAAGTCGCCTCCTGGCCGGAAATGGCCGTCAGCGTTGGCTGCGCCAGAACGCGCAATGCACCATTCGCCTCAAGCGCGCGGATTGCGGCGGAGACCGATGTACCATTCGACGTCGAGCTGAAATTGGCGCCATGCGGGATCTCGCCATCCTTCATCAGGTTGACCAAGCTTAGCAGGTTGGTGGTGCCGACATTGAACGCCGCAGCCAGGTTGATGCCAAACTGCTTGGCAATAGAGCGTTTGACCTCGGACACGGTGACCTGGAGCATGACTTGCTGGGAGCCGGAAATGTCGAGAATGTTGGCGACATTTGTCACAGATCCTGCGAACTGCGTAGCGACCTCGCCCGCCCGATCTCGGTCTTCAGCTGACAACACATTGCCGGTCAACACGACGCGATTGGTATCACCGCCCAGGGTTACCGATTCAACGCGGATATTGGAGCCGGGAATGATGCGTGCGAGCGCCAGTTGCAGGGCATTACCAACCTGAGACGGCTGTTCCGTAACCTTGACATCGAGCACCTGAATGGTCTGGCCATTGTCATCAATGAAGAAAATATTGGTGTCGCCACCGGTAACGCCTTGAACCAATGCCCGGGTACGGGAACGCATGATTGCCGCAGCGACAGACGGCTGAGAAACTATCACCTCGGCGGCGCCTGCCGGCAGGTCAATCAGCACCGTCTTGTTGAGTTCGACCTGAAGCTGCCGCGTGGCGCCATAGGCTGCGGCGGTGATGGAAACGTGCGTCTCCTGCGCAACGGCAACAGAAAGGCCTGTGCCGGACAAAAGGCCCGCGACGAGAATTGGGGTGGCAAGGATATGCGCGGCGTGGCGGCGAAGCAATTTGGACGAGAGGGTCATGATCATCTCCGCCTTACAAGGGCACCGAGGCAGGGTCGATCGGCGGAGCCACCGACGGCATGACGGGCGCGGAATAGGTGGGGGTAGTGGCGGCGGGAACCTGCTGGTCGGCAACGGTGGCGGCGTTTCCGGACTGGATCGACTGTTCCTTGCCGAAGCGGATCAAGCGGACGGTCTGGTTCGACGATAGGGCGTCAGCGGTGGATTTTTTGAAGTCGACAACTGAGCGAAGTGTCAGGCTCAAATCGCCCACGGTAGACGCATTGACCAGGGTTTCGGCCTGGGCAGGGGTCAGTTCCAGTGTGGCGATGGTCGCATCGGTAAAAGTCACTGGTGTGGTTGCCGGCGTATTGGGATCTTCCTGGCCGCCGGTGGTGCCCAGCTCGCCCAGGCGCTGTCCTATGGCCAGCACGCGCACATTGGACAAGATAACTTTCGAAGGCTGACCCTCGGGTGTAAGCAGCACGTCGACATGGTCGTTGGGAACGACGAAACCGCCAGCGCTGGACACAGCGGTGACCCCGACGGAGACGCCGCGCATTCCTTCGGCAAGCACAGCAGAGAGATAGCCCTGGTCGGCGCGGACCAGCTTGGCCTCGCGAATGGGTTCACCGGGGAAGAATTCGAAGCGGACGACGGCCCCCGTGAGGCTAACCGGCGCATCGGGCATGGCCGAAATGGTAACGTATTCAGGACGCAAGGCGCCCTCGGGCCAATCCTGCCATTGCACGGACTCGGGGCTCAAGCGCTCTCCGACGCCAATCGGGTTTCGGGCCACCAGAATCTGGGCCTTGGCTTGCTCGACCACTTCGGTCGAGGCAACCTGTTCAGGCGCAGAGCCGCCACGCGTCACCAAGAAGGCCGCAAGGCCCCCAGCGACGAGCGCCACAATCAGCAACATGATACGCGCCGGCTTCATGACTCACTCCCGGTTGTACGCGGGCACGAGGCGCCCAATTCCACCGAGTTGAACTGTGACGGCAAAGGGTCAAAGTTTGGTTAACTGGAGCTTTGCCCACGCAGTTAACAATATGTAAATTTTACGATTTTTGGATCAAAGCAACAGAACCGCCGCTGTCCGCTGTCATTATTGGACAGAACAAAATTTGTATTTCCAGATTGGCAGTTCAAGCAATCAAGCGCTCAAAAATGGTCGAGTTCGTATAGACGAGCATTCCGGCGATGGCCAAAGCGATGCCGTACGGCACCCCCTGCTTGCGATCATGCAAGCGCTCGAGCCAGCGATAGCGCGCCAGGAACGGGGTCAATGGCATGTGGCGCAGGGTGAGAATGGTCAGCGTGAGCACGCCACCCAACAGGGCAGCATAAACCAGATACGGAAGTGTCAGCCCAAAACCCAGCCAAAGCGTCGTTGCAGCGGCCAGCTTGGCGTCGCCGCCGCCGATCCAGCGCAGGGCAAAACACGTGAACCCGACAGCCAGCACGACCAGCGCGGCGGCGATGTGCATGCCGAACTGCTGCAGCGGCAGATTGATCGCCAGGGCCACCGCGAAGAAGCTGGCTACGAGGAAGAGCACCAGCTTGTTGGAAATGCGCATGGTCAGCAAATCCGACGAGGCGGCCAATGCCATGGCGATGGGAAACAGCAGCATTGCGAAGGTGGACATTCTGGCTCTCGCTAAGGCTCCAGGGACCGGAGCCACATCAGCATCGCTCAGACACGATTAACAATCGGCAAAAAAAAGCAAAGGGGGCGCGAACGCCCCCTCATATATATTCGCGCAGTTCGCTGCGACTTATTTGGGAACGGTAATGCCGCTCAGCTTGGTCGAGATGCCGTTGAAGAGGTTACCCAGGCTGCCACCGAGAGCGGTAGCGGCAAGGATGATACCGACAGAGATTAGAGCGGCGATCAGGCCGTATTCAATTGCAGTTGCGCCAGACTCGTCCTGCGCAAAACGTGCGAAAGTGTTCATTATCAGGCTCCATAATTACGCCATCTAGTGGCGTTCATCGCCCGACACGTAATACATCGGACAGCTGTGGAACCTAGCGATGACCTCTTGATATTGCGTTAATCGGAAGCAGCAAAACTGCAAGTATCGCGCGCTAATTTCCCATCATAATCAATTGGTTAACACGATATTACGGGTTTTATTCAATGTTTAACTTGCTGAAATTCGAACTAATTACCGTGTCATACGCCAATCAATACTTCTCTAGACAATTGTCGTGTCAAAAACCCTCAACAAGTCCTAGATCATAACTTCGGTAACTGGAAAATTTGGCGCAAACTCGTTTGCCAATTATAAACCATTCCAGCTGAAAATGCCTTATCGCGTATAGTACCGCCGGAACCGCCATGCGTCCCATTCTCGCCGCCGCCTTCGCAATCAGTCTGTCGCTGGCATCCGGCCTTACCGGAACGCTTTCGATCGCGGCTGATGGCGCGCCGATCAACGTCAACGTTAACATGGCGCGCATCCTGCGCATCAATGCGGCCGCCGCTACGGTCATCGTCGGCAACCCCGGTATTGCCGATGTCACCATCCAGGATCCGCAAACGCTGATCCTGACGGGCAAGAGCTTTGGCCAGACCAACCTGATCGTGCTGGATAGTGCCGGCAATCCGATCGCTGATACGATGGTAGAAGTGGTTCAGATGCAGGCCGGGGTGGTCACTGTCTACCAGGGACAGTCGCGCACCAGCATGGCCTGTGCGCCAACCTGCCAGTCGGTCCTGATGATGGGCGACGACAGCAAATTTTCCGCCGAAGTGCTTGCCTCGTCGCAGTTGGTCAAGCAGATGGCGGACTGACGTTCATATTTGCTTAACCCTGGTTGCAGGCAAGACGCCTGAGCCAGAATTTCCTAACCATTGGTTAGCTACGCGCGCCTAGTTTCACCCTATTACAACCGGGTGGACGCATGGCGACCAATCTCGCCTCACTATTCAAAAGAGCCTTGCTGCCTAAAAGGTGGCGGGCCTTTGCACGCGACGAAAGTGGCGTAACGGCCATCGAATTCGGTCTCCTGGCCCTCCCGTTTTTCTCGATCATCGGCGCCATCCTAGAGACCTCGCTGGTGTTTCTCTCGGGGCAGATACTCGACAGCGCCGTACAGGACACCGGCAGGCTGGTCCGTACCGGCCAAATGCAGTCGGCCACGATCCAGACCTTTAGGGCCAATGTTTGCGACAGGCTTTATGGTCTGTTTGATTGCACCAAACTGTTTGTCGATGTGCAGGTTCTGACCACCTTCAATGCCGCCACCATCAAGCCGCCAGTAGATTTCAACTGCAAAACCCAGACCGAATGCGAGTGGAACCGGAACGAGATCGTAACCCCCGGCAAGACATCTAACATCATGGTAGCACAGGTCTATTATCGCTGGCCGGTCGTTCTCAATTTTGGCGGCTTATCGCTGGCCAATTTGGCCACCGGTGAGCGCGTGCTCGGCGCGGCAAGCGTCTTCAAGAATGAGCCCTTCTGATGATTAATGTATGGCGCAAACTGATTGTACGGCTTCGGCAGTTCCTTCGCGTCGACGACGGCGTGGCCGCAGTCGAGTTCGCCCTCATCCTTACACCCATGCTGTTGCTGTATGTCGGCACGATGGAAGCCAGCACGCTGATTTCGATGGATCGCCGCTTGCAATCGGTCGCTGGCACCGTGGGTGACTTGGTTGCCCAATCCAATGAAACGATTACAGCGACACTACTAACCGATTATTTCCGGGCGGCCAGCGGTATCATGACCCCTTTTCCGGCCGGCGATATTCGCCAGATAGTGACGCAGGTGGATGTCAAAGCAGACGGCACAGGTACGGTTGCTTGGTCCAAGCAATACGTCAACGGCGTGTATGCCAACGGGACTGATTATCTCCCGAACAGCAGCTACAAGCTGCCAGACGCAATGGTCAACATCTCCAAAGGCCAGAGCGTCATCGTGGCCAAGGCAACCTATTCCTACCTGCCGCTGTACGGGATTGTCATCGACAAGCCGCTGCAACTGGCTCGCGAGAATTTCTTCATACCGCGCTTCGGTGGTACCATCACCGTCAACTAGCGCCAGCTGTCTTGCGCGGGTCACGGGCGCATGGCACAAGCCGGCATCCCTTGATTATCTGGCGGCAGAACCATGAACGACGATACGCTTGTCCCCGTGTTCGACCTTGGCGGCGTGTTCGTCGACTGGAACCCGATGTATCTGTTTCGCAAGCTGTTCGAGAGCGAAGATGATGCGCTGTGGTTTCACCAGAATATCTGCACGCTGGACTGGAATCTCGAATTCGATGCAGGCGAGATCTATTCGGAAGGCGTCGCCAGGCTCATCACACGCTTTCCGAAATACTGGCGCGAAATCCAGGCGTTCGACCTGCGCTGGAAGGAAACGTTCGGCGGCTTCATCCAGGGCACTATCGACATCCATAACGAGCTGATCGAGCAGGAAATCCCGACCTTTGCGATCACGAACTTCTCTTGGGAGAAGTGGGTCAGTTGCCTCGGTGAATGGCCATTCCTCGAGAAGTTCGACGGCGTCATCGTCTCGGGCCTCGAAGGCCTGGTGAAGCCCGACCCGCGGCTGTATCGCGTGTTCTGCGAACGTTACGGCATTGCGGCGGAGAACTGCGTTTTCATCGACGACAGCGAGCCCAATATCGCCTCGGCCCGCAAGTTTGGCATGAAGGGTATCCACTTCAAGGACCCAGCTTCGCTGCGCAAGGAACTGATCGAGCTGGGCCTGCCGCTGAAGGCGCTTTAGCTTAGCTGAAGGCTCTGTAGTTTAGCGGCTACCCCAAACTGGCCTCCCCCTGATAGGGGGAGGGACGGATCGAGTTTTCGGAACCATGGTGTCAAATACCCCTGCCAGATTCCCCCTTTTCAGGGCGAGGTTAGGTGGCGGTATCCTTACTTGAACCGGCCACCCTTCTGGATGACTTCGATCTTGTAGCCGTCGGGGTCGGTGGCGAAAAAGAAGCGCGCAACCGGCACGCCGTCATTCTTGAAATCCACCAGCTTGCCAACCGTCAGGCCTTCGGCGGTTAAGCGGGCGTGTTCGGCATCTACATCATCGACCACCACGGCGAGATGGCCGTAGCCATTACCGAGATCATAGCCTTCCGTGCCGTGATTGACGGTCAACTCGAGCTCGAAGCTGCTTTCATCATTCGCCAAATAGACCAGCGTGAAGCTTTCAAACGGCAGTCGATCAATGACCTCGAGCGCAAAGGCGCGGCGGTAGAAATCCACCGAACGGGCTTCGTCAGTCACGCGGATCATCGAATGAACGAGTTTAGCCATCTTGCAATCTCACAGTCTGGGAAGAACGAGCGCAGCGAGAACCTCGCGCGTGGCGCGCCCCGCCGGAGCGCGACCAGCGCGTGAGGTTTATTTAGTCCCGTACATGCGGTCGCCGGCGTCGCCGAGACCGGGGATAATATAGCCCTTCTCGTTGAGATGGCTGTCGATCGAGGCCGTAAACACCGGCACGTCGGGGTGGGCGGCGGTGAAGTTCTTGATGCCTTCGGGCGCTGCCAGCAGGCACAGGAAACGGATGTTGTTGGCGCCGCGCTCCTTGAGCTTTTCAATCGCCGCAGTCGCCGAATTGCCGGTGGCCAGCATGGGATCGACGACGATAATCAGGCGGTCTTCGAGATTGGACGGCGCCTTGAAGTAATATTCAACTGGCTCCAGCGTCTCGTGGTCGCGGTAGATGCCGATATGGGCGACACGGGCTGCCGGCACCAGGTCAAGCATACCATCGAGCAGGCCGTTACCGGCGCGCAGGATCGAGGCGAACACCAGCTTCTTGCCCTTGATCGAGGGACTATCCATCAGCGCCATCGGGGTCTCGATGGGGATCATCTCCAGCTCGAGATCGCGCGTTACTTCATAGCACATCAGATGCGCGATCTCACGCAGCAGGCGGCGGAACCCCGCAATGGAGGTCTCCTTGTTGCGCATGATGGTGAGCTTATGCTGGATCAGCGGGTGATCGATGACGGTAACGTTGCTCATGAGATCACCTGTTCAATTTTGTCGCGTTTCCGAACCGCAAAACCGGCGGCCACTTTTGCTGAAAACGCTCTGGGTCAAAGGAAGCTCTTGCCGTGGCGACCGGGCGCAAGGCCGAGCCAGTAGGCTATGCTTTCACCTATATCAGCCAAGGTGGGGCGAATGCCAATCTCTCCCGCGCCGAGGCTTGGGGAAAAGATCAGGATCGGCACCTGCTCGCGCGTGTGATCGGTGCCGGGCCAGGTCGGATCATTGCCATGATCGGCAGTGAGGACCAGCAGGTCATCGTGGCGCAGCTTTGAGATCAGTTCGGGCAGGCGGGAATCGAAATATTCCAGCGCCGCCGCGTAACCCGGCACATCGCGGCGATGGCCGTATTCGCTGTCGAAGTCTACAAAATTGGTCATGATGAAAGCAGCGTCGGCCGCCATTTCCATGGCGTCGAGCGTGTTGTCCATCAGTTGCGGCAGGCCGGTGCCCTTGAGTTTGTGGGTCACGCCGTGGCCGGCGTAAATGTCGGAAATCTTGCCGATGGCATAGACTTGGTTGCCGGCTGCTTGGTTACGATCAAGCAGCGTGGGTTCTGGCGGAGAGATCGCGAAATCGCGGCGGTTGCCGGTGCGCTTGAAGCTGGTGGCATCGTCGCCGATGAAGGGCCGGGCGATGACGCGGCCGATCATCCGTGGCGCGGTGAGCTCGAAGGCGATCTCGCAAATCTCGTAGAGGCGTTCGAGGCCGAAATGGCTCTCATGCGCGGCGATCTGGAACACGCTGTCGATGGAGGTGTAGCAAATCGGCTTGCCGGTGCGGACCGACTCCTCGCCGAGCGCGGCGATGATATCGGTACCCGAGGCGTGCTTGTCGCCGAGAATGCCGGGTAGCTTGGCGCGTTTGACGAATTCGGCGATCAGGTCCGCCGGAAAGGTCGGCTCGGTCTGGGGAAAATAGCCCCAGTCGAACGGCACCGGCACCCCGGCGATTTCCCAATGACCGGAAGGCGTGTCCTTGCCCCGCGAGACTTCGCGGCCGACGCCGAAGCGACCCCCTTTTGCTGTTGCCGAAAGGCCGGGAGGCAGCGTGCCGGTCGAGAGCTGGATGGCGGCGCCGATGCCGAGGGCGTCGAGGTTGGGCACGTCGAGCGGGCCAGCGCGCAGGCCAGCGCGGTCCGCCTTGCCAGCTGCCGCCCATTCGGCGATGTGGCCGAAAGTGTTGGAGCCAACATCGCCATAGAGATTGGCATCGGGGGCGCCACCAATGCCGACGCTGTCGAGAATGCAGAGAATGGCGCGGGGCATGCTGTGATCCTCAGGTTGTGGGGGCGACGTGGTCGGCTATCAACGGGAATGACGGTGCGCTGTCGCCCAGCCGATAGGCAAATTTGAGGCGGGCTTCTGCATCGGCGGCAGATGCGAGATCGCGGGCGTGGATGCGGGCGATGGGGGTCCTGGTGTCCACGCTGGCGCCCAGGCCAAGCAGGCGGTCAAAGCCGACGGTGTGATCGATGCTGTCGTTGGGCATGGTGCGGCCACCGCCAAGCGCCACAACCGCCATGCCGACGCCGCGGGTGTCGATCTCGCTGATGGTGCCCTGCCCCGTGGCAAAGACATCGCGAATGATCGGTGCGGGCGTCAGGTGGGTGTCCAATGCCTCGACGAAGTCAGATGGGCCACCGAGGGCGGTGACCATGATGGCAAAGCGTTCGGTGGCGCGGCCGCTGTCGAGCGCATTCTCGACCAACCTCCGGGCTTCGGCGACGCTGGCTGCAATGCCGGTCATGGCGACGACTTCGGCACAAAGCGACAGGGTGACTTCCTTAAGGCGGGCATCCTGGTGCTTGCCGGTGAGGAAATCGACGGCGTTGCGGACTTCGAGCCCATTGCCGGCGGCAGAGGCCAGTGGCTCGTTCATATCGGTGATCAACGCCGCGGTCTTGAGGCCGGCGCCATTGGCGACTTCGACGAGGCTTTGCGCCAGAGCGCGCGACTTTTCCAGCGTCGGCATGAAGGCGCCCGATCCGGTCTTGACGTCGAGGATCAGCGCGCCGAGCCCTGCGGCGAGTTTCTTGCTCAGGATCGAGGCTGTTATCAGGGAGATGGATTCAACGGTGCCGGTGACGTCGCGGATGGCGTAAAGCGTCTTGTCGGCGGGGGCGAGATCGGCGGTCTGGCCGATGATGGCGCAGCCGGCTTCGCGCACGACCTTGCGGAACAGAGCATTGCCGGGGCTGGTGGTATAGCCGGGAATGGCATCGAACTTGTCGAGCGTGCCGCCGGTATGGCCGAGGCCGCGGCCCGAAATCATCGGCACATAGATGCCGATGGCGGCGAGGATCGGCGCCAGCATCAGACTGACATTGTCGCCGACGCCGCCGGTGGAATGCTTGTCGGCCACCGGGCCATCGAGATCGGACCAATCGAGCACCGTGCCGCTGTCGCGCATGGCAAGGGTCAACGCCACGCGCTCGGGCATGGTCATGTCCTGGAAATAGACCGCCATGGCGAAGGCTGCGGCCTGGGCATGGGAGACGGTGCCGCCCGCGAAGCCGGCGACGAAAGCCGCGATATCCTCGGGAGGGAGAGCGTCGCCATTGCGCTTGGCTATGATGACTTCTTGGGGGAGGAAGACCATGGGACTGGCTCTTTTGTTAGGGGGTACCCCACCTGGCCTCCCCCTGACAGGGGGAGGGACTTCATCGCGTTTTTGGCACTCTCGCGGCTTACCCACCGGCCAGATTCCTCCCCCTTTTTGGGGGAGGTCAGGTGGGGAATGGTTGCTACGCCCCGTATGGGATCCAGACGTTTTTCACTTGCGTCGACTTGCCGAGGAAGTAGTCCCCTTCGAAGCGGCGGTCGGTGAGATCGTATGAAAGGCCGCGGGTGGTCCAGGTTTGCTTGAGGTTGGAGATCGACGCTTTTTCGACCATGGTCGAGGCTTCGGCACTCCCTGCAAACCACAGGCCATCGACGCCGTCGTGTTCAGTCAGGGTCTTGGCCAGGGTGACGCTGTCGCCGGTGACGATGTTGATGACGCCCGAGGGAACGTCCGAGGTCTCGATGACCTGGTAGAGGTCGGTGAGCGATAGTGGCGACTGGCTAGAAGGCACCAGCACCACCGTATTGCCCATCGCCAGCGCTGGAGCGATCAATGCGATGGAGCCGAGCAACGGCAGGCTGGTGGGGGCGACGATACCCATGACGCCAAGCGGCTCGATCATGGCTGCGGCCACAGCGCGCAAAGGCGGATTGTGGACGGCGCCGTCGTATTTGTCGGCCCAGCCGGCGAAGGCGAACAGGCGTTCGACCGAGAGTGCGACTTCCTCGGCGCCATCCTCGCCGGTCTGCGCCTTGATGCGGGCGGCGAACTCATCGCGGCGGTAATCAAGATTTTCGGCGAGGAAATAGAGGATTTGAGCGCGGGTGTGGGCGGCAGTCGTGGACCAGCCCAAGGAAGCGCGGGCGGCTTCGACGGCGTTGCGGATGTCCTTGCGGTTTCCTTCGCCGACTTCGCCGATCAGTTTGCCGGATGGGTCCAGCACCGGACGGGTGTAGGCGCTGTCGGGGCGGGTCTGCTTGCCGCCAATATACATCTTGGCGGTCTGGTCGACATGGCTGGCGTCGAGGGGATTCGCTGCCCTGGCCGGAACAGGTTTGCCAACCGGCGCCGCTTTCAGTGCCTTTTCCCAGGCAGGCTTAAGGTAGGCGCCCATGCCTTCGCGGCCACCTTCGCGGCCGAAACCGGATTCCTTGTAGCCACCGAAGCCGACGGCTGCGTCGAAATTATTGGTGCCGTTGATCCAGACCACGCCGGCCTTGATCTTGGGGGCGATATCGAGCGCGAGATTGATGTTCTCGCTCCAGATCGTCGCGGCGAGGCCGTATTTGGTGTTGTTGGCCAGCGCGACGGCTTCCTCCGGGGTGCGGAAGCTCATGGCGACCAACACGGGCCCGAAGATTTCCTCGGCCACCAGCGTATTGGCGGGCGAGACATTAGTGACCAGCGCGGGCCTAAGAAAGCAACCCGTACCGGGCAAGGCCATGCCGTCGGGCTCATAGATCAAGGCGCCTTCGGCGACGCCGCGCTGCATCAGGTCGTTGATCCGCGCCACCTGGACCGGCGCGACCATGGCGCCGATGTCGATGCTCTTGTCCATCGGGTCGCCGAGGCGCAGCGTGTTCATGCGCAGCTTGAGCTTTTTGATGAAGCGCTCTTCGATGCTCTCCTGCACGAGGAGGCGCGAACCGGCGCAGCAGACCTGGCCCTGGTTGAACCAGATGGCATCGACGAGACCCTCGATGGCGCTGTCGATATCGGCGTCTTCGAATACGATGTAGGGGGATTTGCCGCCAAGTTCGAGGCTGAGGCCCTTGCCGGTTCCGGCGGTGGCGGCGCGGATGAGCTTGCCGACTTCGGTGCTGCCGGTAAAGGCGATTTTGTCGATATCTTGATGATTGACAATGGCTTGGCCGGTGTCGCCTTCGCCGGTGACGATATTGACCACACCCTTAGGCAGGCCGATGCGGTCGCAGATTTCGGCGAACAACAGCGCGGTGAGCGAGGTGAATTCGGCGGGCTTGAGGACCACGGTGTTGCCGGCGGCGAGGGCTGGGGCGATCTTCCAGGCCAGCATCAGCAGCGGGAAATTCCACGGGATGATCTGGCCGCAGACGCCATAGGGCACGGCGTCGGGAAATTCGCGGCTGAGGTGCTGGGCCCAGCCGGCGTGGTGGTAGAAGTGGCGGGCGACCAAGGGGATGTCGATGTCGCGGCTTTCGCGGATCGGCTTGCCGTTGTCGAGGGTTTCGAGCACGGCGAACAGGCGGGCGTGTTTCTGCACGGCGCGGGCGATGGCGTAGAGATATTTGCCGCGCTCGTAACCACTTAGCGCGCTCCACAGCGGGAACGCAGCGCGGGCAGCTTTGACTGCGGCGTCGACATCGGAGGGTGTGCCGTCGCTGATTTGTGCCAGGCTTTGGCCATTGGCGGGGTTGTCGGACGAGAACGTTTTGCCCGGTTTGGTCCATTCGCCATGGATGAAATGGCCGAATTTTCGGTCGTGGCTATCGAGCCAGGCAATGGCCTGTTCGGGGCCTTCGGGGGCCGGGCCATAGTCGAGGGTCTGGAAGATTTGTGCGATCTTGTTCATGTCAAACCATTGGCTGGCGGTAATCGGCGGCGTAGTGGCCGGTGAGGCCGTGCTCTAGCTGACGCTCGATATCTGTTAGCAGACTGCTAGCACCGAAGCGGAACAAGTGCGGTTGAAGCCAGTGCGTTCCGAGCTCTTCCTTGAGCAATGCCATGTACTTGAGGGCGTCGCCCGCAGTAGCAATGCCGCCAGCAGGTTTGTAACCTATTTGTATCGCGGTTTCCTCGTGGAACCAGCGGATCATGCGGATCATGGTCAGCGAGGTGACGAGGTCGGCGTTGACCTTTTCCTTGCCGGTCGAGGTCTTGATGAAATCGGCGCCGGCCATCATGCAAACGAGGCTGGCCTTGGCAATATTGGTCTGGGTGGCGAGTTCGCCGGTGCCCAGGATGGTCTTCATGTGGGCGTCGCCGCAAGCCTTGCGGAAGGCGCGCACCTGATCGTAAAGCGCCTGCCAGTCACCGCGCAAAACCATGCCGCGTTCGATGACGATGTCGATTTCCCTGGCCCCGTCGGCCACGGACATTTCGATTTCCTTGAGCTTGGTCTCGAGTGGGGCGAGGCCATGCGGGAAGGCGGTCGACACGGCTGCAACGGGAATGCCGGTGCCTTCGAGGGCGTTCACTGCCGTCTTGACGAAGCGATGATAAACGCAGACCGCGCCGGGGAGGATAGAAAGATCGCCGATGTCGAGCTTTTCGAGGATGTCGCTGCGCAGCGGGTGACGGGCCTTGGCACAGAGGCGCTCGACGCGGCCATCGGTGTCGTCGGCATTGAGCGTGGTCAGGTCGATCAGCGTGATGGCCTTGAGCAGCCAAGCGAGCTGATATTCCTTCTTAACCGTGCGGCGCGCGCCGATGCTGCCGGCGCGGCGCTCCAGCGCCGAGCGGTTCATGCGAACGCGTTCGACCCAATCGAGGTCGAGCGGAAAGCCGGGATTGCGCTTATGGGGTGTTTCTGTGTGCGAGTTATCTACAACGCGTAGGCTCATAGTTCCTCCACTAGCGCAGGTACCAGCTTTTTAAGCTTTTCCGCGCCTTGCACGGCCATGATCTTGGTGTGCTCATGGCTGATGTTTTCACTCGACAGGCCCGCGCCCATATTGGTGATGGACGAGCAGGCCCAGATTTTCATCCCGAGGAAACGCCCGAGAATGACTTCTGGTGCCGTCGACATGCCGACGGCATTGGCGCCGAGGCGAATGGCCATCTGGATTTCGGCGACCGTTTCAAAGCTCGGGCCGGAATACCACAGGTAGATGCCTTCACCGAGGCGGATGTCCATGCGCTCGGCCAGGCCCTGCGCCTTGGCACGCAGGTCGGGGGCATAGCAGTTGACCATGTTCACAAAGCGGCGGTCGGTGGGTTCGCCGATCAAGGGGTTCATGCCAGCGTAGTTGATGTGGTCAGCCAGCATCACCAGGTCGCCGGGGTGGAAACGCTCGTCGACCGAACCGGCGGAATTGGTCAGCAGCAGCGTCTCGGCGCCGATCTCGGACATGGCTTCGAGTGCCGGGCGCATGGCGGCAGCATTGCCGTGTTCGTAATAGTGCTGGCGGCCGGTCAGCACGGCGACGCGCTTGCCGCCCATGGTGCCGATCAGCAGGTCGCGGCCATGGCCGGAGACGCCGCCGCCGGGAAAGCCCTTAAGCTCGGAATAGGGAATGGTGACCTTGTCGGAGAGCAGGTCACCCACGGCCGAGAGGCCCGAGCCGAGCACGATGGCGGCTGTGATGGGTTCCTTGCCGGCGATCTTGATGATGGTTTTTGAGGCCTTGGTCATTTGGGCAGATACTCCGGGCCGAAGCTGTGCGGCAGCAGTTGATCAAGCGTCATGACCAGCGGTGTGCCTTCGACGCCGTGCGAAATTACGACTACGTCGAGATCGGCGAATTCGCGGATACGCTGGCGGCAGCCACCGCAGGGGGTAACCGGGGCAGAGCCGGGGCCGGTGACATAGATGCGGGTGATGCGCTTGCCGCCACCGGCGATCATGGCGGCGATGGCCGAGGCTTCGGCGCAATTGCCGACCGGATAGGCGGCGTTTTCGATATTGCAGCCCGAGTAAATCTTGCCGTCATCGGCGAGGATGGCGGCGCCGACGTGGAACCGCGAATAGGGTGCGTATGCCTTGGCCCGAATGGCTTCGGCGGCCTTGAACAAGGCCTCGTCGATCGGGGTATTCGACATGTCAGGTCCTCTGCGGCGGCCGAACCGGGGCTACCGCTCCTTGGTGTAGGGAATCCCGGACGCCTTGGGCGCAACGGCGCGTCCGATGAAGCCGGCGAGCAGGATGATGGTCAGCACGTAGGGCAGAACCTGGATGGCCTGCACGGGCACTTCGCCAATGACGGGGAAGCGGATCCCCTGCAGGCGGAACTGGAGCGCATCGAGGAAGCCGAACAGCAGGCAGACCAGCAAGGCCGGCCATGGCTTCCACTTGGCAAAGATCAACGCAGCGAGCGCGATATAGCCGCGGCCGGCAGACATGTTGTTGTTGAAGCCTGCAGACTGGGCGATCGAAAGATAGGTGCCGCCTATACCAACGAGAACAGCGGTGATGATGAGCGCCTGATAACGCAGCAGCGTTACCGAAATGCCTGCCGTATCGAGCGCCTTCGGATTTTCGCCCACAGCGCGCAGGCGCAGGCCGAAGCGGGTCTGGAACAGCACGAAGGCCGTGATCGGCACGGCGACGAAGGCCGCGTAGGCCAAAATATTGTGGCCCGAGATCAGCTCGGAATAGATCGGCCCGAGGATTGGCACACCGGCCAGTTCGGGGGCGAATGGCAGGACTATTGGATTGAAACGCTGATCGTTGTTCAACTGCGGGGTCATGCCGCCGCGATGAAACCAGCTCTGGCCGAGGAAGGTGGTGAGGCCGGCGGCGAGGAAATTCAGCGCTACGCCGGAAATGGTCTGGTTGCCCTTGAGATTGATCGAGGCGAGGCCATGAATGCCCGACATGGCCAGCGCCACGCCGATGCCAGCGAACAGGCCGAGCCAGGGCGAGCCGGTGACCGCGGCGACCGCGGCAGCGCCAAAGGCGGAACCCAGCAGCTTGCCTTCAAGACCGATATCGACGATGCCGGCACGTTCCGAATAGAGGCCTGCAAGGCAGGCCAGGATCAATGGAACAGCGAGCCGGACGGTGGAATCGAGGATGAGGATAAGGTCGTTGAAATAGTTCACGTGCCGCTCTCCGTCGCACCGCGGGCAAACAGCCGTTCAAGAGGAATGCGCAGCATGTCGCCCATGGCGCCGGTGAACAGGATCACCAAAGCCTGGATGGTCACGATCATTTCCTTGGTGATGCCGGGCATGGAAAACGCCAGTTCCTGCCCGCCCTGATAGAGCGCGCCGAACAGCAGCGCCGAAAGCGCGACCCCAATGGGATGGGCCTTGCCCATGAAGGCGACGGCGACGCCGACAAAGCCCGCGCCATTGACGAAATTGAGGATCAGGCGGCCCTGGACGCTGCCGACATTGTTGACGGCGACCATGGCGGCCAATGCGCCGGCCAGCGCCATGGTGATCATGATCATGCGCGAGCTGGAAATACCGGCATAGCGGGTCGCCGTGGGGTTGTGGCCAAGGGCGCGCATGGCGTAGCCAAACTTGGAATGCCAGACCAGCCAGTAGACGAAACCGAGCGCCAGAATGGCGAGGATGAACGTCAGATTGACGGGTGAGCGACCGAACAGGCCGATGAATTCGCCGAGGCGCGGAATGCGTGAGATGGCGTCGATGGGCGCGCTTTCGTCGGACTGCACGCCTTCGGGCTTGAGAATGCGCGTGATGATGTAGCTCATCAGCGACACGGCGATGAAGTTGAACAGGATGGTGGTGATGACGATATGGCTGCCGCGCTTGGCCTGCAGCACGCCGGGAATGAAGGCCCAGAAGGCCCCGAACAGCGCACCGGCGACGATCATCAGCGGGAACATCAGGCTCCAATGGAGGCCATTGAGCGCCAGAGCCACAAGAATGACGCCTAGGCCGCCGACATAGGCTTGGCCCTCGGGCCCGATGTTGAACATGCCGGCATGATAGGCCAGCGAAACGGCCAGACCGGCAAAGATGAAATCGGTGGTGTAATAGAGGGTATAGCCGAAGCCCAGGCCGTAGCCGAAGGCGCCGCCGATCATGATACCGACCGCCTGGAGCGGGTTCTGGCCGACCGCGAGCACGATCAGCCCGCCGATCAGGAAAGCCAGGATGACGTTTAGCGCCGGCAACAGGGCGACATCGACCCAGCGGGGCAACGGAGTGCGCACGCTCATGGCGAAACGTCCCTGGCTGAATTATCCTTGGGGCTCATCTCGGTGAGATTGCGCTCGATGGGGGTCACATGATCGGGCAGAGTTCCCGGACCGGGGCTGTGCCCCTGCTCGGTGACGCCTGCCATCAGCAGGCCCAGAGCGCCTTCGTCAGCCGTGGCAGGATCGGCTTCACCGACGATCTGGCCATCGAAGATGACGATGATGCGATCCGAGAGCGAACGAATTTCGTCGAGCTCGACTGAGACCAAGAGAATTGCCTTGCCCTCGTCGCGCATCTTGATGATTTCGTTGTGGATGAATTCGATAGCGCCGATATCGACGCCGCGGGTGGGCTGGCCGATGACCAGCACGTCGGGGTCGCGTTCCATCTCGCGCGCCAGCACGATCTTTTGCTGGTTACCGCCGGAAAAATTGGCGGTCTTGAGTTCGGGATTGGACGGGCGGATGTCGAATTTGGCGATGTATTCCTTGGCCGTGGCCTTGGCTTTGGCGATGGAAAGGCCGGGGCCGGAGCCGTAGCTGTCCTGATAGCCGAGAATGGTATTTTCCCATTCTTCGAAGGCGGTGATCAGGCCCATGCGGATACGGTCTTCGGGGACGTGGGCGAGGCCGGCGGCACGAGCACGCGCTGCGCCATCGTCGCCATCGAGCGACAGCGGCTGACCATTGAGGAAGACGGTGCCGGCGGTCTGGTCGCGCATGCCGGTGATGGACTCGAGCAGTTCCGACTGGCCGTTGCCAGAGACGCCGGCAATGCCGACGATTTCGCCGGCGCGAACCGAGAAGCTCACATCCTTGACGCGCGGAATGCCGAAATCATCGGCGACGACGAGGTTCTTGACCTCAAGCATAACCTTGCCCGGACTGGCGGGGCCTTTTTCGACGCGCAGCAGCACGCGGCGTCCGACCATGGCTTCGGCCAGTTCGGTCGGCGAGGTTTTCGACGTTTCGAGTGTCTTGACCATGGCGCCCTGGCGCATGACCGAAACTTCATCGGTGATGGCCATGATCTCGCGCAGCTTGTGGGTGATCAGGATGACAGTCTTGCCCTCGTCACGCAGGGTGCGAAGGATGCGGAACAGGTGATCGGCTTCAGCAGGCGTCAGAACGCCGGTCGGCTCGTCGAGAATGAGGATATCGGCGCCGCGATACAGCGCTTTCAAAATTTCAACGCGCTGCTGCTGGCCGACCGAAAGATCCTCGATGATCGCATCGGGACTGACTTCGAGGCCATAATCGGTGGCGAGCTGCTTGAGCTGGGCGCGAGCCTTGGCCAGCGTCGGGCGCAGGAAAGCGCTATCCTCGGCGCCGAGCACGATGTTTTCCAGCACGGTGAAATTTTCGACCAGCATGAAATGCTGGTGCACCATGCCGATACCGAGCGCCAGGGCATGGCGGCTATCGGTGATGTTCTGCTTGGTGCCGTTGACGAAGATGTCGCCGCTGTCGGCGGTGTAGAAGCCGTAGAGAATCGACATCAGGGTCGATTTGCCAGCGCCATTTTCGCCCACGATGCCGTGGACGGTGCCGCGCCGAATGACCAGGTCAATGTCGCGGTTGGCGTGGACGGGACCGAAATGCTTGTTGATGCCGCGCAACTCGATTGCGGGCGTAGACGCAGAGGCTGTTTCCAGCCCCTGCGAAGGTGTGTTGACGGTCGTCATCAAGCAAAGCTTCCCGACATTAGACCGGGCAGGCCTTGTCGGTGCGGAAATCGTGCACGACGAGCGCGCCCGACTTGATGTCAGCCGAAGCCTTGTCGACGGCAGCTGTCATTTCCGGGGTGATCAGCGAAGCATTGTTGTCGTCGAAGGCAGCGGCAACGCCATCTTCGGCAAGGCCGAGAGTGATCAGGCCCGGAGTGAAAGTACCGTTCTTTTCATCCATGAAGGCATTGTAGGTGGCAACGTCGACGCGCTTGACCATCGAGGTCAGGACCGAACCGGGATAGAGGTGGTTCTGGTTGCTATCGACGCCGATGGAGAACTTGCCCGCATCGGCAGCGGCCTGCAGCACGCCAGCACCGGCGCCGCCGGCAACCTGGTACACCACGTCGGCACCCTGATCGAGCTGGCTCTTGGCGACTTCGACAGCCTTGGGCTTGTCGTTGAAGGCTTCAAAGCCGGCGCCGATATAGGTCTCGAGAACCTTGATGTCGGGGTTCACGGACACAGCGCCCTGCTTGAAGCCGCAAGCGAAGGCTTCGAGAAGGTCGAGATTAAAGGCAGGAATAACGCCGATGGTGCCGCTCTCGGACTTCATCGCAGCGAGAATGCCGACGAGGTAGGAGCCTTCCTGTTCCTTGAACGTCACCGAGCGCACGTTCGGCAGGTCGACGACGGCGTCGAGGATGACGAAGTGGGTGTCGGGGAATTCGGGAGCAACAGTCTGCAGCGCAGTCACGAAATTGAAGCCCGGGGTAACGATCGGCGAATAGCCGCGCTCTGCGAACTGGCGCAGG
This sequence comes from Devosia psychrophila, assembly GCF_000971275.1. GTDB lineage: Bacteria > Pseudomonadota > Alphaproteobacteria > Rhizobiales > Devosiaceae > Devosia > Devosia psychrophila. The sequence continues at coordinate 37,704 of NZ_LAPV01000113.1, read as the reverse complement.
AACTGTTCGCGCTGTGCGTCGCTCGAAATTTCGAGTTCGCCATAAGCGCCGCCGGTTTCGGCCTTGTACTTTTCAGCGCCGTTGTAGGCAGCTTCGTTGAACGACGCATCGAACTTGCCGCCGCCATCATAAATGATCGCGGGATCAGCAAGGGCAGTACCGGTGAGGACCGCGGAGAGCGCGACGCCGCCAGCAATGGCCTTGGTAAGGGTCGTGAGTTTCATTGTGTAGTCTCCCTGTCTCGCACATGAGCGATGGCGTGTGCTGCCAACGGACAATCCCTGTGCGCTAGCTGGGGATACAATCGTGCAAACGGGACGCCTGCAAGAGGAAATCGAGCAAATTTGCCCGGTTGGTCAAAATTTAGACAGGCTGCTTGCGCGCCGCACTAAGGATTACCCGGAGCTTGGGCGGATGCCTACGAGCGGGCGAGAATGAAGGCGAATAACTGACCCAGATCGGCGTCGGCATAGAGCACCGCAAGAATCGCCAGCGAGGCGATGGCGAAGAGGGCAATGGTGTCGCGGGTCTTGGTGGTCATTGGGATTTGTTTCAAATTGAGCGAGTGGCGTTGACAGTTCAATAGCCCATGACGGGCGTCCCGATTGTGATGCTTTGAGGGCAGATCGGGGCGTGGTTAGCGAAGGGTTAAGGCGCTCGTTCCGGCGGTAGTGGAGTCACTCCGGCGCCCATGGCCGCGCCGAAGCGCTCGAAGAATCCGTCAATGATCTTTTGTGCCGAATTGCCGATCACCGCCTTGCCCAGCTTCATCACCTGGCCGGATGCGCCACCGTTGGCGGCAAACACCAGCATTGTGTCCTTGCCGGAATCGCCCAGCACGATATTGGCCGATCCTTCAGCCATGCCAAGCAGCCCGCCCTTGCCGCGACCGGACAGCGTATAACGCTCGGCGGGCACGATGTTGGACAGCGACAGCTCGCCGCGGAAGGTTGGGTGGACAATACCGAGGTTGACCTTGATCTCGAGGTCGAGCGCAGTTTCGCTGGCCCATTCAATCGTGTGGCAGCCGGGAATCGCCGCCTTCAGCATGGCGGTGTCATTGAGCGCGGCCCAGACGGTTTCCCGTGGCGCGGCGACGATATAGCGGCCACCGAAGTCCATTAGTGGATCGCCCCAATAAGGCCTTGTTGCATCTTGAAAGAATGCGCAGCCATGTCGTGCCTTCCGCTCTTTACGTGCGGCTTTTTCGCACCAATATGGTCTAAATAGTTGCCCTGGCGCCGGGTTGCAATTGTAAGCGCTGGCGCGAGCAGCGATCTATAGCGCAAGTCGCGCAATCCGCCATGTCGGCGTCAGATTTACGGGAGCGAAAAATGGCCAATGAAGTGACCACTGCACCGGAGACCACGCTGGCGCCCGTCGCGATGACGGAGAAGCCGCTGCAGTATCTGGACAAGGCCGTCAACGCCATCCGCAACCTCGGCGTATGGCCGGAGCAGCAGGGCGAACAGCCGATTACCGGTCTGTTGAGCCAGATTACCGAACTGGACGAAACTCGCGTCATCCTGATCGGCCGCACGTTGAGCCAGGCCAGCTCGTTCAACGAAGTAGTGCGCGACCAGATCGCAGCCATGAAGATCGGCGAGCGCTACGAAGAAATCACCAAGGGTTTTGATTCCATCCGCGACGACGCCAAGGGCATGGTCGACCAGCTTTCCGACAACAAGCTGGACCTGTTGGAGCGTACGTCCAATGTTTGGATGAAGGTAAGCCGCGGCGATATCGCGACGCGTTTCAACAAGATTCGCGACGTCTATCTCGACGTCACCAAGGACACCAAGGACCAGATCGATCGCGAGCAGATCATCCTCGAAGCCTATCGCGATTTCCGCGGCGCGCTGAAGCAGGCCGAAGTGATGGCGCTCGAAGTGCTGCAGACCGCCGAAGGTCGCCTCGAAGACAAGAAGAACATCCTGAACGCCTCATCGACCGCCGTGTCGGGTTATGCCGGCACCGTGCCGGCCGATCGTGCGCGGCTCGAAATGGATCGCGACGAAAAGCTGCGCGACATGCAGAACGAGGAAAAGCGCTACCAGATCGCCAAGGACCTCTCGGATAACCTGACGATTTCCTACAATACCTCCGAAGTGGTAATGGCGCGGCTGATGCAGACGACCAACGCCAAAGAGCGCGTCTATCAGCAGTCGATTTCGTTCTTTTCGACCAACGAGACGGTTCTCACAGCGCTTTCCGCTTCGTTCACCGGCATGTTCGGGCTGCATGAGTCCACGGCGACGCTGAATGCGATGAAGGAGGGGATGAGCAAGAGCCTCGAGACCCTCTCCGAAATCGGCGACAAGGTGCAGGAAGAAGCCGTGCGTGCCGGCTATGGCCCGACGGTGCGCGCCGATGCGGTCAAGAAGCTGGTCGACTCCGTGGTCAACTTCCAGGAGAAGAGCCGCACCATCATCAACGAGATGCGGATCGCCTCGACCAAGAATTCGGCTGAAATCCGCGACGCCGTGGAAGACGGCAAGCGTCGTCTCGCCACGCTGGCAGCAGATGGCAATGCGCTGCTGCTTGAAACGAAAAACTGAGAGAGTCGGTAGAACGGGTGAACGCCAACTATGAGTGACGTAACAGCGAAGCCCGCTGCGCCCCTCGATGAAGTCATGCTGGCGATGGACGTGGTCGACACGCTCCGTCATCGGCAGGATTTGGCTACGCGTGAACTCGCCGGGGTGAGCCGGGAGCAGCAGTTGATCGACAAGCTGCGCGACATCTATCACCAGCAGGGCATCGAGGTTCCCGACCATATCCTCAAGGAAGGCGTTGCGGCCCTACATGAAAGCCGCTTCGTTTATGATCCGCCCAAGCCCGGATTTGGCACCAGCATGGCGCGGCTCTATGTCGGCCGCGAGCGCTGGGGAAAGCCCGTGGGCGCGGCACTTGTAGCTGTGCTGGTGCTGTCGGTGGGCTATCTCGGTCTGTGGCAGCCTTATCAGCGCGGCCAGGCCGAGAATGCACGGATCGAACTCAGCGAAGGCGTGCCGGCGCGGCTCGATGCGCTGTACGGGACGGTGTTCGACGAAACCAAGGTGCAGAAGGCCGTGCTGCAAGCCGAAGCCTTGCGCACGCGCGGCAAGACCTTTGCAGCCGAGGGCAATTCGGTCGCTGCCGAAAGGGCAATGGCTGACTTGATCGCGCTGCGCGACCAGTTGCGCCAGGAGTATACGTTGCGCGTAATCAACCGCGCCGATGTGCGGTCTGGCTTCTGGACCATTCCCGAGGTCAATACGGCTGCCACCAACTACTATATCGTCGTCGAGGCGCTGGACGTCGATGGCAACGAGCTTGAGCTGCCTATTTTGAACGAGGAAAACGGGCAGACCGAAGTGGTCGCGACTTGGGGCGTACGCGTGCCGGAAAGCGTCTATGACAGCGTCGCCGCCGACAGGCGTGACGATGGCATTATCCAGAACAATGAAATCGGTCGCAAATCGAATGGCTTCCTGGACGTCGAATATAGCGTGCCGGTTCTCGGTGGCGCGGTAACGCAGTGGTAGGGCGATGAGCATCCGCGGACCCGAAGCCCTGGCCAGCCTTGATGAGGCAATGCGCGACATCCGCCGCGAGGAAGAAGACATTTCCAAGCGGCTCGCGCGCTCGGCCGAAAAGCTGGGCAAAATCCGTGAAAACGAGGCCGAAATGTTCCGCCAACTGGCGCGGTTGCGGATCGATCCGGCGGTACAGGCCGAACTCGACGGTCGTATTTCGAGCGCCGAGGGCAAGGCCCGCGACATGCTCAAGGCCCATGCCAAGGACCTGAGCACGGCCGAGAAGGCAGTCGCCGACGAGGACGCAACGCTGGCCCGGCTGACAGCCGAACGCAATGATGCGCTCAAGATCTTCGAGACCCATCAGGGCGAACTCAAGGCGCTGGCCACAAAGCTTGGCCCGACTATTGCACGCGACCCTGCATTTGCCGGCAGGCGCCAGGCCGCGACGGAAATGGCCGATATCGCCGGACAGTCGATGCGCAAAACCGAGCAGGCCGAGGCCGATCGGGAGCAGAAGGGCAAGCCGTATCGCGACGATGCGCTGTTCATGTATTTGTGGGAAGCTGGCTATGGCACGGCCAGCTATCGCGCCAACAACCTGATCCGCTTTTTCGACAGCAAAGTCGCGGATCTGGTTGGTTTCGCCAAGGCGCGGCCGAACTTTGCCATGCTGAACGAAATTCCGCTGCGGTTGCGTGAGCATGCCGAGCGGGGGATAGAAAATGCCGCCCTCGCCGAACAGGAAGTCGATGCGCTGGAAACCGCGGCAATCGACAATGCCGGGGGCAAGCCAATGCGCGACGCCATGGCCGAAACGCAGGCGCGTATCGACGCGGTGGATGCCCAGATCGTCACCGCCGAAGACCGGCGCGACGAGGCAGCAAAGCTGGTGGGACAGCTATCGCAGGGCGGTAATCCGGCTTTTGAAGGCGCCTTGGGCGAATTGGCGGCGGCACTGGGCCGTGAGGATATCCAGACCCTGTTGGCCGAGGCCCGGCTGACGCGGACCGGGCAGGACGACACCATCGTTGCGCAGATCGACGAGACCCGCGTCCGCGCCAAGGAAGAAGAGGGCGAGACGCGCGAACTCAACGAGCGGCTCAAGACGCTGGCGGCGCGGCGGCGGGAACTGGAAGACATCCAGTGGGAATTCAAGAAGCAGCGCTTCGACGATCCGCGCTCGACCTTCCGCGATGACAAGCTGGTGGGCGACGTGCTCAACGACTTCCTGCGCGGTGGAATTTCAGCGGCCAGCTATTGGGAGAAGTGGCGGGGCAGCCAGAACTGGAGTGCGGGCACCTCCGACTGGGGAGGCGGCGTCGGCTTGCCCAATAACGGACGCCGGACGAATTCACCTTGGCCCGAGGGTGGCGGCAGCACCATGAACTGGCCCGATTCCAGTTTTGGCGGCTCGGGCAATAAGTCGAGGCCGCGCGGCAGTTCCGGTGGCTTTGGTGGCGGCTGGACCGGTGGCTCCGGCAGCGGCGGTGGCTTTTCCCGCCCACGCACCGGCTCGACCGGCACGCGCAAGAGCGGTGGCTTCAAGACCGGCGGCGGGTTTTAGCCGCCGGCCATTTTTGGGCTATGCTGGGTTAATGAAGCCGAACATCGTTGCGGCTCTGCCGGTCTGCTCGGCGAAGCGCAGGGGGTGGACGCGCTGGACGAGGACTTCGCCATTTTCCGGGGTGCCGGCCAGAAGGCTCATGGTTTCGGTGATGAAGTCAGAGAGCGACATGGCGTGGGGGTCGTTGGCCTGATGCTCGCCCTGGAGGTAGGTCTGCACATAGGGCGGCGCGATTTCGATGACTTCGACCGACGTGTCGCGCAGTTGATGGCGGAGCGCCTGCGAGTAGGAATGGATCGCGGCCTTGGTGGCGCTGTAGGTCGGCGTGGCGGCCATCGGCACGAAGGCGAGGCCGGACGAAACGGTCAGGATGGACGCTTTCGGCTGTGCCAGCAGATGCGGCAGCAGGGCTGCGGTCAGGCGGATCGGACCGAGCAGGTTGGTGGCAGTGGTGGCTTCGGCAATCGAGAGATAGTTCCCGCCGACGAGGTCTTCATTGACCATGATACCGGCATTGTTGATGACGGCGTTGAGCGCTGGATGGGCCTCGATCACCTGATGGGCGAAGGCGATGATGGAGTCTGCGTCCGCCATGTCGACGGTGAAGGCGGCCATGCCCGGATACGCAGCGACGACTTCATCCAGCGCCGACTGGCGCCGGCCGGCAATGATGACCTGATTGCCCTGGGCGTGGAATGCCTCGGCCAAGCCGCGGCCAATGCCCGATCCGCCGCCGGTAATGAGAATGGTATTGCCCGTGGTGTGCATCGAAAGTCTCCTTACTCTTGCGTGAGGGAGACATAGACCTCATACTCTCCAACGGAAAGTAGGCTCCCGAAAGAGCGATACACACCTACCGGAGAGTGTCAGTGAAACAAGGCGATTCGGCACCAAGAATTTATGACTGGGATGACCGGAAGGGCGCACAGCCGATCGATCCGGCGCTGGATGGCTTGGTTAGGGACATTATCGGAAAGGTGGCCGACAAGTGGACCATGCTGATCCTCGAAGCGCTGAACGATCATGGCACGCTGCGCTTCAGCGAGGTTGGCCGCAAGGTCGGCAATATCAGCCAGAAGATGCTGACCAAGACGTTGCGCCAGATGGAGGAGGATGGGCTGGTGCAACGCGTGGTGCATCCGGTGATACCGCCGCGCGTCGACTATAGCCTGACAGAAATGGGCGGGAGCCTCGGCGCCGCGTTCTGCGGCGTCTGGCTGTGGGCCGAGGCGCATCATGCCAGCATCGAGGCAAGCCGGAAAGCGTTTGCCGAGCGGAATGGCGACATCTAGTTGGCGGCAGGCTGGGCCATCAGTTCCCAGACATTGCCTTCGCTGTCTTCGAAATAGGCGGAGTAGCCCCATTCTGACTGGGTGCCATTGGTGACGATGGCGCCGCCGGCGATCAGCACTTTGCGCAGGATTTCGTCGACTTCGGCGGGGCTGCCGGCTTGATGGCTCAAGACGAAGCCGGGCGTGCCGGCGATGGCGACGTCCTTGCCGGCGGTCTGGGCGATCTGTTCGCGGGGAAACAGCACGAAGGAAAAGTCATTGGGGAAAAAGAAGGCCACATGGTCCTCCCCTGCCCCGATCTTGTCATCCTCGATCTCGAACAGCGCGCGATAAAAGGCAAAAGCCCGCTCGAGATCATCGACGCCGATGGTGATGATGGAAATCGATGGCTTCATGGCGGAGGTTCCTGATGGTCGGCGCACCTTAGCAATCGCGTTGGGCTTGGTCACGGGGTAGATCGGGGTCTTCGTTGAAATGCCCGATCCGAACTTAATCGGATCGGGCTTTGGTCAGGACTTTGCCAAGAGATTGCGCAGCTTGCCGAGAGCGGTGGCATTGTCTTCGCGATAGGCGATGGTGCCCGAGAACTCGCCCTTGTTGTCGAGCAGGAAAACCGAGGCGGTGTGGTCCATGGTGTAGTCGCCGCCATCGAGCGGGACTTTGGCCGCATAGACCGCCCAAGCCTTGGTGGCCTTTTCGATCTCGGCTGGGTCGCCAGTGACGCCGGTCACCTTGCCGGTCCAGGCGACATAGTCGCTGAGTACCGCCGCCGTATCGCGTTCCGGGTCGACGGTGACGAAATAGGCGTTGAGGTTCTTCGCCTCATCGCCCAGCGTCTCGTACCATGAGGCGATTTCAGCCAGCGAGGTCGGGCAGACTTCGGGGCAATGGGTGAAGCCGAAGAACAGGACCGACGGATGGCCATTGAAGCTGTCACGGGTGAAGGCTTCGCCCCCGACAGTATGCAACTGGTAATCGCCATGGCCCAGCCCCGCCGCCTCGGCGGAGCTTGTCATGGACGTATAGGCGTAAAAGCCGGCTGCAGCCACGGCCACGACAGCCACCAATGCCCACAGACCAGTCCGTATGCGTGCAAGGGCGGCCATCAGTGGGCATGTTCCGAGGCGGCAGGGGCATCGGCAGCCGACGTCATGACGGGCAGGACCACATCCACGGTGCCCGCCTTTTCAAAGGTCAGCGTCACGGTGACGGTTTCGCCTTCGACGAAGGCCTGGTTGAGACCCATGAACATCAGGTGGAAACCGCCGGGCGACAGCACTACAGTCTCGCCGGCCGGGATTTCGAGGCCATCGGGGAGTTCGCGCATCTTCATCACATCGCCTTCCATGGCCATGGAGTGAATCTGGATGTCCTTGGCAACGCTGGAACTCGCCGAAACCAGGCGATCAGCCTCTGTGCCGGTGTTTTCAACGGTGAAGAAGCCGCCGCCGACCGGCGCGTTGGGCAGCGTGGCGCGAGTGAACGGCACCGAAATGTTGAGCGGGCCGAGGTGGACGACGCCGTTATGGGCGAAGGCAGGTGTGACGATAAGGATAGCGGCCGCGAGAGCGGTGCGAAGGACGCGATTCATGATGGTAGTTCCGGTTTTGAATGGGTCTGGATGGCGCGAGCGCAGGTAGATCAGACCAAGGCCGGAGGGGCGCGTGGGCCGCTGGGCGGGGCCGTTGGAGTCGGCAAAAAGGCTGAGACGACCGCCGGCAAGGCGTTGGCAAAGGCCACCACGTCGAGGCCGGCCGGGAGCACGTTGAGACTGGGCAGTACGAGCTCATACTTGCCGATACCCGCCGCGGGACATTTGGTGACGGATATGTCGCGATCCTGGCCGGTGGCGCCATCAGGCGTACACAGAACCCAGCCGGTGGTGATCGTGGTGTAGCCAAGCTCCTCGAACACCAACTGGCTGGCGCGAGCCTGATGCATCGGCGCCAGCAGCGTCAGCAGATAGATGGCCAGCACGGCGAGTGCCGTTCCTATCTCCCTGCCGATGGTGCGCTTGGTGTGCATGGGAACAGTCATAGGAGGTTGGCTCGACAGGTGGAAGAGCCGAAGTGTCGCGCCTAGACGCTTGGGACGTAGGTTTCGCTGCAGAGGGCAATGAAGCTCTTCATGGCGGAGGACAAAGGCGAGGTCTTGCGGCGGGCGACCAGCAATTGGCGGAGGGCCCACGGCTCGGCCAGCGGGGCGCAGACCAGGTCGGTGCCGGCCAGCAGGTGCAGGCTTGTCGAGCGCAGGAAGCCGATGCCGAAGCCGGCTTCGACCATGCGTACCAGCGCCGGAAAACTCTCGACGCGTACGCTTTCGACGAGCGGCTTGCCGGCTTTCTCGGCGGCCTCGCCCAACAGGCGGTTCAGCGAGCCGACCTGGTGGATGCCGACGATAGGGTGGTCGATAACCTGGGCAAAGGCGATGTCCTTGCGCGGCTGGATGCTGGCGGCGAGCGGATGGTCGGGCGGCGCCAACACCCAGACGCGGTCATCCTCGAAGGGTTTGATCTCGAAGCGGGTGAAATCGTAATTGTCCGAGACGATGGCGACATCCGCCCTGCCCTCGTCCAGTGCCAGCAGCGCCTTGGCCGCCATCATTTCCTGGATATTGAGCGCGATGCCGACATGCTTGGCGGCATAGAGCGCCAGCAGTTCGGGCAGGCGGCCGGTGAGCGCCGAGCCGGTGCAGGCCAGCCGCAGGCTGCCGCGCAACCCGTCACCGAAATCGGCCATCACCACATCGAGATCGGCGATGGCCCGGAGCACCAGCCGGCAGCCTTGCGCATAGGCCTCGCCGGCACTGGTCAATTTGACGCCATGGGCCGAGCGATCAAACAGCACGACGCCGAGCCGGCTTTCAAGATCGGAGACGCGGCGGCTGACGGCGGACGAGGCGATGCCCTCGCGCTCGGCGGCGCGGCCAATGGAGCCGGTCTCGGCCAATAGCAGTATGAGGCGCGCCGTGACGCTGTCGAAAGGTGCCATGTGGTCTCCAACCGGCACCATACCCATCGGCATCAGATCAGCAAGGAAATGCCGCGGGCGAGGTAGAAAATCCCGATCACCGTCACCACCCAACGGGTCCATTTGCGGAAATTGGCGTCGGTCAGCCGCTGCAGAATCCAGTGACCGGCGCTGGTGCCTGCGATGGCAAAGGGCGCGGCGAAGGCGATGGCGCCCCATTCAAAGGGCGTCAATATGGCCGCGGCATTCCAGTAGAAGATAACCTTGGAGGCGTGGGAGACGACCTGCGTTGCCGCCTTTGTGGCGACGATGGCGCGGCGGTCCATCATGGTACGGATAAAGAAAATATCGACCGTCGGGCCGGATACGCCCACCGCCAGGTTCAGCCCACCGCCCAGCAGGCCACAGAGAAAAGCGTGATGCGGCTTGCTGGCATCGAGCGCCAGCCAGTCCTTTGGAATCCACACCAGGATCGGCATCAGGCCGATAGTGATGCACACCGTGGCCAGATCGGGCGTGTAGCGGATGATATAGAGGATTATGCCGGCTGCGATGAGGCCGAGGCAGATGAAGCCGAGGATTTTCCAGTCGATGAAGGCGCGCGACAGGAAGGCGCGTGAGCCATTGGCGATGATCTGGATGGCGCCCTGCACGGCAATAGCCGTGCCCACCGGCAGGATCATCAGCAGGATGCCGAGCAGCACCAGACCGCCCGCCATGCCGAAGACGCCCGACAGGGTCGAGGTCAGGAATACGGACAACAGCAAAGCGATGATAACCGGCAGGCTCATAGGACAGTCCCCAAATCACTGGGGTTTCATGCGCCCGCAGTGAAACGGGCGCCATGACGGATGCGGCAAGAGGGGGTGCCGAACCGCCCATACGCGAGTTCGGTGGCTGCCATCACCCCACCCTCATTCCCTCCCCATTCAGGGGAGGGAGGCGCAAGCTCTGAGGTCAGTGTTCATCGTCTCCCTCCCCCTTGTGGGGAGGGATTAAGGGTGGGAGTGGTTTGGTCCCGATGTGGATGGGCCCCTACTAAAACCGCGAGGCGCTCACTGCGCCAGGCTGGGGAAATAGTCCTTGGCGGTTGGGGCCAGCAGTTCTGGGATGTCGGCGAGGTCGACTGTGACGAGGTCATCGCCGCAGGCGAAGCTCACATGCGGCAGGCCAACCAGCGAAAAGATCGCCTTGTCGCCTTCGACGAAGCGCACGCCCAGATAGCTGGCGATAAGATCATTGATGCCGCATTCGCTCTCGTAGCTGACATCGTCGCTGACGATGCGATTGGCGATGACGTAGTCGATCAACGGCTGCCCGGCCTGCCAGCCATAGTCGTCCGGCGATTGCAGCGCCACGTCCTGGTCGATCGGTGCGTCATCGACATAGTTGGCAGTGGCGATCCAGTCCTTGAACACTTTGCCTAGCGGCAGCGGCGAGCCGGTCTGGGTGTCGAGCGTGTAGCTATCGAAATGATTGTTGGGATAGGCGCCCTGGCAGAAGGTGCTGCCACCCTCGGTCCAGCCGGTCACGGCGGGCGACAGGTAGGTCAGCATGATGCTTTCGCTATCGAAATCGGCCAGCGTGCCGGCGCCCATGCCGAGCATGTCGCCACGACCGCCAAAGCCGCCATAGACCTGCGCCAAACAATCGAATGCCGCGTAGTTGATTGCGGCATGGCGGGCGGCGAGCGCGGCATTGGCTGCGTCGGGGCTGCTGCCATCGACCAGCGAAACCACGCGCGGGAAGGCAAACTTGCTGCGCGGGTCGGTGACGTAGCGGTATTCGGACCCGTCGATCGTCTCGACCGGGCCTTCATCCATCGCCGCGTCCATCTTGGCGATTTCGTAGGGGGCGGTGCCGCTGGTAAAGCCATCGGGGGTGGCAAACACTAGCTCGGCGGCGCTGGTATAGAGGCCATAAGGCGAGACCTCGGTGCCCTCGGGGAGCACGCGGCGGCCGATTTCGGTGAGCGTGATATCAAGTGCCTTGCCGGCTTTGCCTTTGGCTTTCCAGGTGCCGGTCAGCTTGCCATCGACCGGCGGCGACAGCGTCCACAGCGCGCCGGCCGGCTTGTCGGATATATTGCCACTGTCGTCGCTGACACAGGTGGTTTCGGTGCAGGGCGCTTCCTCGGAAAGGCGGATGGTGCCATCGGCGTCTTCCAGTGTGTCGAGGGGAATGTCGCCGCCCTTGGCCATGTAGCTGTAGCGCCCGACCATGGTGCCGACGTCTGGGTCGGTCAGTTCGACGACGATGTCATGGGTGCCAAGGGTGCCGCGATAGGTGACGGCGTCATCGGCGAAGGCTGGCGTGGTGGCGAGCAGAACGGCGGCTATGGCGATGAGGCGCATGAGGGGACTCCGGGGCGTTTCGGTAGACCAGCAAGGAAGAGCATGTTTGGCAAGTGCCAAGAGTGGCGTGCTGGCCTTTCATAAGAAGAATGCCCCCACCTAGCCTCCCCCTGAAAAGGGGGAGGAATACTGCCGGTGTGTTGGATGACATGGTGCCCCAAGCTCGATGAAGTTCCTCCCCCTCATCAGGGGGAGGTTAGGTGGGGGTACCCAAACAAGAACTCTTCTTGGCAGTTCAAGTGCTCGCGGTCCGCGGATTGGCTTGGGCGACCAGGTCATCAGGGATGTCGTCGAAGCTGGAGTAGTTCATGTTGTAGAGTTTGGCGTAGAGGCCGTTTTTTTCCATGAGCTCGTCGTGGTTGCCAGTCTCGATCATCTCGCCGTTCTGCAGCACGATGATGCGGTCGGCGCCGCGGATGGTGGCGAGGCGATGGGCGATCACCATGCCTGTGCGGCCTTCCAAAAGGGTCAGCAAAGCCTTCTGGATCTGGCGTTCGGTGTAGCTGTCGATATTGGCGGTGGCTTCGTCGAGCACGAGGATCTTGGCATCGGCGACCAGCGCGCGGGCGAAGCTCAGTAATTGGCGCTGGCCCAGCGACAGGTTGGAGCCGCGCTGTTCGAGAATGCTGTCATAGCCGCCGGGAATGCGCATGATGAAGTCGTGTGCGCCCACCGCTACGGCGGCGTTAATGACCTGCTCGCGGGTGGCGGAGGCCTTGTTGTACCGAATGTTGTCGAAGATGCTGCCGGTGAACAGGAAGGGTTCTTGCAGCACCATGGCGACCTGTTCGCCAAGCGATTGCTGCGTGACGTCGCGCACATCGTGGCCGCCGACCAGTACGGCGCCGGAGTCCACTTCGTAGAAGCGATGCACCAGCGACATGGCCGAGGTTTTGCCTGAGCCCGTGGGGCCGACCAGCGCGACGGTTTCGCCGGGCTTGACGGTGAAGCTGACGTTTTTCAGCACCGGGCGGCCGGGGCTATAGCCGAACACCACGTCGCGGAATTCGACTGAACCATCCATGTCGCGGGTGAGCGTGACGGCGTCCGGCTTGTCGTTGATCGAGGATGGCACGTCGAGCACTTCGGTGATGCGGCGGCCCGAGGTCATGGCGCGCTGCATAATCGAATATTGCATGGTCAGGGAGCGGATCGGGTCAAAGAAGCGCTGGATATAGAAGATGAAGGCAACGATGACGCCGATCTCAAGGCTGCCATTGAGCACCAGCGAGCCGCCGACCACGACCACGATGGCCATGGCGATGCCGGTGAGGCTGTCGACGATGGGGACCATGACCTGGGCAAAGCGCGAGCCGGTCAGCTGGGTCTGCAGGTTGTTGAAGGCCTTGTCGTCGTAGAGCTCGAAATTGACCTTCTGGCGGTCAAGATTTTGTACCGTGCGGACGCCATTGATGCCCTCGGCCATGGCGCCGGCGGTGATCGAATTGGTCTCATGCGCCGCCCAAAAGGCGCGCTTGGCCGGGGGCAGCCAGAAGATGCGGACGATAAAGAGGATCGGCATGGTGCTGAGGGTCAACAGGCCGAGTCGGAAATCGAGCGTCAGCAGCACGACGACGATGCCGAACAGCAGCACCATGTCGCCGACCGAAATCACCGAGGTTTCGAGAAACTCCTGCATGGAATTGACGTCGCCCTGCAGGCGGCTCATCAGGCGGCCGACTTCGGTCTTGTCCATGAAGCTGAGCGAGACGCGCTGCAGTTGCGCGAACATGGCGCGGCGCATGTCGAACAGCACATTTTCGGCCACCTGACCCACTTCGCTTTCCTGCACCCAGGACGCGGCGAAGTTGACCACCACCACGACCGCAAAGCTGACGACGGCCCAGAGCAGGTTGGTGGCAGTGCCGCCCTCCGTCATGCCGATATCGATGGCACGGCCAATGATCAGCGGAATGGCAAGCTGCGTTATGGTAAAGACCAGCACCGCCGCGACCGACAGATAAATCTTGAGTCGGTACGGCTGCACGAAAGCCCAGATGCGACGCACGGTGCGCGGGTCGTAGGCCTTGCCGAAAATCTCCTCTTCGATGCGGTGCGAACCAACGCTGGCACGCGGCGGGCGCTGGCCCGGAAAGCTGGCAGTCTCGCGGTCTTCTTCTTCGACGGCGCTCATTGGGCGGCGCTCCCGATTTCGATGTCGTCACTGGGGCGGGTCTGCAGGTCGTACAACGCCCGGTAGCGGCCGCCGTTGGCCAGCAGTTGTTCATGGGTGCCGCGCTCGACGATTTTGCCGCCATCGAGAAACAGGATGACGTCGGCATGCATGAGCGAGCTGAGACGATGCGAGATGATCAGCGTTACCCGATCGCTGGCATAACGGCGCATGGCGCTGCGGATGCGGTGCTCGGTGCCGGCATCGATGGCCGCAGTGGAATCATCGAACACCATGACGGCGGGCTTGAGCACCAGGCTGCGCGCGATCGACAGGCGCTGGCGCTGGCCCCCTGACAGAGACACTCCGCGCTCGCCCACCACGGTGTCGTAGCCGGCGGGCAGGCCCATGATGTAATTGTGCAATTGCGCACTTTCGGCGGCCTTTTCGATCTTGGTCTCCTTGGACCAAGGATCGCCATAGGCGATGTTGTTCTCGATGGTGGTGGTGAACAGGAAGCTGTCCTGCTGCACCACGGCGACCGAGCGGCGCAGCGATTGCAGCGAGACGGCGCTGACGTCTTGTCCATCGATGGTAATGCGGCCGGAGCTGACATCGTAGAAACGCGGGATGAGGTGGGCGAGGGTCGACTTGCCGCTGCCGGGCGCGCCGACGATGCCGATGGTCTGGCCGGCGCGGGCCTCGAAGGTGACGCCGTCGAGCGTTGGATGATTGGCGCCGGGATAGGTGAAATGCACATCCTCCAAACGCAACGTCCCGTCGGTGACCTTGAGCTCGGCTACGCCGGGAGCGTCAGCGATGGCGAGCGGCTGATCGAGGAACGCATAGAAGCGCTCGCCGCAGGTGGCGGCGCGGGCAAAGGAATTGACCATCAGGCCAAGCTGGCGCACCGGCATCTGCAGGATGGTCATGAAGGTGAGGAAGCTCGCCAACGTGCCGACGCTCATCTCGCCGGCAATTACCTTATTGCCGCCGAACCACAGCACGAGCCCCATGGCGGTAAAGAAAGAGAATGTCATCATGGAGGTGTTGCGGACGCGGATATGCACCCGGTCATGCGACAGATCGAGCGCTTCCTTCGAAGCTGCATCGAACTTGGCGAGTTCGAAATCCTGACCCGAGAAGGCGCGCACCACGCGGATGCCGCCGAGGTTTTCTTCCATCACCCGGGTCAGCGCCGAGAGCTTTTTCTGCAGCACCAGCCAGGTACCGCGCAACTTGAGTTGAGCGACCGAGGAGCGCCAGGCGACGAAAGGCACAAAGCTCAGCGCCAGGCAGCCCAGCAGCACATCGGTCGTCAGCAGCATGAAGGCGCCGACGCCGATCAGCACGGACAGCAGGATGGTGCGCACGAAGCCGGTCGAAAAGAACATGCGCAAGCCATCGAGGTCGAGCAGGCCGATGGTGATCAGGTCGCCGGTGTGGACCTTGTCGTGATAGGAATAGGAGAGGCGCTGCACCTTGTCATAGAAGGCCAGGCGCAGTTCGTAGCCGACGTGGTGGCCGACCGATTCGGAGTAATAGTTCTGCACCAGCGTGAAAAACCCGCGCGCCACGGAAACGCCGAGCAGTGTCATGGCGCTCCAGAACAGCGCTTGCTGCGCCCCCTCCGAACCTGTCGACAAGATGCCCTGCGCCTGATCGACAGCGTGGCCGAGCAGCCGCGGGATCAGCAGTTGCAGCACCGAGGCCACCACGGTGGCGCCGATGGCGAGGCCCGCCTGCCAGGGATGACGCAGGGAATAGAGGGTGATGCGCTTTAGCGGGCTATGGGTTTTGCCCGCATGGGCGGCGGCAACATGGGCCTGCGCATCGCCGCGTGAATGGACGCGGCCAGCCTTGTCGGTGGTCAAGGAAGTATCCAGACTTCAATACAAATGTGTGGGCCCGAGCCGGCAAAACGCCGATGGTCGCCGTGACTCGGAAGATCGAACTCGCGTGACTAATCAACGCCCGTTTGGTCTTCCATTCAAGACGAAATCTGCGCAAAAATCGCAAACAACGAGGGCCCAACGTCGTGCTTTGGTCTTATTGCGGCGCGTTCAGTTCGGGATAAATCACGGCCGAGCATTGCCGGTTTTGCGCATCGAGCAGGGCCTGTTCCTCCGCCGTCACCATGCCGGTGGTTATGGCATTCCAGAGATTGTTGGTATCGACGCCCTGAAGACCGCACTGGCAATAGGTTACGCACATGGCGGGCGAGGTGCCGCCTGCCTCGCAGGTACTTTGGCAGGTGCGGAGGAAATCATTATCACGCAGGGCGACCTGCGGTTGCATGACCGATGCGGCGGGATAAATCAGGCCGAGAAGCAGCGGCTGATGAACCAAATAGATCAGCAGGCTCCAGCGGCCGAGAAAGGCCAAGAGGCGCGGCAGCCGGCCTTTCGGCGCGATTGTTGCCAGACGCGCCGACCACCCGGAGGCCCGTACCCGCCGCGTCGCGATGATGCCGAGCAGCACGACGCCGAACCATGGGAACACCATGACCAGGTCATTGGTCGGCGGCGGCTCTTGCCAAAGACCAATCCAGGACAGGGCTTTTTCGTTGAATAGCGGGTCGGAGTAGAAGAACGGCAGCGCGATGACGGCGACGGCCACCACGATAGGGAGCCAGAGCGGTGTGCGCACAAAGGCGAGGCCGAGCAGGCTGAACAGCGCGATGGCATGCAGCACGCCAAAATAGACGAAGGTTTGCGGGAAGGCGATGTAGGTGGCGACAGTGATGGCCAGCGCGCCGAGAACGACGAAAACCCAGCGACGCCAGAAGCTGCGCCAGCGGATGCCATTGCCATGGCCCAGCACGAGGCCAATGCCGACCAGGAACATGAAGACGGCGAGGATCGTGCGGGCGATCATCACCCATTGCGGGTCATAGCCAACGTCGGCCGCGATGAAGCGGAAATAGCTGAGATCCCAACACAGGTGGTAAGCCATCATGGCGATGATGGCGACGCCGCGGGCAATGTCGACGATAGCGAACCGCTGGCGCGGTGCGGTTGTTTCGGTCAATTCGCAACCTGCCTGACCACCGCCAAAAATGCCTCGCCGTAGCGGTCGAGCTTGGCTTGGCCGACGCCGGGGAGGTTGAGCATGTCGTGTGGGTGTTTTGGAACGGCGAGGGCCATGGCGCGCAAAGTGGCGTCATGGAAGATGACATAGGGCGGTACGCCCTGGGCTTTGGCGAGGCGGGTGCGTTCTTCGCGCAGGGCTTCAAACAGTGGCAGGGCATGGGGCGGGACCGTGGCTGCACGATCCAGCGCGCGGCGGACCTCGATCGACTTTTTCGGGCGGTCCTTGCGCAGGATTACCGTCCGCTCGTGCTTGAATACGGCGCGCGAGCCTTCGCCCAGCGTCAACGCGCCATGATTGGCGTGATCGACGACGATCAGGCCCGAGGCGGTCAATTGGCGGATCACCGATTGCCACACCTTGGCGTCGAGATCGGCACCCTGCCCGAACACTGCCTGGTTCTGGTGGCCGAAGCGTTCGACCTTTTCGGTGGCCTTGCCCATCAACACGTCGATGACATGGGCGGCGCCAAAGCGCATGCCGGTGCGATAGATGGCGGCCAAAGCCTTGATGGCGGCCTCAGTACCATCCCAGCTCTCGACCGGTGAACGGCAGGTATCGCAATTGCCGCAACTGCCGGGATAGTCTTCGCCAAAGTGGCGCAGGATCGCCTTGCGGCGGCATTCGGCAGTCTCGCAGACACCCAGCAGGGCATTGAGCTTACCGTGTTCGACGCGCTTGATGTCGTCGGGCGCATTGCCTTCGTCGATCATGCGGCGGCGCTGCACCACATCGGCCATGCCATAGCTCATCCACGCATCGGCGGGCTGGCCATCGCGACCGGCGCGGCCGGTTTCCTGGTAATAGGCCTCGATCGAGGCGGGCAGGTCCATATGAGCGACATAGCGCACGTCGGGCTTGTCGATGCCCATGCCGAAGGCGACCGTCGCCACCATGCAGATGTTTTCCTCCTTGAGGAAAGCATCCTGATTGGCGTTGCGCGTCCCGGACGGCAGACCCGCGTGATAGGGCAGCGCTGGAATGCCCTTGGAAGACAACCATTTGGCCGTGTCTTCGACCTTGGCTCGAGACAGGCAATAGACGATGCCCGAGCTGCCCTTGTGCGCGGCGAGGAATGCCAGCAACTGGTCGCGGGCCTTGTCGCGCTCGACGATGGAATAGGAAATGTTGGGGCGATCGAAGCTGGTGGTGAACACCCTGGCCTGTTCCAGCCCCAGCCGCTCGATGATGTCTTCGCGCGTGGTCGGGTCGGCCGTAGCTGTCAGCGCAATGCGCGGCACGCCGGGGAACAGTTCGACGAGGTTGATCAGCTCTCGATATTCCGGCCTGAAATCATGGCCCCACTGGCTCACGCAATGGGCTTCGTCGATGGCGAACAGCGCAATGTCGATGCCCGACAGCATGTTGGCAAAGCCGGGGGTCGCGACGCGTTCGGGGGCCACATACAGCAGGTCAAGCTGACCGTTGCGCAGCTTGCGGCGAACTTCGGCTGACTCTTCAGCGGACAGTGACGAGTTGAGCGCCGCCGCTTCGACACCAGCCTGCTTCAACGCCTCGACCTGATCGCGCATCAGGGCGATCAGCGGCGAGATGATGATGCCAACACCCGGGCGGCAAATCGCCGGGATCTGGAAGCACATGGACTTGCCGGCGCCGGTAGGGAACAGCACGACCGCGTCCCCGCCACCGACGACGTGCTGGACCACGTCCGCCTGCTGGCCACGAAAGTCCTTGTGGCCAAAAACATCGCGCAGGACCACATGCGGGTCACGCGGCATAGCCACCGCGCCGCTCGTGAAAAGATTCCATGCCGATTCAAGCGTGCTCACGCAGTCCTTGAATCACAGGGCGGGGGCAGCCGCAAGGCAAGCTCGATCACAGGGCGAGGCTATCCACCGGCGATCGGGTGAATCACGCTTGCAAGATTAGGGTGAGACCGGCGCGGGCGGGATAAGGGCTCGGCTGCCATTTCGTTGGCCGGGGCGGGATACCGGAAAAACCATCCCCGTTCCCTCTGCCGCCATGTCCGGTTGACGCGCGCAGGTCTCTGCCAGCCAATCCTTGGCAGGGAGGATGGTTCCGGACTTGCCGATCACGAAGGTCGAGCGCCTCACTCGATGGGTGGGGTCCACCGGTGGAGTTAGCGAACCCGTCTCTCAATTTCTCCGCTCAAGGAAGGCAGGCGCAGACTTCTCGCTTGAGAGCCCGTTACCGCATTGGCTTGCTCAGAAACGGCGAGCCGCGCCGGACGAAGCGCCATGGCGTCTCGACACCCTTGGTGATGCCGATACGCGGGCCAGAGGCGATGGCGTGGGTTTCACTGGTTGCAAGTAGCGCAAAAGGAAGGGCATCGAGTGGCAACCCGTTATGGGCAATGGTGACGTTCAGGGCCTGGCAGAGCTTGCCGGGCCCGGAGCAGAGTTGCCGTTCCACCATGGCACCGCGCCGCTCGTGCATTTTGTCGAGGCCATGCAGTGGCTCCAACGCGCGGACCAGCACTGCGCTGCCGGGCTGGCAGACGACGTTGAGGCACCAGTGAATGCCATAGATGCGATAGACATAGGCATGGCCGGCCGGCCCGAACATGGCGCTGTTGCGTGGTGTGGGGCCGTTGAAGCTGTGCGAGGCGGGATCGGCCCGATCATAGGCTTCGAGTTCGACCAAGGGACCACCGACGCCGTCGACCAGCAGGGTGATGCCGATGAGTTCACGGGCGACATCGGCGGCGGGACGATCGAAGAAGGTGGATGGCAAAGAATTCACAGCAGACCTCATGGTGATCCTTCGACAGGCTCAAGATGTCGAACCAAGGGGGGCGCGACTGGATTGTGCCACAACCTCGTCCTTCGACAAGCTCAGGATGAGGTTTGCTGGGAGATGCACTGGCGCTCCACACCCACCGTCTTTCCCCTCGGGCTTGACCCGAGGGTCACTCTTCATACGGTACGAGCGGCGGGCGGCTCTCGGGTCGAGCCCGAGGGAGAAAGCGAGAGGGTGGGCGTGGTTTGGGTGCCCCGGATCATCAGTCCACCCTGCCCCGCGCATCGACGTTGACCGTCTCGACCAGCCTGTCACCTGAAATCAGGTTCACCCGGTCAAACAGGTTGCTGACAACGCAGGCATGGTTGGGGATGATGCGGAGCTTGTCGCCGATGCTGGGCTTGGCGGCGCAGGCGGAGAGATCGATGGTGCCGTGCTCCTCGCTCAGCCCGACGATCACTGCGTCCGGATAGGCCTCGATCAACCCGAACCCGGTCATGCCCAGCGTATCGCTGGTCAGCGCCTTGGAGCCGGCGTCGATGATGGCGCGGTCTTCGGTGGGGCGGCTGACCACGGTGGCCAATACGGTCAGCGCGCAATCGTCGAAGCTGCCGACGCCCTTGGCGACCTGGAAACGGTCCATATAAACATAGGTGCCGGGGCGGTGCTCGGTGGCAGCGGTCACCTCGTGGGCGCGCCACAGGTCGGGCGTGCCGCCATTGGACACGACGTCAGCCTGCAAGCCTGCGTCGCTCAGTGCGAGCTTGGCGGCAGTCAGCCAGGCGGCATTGGCTTCGACCTGCCCGGCGGCCGGATAGGTCATCAAGCCGCCAAAGCGCAGGCCCGGCGAATTGACGATCTTTTCGGCCAGCGCGACGGCAGCGGCTGATGTCTGCACGCCGCAGCGGCCCATGCCGGTATCGCATTCGACCAGCACCGTCAGTGAAGTGGCACTCTCGGCGAAGGTGCGTGACAGTCCCTCGACCGTCTCGGGGCTATCGGCAGTGACGGTGATGTGGACCCGGCCATGCAGCGCCAGAAGGCGGGCCAGCTTGGCTGCACCGACGATATTGTAGGGCAGGAAGATTTCGCTGATTCCGGCGTCGGCGAAGACTTCGGCCTCGCCAAGCTTCTGCACGGTAATGCCGACTGCGCCCAGTTCCATGGCGCGCCTGGCAAAGCGTGGCAGCTTGTGGGTCTTGATATGGGGGCGGAGCTTAAGCCCATGTCTGTCGGCGTAGTCCTGCACGCGCTTGAGGTTTGCCTCGACGCGGTCGAGATCGATCAGCACGGCCGGGGTATCGAGGTCGAAAATATCGGTCATTTGCCCCTCAGGACTTCATCGACGAAACGCAGGTTGCCGGCGGTCAGCCCGGCATCGACCGGCAGCGCGGTACCAGTAATCCCCGAGGCGGCGTTGGAGCTATAAAACACCGCCGCATTGGCCACCTCAACTGGCAGCACCATGCGGCCCAGCGGGTAATGCGGCAGCACAGTGTCTAGCAGGGTCGGATCGGCGGCGAGGCGATGATCCCAGGCGGGGGTGCGCACCGAGCCCGGGCAGATCACATTGGCCCGCACGCCTTCGCCGCCGCGCTCGACCGCGATAGCCTTGGCATAGGCGATCAGCCCGGCCTTGGCCGCCGAATAGGCCGGATTGCCGTAGTGGGCCAGCGCATTGACCGAGGAAATGAAGACCAGGCTGCCCGTTCCGCGCCTGGCCATGGCCGTGACGATCGGGTCGGTCATGGCATAGGCGCCATTGAGATTGATGGCGAGTTCGGAGGCCCAGACATCGTCATCGACTTGGCCGAGATGTTCGGCGCGGGTAAAGCCGGCATTGGAGACGACCGCGTCGGGAACGCCATGCTGTTGAAGATACCGGACAATCGCCGCGCGGGTCGCCTTGGGGTCGGATTGATCGAACAGCACTTGGCCTGTTAGATCAAGGCCGTCCAGCATGTGGGCTTCCCGGTCGGCACCGATCACGCTCGCCCCTGCATCGCGGAAAGCCTTGACCAGCGACTGGCCAATACCGCCACCGGCGCCCGAGATCAGCACCGTCTTGCCATCGAGGCGGAAGGGGGATGGCGTCGTCATCTTATTTTCCTTCAAGGGGATACCCCCACCTAGCCTCTCCCTGACAGGGGGAGGAACAGATCGAGTTTTTGGCACTATCTTCGATGACCACCAGCCAAATTCCTCCCCCTTTTCAGGGGGAGGTTAGATGGGGGTTCGTCCTGTTTCTCACGGGCCCTTGTAGGCGACGCATTCAATTTCGACCTTGCAGTCGACCATCATATGGCTCTGCACGGCGGCGCGGGCGGGCGGGTTTTCGCCAAAATACTCTTTATAAACAGCGTTGAAGCTCCAGAAGTCGCGAGGGTCATCGAGCCAGACGCCGCAGCGGACGACGTGTTCGAGGCCGTAGCCGGCTTCTTCGAGGATGGCGACGACGTTCTTGATGGTAAGATGGGTCTGCTCGACGATGCCAAGCCCTTGAATTTCCCCATCTTTCATGGCGACCTGGCCGGAGACGAACAGGAAGCCGCCGGCTTCGACGGCGCGGGCGAAGGGAAGGTTCTGGCCGCCGGCCCCGGCGTTCTCTGCTCCATAGCGCTTGATCGGCATTTTCTCGCCTTTTTGAAATTCAGTTTCGTTATGCGGCACTCTAGCGCCTGAAAACACGGAATTCGCCTGCAAAATGCGGTCACGAATGTAAATTCGTTACGCGATCTGGCGTTTCACACTATGCTAGCGCTTCAATAGCTTTCACCGCCTTACGCTACCTTTACGTGAGCATTCCGTGCGCATTTTCACAGCCGCCCTAGCGACCGAAACCAATACCTTTTCGCCCATAGCGGTCGACAAGCGCGCCTTCGAGGCATCGCTTTATGCCAAGCCGGGCAAGCACCCGGCGACGCCGACGTTGTGCACCGCGCCAATCACCGTGGGCCGGGAGGTGTGTGCCCGCGAGGGATGGGAATTGATCGAGGGTAGCGCCAGTTGGGCCGACCCTGCCGGGCTTGTGGCGCGGGCGACCTATGAAGAGTTGCGCGACGAGATTCTGGAACAGTTGCGCGCCGCCTTGCCGGTCGATGGCGTGGTGCTCGGGCTGCATGGCGCGATGGTGGCGCAGGGTTATGACGATCCTGAGGGGGATATGTTAGGCCGGATGCGTGGAATCGTCGGGCCGGATGTGCTGATCTGCGCCGAGCTCGATCCGCATAGTCACCTCACCGCCAAGCGGGCGGCGGCGGCGAACTTCTTCGTCTATTTCAAGGAATTTCCCCACACCGATTTCGTCGACCGGGCGCGCGACATGTGGGCCATAGCGGTGCGGACGCTGAAGGGCGAAATCACGCCGGTGATGTCGGTGTTCGACTGCCGGATGATCGATGTGTTCCCAACCAGCAAACAGCCGATGCGCGGGTTTGTGGACAGGCTGTATGCGCTGGAGAGGTCTGAGCCGGGCCTGTTGTCACTGTCGGTGGTGCATGGTTTCATGGCCGGTGATGTGCCGGAAATGGGGACCAAGGTGATTGCGGTCACCGATGGCGATGCGGCGATGGGTGCGGCGTTGGCCGAGACGCTGGGGCGCGAGCTGTTTTCGATGCGCGGCACGTTCATGGTGGCGCAGGTGGATGAGAAGGTTGCGGTCGATGCCGCGATTGCAGCGCCGCGTGGTCCGGTGGTGATTGCCGATGTGTGGGACAATCCGGGCGGCGGCACGGCGGGCGATGCGACGGTGGTGCTGGCCGAGCTGATCGCGCGCGGCGTGACCGACGTGGCTGTGGGGACGATCTGGGATCCGATTGCGGTGCAGATTTGCATGGCGGCGGGTGAAGGTGCGGTCATACCGCTGCGGTTTGGGGCCAAGTCGGCGCCGCATACCGGCAATCCGATCGACCAGACCGTGACGGTGCGGGGGCTGGTTCGGGACGCGCAGATGCGGTTTGGCGAGAGTTTTGCGCCGTTTGGCGATGCGGCGTGGATTTCGTTTGCCGGGATAGACGTGATCCTCAATTCGACGCGGGCGCAGAGCTTTGATCCGTCGCTGTTTTCGGCGCTGGGGATCGACCCGGCATCGCGGAAGATCCTGCTGATCAAGTCGACCAACCATTTCTACGACAGCTTCAGCAAGATCGCGTCGCAGATCGTGTATTGCGCGGCGGGGAAGCCGTATCCGAACAAGCCGGCCGAGACGGACTACCGCAAGGCGCCAAAGGGTATTTGGCCGATGGTTGAGGATCCGTGGGGGTGAGGTTGACGCTACAGTCGACACCCTTCCCCTTGCGGGGAGGGATCAAGGGTGGGGGGCGGTTGGCCCCAATATTCGGGCTAAACGACACCCCCACCTAGCCTCCCCCGTCGAGGGGGAGGTACCGCGCGGTAGTTGCGGAGATATTCGTGTCCAACCACCGCACGTCACCCTCGGGCCTGACTCGGGGGCTCTATACTTTTCAGGCCCATCGCAGTGAAGTGCCCTCGGGTCAAGCCCGAGGGTGACGATCGAGTGCGTTGGGCGTTTGGGCGATGCGGGCACAGCCCTCATCGCCTGCTCTTACTCGTCAGACCAATTTCCGTACATGATGGGCATGGTGCCCACGAGCGCCTTGAAGCGGTCGTAGCTCTTGCGTTCCGGGAGCGTCCAGCCGGATTCGGCGATGGCGGAGAGGCGGGGGAATACCAGGCGGTCGAAGATGGCGCGGTCGGTCATGGACTCGCTCCAGATGCAGGCCTGGATGCCGAGAAGGTGTTTCAGGCCATTTTCCGACATGCCTTCGCGGCTCTCGAACTCGTAGGTTTCCTGCGGGCCTGACCAGCCGGCCCAGCCGGCACCGGGCTCGGCCCAGGCGACGCCATTGGCCATGTCGAGATAGTAGCGCTGGCCGGGCGAAACGACGATGTCGTAGCCACGTTCGGCGAGGGCCGCGTTGACCTCGACATTGCGCCAGCCAATGACGAAGCTTTTGTCCTTGTCGACCGCGTCACCGTGGGCCGCTTCTTCCCAGCCGCCGGTGATGGCGCCCTTCGACGAAATGTAGTCGTGGACGCGGCGGATGAAGGCGGCCTGGATGAGCGCGGTGGGTGAGCCTTCGATTTCGTCGGCGCCGTGGTGGTTGCCGAGCACGTTGTACTGGGCTTCCTGCTTGCGGCGCATTTCGGGGCCGCTCAGCTTTTCGATCATGTCGAGCGCCAGCGGCGAGCCTGACCAGGCCGCCAGCGGCACTTCGTCGGCGCCCAGATGGAAAATTCCGGCCGGAAACAACTCGAGCACTTCGTCGACGATGGTTTCGACGAATTTGTAGACCGGCTCATAGGCCGGGTTGAGGCTGTTATTGGGGAAGCCCTGCACCGACTGGTATTCGCCAGTTTCGTTGGGATCGCGCAGCTCGGGCAAGGCCTGCAGCGCGGCGTAGAAATGACCGGGCATGTCGATTTCGGGAATCACGGCGATGGCGAGGCTATCGGCCAGCGCCACGATCTGGCGGATGACGTTTTTGGAATAATAGCCGCCTGTCGGCTGTGGGCCTGAGCCGAGCAGTGGCGGCAAGGCCTTGCCGTGACCGCGCCAGGCACCGATTTCGGTGAGCGCCGGATAGGCGTCGATTTCGACGCGCCATGCCTCATCTTCGCTGAGGTGCCAGTGGAACTTGTTGAGCTTGTTCCAGGCCAGCAGCTTGATCAGGCGGGAGACTTCGGCGCCGGAATAGAACTGGCGCGCTACGTCGAGGTGACAGCCGCGATAGACGAGGCCCGGCTCATCGGTGATGCTGCCACCGGTGGGAAAGACGAAGGTTTGGGGGTATTGCTTTGAGCCGCGCAGGATGTGGCCGAGGGTGACGAGGCCGTAGAACATGCCCTGGCGCGTGGTAGCTTCGACGGTCGCATGGTTTTCGCCAAAATGGAGCTCGTAGGCTTCTGCGCTCAGACCATCCTTGTAGCGGATGGTGACCGGCATGCCGGCTTCCGACGCCGGGCGGACCATACCTTCGACGGGAAACAGGTCGTTCACCAGAGCGGCGAAAGCTGCTGCAGCGCGGCTGGCATCGGTGCCTTCGGGCTGCAGATCAAGGCCGGGAGGTGCGGTGCGGGTGCCAGTGGTGGCGACCGACTTGGGCCAAGGAATGATTGAGACCGGCACTGGTGCCTTGGCGGGGATGGGGAATTTCACCGCGCCCTTGAGCAGTGGGGAATTGTGGCCCTTGCCTTTGGTTGGTGCGGTGGCAAGTGGCACGATGGTCTGGTCGCTGAGCACGACATAGCCGGTGTTGGCGCCGTCGCTCCAGTGGCGCAGGCCGTAGGACAGGCCGCGGGCGATCGAGGTCCAGGTTTCGCCGGGCTGCAGCACGAAACCGTCCGGCGGGGCGATCAGCGTGTGATTGGACAGGCGTTTGAGGAGCACCCCGTTTTCGAGCGTGGCGGTGGGATCGATACGGGCGGGGCCGGAAAAGCCGAGCTGGAAATTGCTGACCGCTTGGTCGCCGTCATTGGTCAGTTCGATGCCGTAGCCGAGCGGTTCGCCGTCGGCGGCGGGGGTCCAGGTGGTAGCGAGGGAGAAGGCGATGGTCATGGCAAGTCCTGTGGGCAAAGAGAGTGGAGATTGCCGCGAGATCGATGCGGCACCTCCCCCTTGCGGGGAGGGTTGGGGAGGGGGCGGTTTGGCCAGTGAGATCGGGGCTCTCACACCCCCACCCAGCCTCTTCGCCTCAAATCGTTCCACCGGAGCGATTTGCCCTTTGGGACGGGTCAGAGCCCTTCAGGGGGAGGTGCTGTTCCGTGTATCGGGAGAGATTTGAGCACCATCAATCCCCCAGCGGTTGGGTGTCGTCGCCGTCGCGGTTGACGACGAGTTGGTGTTTGATGCGGCGCATGGAGGCGACGGCGGAGGGGCCGAGGCGGGTGGCAACGGTTTGGGCCAGGACGTCGACGGTGGCGAGGAAGGCGTAGCGGCCGGGCGTCGGGCGCAGGATATCGGTATTTTCGTGCCAGTTGACCGGCAGCAGGATGTCGGACTGGGCTGAGACCATCGAGGCAGAACGGGTGATGACGATGCGGGTGTGGCCATATTCGCCAGCCACGGTCAGCGTGCGTGCCAGTTGCGAATTGTTGCCCGACATGGAGAAGGCGACGATGACGGTACCGGCAGGGGCAGCAGCGGCGCGCATCATCTGGAGCTGGTGATCATCGGTGGACGCGACCTTGAGGCCAAGGCGGAACAGGCGCGCCTCGACCTCGCCGGCCATCATCGAGGAGGCGCCGCCCGAGCCGAAGGCCAGCACAAAGCTGGATTTGACGATGCTTTCGGCGGCGCGCTCGACGGCTGCAAAATCGAGATGGTCGAAGGTGTCGTAGATGATCGACTGGATGCCGTTGACGACGCCCTGGGCGATTTCGTGGACGCTGGACGGCCCGGCCTGCGGCGCGAAATAGCGCTGGCCGACAAAGCGCGACTGCGCCAGACGGACCTTGAAATCGGCGTAGCTGTCGCAACCGAGACGACGGCAGAAGCGGGTGACGGTGGGGGGCGAGACTTCGGCATGGGCGGCAAGATCGACGATGCTCATCTTGAGCACGCTATCGACATCGGCGAGGACGATTTCGGTCAACGCCCGCTCGGAGCGGGTGAACTCGTTCTTTTCGGTCTGCAACAGGCCGACGATGTCCAGCATGGCGCGCTCCTCGTTGTTTGGATGGATCTGAGCTAACCCCATCCACCGCGCGGCACCTCCCCCTTTGACGGGGGAGGCTGGGTGGGGGTGTGGTTTAACCCGAGTGTTTGGGCCAAACGTCCCCCTCCCTGGCCCTCCCCGCAAGGGGGAGGGTGTCGACTGGAACATCCTATGTATCGGCGCTCAATAAACTGCCAGACCTGCCTGGTCGAAGAGGTGAACCTGATCCAGCGCGAAGCCGATTTCGACGGCGACGGCTTCCTCGACCTTTGGATCGCCCTCGAACAGGCCAATAAAGTTTTCGCCAGCGGGCAGGTTGGCATAGAGCACGGTGTGGATGCCGAGATGCTCGATGATGCGCGGGGTGATGGCGAGGGTGAAATCACCCGCGCCCAGCTTGAGGTGTTCGGGGCGGATGCCGACGGTAACGGACTGGCCGGCGCCGATTTTCGAGCTACGCGGCAGGTCGAGCGTGCCCAAAGTGCCAAGGTCGATGACCAGCGAGGTGCCATTGGACGACGTCACCGTGCCGTTCATGAAGTTCATTCGGGGCGAGCCGATGAAACCGGCGACGAACAGGTTGTCCGGGCGGTGATACAGCTCGAGCGGTGAGCCGACCTGGGAGATCAGGCCGGCATCGAGCACCACGATCTTATCGGCCATGGTCATGGCTTCGACCTGATCATGGGTGACGTAGATCATGGTGGAGCCGAGGCGCTTGTGCAGCTCCATCAACTCGATGCGCATCTCGGAGCGGAGTGCGGCGTCGAGGTTGGACAGCGGCTCGTCGAACAGGAAAATCTTGGGCTGGCGGACGATGGCGCGACCGATGGCGACGCGCTGGCGCTGGCCGCCGGAGAGCTGGCCGGGGCGATGCTGCAGGCGCGGCTCGAGCTGCAAAACCTTGGCAGCGGCCTGGACGCGCTTGTCGAGCTCGGCCTTGGGCAGCTTTTCGACGCGCAGCGGGAAGGCGATGTTTTCATAGACCGTCATATGCGGATAGAGCGCATAGGACTGGAATACCATGGCAATGCCGCGCTCGACGGGCGGCAGGTCGTTGACCACCTTGCCGCTGATGGAAATTTCACCCTCGGTGACGTCTTCGAGGCCGGCGATCATGCGCAGGAGCGTGGACTTGCCGCAGCCGGAGGGGCCGACGAAAACCACGAACTGGCCTTCGGTCACGTCCAGGTCGATACCCTTGATGATCTTGGCCTCGTTGAAGGACTTTTCGAGGCGCTTGAGGCTGAGCTGGGACATGGTCGCGGTTCCGGTCGGCAATGGGGAGAGGGTGCCGCCGCCCCTAAGGGCGACGGCGGGCTTGGTGGCTTACTTGTACTGCTCGAGTTCGCCAGCAGCCTTGGTGAGGGCAGCGGCGGGTTCAGCCGAGCCGGTGACGACCGACTGGACCATTTCGATCATGACATTCTGGAAGCCGATGTAATCGGTGAACAGCGGCTCAGGACCACCGTATTCGATGCCATCGAGGAAGGGCGCCCAGTAGGGCTTTTCAGCGACGAGCGTGGCGACCTGTGCGACAGGACGGAGCGGGGTCAGGCCCTGCGCCATTTCGGCTTCGAACTGACGCTCGGGAGCGGTCAGGAACTTGGCGAATTCGACAGCCTTGTCTTCGACGCCCGAGCCCTTGAACACGGCCAGCGAGTCGGTGATCAGCAGCGTGCCGGGACCCTTTGCATCGGGACCAAGCGGCAGCGGGGCAACGCCCCAGTTGATGCCGGCTTCGTCGAGCAAGCTGACGGCGCCGACGGCTGCCTGGATCATGCCGAGGCCACCATCGAGGAAGATTGCGCGCACTTCGTTCTGCTCATAGGCGGTCGGACCTTCTTCGGCATAGGCCGTGATGTCCTTGAGCGCGGTCAGAGCAGCCAGGTTCTGGGGGCTATCGAGAACGATGTTGTTGTCGGCATCGATGACGAGGCCGTCATTGGTGTAAACCCAATGCAGGAACTGGTGCACGGTGTTGTCGAAGGTCTTGGCGACGACGCCGAAGCCGTCGACATCGGTGTTGTCTTCGATCTGCTTGGCGAAGGCGATTTCTTCGGCCCAGGTGGTCGGGGGAACTTCGGGATCAAGGCCAGCAGCCGTGAACACGTCCTTGTTCCAGTACAGCGCCTTGGTCGAGAATGCGACCGGAACGCCCCACTGGGTGCCGTCGATGGTGACGGTTTCTGGAACGTAGTTGTAGTAGCCGGCCTTCTCCTCGTCGGTCATCGGAATCGGTACGATGAGGTCGTTGAGGGCGAATTGCTTGAGGGTGCGCGAACCGACGTAAGCCAGGGCAACCGGGGTGCCGGCAGCGGCGAGCGTCGTCACCTTGTCCTGGCACTGGCCCCAGCCGACGAGCTCGGGAGCGATCTTGTAGCCCGGATTGGCGGCTTCCCACTCGGCGAAGTAACCGGCATAGCCGGCGGTCAGCTCGTCACCGCAGTTGATGAAGGAAATTTCCTTCACGTCCTGGGCGAACGTCGCGGGAGTCGCAGCGGCCAAGGCCGCCAGCGAGACCGCGAGGAGTCCGATAGTCTTGTTCATTGTAGTCTCCCTTGTTGCACGCCCGAAGGCGCTTTCCCTCGTCAGGTTCCCTCCAGGGCCCCGGACTAGAACTCGTTGGCTCCGCAGAACCTTATTGTTTCACCGCGCCGGCCGTGAGGCCCGCGACCAGGTAGCGCTGCAGGAAGATGATCACGATCATCACCGGCAGGATGCCAACGAAGCTGGCGGCCATCAGCTCGTTCCACACCACTTCCTGCTTGCCGAAGAAGGCGAACAGGCCAACCGGCAGCGGCATGAATTCGGTCTTTGAATTGAAGGTCAGCGCGAAGATGAACTGCTGCGCATAGGCGCCGATGAAGGTCATGATGGCGACCACGACGATGCCCGGCATGGCCAGCGGCAGGATGACCCGGCGCAGGGTGTAGAGCCGGCTGGCGCCATCGACCCAGGCCGCCTCGTCGAGCTCCTTGGGGATGCGCATCATGTAGGTGCGCAGCAGGAAGATCGACGACGGGATCAGGAAGGCGGCGCCGGGCACGATCATGGCCCAATAGGTGTTGAGCAGGCCGAGCGTGCGCATCAGGCGGAACAGCGGAATCAGCAGCACGGCGCCCGAGAACATGTTGACGGCGAGGAAACCGGCCAGCATCAGGCCATTGCCGGGGAACTGAAAGCGGGCAAAGGCGTAGGACGCCGGCACCACGATGATGACGACAATCAGGGTCACGACGCTGGAGATGAAGAAGGAATTGAAGATGTGCATGCCCAGCGCCGGCACCGATTGCCACATGGTGAAATAGGCATCAAACGAGCCATTCACCGGCAGGAAGCTGTAGGGCGTCGAGAACAGCAGGCCGAGCGGCTTCAGCGAAACGAGAAAGCCTTCGATGAAGGGCGCCAGCACGAAGAACAGGAACAGCGCCATGCCGGCATAGATGCCGACCAGCTCATACCAGCTGTAGCGATCGATCATTGCCTTGGTGGAACGAGCTCGCTTGCGTGGCTTGACGATAGCTGGGCTATCGGCAGCAGCAACTTCGGTGGTGCGGGCGACATCGCTCATTTGATTTCTCCCTGCGAGAGTTTGCGGACGGCGCGGAAGTAGACGATGCAGAACAACGACACGAAGATGCAGATCACCACGGCGCGAGCGGCGCCCTCGCCATATTTGCGGCTGCCCATGGCGGTCTTGTAGGTATCGATAATCATCGTGGTGGTCTGGTTGGACGGACCGCCCTGGGTCAGGATCCAGATGATATCGAAGGAATTGAAGGTGGCGATGAGCGACAGCAGGCTCATGGTCAGCATTGCCGGGACCATCAGCGGCAGGGTGATGCGGCGGAAGCGGTACAGGCGCCCTGCCCCGTCGGTCCAAGCGGCCTCGTAGAGATCCTTGGGAATGGATTGCATGGCGGCCAGCAGGTAGATGGTGACCATCGGCACGCCGATCCACACGTCGGTGACGATGGTGGCCCAGAAAGCTGAATTGCCCTGCGCGAGGAATGGCCATGGCCCGTCGATCAGGCCGAAATTCTGCAGCAGGCCGGAAATCATGCCAAACTGGCCGTTATACATCCAGCCCCACATGAAGATGCCGATGGCCATGGGAACAATCCATGGCGGCATGGTGAGAATGCGGAACACGGTCTGGCCGGGAATTGCGGAATTGAGCAGCGTCGCGCCCATCGTCCCGATGACCATCTTGGCGGCCACCGAGAAGAAGGTCCATACGAAGGTGCGGATGATCACATCGATGAAATTACCAGCGCCGAAAATCTTCTGGTAATTGGCCCAGCCAACGAAATCATAGGTCGGACGCAGCGCCGCATTGGTGAAGGACAGAATGATGGTGTCGACCAGCGGATAGGCGACGATGGCGAGAATGTAGAGCAAAGCCGGGGCCAGCAGGGCCAGGGCGAATATTACGGCGCTACGGCTGCTGGTCATGACGTATCCCTCAGTTCGCTCGGCCGAGGGCAGCGTCGAATTGCTGCCAGATCGGGGTCATGTCGATGACGGAGCGGGTGCGCATCGCCTGATCCATGGTGAGTGCCAGCAAGCCGGCTTCGAGCGCATCGGTAACCGATACCGGCAGCGGCACGCCTTCGACCATGTGCTTGAGGATATCCTCGGCCATCTGCTCGTCGGCACCATAATGGGCGCTGAGTTCGCTGTTCTTATAGGTGGTATCGATGAGGCGATCGGACGTGCGGCTATCGGTGACGCGCAGGAAATTGCGGATAAAGTCGCCCTCGGCCATGCCCTTGGCACCCATCACCGCAAAGCGGCGGAAATCGTCGGGCACGTTAAGATTGGTGTGGAAGCTGAGCGCGGCGCCGTTTTCATAACTTACCATGGCGGTCTGGAAATCGATGATGTCGCCATCGCTGTCGAACACCTTGTCGGTGCCCTCCCAGCCGGTGGGCTTGCGATGATAGACTTCCATGTCGTTGATGCCGACAGTGGCGGGCGCATTGGCCGGAATGAAGGTGCGGCGACCGCCGAAGCTTGAGACATATTGCGGCCGGCAGCCCATGACGCCGTTATAGAGATCAAGGTCATGGCAGCATTTCTCGAGCATGAAGCTGCCCGAGTAGCGCTCGTATCGGCGCCAGTCGCGCATGAAGAAAGCGCCGTGATAGGGCGGAATGTGCTCGGAAGCCTCGATCGAGGTGACGTCCCCGAGCAGGCCCTCGGCCTGGGCTTTGCGCAGATCGACATAGAGCGGTGCGTAGCGCAGCACGAGGCCGACCATCAGGTTGTCCGAACCGTATTCAGCGATCAGCGCGGCTAACTCCATGGTCTCTTCGACCGTGGTGACCACCGGCTTCTCGGTAAATATCTTCATGCCGCGCTCGAGGCCAATGCGAATATGGCCGAGGTGCAGGTGATTGGGGGAGCCGATCATCAGCAGATCGAGCTTTTCGCTGTCGAGCATGGCTTCGAGGCTATCGAAGGACTTGCCCATGTCGACGCCATGTTCGGTGGCGTAAGGCAGACCGGCGGGAGCAGGATCGACATAGCCGGCAATCGAAAAATCGGAACGGGCGGCGGAGAAAACCCGCGCCAGATAACCGAGACGATAGCCGAGGCCGATAATGCCTATTCGCATGCTTTGCCTAACCTGTGCTGGCTGCCAACCTCTTCGGACTGGTCAGGTATTTTGTAAACTATTTTCAAGACTAGGGTCGTTCCGAAACTGATGTCAACACGAATCCGTCACGTATTCAATACCAATTTAAGCCACCCCGGGACTTTGCTCAACAAGGCAGCATTTTGCTGAATTTCTGGGCGTTTTTGTTGCATTCCAAGGCAGCGTGGATGTGGACAACCTTCAGCAAAACAGGCAGCATGTTCAGATTGGTATTCATCTGGGCTCCCACGGGATGTTTCATAGAGATGACATCCCTGAAAATTTGAAACACGAATGCTGCAGGCGCAGTGCCTGACCCTGCACGATTGCGAGAGCCTCATGACCAGCACCAATCCATTCCCCAACGATCCTGACCGCAGCGCCATCTGGACCATGCTGGTGAAGCGCGACATCGCCGCCTTCGTCGCGGCGGATTGGGCACAAGTGGATGGCGACTTCGTCAAGGAGGGGTTCCTCGGCATCAACGGCAAAAAATCGGGTAATCCCGATGAATGGCGCATCAGCTTTCCGACACTGGAAGCCTATCGCGACGACTGGATCCGCCAGGCGCGGGAAAGCCAGAAACTGGAATATGCCGAGGACGTGCTGGAAGGCATCCACCGGGCGACGAAGCTGACCGACATCGAGATCACCGGCGACATCGCCATCGCGCGCAAGAAATTCGACGGCGAGATCGCGCTGAAGGATGGCAGCAAGGACGTGCTGAACTGGCAAACGTTATACTTCTGCCGCAAGGTGGACGGGGTGTGGAAGCTGACGGGGTTCGTTGGGTATTTGCCGCGGGTGATGGGGTAAGGCACAACGGTAGGATAGCTTCCACTTACCTCTTCTCCCTCGGGCCTGACCCGAGGGCCATTCTCGGCACGGCACAAACGACGAATGATCCTCGGGTCAAGCCCGAGGAAAAACCGTGGTGGTGAGCCAGGTGCGAAAGCAGCGATAATGCGGCCAAACCACCCCCACCCTTGATCCCTCCCCTGAATGGGGAGGGAGACGATGAACACGGACGGAAGAGCCAGCGCCTCCCTCCCCTGAATGAGGAGGGATTGAGGGTGGGGTGATGAGAGCCACGATATTGGAGCCAAACCTCCCCCTTCCTGACCCTCCCCGCAGGGGGGAGGGTGTCGACTGGATAATCCAGCCCGCAAAGGGAGATGGATGGCAACTGAAAGCATTGAGATCGAACACTGTGTCCTTCCTCTCCCCCCAACGCCTGACAATGTTGATCTTCTTTTTGCAGCCCATCGCGTTTGGGGCTTGGTTGCCGCGTATTCCTGAGGTGCAGCAGGCGCTGGGGTTGGGGCCGGCGGGCTTGGCTGTGGCACTGCTTGGACTGCCATGCGGGACGCTGCTGACGCTGCCGTTTGCCGGGCCGTTGGTGGGGCGAATTGGATCGCGGATGGCGATCCTGTCGGGGTTTGTGCTGTATTCACTGGCGGTGAGCCTGCCGGCGTTTGCTGCCGACCCGATGATGCTGTTTGTGGCGCTGATGCTGGTGGGCTCGTCGCTTTCGTTTGTTGAGCTGGGCCTTAACGTGCAGGCGGATGCGGTCGAGAAGGGCACGGGGTCGATGATCATGACCACGTCGCATGGCTTCTGGTCGGTTGGTATCATGGTGGGTAGCCTGATCGGTTCGGCGCTGGCAGGGCTTGGGCTGGCCGCGCATTGGGCCATTCCGCTGGTCGCGGTGGTGGTGCTGCCGCTAGCGCTGGTGGTCGCCAATGTATTGCCGGTTTATGCGGTGGAGGCACCAAAGGCCGAGGGTCAGCGTTCCGTTTGGGCGCTTCCGAGCTGGGCGTTGCTGGGGATTTGTTTTTTCGTATTCGGCATCACCATGACCGAGGGCGCCATGGCCGATTGGTCGGCGATTTTCCTGCGCGATGCGCTGGGGGCCGAGGGCGGCATGGTGGGCCTGGGGTATTCTGTATTTGCCGCGATGGTGGCGGCTGGACGGTTTGGTGGCGACACGCTGAAGAAGCGGTTTGGGGCGGTCAACACGGCGCGGATTTGCGGCACGCTGGCGCTCGTCGGCGCGGCATTGTTGTATGTGTCGCCCAATGAAGTCATGGCGCTGGTAGGCTTCGGCATTATCGGCCTTGGCGTTTCGGTGGGGTTTCCGCTGGCGGTGACCGCCGCGGCCAGCCTGGGTGATCGTGCGGCTTCGGCCAATGTGGCTATTCTCAGCTTTGTTGCCCTGCTTGGCTTCCTCGTCGGGCCGCCGATGATTGGCTTTGTGGCCGAACACTTCGACATGCGGGTGGGCATTGCGTGCCTCGTGCCGGTGCTGCTGGTGAGCCTGCTATTGGCCGGGCGACTGGCCGTGAAAAAGACCCCTGCTCTCAATAGTCCTGAAGCCGACATTCCCGGAGTTATTTAATGCGTATTGCTGTTGCGGGCCTGCATACCGAATGCAGCACTTATAATCCGGTGCTGGCGCGCGAGGCGGATTTCCGGGTGGTGCGCGGGCCGTCGATGCTGAAGGATGCGTATTTCGATTTTTTGACGCATTTCCCGGCGGAATTCATCACCGTGCTGCATGCCCGGGCCATTGCTGGCGGGCCGGTCGAGGCAGGGATTTATGCGCGCTGGAAGGCTGAAATTCTCGATGGCATCAAGGCGGCACTGCCGCTGGATGGCGTTTATCTGGCGATGCATGGCGCGATGTTCGTCGAGGGACTGTTCGACGCCGAGGGCGACTTCATTGCGGCTGTGCGCGAGGTGGCCGGGCCGGAGGTGCTGATCGCGGCCAGCTATGATCTGCATGGCAATGTGAGCCAGAAGATCGTCGATGCGCTGGACATGTTTTCAACCTATCGGACGGCGCCGCATATCGATGTGCAGGACACCATGCGGCGGGCGGTGACGATGCTGGTGCGGGCACTGACGACTGGCGAGCGGCCGATGGTGGCCTGGGCGCCGGTGCCGGTGTTGCTGCCGGGCGAACGGACCTCGACGCAGGATGAGCCGGCGCGCACTTTCTATACTCAGCTTCAGGCGGTGGAGGACCCGAGCGGTATCTGGGATGCGTCGTTCCAGGTTGGCTATGTCTGGGCCGACGAGCCACGCTCTACCGCCTGCGCCGTGGTGACCGGCACCGACAAGGCGGCGATGGCCGAGGCGGCGCGGCACCTGGCGCAGAACTATTGGGACATTCGCGAGGGCTTTGTGTTTGGCACCAAGGTCGGTTCGATAGAGGAGTGCGTCGAGTGGGCGGTGACGGCGGACACGGGACCGGTGGTGCTGGCGGAATCGGGGGACAATCCAACTGGCGGCGGCGTCGGCGATCGGGCGGAAGTGCTGGCGGAACTGATAACGCAGAATGCGAAGGGCGTGGTGCTTGCCGGCATCGCCGACGCGGTTGCCACGGACGCGGCCTATGCAGCCGGCGTCGGCGCGACGCTGCCGCTCAGCATCGGGGCGAACCTTGATCCATCGAGCGCCAAGGTGATGACCAATGCCGAGGTGGTGTTTTTGCTCGAAACCGACGAGGCACGGCTGCGCGAGGCGGTGGTGCGGATCGGCGGGATCGAGCTGGTGCTGACGGCGCGGCGGCGGCCGTTTCACAATATCGTGGATTTCACCAAGCTGGGGCTCGATCCGCGGACGGCGAAAATCGTGGTGGTCAAATCGGGCTATTTGTCGCCGGATCTGGGGCCAATTGCCAATCCGAGCCTGATGGCGTTGTCACCCGGCGTGGTGGATCAGTTCGTCGAGCGGCTAGAGCGCAAGCACAAGTCGGTGGCGCAATATCCGTTCGACAAGGAGTTTACGTTCACTCCAGACGTGAAGTGGTCGGTCCGGACTAGGTAGCCAACCAAATCGCTCTCCGATGCGTTGCGACTTCAAGCAAGCATCGGAGACGATCATGGAATTTGATGGCAAGGTAGCGTTGGTGACCGGCGCCGGATCGGGGATCGGCAAGGCAGCGGCACTGCGGCTGGGGGCAGGTGGTGCGAGCGTCGTGGTGATCAGCCGGACGCTGGAAGAGGTCGAAAAGACCCGCGACGAGATCATCAAGGCGGGTGGCAAGGCGCTGGCGGTGGACGCCGATATCTCCGACGAAGCGGAGATGCGCAAGGTAATCGAGGCGACCATCAAGGCCTACAAGCGGCTCGATATCGTGGTGGCCAATGCCGGGATCAACGGGATGTGGGCGCCAATCGACGACCTGACGCCGGACGAGTGGGACCAGACCATGACAGTCAACCTGCGTGGCACCTACATGACGCTGCACCTGGCCGTGCCGCATTTGAAGAAGCAGGGTGGCTCGGTGATCATCGTCAGCTCGATCAACGGCAACCGGACGTTCACCTCGGCAGGCGCCACGGCCTATTCAGCCACCAAGGCGGCACAGGTGGCGCTGGCACAACAATTGGCGCTGGAACTGGGCAAGCACAAGATCCGGGTCAATGCGGTGTGTCCGGGGGCGATCGACACCGAGATCGACGACAACACAGACAAGCGGAATACCAAGGATGTGGAGATCCCGGTGAAATGGCCGGAGGGGGATATTCCGATCACTGGTGGCGAGCCGGGCAGCAGCGAGGCTGTGGCGGATGTGATCGCATTTTTGGCCAGTGATGCGGCGCGGCATGTAACGGGCGTGCCGGTATATGTGGATGGCGGGCAGTCGTTGTTGCGGTAGGCTTAAACTAAGCGGGTACCCCACCCAGCCTCCCCCTGATGAGGGCAGTATTTACATGGTGCGCAAACTTACCCCCACCCGACCCCTTCGGGGC
>NZ_LAPV01000112.1 GCF_000971275.1 Devosia psychrophila | reverse complement strand
GTACACCGACGGCAACATTTACGCAACGGGAAAGTCTCTTTCCGGAAGGTGGAGGGGGTCGATTTGAGGGTAAGGCTATCCATCGCCGGGAACACAGAAGATCCAAAAGCGAATCGAGACGAAATACTAGAGATGGCACGGTCGCTGAGGTAGTAACCGTACCCCGTCTCGAACATCAGAATCTGCCAGCCTGGAAACCACCCGAGAGCGGCCGTTGCTTTCACCAAATCCCACTCCGGCACAACTGACGTATTTCCAAAAGATGGGGTATCGCGGCAGCTGCGGCGCGATACCCCATCTTTTGGCGGTGAGCGAGGCAACTAGAAATGACCCGCCCAAGCAGTAGGCTGTTTTTTCAGACCGAAATCGACCTGATATTTGCACCGTGCAAGCAGTTGAGATTGCTGGGCAGAAAATATGTGCATATATCTTGATTTATGCACCACGCAACACATGTTGCACATTGGGGCGAAGCTCGCTAAAAGGCAACACATGTTGCATCCATGGCTTGTCCTTTCCGTTCAACTGCCCGCTGCGCCTTCAAGTGCCCGGGTAGCGGCGTGGCGACGCCTCAAGCAAGCGGGTGCAGCTGGAATGACCAATGGCACATGGGTGCTGCCAAATACCCCCGCACATCAGAACCTTTTGGGTGAGATCGCAACTACGGTACGGGGACAGGGAGGTGCTGCGTTTATGTTCGCGGCGCAAAGTCTAGAGCCGGCGCATGA
>NZ_LAPV01000111.1 GCF_000971275.1 Devosia psychrophila | reverse complement strand
CGAGCTCGTCTGGCGCACACGCTTCCAGACCAGACACGATGCCGAACAGGCCATTGCCCGCTACATCGACGGCTTCTACAATCCTGTGAGGCGACACTCCGCCCTCGACTACCAAAGTCCTGTGCAGATCGAAAACCGGGCACTTAAATGAGCTAATGCCTCTCCATTAAAGCGGGGCAAGTCCAACCAGCAATGTCTTCTCCCGGTTGGTCAGGCGCTGCAGATCGACACCCAGGCCCTTTTTTAATAGTTCATTGGCTTTCTTCAAGAGGTCATGCTCGAGCTGCAGTTGCCGGATATCGCGTTGTAGATATTCGAGCTGACGCTCCAATTCCTCTCGCTCCGGCACTGGCGGAGAGTTATTGCGGCGTTTCATGGATGAGGAAGCCTCACGACCGAGTAACTGGTTTTTCCAATTGTACAACGTCGGCCTGCACACGCCCAGCCTGTCAGCCACGTCCTGGGCGCTTTCTTGTCGATTGCAAAGCCCGATGACTCCGGCCTGCCTCAACGCCTCGGGATAAATTACACGCCCAGACCTGCCAACCAAGGCCTTCTTGGTCTCAGGAAACGCCTCTCGAACCCATGCGGTTAACATCGTGCGACCGGTGACGTTGCCCCCAACTTCTATCCAGCCTGAAGGAGACTCGGGCGGTTGTTTTGGCCGATCTGGCCGGGGTGAGCTACGGGGGCTGGCGCAGAGCTGGTCATTGAGCGGAGCGGCAGATCCCGTCGC
>NZ_LAPV01000110.1 GCF_000971275.1 Devosia psychrophila | reverse complement strand
TTGAAGGCGAGAGGGTCATCGCGCCCACCACATCATAGGGATCGCTTTTCATCAGCACGATGTCGGCGCTCTCGATGGCGACGTCGGTACCCGCGCCAATCGCAAAACCGACATCGGCCTGGGTCAGGGCTGGCGCATCATTGACGCCGTCGCCGACCATCCCGACCTTGAGGCCCTGGGCCTGTAGCTCCTTTATCTTTTCGGCTTTCTGTCCTGGCAGGACATCGGCCAAAACGATGTCGATGCCAAGCAGATCGGCGATGCGCTTGGCGGTACCGGCATTGTCGCCAGTGAGCATGGCGACGCGCACGCCCTGCTCGTGCAGTTTCTTGATCGTTGCGATCGCCGTGGGGCGCGGCGCGTCGGCAATGGCGATGAGCCCGAGAAGCTTGCCGGATCGGGCCACGTGAATAACGGTGCGGCCTTCGCCCTTGAGCGCTTCGGCCTTCTCTCCGAGCGCTAGGAGATCGATTTTCTGCTCATCCATGAGGCGACGGTTGCCCAAGAAGACCGGATCGCCGTCGATGGCGGCGCTGGCGCCCTTGCCCTCGATGTTGAGAAACCCGGAGACCTTGGGGATGTCCAGGTCCTTGGCCCGTTCGACGATGGCGACGGCCAGCGGATGATCCGACCCTTGATCGACCGCGGCCGCGACCCGCAGGAGATCGTCGGCCGCCACACCCGGGGCGGGGATGACTTCGACGACCTTTGGCTGACCCATGGTCAGCGTACCGGTCTTGTCG
>NZ_LAPV01000011.1 GCF_000971275.1 Devosia psychrophila | reverse complement strand
TGCCCATCGCCCGCTTGCGGCCGCCGCGGCGGCGCACGACCAGCTTCTCCTCGCGATAGATGCGGAACAGCCGCTTGTGATTGACCATATGGCCTTCTCGCCGCAGCAGTACGTGCAGGCGCCGATATCCGAAGCGCCGTCGCTCATGAGCAATGGCCTTCATCCGCTCACGCAGCACCGCATCATCGACCCTGATGGTCTGGTAGCGCATCGTCATCCTGCAGCATCCCAGCACCTGGCACGCCCGCCGCTCGCTCATTCCAAACACCGTCTGGAGATGGGCGACAGCATCCCGCTCAACGGCGGGCGTTACCATTTTTTTCCGAGCAGGTCTTTCAACGCCGAGTTGTCCAGCATCGCATCGGCCAGCAGCCGCTTGAGCTTGGCATTCTCATCCTCGAGCGCCCTAAGCTTGCGAGCCTCGCTAACGTCCATGCCGCCATACTTGGCTTTCCATTTGTACACGCTGGCGTTGCTCACACCATGCTTGCGGCACAGATCGGCGACTGGAACACCCGCCTCGTGCTCTTTTAAAATCCCGATGATCTGGTCTTCGGTAAACCTGCTGCGCTTCATCTCTGGTCCTTTCTAGGGGCCAGAGCCTACTTCAAACTGGATTAGAGGCCGGGGGCAACGTCACCCAACCTGAAGAGTGCCGGATGGATTGGCACAGTCCGTGTCGATGCCAGGGTTTTCAGTCCGCGGTTGTCGTTCTCCTTCACAATGAAGTGGGGTACATCCGCATCAAGCATGACCTCCGCAACCTGCATCGCAGCGATCTCTTCCCGACGTGCGCCGGAATAAAGACTTCTGCCTGCTCTGGTGTCATTCCACCCTCACGCATTACTGTAAACGCGCGATCGCTTTCGATCGCCAGCAGAAAGCATAGGCGACGGGCAACCCTTTCGTCTTTGGTGCCGAGACTGAATTCCACGGACATTTTGGCCGGGCTTGGTAGGCGCCGGCGCCAGTAGAAAATGGCGCCGCGGCGGATGCAGAACGGCAGGCGGGTACCCATGCTGACCTCGTTTTGAGTCGGCGTGTGGGATCATGTGTGGGAGTTTGTGTGAAAGTTTCACACAACCCACAAATTACCGTGCAAATTCAGCAACTTAAGGGGAGTTTGGCTGGGGAACCTGGATTCGAACCAAGATCGACGGAGTCAGAGTCCGCTGTTCTACCGTTGAACTATTCCCCAGCAAGGGAAGCGGCGAGGCCGCTCGGTGGGCCGAACCAGTCGACGCGGGGACTGCATAGACAATGCGGATCGGGATTGCAAGCGCCTCCGACATGGCCCGTGTGCAATGCGCTGCCATTGCGCTTGCCAGCCCCTTGCACTAGCGTGGTTTTTGACACGCAATGAACAGTGTGATCGGGCGCTGCCGGCTCTGCCGGTTGGGCGACCGCGCACGACAGGAGACTATAGTGACCGATT
Organism: Devosia psychrophila; assembly: GCF_000971275.1. Lineage (GTDB taxonomy): Bacteria > Pseudomonadota > Alphaproteobacteria > Rhizobiales > Devosiaceae > Devosia > Devosia psychrophila. Next base: position 91,439 of record NZ_LAPV01000011.1, on the reverse strand, counting down.
CCGATCGGTCCGCCGCCGCAGCCTCGTTGGTCGAGGATGAGGCGATCCGTGCCCCTTCCAGTCCTGAACTGGGGGAGAGGGCGGGGGATGATGCGCCCCCACCTCGAGCGGACAAGCGGACAGCTGCCGCTCCGAATCCGCGCCGCCATCGCGGGCCCATTTATGCCGCGCTGGACCTTGGCACCAACAATTGCCGGCTGCTGATCGCCCGTCCACACGACCACGGCTTCCGCGTGCTCGATGGCTTTACCCGTATCGTCCGGCTGGGCGAGGGCGTCTCGGTCACCGGCCGCCTCGGCGAAGCCGCCATGGAACGCACCATGGAGGCGCTCCGCCAGTGCCGCAACAAGCTGCGCGAGCACCAGCCGACCCGCATGCGGCTGATCGCTACCGAAGCCTGTCGTGCTGCGGAGAATGGCCCCGCCTTTCTCGCACGCGTCAAAGCCGAAATCGGCCTGGACCTCGAAATCGTTGATCGCCGCACCGAGGCTGAGCTGGCCGTCACCGGTTGCGCCGACCTGATCGAAGCAACGGCTGCCGGCGCGCTGATGTTCGATATCGGCGGTGGCTCGTCCGAACTGGCATGGCTGGATTTCCGCGGTGGCCGTCCTAAATCTCAGGGCCGCATGCCGGCTGCCATCCGCTCCTGGCAGTCGCTGCCGGTGGGCGTAGTGTCCATCGCCGAAAAATTCGGCGGCATTGACGTGACGCATGAAGTGTTCGAGGCCATGGTTTCCCATGTTGCCGAGCACCTCAAGCAGTTCCGCGGCCGCGAAAAACTGCGCCAGATGATCGGCAATCACCCAGTGCATCTGATCGGCACGTCGGGCACCGTGACCACGCTGGCTGGCTTGCATCTTGGTCTCGAACGCTATGAGCGCCAGAAGGTCGATGGCTTGTGGATGAAGCGCGGCGAGGTCGACGAGACCATGAAGGTGCTGCTGGCCATGCCGTTCGATCGTCGCGTGGCGCATCCTTGCATTGGCCGTGACCGCGCCGATCTGGTACTGCCGGGTTGCGCTATTTTCGAGGCTATCCGCCGCGAGTGGCCGACTGAACGCGTGCGTGTGGCCGACCGCGGCCTGCGTGAAGGTATTTTGATTTCGCTGATGGATGCTGACAAGGTCCACAGCCGCGCGTCGCGCTATCCGAGGAAAAACGGCAATGGTTGATAAAGCTCTCGGAACCGGCGGGCGAAAGTCCGACAAGGACCTCAAAATCCGCGTCAAGACGGCCAAGGGGCGCAAGGTCAGCTCGACCAAGTGGCTCGAACGCCAGCTCAATGACCCCTATGTGGCCCGCGCCCGCGCCGAAGGCTATCGCTCGCGCGCCGCCTTCAAGATTCGCGAGATGGACGAGAAGTACAAGCTGTTCCGCCAGGGCATGCGCGTCGTCGATCTCGGTTCGGCGCCGGGCGGCTGGGCACAGGTTGCGGCCAAGGCGACCGGCTCGACCGACGCCAATCCGCTGATCGTCGGCATCGACTATCTCGAAATGGACCCGATCCAGGGCGTTATCCTGCTGCAAAAGGATTTCACCGAGGAAGACGCGCCGGCCATGCTGATCGCGGCCATGGGTGGCAAGAAGGCTGATATCGTGATGAGCGACATGGCCTGGCCCACCACCGGCCATCGCCCGACCGACCATTTGCGCATCGTGCAGCTGATCGAGGTTGCGGCGGCCTTTGCGCTCGATGTGCTGTCGCCGGGTGGCGTGTTCGTCGCCAAGGTTTTCCAGGGGGGCACCGAACATGAGCTGCTGCACATGCTCAAGCGCCACTTCAAGACCACGTTCCATGCCAAGCCACGTTCAAGCCGGCAGGATTCCGCCGAAGCCTACCTGATCGCCAAGGGCTTCAAGGGCACCAACGACACGGTTCAGGGCGAAGGCGAATACGACCGCTAGTCTGACCTAAAAATATCCACCGCAGGACTGGCGATCCTAGTGGTCGCCGCCGCCATGCGCGTGGGTCAATTGGTGCCCGGCATTTATGGGAAGCCGCAGGAACATCACTGTCGAGATCAGACACACTGCCGATAGTACCATAAAGGCGAAGTGGAAATCGGCCAGCACAAGCTCGCCGCCGCGGAGTGCCGTGCTCGCCTCCAGCATGCCCCCGCCCAAGGCCACGCCGAGCGCTATCGACATTTGCGTCGAGACTTGACCGATCACATTGGCCTGGCCCGCGTCCTTGTCGTCTATGTCGGCAAACACGAAGGCATTGCTGCCGGTCCAGAAGATGGATTGCCAGAACCCCACGAACACCAGGATGCCTATGATCAGCGCCACGGCCGTTTCGGGCGTGAACAGCCCCATGGCAAGCAAGCCGCCGGCAGATATCGCCGTCGAGATCGACAGCGACAATCGGAAGCCGATGCGCACGAAAATTGCATTGGCGACAAACTTGGCGATGATCGCACCAACCGCGCTGGCAAAGGTTATCATCCCCGATTCGAATGGCGTATAGCCAAAGCTCAATTGCAGCATCAGCGGAAACAGGAACGGGATGGCACCCTGTCCGAGCCGGAAGAATGTCCCGGCCACCACCGCGCTCCGAAAGAACGGAAACCGCAGCAACCGTAGGTCGAACAGAGGATTGTCGGTCGATAGCGCGTGCCGCACATAGAGATAGCCCAGCCCGATCCCGACCACCGTGGCAACGACGCCTACCAGAGGCGGCAGCGCCGGGAGGCTGATCACCGAGGTCCCAAAGGCGAATAGCGCCAGCGAGGGCGCCGCTAGCGAAAACCCCTTGAAGTCGATTGGTCGCGGCGCATTTCGGATCATGTCCGGCAGGAAACGGCTGACCAGCGCCATGCCCAGAATGCCGATCGGCACGTTGATCAGGAAAATCCAGTGCCACGAGAAATACGTGGTGAGGAAGCCGCCGAACGGCGGACCGACGATAGGACCGATCAGCCCGGGAATGGTTAGCCACGCCATGGCATTGACCAAATCATGCCGCGGCGTCGAGCGCACCAGAACCAGTCGCGCTACCGGCGTCATCAAAGCGCCCCCCATGCCCTGCAGGAACCGCGCGCCGACAAACGCCAGCAGCGAGTTGGAAAAGGCGCATGCGATGGACCCTAGTACGAACACCAGCATTGCAACCCTGAACACGTTGCGTGCCCCAAAGCGGTCGGCCATCCAGCTCGAAATTGGGATGAAGATGGCCAGTGCGACCAGATACGCAGTGAGCGCCAGCTTCAGCGAAATCGGGTCGGTCCCAATATCGGCGGCGATCGTCGCTAGCGAGGTGGCGATCACCGTGGAGTCCATGTTTTCCATGAACAGCGCCGTCGCGAGAATGAGCGGGGTAATACGAGACACCGCTCACTCCTTCTCGATGGCGGCGCGCTTGTGCCCCGAAACATTGCTGCCGGCGTCGGGCGGCAGGCGCCAATAGATGAAGCTGGCCATGGTGCTCAGCCCGCCGACCACGAAAAAAGCGATCTGGAAGTCCAACAGCGCCAGCTCGCTACCGCGCAATCGAGTGCTCATTTCGAGAATGCCGCCGGCAACGGCCACGCCAAACGCCACGCTGAGCTGCTGGCATACCGCGACGATGGCTGTGGCCTGGCTGGCCTCGTCGTCATCCACGTCGGCATAGCCGATGGCATTGGAGCCGGTAAAAAACACCGAGCGCAGCACGCCGCCAAGCAGCAGAACCGCCATCATCAGCACGGCAGGCGTCGCTGCGGTAAACAGGCCCTGCACGGCGATCAAAACGCCGCCGAAGAAGCCTGCGAAGGCCAACGTGCGCGGAAAGCCGAACCAGGCATAAACCCGCTCGGCGATGAACTTGCTGGCAATGGCGCCCAGTGCCGAAATGAAGGTGATGGCGCCGGACTGGAATGGGGTCAGCCCAAACCCCAGCTGCAGCATGAGCGGCAGCAGAAACGGCACCGCGCCCACGCCGATGCGGAACAGGGATCCGCCCGTGATCGACGAGCGAAACAGCTTGTGCCGGAACAGCGCCGGGTCGAGCAGCGGAAACTTCGTCCGCCGCGCATGCATCAGATACAGCAAGCCGGAGGTCACGCCTACGGACAGCGTAAGGTATCCATAGATCAACGGCAGGGCAGGCAGGCTGACAACCGACAGGCCGAACACCGTGCCAGAAAAGGCTACGCCGGCCAGAACGAATCCAACTATGTCGATCGGTCGCGGATTACGCGCGTCTGGGACATTGAGGAAGATGCCGGCGAGGATTATGCCGGCAATGCCAATCGGAATGTTGATCCAGAAAATCCAGTGCCAGCTCAGATAGGTGGTGAGAAAGCCACCGATCAGCGGCCCGGTGAGCGGGCCAATCAACGCTGGCACCGTCAACCAGGCCATTGCCGACACTAGCTCGTTGCGCGGCGTTGAACGTACCAGCAACAAACGTCCCACTGGCGTCATCATCGAACTGCCGATGCCCTGGAAAAACCGCGAGATCACGAAGGTTTCGAGCGAATACGAGAATGAGCATGCCAGCGAGCCCAGCATGAAAACGAAGATGGCCAGCCGGAAGATGTTCTTGGCGCCAAAGCGGTCGGCCATCCAGCCGCTGATCGGGATGAAAATGGCCAGCGCCACGAAGTAGGCCGTCAGCGCCAGCTTCAGCGCAATCGGCTCGGTGCCGATATCAGCTGCAATGGCGGGCAGGGAGGTCGCTATAACGGTCGAGTCCATCTGTTCCATGAACAGGGCGACCGCCAGGATAAGGGGTATAACGCGGATCAAGTGCGGACCGGGGGAACGAGTCGGAGGGCCGCGAGCGCGACACCCGAACTATGAACCCTGTTTCCGCTCATGCAAAGGCGGATGGGACAACTTTCGTTCGCACGGAACGGCAGAAGCGCGCCGCAGCGGCCAAACCTGGACTCATTACCATCGACGCCACGACTTGGGTAGGGGCCGGCGCGCAAGCCTGCCGGGCAGGGCGCGCGCCATGCGCACCCCTTTGCAAAGCCCGATGCCGGTGATATTGACCCTCGCCAACCTGAGCCCGCCGATACCGATCGTCCGGTTCACACTCCAACATTTCTGATTGTATCAGAAGGCAGGAAGGTCTGGCCTTGGCAAAGATTATTAGCACCGCAACCGGCGACTACGCGCTCACCTTTGACGACGTGCTGCTGCAGCCGGCGCGCTCCGATGTCCTGCCGGGTGAAACCGACATTTCCACTTATGTCACCAAGGACATAGCGCTCAATCTTCCCATTCTGTCGTCGGCCATGGATACTGTCACCGAAAGTGCCATGGCCATTGCCATGGCACAGGCCGGCGGCCTCGGCGTCATCCATAAGAACCTCACCGCGCTCGAACAGGCCGAGCAGGTCCGCATGGTCAAGTCATTTGAAAGCGGCATGGTCATCAATCCCATCACCATCGGCCCCGACGCTACCCTGGCCGATGCCCTGACGCTGATGCAGTCCAACCGCATTTCCGGTATTCCGGTCGTGGAAAATGGCGGCACCGGCGGTCGCGCCATCGGCAAGCTGGTCGGCATTGTCACCAACCGCGACGTGCGCTTCGCCTCCCATCCGGCCCAGCCGATCCGCGAGCTGATGACCCACCAAAACCTCGTCACCGTGCGCGATGGCGTGTCCAAGGACGAAGCCAAGGTGCTGCTGCACAAGCACCGCATCGAAAAGCTGCTGGTGATCGACGCCGACGGCCGCTGCACTGGCCTGATCACCGTCAAGGACATCGAAAAGGCGCAGCTCAATCCCAACGCCGTCAAGGATGAACAGGGCCGCCTGCGCGTCGCTGCCGCCTCCACCGTCGGGGATGCAGGCTTCGAGCGCTCGATGGCGCTGATCGATGCGGGCGTCGATCTGCTGGTCATCGACACCGCCCATGGCCATTCGGTGCGCGTTGCCGAGGCCGTCGAGCGCATCAAGCGCGAGAGCAATTCCACCCGCATCGTCGCCGGCAATGTCGCCACGGCCGAAGGCACCAAGGCGTTGATCGATGCCGGCGCCGACTCGGTCAAGGTCGGTATCGGCCCCGGCTCAATTTGCACCACGCGCATTGTTGCCGGCGTTGGCGTTCCCCAGCTCGCCGCCGTCATGGCATGCGCCGAAGAGGGAGCCCGTCAGGGCGTTCCTGTCATCGCCGATGGCGGCATCAAATTCTCGGGCGACATGGCCAAGGCCCTAGCGGGCGGCGCGTCCTGCGTCATGGTCGGCTCGCTGCTGGCCGGCACCGATGAAGCCCCCGGCGAAGTTTATCTCCACCAGGGCCGCTCCTACAAATCCTACCGCGGCATGGGCTCGGTCGGCGCCATGGGCAATGGCTCAGCCGATCGCTACTTCCAGCAGGACGTCCGCGATCAGATGAAACTGGTCCCCGAAGGCATCGAAGGCCAGGTGCCCTACAAGGGCGCTGCCGGTGCCGTGCTGCACCAGCTCGCCGGCGGTCTTCGCGCCTCCATGGGCTACACCGGCGCCCACAACCTCAAAGACTTCCGCGACAACTCAGTGTTCGTTAAAATCTCCGGCGCCGCCCTCAGCGAAAGCCACGTCCACGACGTGGCAATCACGCGCGAAGCCCCGAACTACCGCAGCGGGCGATAGAGAAGTCTTCCCTCTCCCTTTGGGAGAGGGATGCCCTTGCGACTCCGCCGGCAGCATTGACGGCCTAAATCGACAATGGCTTTAGCCGGAGGGGTCGAGCCCTCCTTGCTATCCGATGGAATAGTGTCTTCCAAACCGGCAGGCCTGTTACAAACCAGATGAGTGACAGCCCAGCAATTGATACGTAGCCGTCAATTGCATAGTGCCATCCCAGGTACACCGATCCCACTTGGATGATGACCACATAGGCCCAGGCCAGCCACCCCAGCGCTCGGCTTAGATTGAACAACATGCATGCATTCAGCGTCGCTATCGCGAGATGCATTGATGGCATGGCGGAGATACCAGTACCCATGCTTGGTGCATTAAACTGATAGCTCGACAACAGATACTGAGACGACAGCTTCATATAGTCGCCGAATGCGCTGGCATCGATTTTTCTGATGAGTTCGGCGAACCTCGTTGGCTCAACAAAACTCGCGTAAAAAATTGGGCCAACCGAAGCCATTGCGGTGGCTGTGACGGTGCCGAGCAGCAGTATACTCAAGGCCATCGCCCAAAAGTACCGCAGCCGTCGTTGCCGGTCACTATGCAGCGCCATTGCAGCGACAATTCCGAACCACAGAATGAACCACCCGGGCCCGTACAGCCAGGCGATCGGATATTCCGCATAGCTCGGCAAGAATGAATACAACGCCAAACCCGGCTTGCCTCTATGTATCCAGCGGTCAATGTCTGCCAGCACTGGATCAGCCCAGAACGGCATGATCTTGGGGATATGGATCTTCAAGGTGGTGAAGGCGGCCAAGCCTGCGCAAAATATTCCTGCAATAAAAGCCACCCTCACGCCGCTGTGCCGCATCACATCTGAAATAAATGACGCTGGCGCCTTCGGACGCATGCACAGTGCTGCTATTGGCAGTCCAATCACGATCACTGCGGGAATAGCAATCAACTGCCATGCATAGTGACCAAGCATGACGAGATAAACGACGGGCTCGGCGGCGGCCGCCACGCAACAATATGCAAAAACGAGAAAAACTAGTGTCGCCGCCGACACGGAAATCTTGAACACACTGCGCCCCCCGGTGCATTGGTGAACCCCGGTATAGCAGCGGCGAATGCGGTATTAGTTAATTCCGACCGTAGTATTAACACATACGAAATTGCAAGAAATTCGCCGATTACTAAAACAGATACTCGATTTCATTGTATAAATTCTGCATTTTCCGCCGAATACGTCACAATGTTTCCATTGGCGCCACGCCCACAGCCCCGCAAAAAAACCCGCGGATCGCTCCGCGGGTTTTTCTCTATCCAAGTCGACGCTTGGTTTTGTCGTTATAGGGATTGACCGTCCCGCCGCGCACCCAAAGCCGGATTGGCGTGCCCTTGATGTCGAAGGCTTCGCGCAATCCGTTGATCAGGTAGCGCTGGTAGGACACCGGCAGCACGTCGGGGCGTGAGGCGAACAGGATAAAGCTTGGCGGCCTGGTCTTGGCCTGCGTCATGTAGCGCAGCTTGAGGCGGCGGCCGGATACCGCGGGAGGCGGATGCCCCTCGACCATGCCGGTCAGCCAGCGGTTGAGGCGGGCGGTCGACACATGCGAGTTCCAGCTGCGCTCGATCTTGAAGATCGCTTCCATCAGCTTGTCGATATTTTTGCCGGTGAGGCCGGAGAGGGTGACCAGCGGAACGCCACGAAGCTGCGGCAGCAGGCGATCGCATTCCTCGCGCAGCATCTTGAGGGTTTCGTTCTTGTCTTCGATCAGGTCCCACTTGTTGACCGCGATGACCAGAGCGCGCCCTTCGCGCTCGACCAGATCGGCCAGCAACAGATCCTGCTTTTCGAATGGAATGGTCGCATCGAGCATCAGCACGACGACTTCGGCATACTGGATCGAGCGCAGGCTGTCGCCCACGGCCATTTTCTCCAGCTTTTCCGTGACGCGCGAGCGACGGCGGATACCGGCGGTATCGACCAGGTTAATCACCCGGCCTTCCCATTCCCACGGCACCAGGATCGAGTCGCGGGTAATGCCGGCTTCGGGGCCGACTAGCACGCGGTCTTCGCCAACCATACGGTTAATCAGCGTCGATTTTCCCGCATTGGGGCGGCCAACGATGGCGACGTTGAGATAGCGGTTGGGATTCCAGCGCAGGGTCGCTTCGTCGCCTTCACCCTCGAGCATGTCCTCGGTGATGTCGATATCGACATCCGGCATCACGTCGAGATCGGCTACCTCCAGCGCTTCGCTCTCGGCGGCCTTGCGGTCGATCGTGGCGGAGACGATGGAATAGAGTTCGGCAAGGCCCAGACCATGCTCGGCGGACAGCGCGATAGCCTCGCCAAAGCCCAGCTTGTAGGCTTCGACCAGGCCCGCTTCCGCCGCGCCGCTCTCGGCCTTGTTGCCGACCAGATGCACGTCCTTGCCAGCCTTGCGCAACACCTGCGCAAAGCGCTGGTCCAGCGGCACCACGCCAGCGCGGGCATCGATCATGAACAGGATGACGTCGGCTTCCCGGATCGCCATTTCGGTCTGCTGGCGCATCCGGTCTTCGAGGCTGCCGTCGGTGACGTCCTCATAGCCGGCGGTATCGAGAATGCGGAACTTCAGGTCGGCAATGCGGCCTTCGGCCTCGCGACGGTCGCGAGTAACGCCGGGCGTATCATCGACCAATGCGATCTTGCGGCCGACAAGGCGATTGAACAGCGTGGATTTGCCGACGTTCGGGCGACCGACAATGGCAACGGTGACGGTCATGCGTTCTGTATCCGATCAGGCGAGAGGCGAGACGACTGCTATTGAGCGGCCGGCGCAGCCTCTGGGGTGGCAGCGGGAGCATCCGCCGCAGGTGTTTCAGGTGCGGGAGCCACGACAGCCGGGGTTTCGGCGGCAGGGGCTTCATCGCTGACAATTTCATCGATGGCGGTCGCAGCAGCGTCTGCCTCGGTAGCAGCTGGCCCGGCGACAATGGCGCCCTCCGACAGCAGCTGGGCCAGGTAGTAGCCGATGCGATTGCGTGTGCTGCTTTGCACCATCGGATCGTTGATCACGGCCTCGAAGCTTGCCTTGGCAGCTGCAAAGTCGCCGGCCTTGTATTGGGCCAGACCAAGCGCCTCGCGCGCGGCATTCCGCAACGGGCTGCCTTCGGCGGCAATGCTGCCGACGCGCGATTCCACGTCGGCCAGCGTGCCGGCATCGACCATCAGCGTGCCGCCCAGCACCAGCGCGAGTTCGCGCAGGCGGGTGTTGGAAAGCGTATTGGACAGCGTGTCATAGGCGGCTACGGCTCCGGCAACGTTGCCTTCCTTGGCCAGCACGCCCGCCTTGCGGAACTGCGCTAGCAGGGGATAGCTGCCCGAGCCGTCGGCGATCAGCGTATCGAGCTGGGTTTGTGCCCCGGCAAGGTCGCCGCCATCGATCAGCGCGAACGATGCATAAAGCTCATCCGACGACTGCGAGGCGTTGTTGGCGTGATACCAGGTCCAGCCTTCATTGAGGGCGACGATTGCCACCACGCCAACGGCAGCGCCGATCACAACCGGCGCAAAACGCCGCCACAGCGCGCGCATACGATCGCTGCGCAACTCCTCATCGACTTCACGAAAAATATTGTCTTCGGACATGGCCTGCCTAAGGTCATCACTTCAATTCGGGCGCACGTTTAGCATGGCTCCCGGCGAAAGCAAATGCACGCGGCAAACCGGCTGTTTGCAAGCCGGTTTGCCATCGTCACTGCTAGATAAATCTGCCGAGATGCGCCGACCGGCCGCTCATTCCCACTCGATGGTACCCGGCGGCTTGCTCGTGACATCGTAGACGACGCGGTTGATGCCGCGGACTTCGTTGATGATGCGGGTAGCGGTCTTGCCGAGGAAGTTCATGTCGAACTGGTAGAAATCCGCGGTCATGCCATCGACTGAAGTGACGGCGCGCAGGGCGCAGACGAACTCGTAGGTGCGGCCATCGCCCATCACGCCGACGGTCTGCACCGGCAACAACACTGCGAAGGCCTGCCAGATTTTGTCATACTGGCCCGACTTGCGGATTTCATCGAGATAGATCGCATCGGCCTGGCGCAGGATTTCCAGCTTTTCCGGCGTGATGCCGCCCGGGCAGCGAATGGCAAGGCCTGGGCCGGGGAAGGGGTGGCGGCCGATGAAGCTCTCGGGCAGGCCAAGCTCGCGGCCCAGCGCCCGCACTTCGTCCTTGAACAACTCGCGCAGCGGCTCGACGAGCTGCATGTTCATGCGCTCGGGTAGGCCGCCCACATTGTGATGGCTCTTGATGGTGACCGAAGGCCCGCCGGTAAACGAGACGGATTCGATGACGTCGGGATAAAGCGTACCCTGCGCCAGGAACTGTGCCCCGCCGAGCTTCCTGGCCTCTTCCTCGAAGGTCTCGATAAACAGCCGGCCGATGATCTTGCGCTTGGTCTCGGGATCGGACTGACCCTCGAGTTCGCGCAGGAACACCCTTGAGGCGTCTACATGCACCAGCGGGATATTATAGGTGTCGCGGAACATGGTGAGGACCTGCTCGGTCTCATTCAGCCGCATCAATCCATGATCGACATAGATGCAGGTGAGCTGGTCGCCGATCGCCTCGTGGATCAGCACCGCCGCCACCGACGAATCGACGCCGCCGGAAAGCCCGCAGATCACCTTGCCGGTGCCGACCTGCGTCCGGATTTTCTCGACCATTTTCTGGCGATAGGCCAGCATGTTCCAGTCGGACTTGAGGCCGACGATGTTATGCACGAAATTGGCCAGCAGCTTGCCGCCATCGGGGGTATGCACCACTTCAGGGTGGAACATGGTGGTGTAGCGCTTTTTTGCTTCATCGCCGGCGATGGCGAAGGGCGCATTGGGCGAAGTTGCCATCACCTTGAAGCCCTCGGGCAGCTCGGTGACGCGGTCGCCGTGGCTCATCCACACCGGGTACCTTCCGCCGACTTCCCAAATGCCGTCATACAGCGCGCTCGGCTCCAGCACTTCAATATCGGCACGGCCAAACTCGCGGTGGTGACCGCCTTCTACCTTGCCGCCGAGCTGCAGGCAGAAAGTCTGCTGCCCGTAGCAGATGGCCAGAATGGGAAGTCCGGAATCGATGATCGACTGCGGTGCGCGGGGGCTGCCTTCATCGGTGACGGAGGCCGGTCCGCCCGAAAAGATCACGCCCTTCGGCTGCAGCGCCGCAAAAGCTTCAGCCGCTTTGTTGAAGGGGTGAATTTCACAATAGACACCCGTTTCGCGCACGCGGCGCGCGATCAACTGGGTGACCTGCGAACCGAAGTCCACGATGAGGATGGCGTCGGGGGCGGCAGTCTCTGGGGTTTGCATGGCGACGCCATATCGCCGTAGCGAAGATTCCGCAAGGGTAGGCGGCGCAAACCAGGATTGCAGCGGGTCGCAGTTCCGGCTTGACCGCAACGAAAGCATGCGCCACGCGTTGCGCCGCAAACCCACGCAGGATTTTCAATTGACTCAACAGCGACTGCTTGGCGCCGATTTCCTGCGCGCCGCCGCCTGCTTGCTGGTGCTGATGCACCATCTGTCGTTTCGCATGGATATGGGCAATGTGCCCGATTGGGCCGCCGGCACCATGCGCTTCCTCGTCATGGGCAGCTTCGGCGTTTCAGTATTCTTTGTGCTCAGCGGTTTCCTGCTGGCACGGCCATTCTGGTTGGCGCTGGACAAGGGCGCGCCGATGCCATCGCTGCGCATCTTCGCTCTGCGCCGCGCCGCGCGCATCCTGCCCGGCTTCTGGCTGGCGCTCATTTTAAGCTTCGTACTCAGCGTTACAGTCAGCGGTTCGGCGCTCGATGGTGAGCATGTCATCCGCGCGATTGCGGGCTTTTTCCTGGTCAGCGACTGGCATTGGCTGACGCTGTTTCCGGTTGATAACAACGGCCCGCTCTGGTCCATCGGCTTCGAGATGACCTCCTACCTCCTGTTGCCCTTCTGCCTCGCCATTCTGTTTGCCCTGAGCCTGCGGGGCTGGGCCGCCCGTTTTGCCTGGCTCGGCATCATCGCCCTGGTGCTGTTGCTGCACGCCATGGTGGTCCAATGGGCGCCCATTGATGACGTCGATCGCGGCTGGAACCATGGCCTGACTGGCGGCGCCAAGGCCTGGATGCCGCGCTTCAACCCGGTTGGCTTCTTTGCGATCTTCGCCCTAGGCGCTTTGGCCGCCGGCATTCAGGTCAAGCTGACCGATATGCGCCATTGGCTGTTCGACGGTATCGGCCTCCTGGCAGTTGCAGCCGCCGCCTGGGTCATGGCTGTCCATATTGGCGGTCTCAATGAGGGTTTCGGCCTGCTCGGCATTCCATACGGCTATCCGTGGATGCCGTTGGCCATTTGCGTCGCGTTGGTGGCTTTGCCCTCGTCACGCCTTGCCGGTCGCCTGCTGGACAACCGCCTGTCCCGCTTCATCGCCGAAATCTCCTTCGGCATCTATATCTGGCATTTCCTGGTCATCGGCCTGATGGCCCGCCTCGTGCCGCCCGCCTTCCAGACCGGTGGAGAGACTGGCTGGAGCATCTGGATATGGTCCAGCGCCATTGCGATAGCGATCAGCTTAGCCGTAGCTACGCTCAGCTTCTATTTGCTCGAACGTCCCATGGTGCGCTGGGCACGCGGGCTCGAAAGCCGGCCCCAGCCCGCCGTCGTACCGGCCTAGTTCAATATCGCAATCGACAGGTTGAGCAGCGTCGCGAAGCTAACCCAAGCCAGATAGGGTACGAACAGCCACGCGGCGATGTGGTCTAGCTTCCGCGCCGAGACGATGAAGGCGATGATCAGCACCAAAATGCAAACGATCACCGCAAAAGCCGGCCACAGCATCTGCCCGATGAACCAGATTGGCGACCAGGCCCAGTTGAGCGCCATCTGGCCGAACCAGATCTTCATGGTGGTGCTATTCGGATTGATCATCCAGATGCGCCAGCCCGCAACGGCGATCATCGCATAAAGCGTGAACCAGACCGGTCCGAAGATCCAGTTGGGCGGATTGAACGGCGGTTTGTCGAGGCCAGCATACCACGAGCCCGGCACCGACTGCGTGCCGATCAGTCCGCCGACGGCAATCACGACGACTAGAAATATGCCCAGCGTCAGCCAAGGGCGGGGCGTCTTGTAGTCGGCAAGGGAGGGGATGGTCATGGCGGCTGCTCGCGTGTCAGGAAATTTCTCATTGAACGCCTCACAACCCGCCATGGTTCACTTAATCGATTGCATGAAGGCAGATGATTTTATGCCGCCAGTCGCAACGCGTTCAAGTAAAAGCCGTCCGTCCCAGTTAGCCGCGGCGTCAGCGCTATGCCGCCCTGCGCAGTTTCCAAACCCAGCGGCAATGCCGTGTTGAACGCGACCGACCAGAGCTCGGCGGCGGGAGTGGACGAGAAACCCGGATTGGCTGCGATGAAGGCCGCAACCTGGTCGTCATTCTCCTCGGGCAGGATCGAGCAGGTAATATAGACCACCGTGCCGCCCGGCTTCAGGAAGCGTTGCGCTTCGAGGAGGAGCGCCGCCTGCTCACCGACGCGCTGCGCCAACAGTTCCGGCGTCAGCTTCCACTTGGTATCGGGACGGCGCCGCCAGGTGCCCGTGCCGGTACAGGGCGCGTCGATCACCACGCGGTCCATTTTGCCCACCAGGTCATCCAGCGCATCGGGCTGCGGCGCCCGCACCTGCACATTGCGCGCGCCGTTGCGCTTCAACCTGTCATATATTGGCGCCAGCCGGTTCCGGTCGCTGTCATAGGCAAAAATCTGGCCCTTGTTCATCATCGCCGCTGCCAGCGCCAGCGTCTTGCCACCGGCACCCGCACACAGGTCCAGCACCTGTTCGCCCGGTCTCGCGCCGGCTAGCGCCGCTACGATCTGGCTGCCCTGATCCTGCACCTCGAACCAGCCCTTGAGATAGCCTTCGTCGGACGTGACATTGGGCGTCCGCGCATCGCCCGGCCCTGCGGGCATGGTGACGCCGATCGGCGAGATGGCCGTCTCGGCCGGCGTGAACCGGATTAGCGACTTCATCACCCGCTCGCGGGAGGATTTCAGCGTATTGACCCGCAAATCCAGCGACGGCCGCCCGGCCATGTCCTGCCCTTCGGCGATCCAGTTATCGCCAAAGCCGCGCTGCAGCGATGGGGCCAGCCATTCCGGCACATCCGCCAGCACAAATCCTGCAGTGTCATCCGGCACTTCGCCAACGACGCGCGCCAATTCATCTTCGCTCAACGCGTCGGGCGCATGGCTGTCCGCGCCAAAGCTCGCGCTCAACGCCGCCGGATCTTCGTTCCAGTCCCGCACCGCCACCGCCAGCACCAGAGCACGCGCACTGTCATTGCCCATCAGGGCGGCATGCGACGCCCGGCGACGCAGCGCGTCGTAAACCAGGTTGCCTATAGCTGCGCGATCGCCTGCTCCCGCGAAACGATTGTTGAGCCCCCATGCCTTCAGCGCTTCGGAAATAGGACGCTTACGCGTTTCCACGTCGGTCAACACATCAATGGCGGCAGACAGGCGACCGGGAAGGCGCATCAGATACTCGGGGCTAGAACAATTCGAAGCACGAGCCATACCCACAGAAGGCCCAGCACCACAAGGCCCGCGAAATACGCGCCGAAGCGCCGGAATACGTGATTGGTGGTAACATGCACGCCCGCATGCACATAGCGCAGCACCACAAACAGACCCGAAAGGATCACCTCGACCCACCCGGCGCCGCCGCTCCACAGCGCCAGCATCACACCCACGTAGAACAGCACTGGCAATTGGAACTGGTTGTCGAAGTTGTTGGAAAGCAGCCGCGCCTTGAGCGGATAGGCATCCCGGTCAACGGCAATTTCAGCCATTGCGATCTCGCCGTTTCTTACGCGTGGCACGCGTTCCATGCCCATCCAAACCAAAATGCTCACGGTCAGTAGCGCCTGCGCGGCCAAGGCCAGGATCAGCAGTTTCTCCACCAGTGACATCTTCGAGCTTCCCTTGAACTATTGAAGGACACGCCAAGCGCCTGCGCCGACTCTGAAATAACGCTCCAACGACCATCGCCGCGACAAATTTTCTACACCCATAGCGCTAGCAAGGCCTTTGCCGCTATAATGTTCCAGCTTAAGCGACCCGATGCTGATTGCGGGGCCGCATTCCATGAAAAAACCTTGTACGTAGAAATTTTGATCGTCGTCGTCCTGACCATTGTCAACGGCCTGTTGGCAATGTCGGAATTGGCAGTCGTCTCCGCCCGTCCTGCCCGCCTGCGCAACATGGCCGAACAAGGCAACAAGGGAGCGGCAACGGCGATCCGCCTTGCCGAAGACCCTGGCAAGTTCCTCTCCTCCGTTCAGATTGGCATCACCCTCGTCGGCATCCTGTCCGGCGCGTTCTCGGGCGCTACGCTGGGCTTGCGCCTCACCAACTGGCTGGAGTCGGTCGGCGTAACCGACAATATTGCCGACGTCCTGGGCGTAGGCGTCGTGGTTGTCCTCATCACCTATGTCTCGCTGATTCTGGGCGAGCTGGTTCCCAAACAGATCGCCCTGCGTGATGCGGAAGGCGTCGCTGCCCGCGTCGCCCCTGCAATGAAGCTCATCGCGGCTGTTGGCTCGCCGATAGTCTGGGTGCTCGACGTTTCCGGCAAGCTGGTGCTGCGACTGCTCGGCCAGGCCGGTGAATCCGAGGAGAGGGTCACCGAAGAAGAGGTCAAGACCATCATCGAAGAAGCCACCACGGCTGGTGTATTCGAAAGAGACGAGCATTCGATGATCTCGGGCGTCATGCGTCTTGCAGATCGTTCCGCCCGTGGCTTGATGACGCCGCGTCTCGACGTGGATGTGGTCGACCTGTCCGATGACGGCGATGAAATCCGCCGCACTATCCTGAGCACTCACCGCTCGCGCCTTCTGGTTCAGGACGGCGACGCCGATTCCATCATCGGCGTGGTTGCGATTAAGGATATCATCAGCGTCTTTGCCAATGGCCAGCCGCTCGATGTCCGCAAGTTCGTCCAGCCCGTGCCTGTTGTGATGGAACATGCCGACGCACTCGACGTGGTCCGCGCCATCCGCAATTCAACCGTCCACATGGCGCTGGTGGTCGATGAATACGGCCACTTCGAAGGCATCGTCACCTCGGGCGACATCCTCGAAGTCATCACCGGCGTGTTCCAGGAAGAAACGGGCGATGACCCGGCCCTGGTCAAGCGCGAGGACGGCTCCTACCTCGTCGCCGGCTGGATGCCCGTCGACGAATTCGGCGACAAGCTCAAGATCGCCATTCCACGCGATTCAAAATACGAGACCGTCGCCGGCTACGTCCTGTCCATCATCAATCGTCTGCCCAACGTCGGCGAAACCTTCGAACACAACGGCTGGAAATTCGAAGTCGTAGACCTCGACGGCCGCCGCATCGACAAGGTGCTGATGACTAAGTTGGGGTAGGTGGCCGGCATCTTAGGCCGTGGCTCTCATCACCCCACCCTCAATCCCTCCCCATTCAGGGGAGGGAGGCGCCAGACCAAATGTCCCAGCTCTTTCTCATCCCTCCCCCTTGTGGGGAGGGTGGCCCCAAAGGGGTCGGGTGGCGGTAGGTTTGGCCCCGATGAACTGCACGCGAGGCCTAAGGCACGGTCGGATCGAACGAACGACCTAAAGCTTTATCCCAAACCAAACAGTCCGCCCAATAGTCTGCAGCGGCTCAAACCCGCTCTTGGTCCAAAACGCCACGCCACCGGCATTCTTGTCATTAGCCCCAAGATGAATGCCACTCACCCCAGCCGCCTCGGCCTGCTCGACCCACAGCCGCAACAACTCCGAGCCCACCCGCTGCCCACGCAATCGCGGCAGCAGGTTCATGTGGATATGCGCCGGATAACTGGCCACGATATCGGCAGGATTGGTACCTGGCTCATTGATCGCCGCCACCCGCATACGATCAGTCGCCGTCAGGCCTTCCCGCGCAACACCCGCATAGTGCCGCCGCAACCGCGGCCACCACTCGCGCTCCAACCGCGCCTCGAACTCCGCCGTATCATGCGTCCCGACCACATAGCCGGCGACACCCTCGTCATCTTCAGCGACAAACACATGCTCCGGCTCCAACACCCCATAGGGCGCTGAATACAGCTCACCAATCACCTTGCGATCGTTATGCAGCGGCGATGCGTCCTGTCCGGAATCGCCAGTGACGAGACAAATCTCGTACAGCGCCTCGAGATCGCTCTCGCGATAGGGGCGCAGCACGACCATCAGATGTCTTCGAAGGCGCCGGTAGCCATGTCGAACAACTTGCCGGTTTCCTTGAGCGAAGGGCTCAGCATGTCGATCAGCTTCGGCGCGATATCGCCGGGCTTCACCAACGTATCCGGGTTTTCGCCTGGCATCGCCTTGGCGCGCATCGCGGTGCGCACCGCTCCAGGATAGAACACGTTGACCTTGACCTTGGTCTGGTTGACCTCGCCGGCGTAGGACTTGACCATTGCATCAACCGCAGCCTTGCTGGCGGCATACAGCCCCCAGAACGGCTTGGCCGAGCGTGCAGCGCCCGACGAGACGAACACCGCGCGGCCGGCAGTCGACTGGCGTAGCAGCAGGTCGGTAGCGCGCAGCAGCCGGTAATTAGCCGTCACGTTGACCGCCATTACCTTCTCGAAGTCTTCCGGCTTCACATGGGGCAGGGGGCTGAGCACGCCGAGTTGACCGGCATTGGCCACGAGGCCATCCAGCGCGCCCCAGCGCTCGAAGATCGCGGCGCCGAGCCGGTCGATGGCATCGCCATCGCGCAGGTCCAGCGGCACCAGCGTTGCCGACGAGCCGAGATCCTGGATTTCGTCATCCAGTTCTTCAAGGCCGCCCACGGTGCGGGCAACCGCAACCACATGAGCGCCGCGGCGGGCCGCTTCCAGCGCCGCCGCATAGCCGATGCCGCGCGAGGCACCGGTGACGAGGACGACCTTGCCGGTCAGATCCTGTATTCCAGCCATTAACCGGCCTCTTTGAGCAGGGAGATATTCTTCGGCTCGTTCTTGGTGCGGCCGTTCAGATCGGTCAACTGCGTCGGATAGTCGCCCGTGAAATAGTGGTCGGTAAACTGCGGCGCCAGTGGGTTACGCTTCTCGCCGCCAACCGCCTCATACAGCCCATCGATCGACAGGAATGCCAGCGAATCGGCGCCGATAAACTTGCACATCGATTCGAGGGTGGCGTGCTGGTTGGCCAGCAACTTTTCCGGATCCGGCGTGTCGATGCCGTAATAGTCGGAATAATAGATCATCGGACTAGCCACGCGGATATGCACCTCGGTGGCGCCCGCCTCGCGGATCATCTGCACGATCTTGAGCGACGTTGTCCCGCGCACGATGGAATCATCGATCAGCACCACGCGCTTGCCGGCGATCTCGGCGCGGTTGGCCGAGTGCTTGAGCTTGACGCCAAAGGCCCGGATCGACTGGGTTGGCTCGATGAAGGTGCGGCCCACATAGTGGTTGCGGATGATGCCAAGCTCGAACGGAATGCCGCTAGCTTGCGCATAGCCGATAGCTGCCGGCGTGCCGCCGTCGGGCACCGGCACCACTACGTCCGCTTCGACCGGTGCCTCACGAGCAAGGTTCATGCCCGAACGCTTGCGCGCCGCGTAAACGCTGCGACCAGCCACGACCGAATCCGGGCGGGCGAAATAAACATACTCGAACAGGCAGGGACGTTCCGGCTCAGGTCGCGCCGCCTTGCGGGCCTCGATGCTGATCGAGCCATCGGGCTGCAATTCGCAGATCACGACTTCGCCATTTTCCACGTCGCGGATGTACTTCGCGCCGATCATGTCCAGCGCGCAGGTTTCCGAGCAGAAAATCGGCTTGCCATCCAGCTCGCCCATTACCAGCGGACGAATGCCGATGGGGTCGCGCGCCGCGATCAGCTTGGTGCGGGTCACTGCCAGCATGGCATATCCGCCTTCCATCTGCCGGATGGCGTCGATGAAGCGGTCGGTGCTCGACGAATGGCGCGAGCGCGCTATCAAATGCAGCACGACTTCGGTGTCCGAGGTCGACTGACAAATCGCGCCCGTCGCGATGATCTGCCGGCGCAGTGTCAGGCCATTGGTGAAATTGCCGTTGTGCGCAATAGCAATGCCGCCCGCTTCGAGCTCTGCAAACAGCGGCTGCACGTTGCGCAGCGCCACTTCGCCGGTGGTCGAATAACGGGTGTGCCCGATAGCAATGGAGCCGGGCAGTTTGGCCAGCAGGGCCGGGTCCGTATAGTGGTCGCCCACCAGGCCCATGCGCTTTTCGGTATAGAACTGGCGACCGTCAAAGCTGACGATACCCGCCGCTTCCTGGCCGCGATGCTGAAGCGCATGCAGGCCAAGTGCCGTCAGCGTCGAAGCATCGCTATGCCCCAAAATGCCAAACACGCCGCACTCTTCATGCAGCGTGTCGTCGTCGATGCTGAAATCGTCATCGCTGGGATGGTTCACGGGGCTCTCCATGCCAATGCTGCTTGACTGCGTTCGCCAAAGGCGACGGACCAAATTGGGTGTTCCCACGCCATACCCCATTTCGGCCGCCCAGACCAATGCCGAACAAAGCGGTCAGGGTTGTGGCGAGCGCGGCGCGCACACCTTTAAATGATCAAACCTGCGGCACGACCGGCGTCGCTGGAGCCGTAACCGGCGCTGGCCTTCCGTCTTCGGTCGAGTCGGTGCCTTCTTCGACTGGAACAGCCGGCGCATCCGGATCCTCGGCAAGCCCAGTGCCGCCCTTGAGCATGTCGGTGACCTGTTGCTCGAGACCTTCCGGCAGCATCGAAATTAGCGTCTGGCCCATGCTGCGCAGATGCGGCAGCGACTGCGATTCCGCAGCCCAGCTCGGCAAGTTGTTTGGCAGCAGCCAGGTGCCAAAAATGGTGATGACGATGGCGATCAACACGCCGCGCAACACGCCGAACACGAAGCCCAGCGTGCGGTCGATTGGCCCGACGCGGCTGTCGACCACGAAATCGGCGATCCGCATGGTCAGCAGATGCAACACTATCAGCGCAACGATGAAGGTTACGACCACAGTGGCGATGTCGGCCACGATGGCCTCATCGATATACTGCCGCGCGATTTCCGGGTGATACTGCCACATATAAATGGCGATAGCCGCAGAGCCGGCCCAGGTCGCGAGCGAAAGCACTTCGCGGGTAAGGCCACGGGCGGTTGCAAGGATTGCTGAAATCAGCACCAGCACACCCACACCAACGTCGAACGCTGTCAGCATATGTCTTCGCCTAGCTCCAGTTGCCGCCCCGGCATGAGAGGCTTCGTTTAACCGCTTTGTAAGCCAATGCCAAGACCGTCAGGCCGCACCCGGCACGATCTCCAAAGAAAGCGTAAACTTGGGCGCAGAAATCTCTCGTCGCGGCAATTTCAGCGACCGAGGAATTGGAAGCGGAGCTCCAATGTTCGGCGTGATTACAAGGCAACTGCGCCGGTCAGGCGCCGGAATTCAACCCGCGGTCCCGGTTGAATCCCGCATCTAATCCGCTATTCTCTTGAGCGAAGGGGATAGCCATGAACGACCGCAATCACCGGATTTACGCCACCAGCGCCGCCAGCGTTTATCGGCTCTATATCGCCAAGGTCGAACGAAAGAGCCGCACCAAGGCTGAGGTCGACGAGGTCATGTGCTGGCTGACCGGCCATACTCAAGCCACCTTGGATCAAGAACTGGTCGACATGACCACTTTCCAGGACTTCTTCGACCGGGCTCCGCACATGAATCCGGCCCGATCTCTGATCACCGGCGTCATCTGCGGCGTGCGCATCGAGGAGATCGAAGAACCCACCATGCGTGAGATACGCTACCTCGACAAACTGATTGACGAACTGGCCAAAGGCCGCCCCATGCAAAAAATCCTGCGACAAGCGCAGAGCTAGTACAGGCATTACCACTCGTCGCGAGGGGCTTCCCTCGGCTTGCCATTGGCCGCAATCCGTCCAACCAAGTCCGCCAGCGCGGTAAATTCCGAAACCTCAAGACCGGTACTTTTGTCCGCCGTCCCCAACCGGCCGGTACACACGGACTTGAAGCCAAGCTTCTGCGCTTCGCGTAGTCGTATCGAACCATGCGCCACCGGGCGAATGCCGCCTGCCAGCGAGATTTCGCCGAAATATACCGAATCCTTCGGCAAAGGCGAACCAGTCAGCGACGAGATAAGCGCCGCCGCCACTGCAAGGTCCGCCGCTGGTTCGTTGATCTTCAGCCCGCCCGCTACATTGAGATAGATGTCATTGGCGCCGATCCGCACCCCGCAGCGGGTTTCCAGCACCGCCAGCACCATTGAAAGCCGCGACGAATCCCAGCCCACCACGGCGCGCCGCGGCGTCCCAAGCGGGGAGGGGGCCACCAAGGCCTGGATTTCAATCAACAGCGGCCGCGTGCCCTCCATGCCGGCAAACACCGCTGAGCCGGTCGCATCGTCATCGCGCTGGTCAAGGAACAGCGCCGACGGGTTGAGCACCTGCTCCAACCCCAGTTCGGTCATCGCGAACACCCCGATCTCGTCGGTCGCGCCGTATCGATTCTTCACCGCCCGTAAAATGCGGAAGGTGTGGCTGGCATCGCCCTCGAAATACAGCACCGCGTCGACCATGTGCTCGACCACGCGCGGACCTGCAATCTGCCCGTCCTTGGTCACATGGCCCACCAGCACCACAGCCGCGCCGCTCTTCTTGGCAAAGCGCGTCAACGCCTGCGCCGAGGTGCGCACTTGGGTCACCGTGCCGGGCGAACTATCGACGCGGTCGGTCCACAGCGTCTGGATAGAATCAATGATGACGAGGTCCGGGACTGGGCCATTTTCCAGCGTCGCGAGGATGATCTCGACATTGGTTTCAGCGGCCAGCATCACATTCGCCTCGCCGAGCCCAAGCCGTTGCGCCCGCAGCCGCACTTGCGCTACCGCTTCTTCGCCCGACACATAGATGACGCGCTTGCCGCGATTGGCCAGTGCCGCCGCCGACTGCAGCAGAAGCGTAGACTTTCCGATGCCGGGATCGCCGCCCACCAGCAGCGCCGAGCCCTTGACGAAGCCGCCGCCAGTCACGCGATCGAACTCTGCCATGCCGGTCACCACACGCGCGGCGCTCTCGGTCTCACCCGACAGCGGCACCAGATTGGTCGCCCGCCCGCCGGCCTTTGCCGATTTGGGTCCAGCGCCCACGCCGCTATCGGTCAGTTCCTCGACAATGGTGTTCCAGTCGCCGCAGGCATCGCACCGCCCCTGCCAGCGAGACGTCACCGCGCCACAAGCCTGGCACACAAAGGAAGAACGGGATTTAGCCACGCGGATACTCGGGTTTAGAGCCTCTCCTTGCTGTAGCGGAGCCTCTCGATCACGGCAAGAACAAAAAGAGAACTAACCTGCCGTTTCCTAGGCTGGCAAATTCCCGTCACCGATGTAGTTGCGGCTGTAGCGGCCCTTGAGCGAGGTCAGGATTTCGTATCCGATTGTGCCACCCGCATCGCCCTGGTCGTCGACGTCGAGGATATTGCCCAGCACTTCGGCGCCTTCGCCAGGACTTGGAATGTCTAAGCCGAGCTCGGTGATATCGACGGTTATCTGGTCCATAGACACCTTGCCGATCACCGGACAGACCTTCCCACGAATGACCACCTTGCCGCCCGGACGCGTGTTGCTGGCCGACAGCGAGCGCAGGTAACCATCGGCATAGCCGTGTGAAATAACCGCCAACCGGCTGTCGCGTGACAGCGAATGGCTGGCGCCGTAGCCAACGCTCTCGCCAGTGCGCGCTTCCTTGACCTGCAAAATCGGTACATGCAGCGTCACCACCGGCGCCATCGGGTTCTTGCGGCCCGTCACCGCCCGGCCGCCATAAAGCGCGATGCCCGGCCGGACCATCTGAAAGTGATAGTCGCGGCCTGTCATCAAGCCGGCCGAATTTGCCAGCGAGGCCGGCACGCCGGGAAACTGCGTCATCACCGAGCCGAACAGCGCCAACTGGGTGCGGTTCTTTTCGTGGTTGGGCTGATCCGCACAGGCCAGATGGCTCATGATCATCTGTGGCGCATAGCCGAGCGCCTGCAGGCGATCGCGAACCACGCTGGCCTCATTGAGGCGGAAGCCGAGCCGGTTCATGCCGGTGTCAAAATGCAATGCCGACGGATAGGCCTCGTTGCGCTCGAGGCACTTGGCCAGCCATTCCTCGAGCATCGCCATCGAAGACAGCACCGGCATCAGGTTTTGCCGCACGTAAAGGTTGGCAGCGCCCGGATAAAGCCCATTGAGAATGAAGATATGCGCATCGGGCACGGCGGCACGCACGGCCATGCCTTCATCCACCGTGGCGGTGAAGAAAAAGCGAGCGCCTGCGGCATGCAGCGCCTTGCTTGCCATGGTGATGCCGGTGCCATAGGCGTCGGCCTTGACCACGGCGCCCGTCAGCGCGCCCGCGCTGACCTTGTCGAGGGCCCGCCAGTTCCGGGCTAGCGCCCCGAGGTCGATACTAAGTTGTCCCCCAAGCCCCGACGTCAGCGCCATGCCTATTCCATGCGCTCAGGCAGATAGTCGGCGCGTGCCAGATTGCCGAAGCGCGTAAACTGCGCCTCAAAGCTCAGCTGCACTGTGCCGGTAGGGCCGTGGCGCTGCTTGGCGATAATAACTTCAGCCTTGCCATGCACCTTTTCCATATCCCCTTGCCAAGACTGGTGTTCGACGGTGCCCTCTTTGGGCTCTTTGTTCTTGAGATAATATTCTTCGCGATACACGAACATCACCACGTCGGCGTCCTGCTCGATAGAACCCGATTCGCGCAAATCCGCCAGTTGCGGATGCTTGTCGTCACGTGATTCTACCTGACGAGACAGCTGCGACAGCGCAATGACCGGAATTTCCAGTTCCTTGGCCAACGCCTTGAGCGTGGTGGTGATTTCGGTCAGCTCCTGCACGCGGTTCTGGCTCGATGCCTTGGACGAACCACTCAACAGCTGCAGATAGTCCACGATCAGGCAGTCGAGGCCTTTCTGACGCTTCAGGCGACGCGCTCGCGCTGCAAGTTGGGCGACGCTGATGCCGCCGGTATCGTCGATGAACAGCGGCAGCTTGCTCATCATATTCGAAACATCGACCAGCTTGGAAAACTGGCTGTCGTGGATGCGACCACGGCGGATATCGGACGAGGAAATCTCGGCCTGCTCGGCAAGGATACGCGTCGCCAGCTGCTCCGAACTCATTTCCAGGCTGAAAAACCCGACGGTGCCACCATTGGTCGTCTTGGTGTGGCCGTCGGGCGTCACTTCGCTGCGATAGGCCTTGGCAATATTGAAGGCGATATTGGTCACCAGCGAGGTTTTGCCCATGGCAGGGCGGCCAGCGATGATGATCAAGTCGGACTTCTGCAAGCCGCCCATCTGGCGATCGAGGTCATCGAGGCCGGTCGCCACGCCCGATAGCCCGCCGTCGCGCTGATAGGCTTCGCCAGCCATCTGGATCGAGGCGCTGAGTGCGCTGGAAAAATTCTGAAAGCCGCCGTCGTAGCGACCTTTTTCGGCCAGCTGAAACAACTCGCCTTCGACTTTTTCAATCTGCTTGTTCGGCGTCATCTCGACGTCGGATTCGTAAGCGACCTGCACCATTTCCTCGCCGACAAGGATCAGGTTGCGACGAATCGCCAGGTCATAGATCGC
Source organism: Devosia psychrophila (assembly GCF_000971275.1). GTDB lineage: Bacteria > Pseudomonadota > Alphaproteobacteria > Rhizobiales > Devosiaceae > Devosia > Devosia psychrophila. The sequence continues at coordinate 66,179 of NZ_LAPV01000011.1, read as the reverse complement.
CTGCCCATAATCCGCTGCGTTCAGGACCGTGGTCGCTTCGGCAGCGAGACGCGCCAGATACTGCGCCATGGTGATGTCAGGCAGCAATTGGTCGGGCAGGTGGGTCTTGATCGTGGTCGGGTCAGCCGACTTGCCGGCGCGGATGATCTTGCCGGCCAGCTCATAGATGTCCCTGTGCACCGGCTCATAAAAATGCGTCGGCTCAAGGAAATCCGACACCCGGTAGAAGGCGTCATTATTGATCAGGATCGCGCCCAGCAGGGCTTGCTCCGCCTCCACATTGTGGGGCGCCAAACGGAACGACTTGTCTTCTGCCGGATGGAGCCGCGCGATCTCTGCCATGGTGCCTCTAAGGGAGTGTTGACCTTTCTTAACCACGCGGCGCGGGCCAGAGTCTCGACCTACAGACGCGCTGGTTAACGTTGGGTAACGCCTGCTGTGAACACTGTGAACAACGGGGATTGTGGCCATCGTGTGTTGCATACGAGCAAGGCAGCACAATGGCATGCGCAGCGAGTCGTGGCGCGCAAACTTCACCAAAAAACAAAGAGGCCGGGCACTGGGCCCGGCCTCTTCAAAACATATGCAGAAGCTTAGCGGGGATCGTCGTCGAAACGGTCGTCCTGCTTTGCGTCCTTCTGGCCGGCAGCAAAGTCGCCGTTGTCATCGTCTTCATAGACGGTGAGCGTGACGTCTTCACCAGCCGACTGGCGGGAAGCTTCGTCAGTCGAGCGCGCAACGTTGACGGTGATCGACACGGCGACTTCGGCATGCAGGTTCAGCGCCACGGTGTGAACGCCAACTGCCTTGATCGGGTCTGCGAGGTCGACCTGCGAACGCTGGATGGTGAAACCATCGGCAGCCAGGGCTTCCACGACGTCGCGCGATGCAACCGAACCATACAGCTGGCCGGTTTCGCCGGCCTGGCGGATGATCACGACTTCACGACCGTTGAGGCCTTCGGCAATGCCGGCAGCCGCGTTCTTGCGGTCGTCGTTGCGCTTCTCGATGTGAGCGCGCTCGCCTTCGAACTTCTGGCGGTTCGCAGCGGTGGCGCGGAGCGCCTTGCCCTGCGGCAGCAGGAAGTTACGCGCGTAGCCGTCCTTGACGGAGACTTCGTCGCCGATCGAGCCGGTGCGGCCGATACGCTCGAGGAGAATAACTTTCATTTGGGTATTCCTTGTGGCTGTCCCGTCTAACTGACGGTTAGGAGCCCCGGACCATCCAGAACCCCAGCGATGCGTCTCTAAAGACGCGGCCCACCCTCGGAAGGGTAGGCCAGTAGTCTGGCACTTACGCCCAGTGATGGGCACAAGTAGGCCAAACAGAAAGTCGTTGGGCTGGATGAGATAGTGGTGGTTCGCGAGAACCGGAGCGGAGCGTACTAAAGTACGTGAGCACCGGAAGCGCAGCGAACCGCCGCTAGATCGCCAGCCCAGCGAACTTACTGGACTGCGTAGGGCATGATGCCGATGAAGCGGGCACGCTTGATCGCCTGGGCCAGTTCGCGCTGCTTCTTGGCAGAAACGGCGGTGATGCGGCTCGGAACGATCTTGCCACGCTCGGAAACGTAACGGCTCAGCAGGCGCACGTCCTTGTAGTCGATCTTTGGCGCGCCTTCACCCGAGAACGGGCAAGTCTTGCGGCGACGCTGGAAAGGACGGCGGGCCTGGGCGGTTGTAAGGTCTTTGATTGCCATAGCTGTTCAGTCCTTCAATTAAAACCGGCGCGGACGGCGTTCGCCGCCGAAGCCACCACGATCGTTGCCGCGGTCGGGACGACCACCACGTTCGCCATCACGATCGTCACGATCGCGCTTCTGCATCATCGCCGACGGACCTTCTTCAAGCTCGTCCACGCGGACGGTCATGAAGCGCAGGATGTCTTCGTTGATGCGCATCTGGCGTTCCATCTCGGCAACAGCGGTTGGCGCTGCTTCGATGTTCAGCAAGGTGTAGTGCGCCTTGCGGTTCTTGCGGATGCGGTAGGAGAGACCCTTGAGGCCCCAATATTCATTCTTGGTGACCTTGCCGCCGCCGCTAGCGAGGATTTCGGTCAGAGCAGTAGTAAGCTCTTCGACCTGCTGCTGGGAAACGTCCTGGCGAGCCATGTAGATATGTTCGTAGAGGGCCATTAATGCGCCTTCCTTTGTGGTTTTAAACACAGCAAATGTCTGGCGCGGAGCCTCCTTGACGCCGGAAAGGGCATCAAAGCAGTCGTGCAAAGAGCGGGAACACGGGAGGCCGGACTTGCGCCCTATTCGCCATCCTTGCGAATGACAAACCCTCCGTTCAGCCCCCGGCCAAACGAATTACTGCGGCGGCTATAGGGGAAGGGGGAGCGAAACGCAAGTGGGTGCTTAAGGCTTACCGGCTGGCCGCCAGCCGAACGTTCTGTCCCATAAACAGCTCTCGTCCGAATTAATAATTGATACCACCGAGAAACTGCTGGCCTGTAGCAGGCCGTTCAGGCGTGCATAAGCGCCAAGCGCTTCGGGGTGAGTGGCGCCAATGTAGGTTGCTATGGAATTGCCTTCTCCAAAGAACGCGAGATGCAGGCTATCCATCCGAGGAAATTCTGCAGTCAGTTTAGAGATTAGGGCATCGCATAGTTCATCTTCTGATGTTCCTACCCAACCAACGGTGAGATTTGAATCCCACATTGCGTAGAACTTCACATGCCTAATGCGCACCTCTTCGCAGTATTGCGCGAGCACATCGTCCAAGTTGGCGCCAGAATAAACATGCTCCCTGTCGTCATTCAGTATCGACCTCTGGCTTTCGAGCAGCGCTTGTACGTGGCCTATGAAGTTATCAAATTCTTTCCTTTGAGGGACTGCCTCGCGAAAATGAAAAACTAGGACATAATCCCTGTAGGCCGATGCGTTAGCAGCATTTTTGTATGCAAGCGTCCGCAGTTCTTTCCACGCCCTCTCTACAGAAATCCGACTGTATCCACCTACGTTTTCAGAGGTGTGGTACTCAGTAACTTCGACACCGACCTTAGACCTCGAAATGTCCATTATAAAGTCCGGCGTTTCGCTAAAAATTATCTCGTCAGGACATAAGTTCAGTAGATCGAGGTGCATTCCGAGTATTGCTCGTTCGCGTTCCTTCTTTGCGTTTCTGGTCATAATCCGTCCTTTGCCCCGCAAAGGTTAGCTTCCCCGGCCTTGACTCCGCCACACACTCCCGCTCAAACGCCGCGCAACTGGACATCCGCCATGCGGATTGTCTAACTGAGCCAAAGAGGGCCTTTGATGACCAAGCGCGCATTCACCTTTCCGGGGCAGGGCAGCCAGTCCGTTGGCATGGGCAAGGACCTCGCGGCCACCTATCCCGAAGCCCGCGCGGTGTTCCAGGAAGTCGATGAAGCCCTCGGCCAGCGCCTGTCGGCCATCATGTTCGAAGGCTCCGACGATATCCTGCGACTCACCGAAAACGCTCAGCCGGCCCTGATGGCCGTGAGCATGGCGGTGATGCGCGTGCTGGAAGCCAAGGGCATCCGCCTCGCCGATCACGCGACCTACGTCGCAGGCCATTCGCTCGGCGAATATTCGGCCCTCGCTGCTGCCGGCACGTTTTCGCTTGCCGACGCCGCTCGCCTGCTCAAGACGCGCGGCCAGGCCATGCAGAAGGCCGTCCCGGTCGGCCACGGCACCATGGCGGCCCTGCTGGGTCTGGATCTCGAGACCGCGCGGGAAGTCGCCGCCGAGGCCGCTCAGGGCGATGTCTGCGATGTCGCCAACGATAATGCGCCCGGCCAGGTCGTCGTCTCGGGCTCCACTGCCGCCGTCGAGCGCGCCGTCGAAATCGCCAAGGCCAAGGGCGCAAAACGTGCTTTGCTGCTGCCGGTTTCAGCACCCTTCCATTGCGCGCTGATGCAGCCCGCTGCCGATGCCATGGCTGCGGCTCTTGGCGAAGTCGCCATGAACGCGCCTGTCGTGCCGCTGGTCGCCAACGTGCTGGCTACGCCGATTTCCGATCCCGCCGAAATCCGCCAGCGTCTCGTCGAACAGGTCACTGGCGTCGTCCGCTGGACCGAAACCGTCACCTGGCTTACCGGCGCCGGCGGCATCACGCATCTGACCGAGTTGGGCACCGGCAAGGTTCTCACCGGCCTCGCCAGGCGTATTAATGCCGAAGCCGTCGCCAATGCCGTCGGCTCACCCGCCGAAATCGAAGCCTTCGTGGCCGAACTTTCGGCCTGACCAAATTGAATCAAGCTGTGAAGTGCTTGAGTCCATAGCTCCGCAGGGGAGAACTAAATGTTTGATCTAACTGGCAAACGCGCTCTGGTGACTGGCGCCAGCGGCGGCATCGGGCGCGAGATCGCCAAGGCCCTCGCTGCCGCCGGCGCCACCGTCGCGCTGTCCGGCACCCGTGTCGGCGCGCTGGAAGATACCGCCAGGGAGATCGGCAAGGATTGCCCGATCCTGCCGGCAAACCTCAGCAAGCTCGATGAAGTCGACAAGCTCGTCCCAGCCGCCGAAGCCGCCATGGGGGGCCTCGATATTCTGGTCAATAACGCCGGTATGACCCGCGACAACCTCTTCATGCGCATGAAGGACGAGGAGTGGGACGAGGTCATCGCCGTCAACCTTACCGCCGCTTTCCACCTTAACCGTGCAGTGCTGCGTGGAATGATGAAGCAGCGCTTCGGCCGCATCATTGGCATTTCCTCGGTCGTCGGCGTCATGGGCAATCCGGGGCAGGGTAATTATGCCGCCTCAAAGGCAGGACTGATCGGCATGAACAAGGCGCTGGCGCATGAAGTTGCCAGCCGCAACATCACCGTCAACTCCATTGCACCGGGCTTCATCGCCTCGGCCATGACCGAGGAACTCAACGACAAGCAGCGCGAGGCGATTCTCTCGACAATTCCTGCCAACCGTCTGGGTACGGCGCAGGAAGTTGCCGCCTGTGCAGTTTTCCTTGCAAGCGACGCTGCCGGCTACGTTACGGGCCACACGCTGAACGTTAACGGCGGTATGGCGATGATCTAAACCGCCGGAAACCCGTTGAAAACCGGGGAACTGGCTTCTGGCAAAGGCGTTGCCTGTGATACTCGCCGCCGTCGACAGCCGTGGTGGTCTGCCTTGCAGGCGTCCGAAAGCGCGCATACATTGCGCGCAGTCAGCCAACACGGCGCTTGAAGATTTGGCAATCCGCCAATAAGAAGCGAAACGAAACCTCGATTTCGAAAAAGGAAGTCTAATATGAGCGATGTCGCTGATCGGGTCCGCAAGATCGTTGTGGAACACCTCAATGTGGATGGCGAGAAGGTTGTCGAAAAGGCGAGCTTCATCGACGATTTGGGTGCAGACTCCCTTGACCAGGTCGAACTGGTAATGGCCTTCGAAGAAGAATTCTCGGTGGAAATCCCCGATGATGCTGCTGAATCGATCCAGACATTCGGCGATGCAGTCTCCTTCCTCACCAAGGCTGTCGGCTAAGGGCTGATAGAGAAACGTTGATCATGGAATTGCGCCGCGTCGTCGTAACCGGGTTGGGCCTCGTAACGCCCGTCGGTTGCGGAGTCGAAGCTACTTGGGCCAATATTTTGGCCGGCAAGAGTGGTGCCAGGCGTATCGACGAATTCCAGGTCGATGATATCGCATGCCAGATTGCTCATCGCTTGCCGCTCGGCGACTACGCCGACGGCAAGTACAATCCTGATGAGTGGATGGACGTAAAGGATCAACGCAAGGTCGACGCGTTTATCGTTTATGCCATGGCAGCGTCCAAGCAGGCTATCGATGATGCGGGCGTCGAGCCCAAGACCCAGGAAGAGCAGGAGCGCACAGGCGTTCTGATCGGCTCTGGTATCGGCGGCGTTGGCGGCATTTATGATGCCTCCATAATCCTGCACGAAAAGGGCCCGCGCCGCATCAGCCCCTTCTTCATTCCAGGCCGCCTGATCAATCTGGCCTCCGGCTATGTGTCGATCCGCTTTGGCCTCAAGGGCCCTAACCACTCTGTGGTCACGGCCTGCTCGACCGGCGCACATGCCATCGGTGACGCCGCCCGGCTGATCTCGATGGGCGACGCAGACGTCATGGTTGCCGGTGGCGCCGAAAGCTGCGTCAACCGTCTGGCGCTGGCAGGCTTCGCCGCCGCCCGTGCCCTTTCAACGAATTTCAACGACAATCCCACAGCGGCCTCGCGTCCTTACGACAAGGACCGTGATGGATTTGTCATGGGTGAGGGCGCCGGCATCGTCGTTCTCGAAGAATACGAGCGTGCCAAGGCGCGCGGCGCCAAGATCTATGGCGAGGTGGTCGGCTATGGCCTTTCCGGCGATGCCTATCACATCACGGCTCCGTCGCCCGATGGCGATGGCGGTTTCCGGGCCATGAACGCAGCAATCAAGCGTGCCGGTGTCGATGCATCCGAAGTCGATTATATCAACGCACATGGCACCTCGACGCCGCTGGGTGACGAAATTGAACTGGGTGCCGTCACCCGCGTCTTGGGCGACTCCGCATCCAAGGCGGTCATGAGCTCAACCAAGTCGGCTATCGGCCACCTGTTGGGCGCTGCCGGTTCGGTTGAAGCCATCTTCTGCCTTTTGGCCATGCGCGATAGCATCGTGCCGCCGACGCTTAACCTCGACAATCCATCGGTCGAGACCGAGATCAACCTGGTGCCCAAGGTGGCACTCAGGAAGGAAGTCAACGTGGCGCTGTCCAACAGCTTTGGCTTTGGCGGCACTAATGCGACCCTTGTCATGCGCAAGGTCGGCTGATTTCGAACCGGCCGAAGGCAAATCAGCGCCAGTGGCGCTGATTTAGAATAAAAAGCCATGAGGGCCTGGCCCGAATGGCCCAGACGAGCCAAGTCCACAGACGGCGGTCCATCAACTATTTGGGCGCAAATCCTGCCTTGATCATCCGTGGATAGAGGCAGGAGGGGGCGCCGGCCCTCTTGTTTTTGTGGCGCCGCATCGCCAACAATGACGACCAGCCATGAGGCTGACTCAAATCGATGACAAGACCCAAAGCTCGATGACATTCGCCTCACCCTGAGAGAATGCGCAGGCAAGTGGGCCCCGAGGGTGAACGAGCGCTATGAATGACCGCAAGCAAAGGCGCCGTCGCCGTTCGAGCAATGGCTTCGTCGATATTCTCAACGGCCTCCTGTCCCTGCTGGTGCTTGGTCTCTTGTTAGCAGGCGGCGTCGTGCTGTATGGCGCCTCGCAGTTTTATGGCGACGGCCCGCTGACCGCCGACACGACCTTCCGCGTCGAGGCCGGTTCGGGCCTCTCGTCCATCGCCCCGCGTCTCGAAGAGCAGGGGCTGATATCGAACCAGTACATTTTCCAGGTCGGCAGCCGCGTCACCGAGCTGGCGGGCACCATCAAGCAGGGCGACTTCCAGATTCCAGCGGGCGCCAGCATGGTCGATATCCTGACCGAGCTCACCACCGGCAATCCGATCCGTTACGCAGTCGTCATCCCCGAGGGCTGGACCTCATGGGAGGCCATCCAGCGCCTCAATGACGACAGCAATATCGTCGGCGAGATCACGACGCTTCCGGTCGAAGGCTCCATCCTGCCCGGCAGTTACGACTATGTTCCGGGAGATACTCGCCAGGCCGTGCTCGACAAGATGCAGGCGGCGATGACCACCGAACTTGCCGCGGTCTGGGAGGGCCGCGCCGCCGACCTGCCGATCGACACACCCGAGCAGTTGCTGGTTCTGGCCTCCATCGTCGAAAAGGAAACCGGCGTCGCCAGCGAGCGTCCACAGGTTGCCGCAGTCTTCGTCAATCGCCTGCGCGAAGGCATGCGCCTACAGTCCGATCCGACCATCATCTATGGCATCACCAAGGGCCAGTCGACGCTCGGCCGCGGCATCCGCCGCTCCGAGATCGAGGCCAAAACGCCTTACAATACTTATCAGATCGACGGTCTGCCACCGACGCCGATCGCCAATCCCGGCCTCGACGCCCTCAAGGCAGTCGCGAATCCCGATACCCACGATTACCTCTACTTCGTCGCCAAGGGTGCCACGCCGCGCGAAGGCCACGTCTTCGCCGAAACATATGCCGCGCATCAGGACAATGTGGCGCAGTACCGTCGCATCGCTGCCGAAGCCGCCGCGCAGGCCGAGTCGGACGCCGAGGCCACCCGTCAGGAACTCGAGGCCGAGCAGGCCGGCGCAGCACCGGCCCCGCAATGAGCCAGCCACTCGCCAGCATGACGGGCTATGCCCGTTCCAATGGCGCGGTGCATGGGGCGTCATTTGCCTGCGAGGTCAAAACAGTCAATGGCCGTGGCCTCGACATCCGCCTGCGCCTGGCGCCGGGTTTCGACACGCTCGAAAGCGATATCCGGCAGCTGATCGGCACGACGCTGACCCGTGGTTCGGTAACGCTAAACCTCACCGTGGAGCGGCAAGGGGCAGGCGGCGAGCTCTACATCAACCGTCAAGCACTCGACACGGTGCTGGCCGCTCTCGATGAGCTGAAGGGCAGGGTGGAGGCCGCGCCGCCAAGTCTCGATGGCATTCTCGCCCTGCGCGGCGTTCTGGAACAGCGCGACAGCGTACTAGACGAGGATGGCGAAGCACTTCGCGCAGCTATTCTCGACGCGGTTTCCACTGCCCTGATCGACCTGACAGTCGCCCGTCGCCAGGAGGGGAGCAGGATGTCCGTGGTTCTGCTTGATCGGTTGCTTGAGATCGAGGCGCTGGTGGCTCGCGCCGAGGCCCACCCCGCCCGCAGCCGCGAGGTCATCCTGGCCCTATTGCGCCAGCAGGTTGCCGATCTCGCGACCGATATCAAACTCTCCGAAGACCGCCTGGCGCAGGAAGCCCTGCTGCTCGCCACCAAGGCCGACATCCGCGAAGAGCTCGATCGTCTCACAGCCCATATTGCGGCCGCCCGCGAGCTTATCGCCACTGGCGGAGCCGCCGGTCGGCGCCTCGATTTCCTGGCCCAGGAGTTCAACCGCGAAGCCAATACCCTGTGCAGTAAATCCAATGCGGTGGAGCTGACTGCCATTGGCCTTGACCTCAAGGCGGCGATCGATCAATTACGCGAGCAGGTGCAGAACATCGAATAGGATATTGCTGATGGAGTCTCAGCGCCGCGGCGTCATGCTGGTTCTCGCTTCGCCGTCAGGCGCCGGAAAATCCTCGATTTCCCGATCCCTGTTCGGGCAGGACCCCAATATCCGTCTGTCGGTTTCAGTGACCACGCGTGCCCGGCGCACCGACGAGGTCGAAGGCACCCACTATTATTTCGTCGATGTGCCCACCTTCAATACCATGAAGGCCGATGGCGAACTGCTTGAATGGGCGCAGGTCCACGACAATTTCTACGGCACGCCGCGTGCCAAGGTCGAGGAACAACTCGCTGCCGGCAACGACATCCTGTTCGACGTCGACTACCAAGGCACGCTGCAGCTCTACGAAAAGAGCCGCAAGGACATGGTCACCGTGTTCATCCTGCCGCCGACCATCAAAGAGCTCCGCGCTCGCCTTGAGCGTCGTGCCCAGGACAGCTCCGGCACCATCGAAAAGCGCCTGCGCAACGCCAAGCTCGAAATGCAGCACTATTCCGAATACGACTACATCATCATCAACGATGACCTCGAAGCTTCCACCCAGAAGGTGCGCTCAATCCTCGCCGCAGCCCGTCTCGCCCGCCCGCGCCTCACCCAATTGGACAACTTCGTCAAAGACTTACAGAACCAGATCGATTCTCTTTGAATTCGAACCGGCCGCAGGAAAATTCGCTCCGGTGGAGCGAATTTAGGTGAGAAGGCCATGAGGCCTATGGCGGAATGGCACGAAGCCGCAGGACGAATCGCTCCATTGGATCAGCTATGGGCCAAGCGCTGTTTGATGGTAGCTCCACTCCCGCCATCACCCCACCCTCAATCCCTCCGCATCGAGGGGAGGGAGGCGCCAGCGCGACCGTCGATGTTCATCGTCTCCCTCCCCTTGTGGAGAGGGATCAAGGGCGGGGATCAATTTGGGCATTGAGTTGCAAATAAAATGACCACCTCTTCCGTCATTCGCCGCGGCACGCCGGCTTTCCTCCGCGCCAACGTCGCCTTCTTCCTCTCCGCCTTCGCGATCTTCGCCTCGCTCTATTCCGTCCAGCCCCTGCTACCGATCTTTGCCGCCGAATTCGGCCTCGACGCCGGCACCAGTTCCCTGTCGCTCTCGGTCACCACCGCTACCCTTGCCGTCGCTTTGCTGTTCGCTAGCTTGGTCGCCGACCGCCTCGGCCGCAAGACACTGATGGTCTGGGCCATCCTGCTAACAGCGGCCCTCGGCCTGTTACTGCCCTTGGCGCCCAACTGGTACGCGCTGCTCGCCATCCGCACGCTGATGGGCCTGACCTTGTCGGGACTTCCGGCCGTCGCTATGGTCTACCTGGCAGAAGAAATGGACCCGGACGCGCTCGGCTTTTCCATGGGTCTCTACATCGGCGGCACCGCCATAGGCGGCATGGCCGGACGATTGCTCTCCGGCGTGCTGGCCGACTGGATCGGCTGGCGGCCAGCCCTCTTGGTGCTCGGCGTGGCAATCGCCGCAGCAGCGATCGCCGTAGTCCTGCTCCTCCCAACGCCGCACAATTCCGCTCGCACCCGCCTCGGCCTGCGCGATCTCGCCCGCCTGATTCGCCTCCAGTTCAATGATGCCGGCCTGCCTTGGCTATTTGCCTCCGCTTTCCTGCTGATGGGCAGCTTCGTCACGCTCTACAACTACGCCGGCTTCCGCCTGGCGCTGCCGCCCTTCAACCTCAGCCACTCGGCCATCGCCGCCATTTTCGTGGTCTATCTGCTCGGCAGCATCAGTTCCACATGGGCAGGCGGTCTCGCCCAGCGCCTCGGTCGCCGAAAGGTCTACTGGATACTCGTGCTGACAATGACCATCGGCGTTTTCTTGACGCTGATCCCCTCGACGCCCATCATCATCGCCGGCCTCGCTATTGCCACCATCGGCTACTTCGCCGCCCACGGCATTGCCAGCGCCTGGGTCGCCCGCCGCGCTTTGGTCGGCCGCGCTCAGGCCTCCGCCATATACCTATTCGCCTACTATCTCGGCTCGTCCGTGCTCGGCACACTCGGTGGTTACGCCTGGGTGGCCTGGGGCTGGAACGGCGTCATGCTGGTCAGCGGCGGTGCCGCCATCGCGGCCCTGCTGGTAGCCTTCCGCATGGTCCAACTGCCACCCCTGCCAGTCCCCGAACTTCCGCCCGAGCCTCCGACTGCAGTTTAGCTCCGACGCAAAGCTGGCAATGCCCGCGCCATGGCGAGGAACGCCTCGATGGGCAGGTCTTCCGCCCGTTCGTCGCCCTTGAGCCCAGCCGCGGCCAACAGGCCCTCCACCGGCACGCCCGCCGCCTTCAGGCTCTGCCGCACCATCTTGCGACGCTGTCCAAATGCCGAGCGGGTGATCAGCTCGAGATTTTTCACCGTCACATCATCACCCACCGGCTTGGGTGTGAGATGCACCACGGCCGAGGTGACATTGGGCGGCGGCACGAAAGCCTGCCGACCCACATTGAAGGCTATCCGCGCCTCGCTGCGCCAGCCGGCCAGCACGCCGAGCCGTCCATAGGGGTCTTCGCTCGGCTTGGCGCAGATGCGCTCGGCCACTTCGCGCTGGAACATCAGCGTCAGGCTCTCGAAAAAGTTCGGCCACGGGTCCATGGTCAGCCAGCCGGTCAACAGCGGCGTGGCGATATTATAGGGCAGGTTGGCGATGATGCGCGTCGGCCCATCCGCCAGCAGGCGATAATCGATCTCCATCGCATCGCCGGCAATCACTGTCAGCCGGCCGGGATAAGCCTCGGATATCTGGGCCAGTGCGGGCAGGGCACGCGGGTCGCGCTCGATGGCAATAACGTCGCGTGCGCCCTCAGCTAGCAGCGCCCGGGTTAATCCACCCGGGCCTGGGCCAACCTCGATGACACGGATGCCTTCGAGCGGTCCGGCAACGCGGGCGATGCGTGACGTCAAGTTGAGATCGAGCAGGAAGTTTTGTCCCAGCTCCTTCTTGGCGCGCAGGCCATGCTCCGCGATCACCTCGCGCAGCGGGGGCAGGTTGTCGATCTGGGTCATTGGTTCGCTGTCATTGCGTCGGCCATTCTGATGGCCGCGAGGAAGCTGGCGTAGGATGCGCGTCCGGTGCCGGCGAGGTCGAACGCCGTGCCATGATCCGGCGAAGTCCGAACGATAGGCAGGCCCAGCGTTACATTCACCGCCTCTTCGAACGCCACCGTCTTGATCGGGATCAGCGCCTGGTCGTGATACATCGCCACGACCGCATCATAACGCGCCCAGTGGGCCGGGTAAAACAGCGTATCGGCGGGCAGGGGGCCTTCGACGCCAATGCCCTCGAATTGCAATTGCGCCACCGCAGGTCCGACGATTTCGAGATCCTCGCGCCCGATCGCGCCGCCTTCACCCGCATGCGGGTTCAGCCCGGCCACGCCGATCTGCGGATTGGCAATGCCGAAGCGCTGCTTGAGGTCATGCGCCAACACTTTGATAGTATCGACGATGAGCTGCTTGGTCAAAAGGTCAGGCACGGCACGGATCGGCACATGGATGGTCACCGGCACCGCGCGCAGACCGCCATGCGCCAGCATCATGACCGGCAGCCGAGGCTTACCACCCATGGCGCATAGTTCGGCCAGGAATTCGGTATGGCCAGGATGCCTGAAGCCGGCATTGTAGAGTGCCGCCTTGTGGATTGGCCCGGTTACCAGCCCGCGGCACTCGCCAGTCATGGTCGCCTCGACGGCGGCTTCGATAGACCGGATCACCGCAGCGGCGGAAAGCGGTGAGGTCTGGCCGGGATTGTCAGGCACCAGTCCCTCGACATGAGAGACGGGCAGTGCGGTAGCAAAAGCAGCATTGGTACCGGGAGCGCCAACCGTCGCGATCTCTATATCAAGTCCCAGCCGCGCGGCCCGGGCCTTGAGAAGGTCGGCATGGCCGAAGACGCAGAATTCGGGAAGATCGAGCTCGACCCGTTTCGCATACAGTGCCAGGATGAGATCAGGCCCCACACCAGCGGGTTCGCCCATGCTGATGGCCAGCGGTTTGTCCATCTCGGCCCCCGTCGCAGACGAAAAAGAGCCCGCCAGCGGCGGACCCGTCCAAGTTAGTTAAAGATGATCTTGGCGTTCTTGCGCAGCTCGGCCATATAGGTTTCCGACTGGCCGCCCAAGGCAGTGTTGCCGGCTTCGGCCCGCAGGTCGCCCTTGATGAAGGTCAGGTCTTCCGCCTGGGTTTTTTCGCAGACCGCCAGCATCGACAGGCCGGTTTCCACCGCGCGCGGCTTGGTGATGCCGCCAACATTAAGGCCCGCCAGTTCCTTGGCGATGGCTTCCGGCATCTGTGTGGCATGGCGGCGACCCACATCGATCACCGCGGCATCGGTATAGCCGAGCGACAGATCGACGGCTGTGTCGCAGCCCGAGAACTTGGAGCGGTAGCTGTTGGCCTGGCCTGAACGGCCAGCGCTGCCGACGAAGATCACTTCTTTAAGAATGTAATCGAAGCCCTGATAGACCTGCACCTTGGCGGCGGCCTCCTGGTCCAGCGACAGCTCGGAGATCTGAACCTGCGGCATGATGGCCTGCTCGGTGACGGCATTCCAGGCGATGGCTGCACGCAAGCGGTCCTTCAGCGTATCCATGCCTACGCCGCCCTGCTGCAACATGCTGACCAGCTTGTCCTGGCTGACCTTCATGTTGCGAGCGATCTGCAGCAGCGCCTCGTCGACCTGCGCATTGGAGACGGTGATGCCGATACGCTTGGCTTCGCCGAGCTGAATAGCTTCCGTGACCAGTTGGTCCAACGCGCCCTTGCTGCCACCGCGATTGCCTTCGAGGGCAAACAGCTTCTGGCGCTGGGCGACCTGGAGGTCGGTGATGATCGTCCCGTTGACTGTCGCGCGGACATTCTGCGCCATCGCCGGCACGGCAGCGCCCATCAGCAGCATTGCGCCCACGAGAATGGCGCTGGCAGTGCGCCCCCAGAAATTCTTGGCCATCATTGTTCCGCCTCACGTCAAACCACCCGCACTCAATGCGGCGGGAATAGAGCGCTGTCAATTGCCCCATGATTGAGGCCAAAATCCGATATCAAGGTAAGGTGGGCAGAGCGGTTGAGCCAGTATAGCCCAGATTAAGCCCCGCCGGCGCCTTCAGGCGGAAGCTAGCCGTCAAGTTTGTAGCATTGGGTGTCGTGTGGGTCGGGCCATTGCGGGTAGCGCCCGCGCCGATCAGTAGATAGCCATCGTCATAGACAACCCCGCCGCCGACCTGCAGGAAGCTACCGGCGCTCAAGTCCCAGGCGGCACTGGAATTCACCGACCAGTATTCGGTTACCGGAACTGTCAATGTCCCGCCGATCTCATGCTGGTCCTTGATCACGCCCGCTGCCCGATTTGCCGCGATATAGCTGTAGTCGAGCGAAGCGCCGTAGCGATCCTTGGAATATGCCGCTGTCAACGAACCGCGCGAAATCCGCGGATTGGTAGTGTCGATCTGCAGCTTGCCACCGGCAGTAATGCCCTGCGTGAGCCCGGCATAGGCGCCCAGCACCGCGTAGGAAGCCGACGTGTCGAGCCCCGATCCGACGCCGACTTGCGTGTGGTCCGACCCCGCAAATGCATTGCTGCCTGCCAGCTGAAAGGATTGTCCGGCGATCAATTCGAGGAAGCTGCCTTCAAGGAAGTTGGCTTGGTAGCGACCGCCCACATTGGCGCGCAACCCCGTCTCCTGGCGGGCGCTGCCCGAGAAGCGGTTGTAGCTGAACAGGTTTGTGTCATCGAACACGAAGCTCTGCGCGTCATCATTGGTGATGCCGACTGCACTGGTATTGGATCCGCGATAGACTAGTTGTCCGATCGGCTCGATCAAATGCACGGTCGAGCCGTCGCTTGCGGCCATCGGGAAACGCACATCCATGGCGGCGATCGGCGTCGCGCTCCACAGCGTGGTCGCGCCGGGTAGGATCGGGCTGGTCCCATCGTAATAGGCAAGATCGGCACGACCGCCCAGATACGGGGTGGCAACAAAACCGCCAGCGCCGATCCACTGCGTCTGCCATCCGGCCTGCAGGCTCGCATGCTGCTTGTTGCCGGCATAACCAAACACATAGGGTACGCCATTGGACGTCGTCTTCGAATCGAATTCGCGCCGCACGCCAAGCAGCTTGCCGGCAATCTCGACCCGGCCATTGCCTGGCCCCAGGTCCTCGACATGATTGAATTGCACCACAGGCACGGTTTGCGCCTGTTGGCCTTGATCAGCGGCGGTGTAGTTGCCGATCTGGTTGAACTGCTGCACGCGAGCATCGAAATAGGTGTCGTCGGTCAGGTGCGTCGCATAGACCTGATTGGTCGTAGATTTGCCCACTGCCAGACGATAATCCACCAGATATGCAGCGTCCGTGAAGGCCGTATAGCTCCAACCGACGGTCCAATCCTTGATCGGCTTGAATTCACCCGAGGTCTGGATCGCGCCACGCCAGTCGCGCTGCGCTTCCGTAAAGGTGAACGCCGCTTTGTCCCACTGGTACAGGCCGGATGCCTTGATCTGGAACGAGCCGGCATCGAACCGCTGCAGCACTTCCGCCCCGAGCAGAAAACCCTGCCGCGTCATGAATGTCGGCGTCAGGATGACGTCGGTCCAACGGCTCGAATAGGCATAATACGGCACTTCCAGGCGATGCCCGGTTTGTTCGCTGTAATCATAGTTGGGCATACGCAAGCTGCCCAGGGTCGAAGCACCGGTGTCCGGCAGCCACAAATAAGGCAACCAGGCGACCGGAATACCGAGCAGCGACAACGTAGGCTGCTCCAGCGTGATCGATCCATCCTCGCCATTCTTGATGACGCGGGACGTCTGGACCGACCAGCCAATGCGTTGCCCCGCACCGTCAACGCACTCGCCACAAGGCGCGTAATTGGCGCGCTCCAGCACGGTCAGCAGTTCATCGTCGTAGTCGACACTGTCGGCGGTGATCCGGGAGCCATCATAGGCTGTGATGGTCAGCGCATTCATGAAGGCCTGCTTCATGCCGCCGGTCACTTCTAGATCGTCCATCTCGGCCAAATTGCCTGAAGGATCGAGCACCGTAACCTCGCCGACGAACTTCAGCTCGCCGCTAACGCGGTTATAAACCAGGCTTTGTCCAGCCATCGTATAGCCGCCCTGGCGTAGCACCACCGATCCGGTGGCCGTGATGACGTTCGCGACGCTGTCGAATGTCAGCGTGTCCGCATCGACAGCCGTCGGCGCCGCCGGGTCGATTGATGCATTGAAAAAATCCGCTGGAATGAGACCTTGCGCAAAGGCACTCGGCGTCAGGGTAAGCGCCAGCAACGCACTGGCCAGAGCCAGGCGACGTACCCACTTACTCGTATTCGCACCGTACTTCACGCGCGCCCGTCTTCCTTGTGCAGCAGCACCGTCACGCCAATGACAATTGCTACAAACGCCGGTCCGATCGACGCGAAGGTGGGGTCGAGAACGCCGGTCGACCCGGCACGGTCGGCCATCTCGGTAATCACAAACACGACGAAGCCCAGTACAATCCCGTAAAGGACCGCCGGACCATAATTAGAGCCTCTTCGATAACCTGCGGTAAACGCAAAAGCAATGAACAGCGAGCCGGTCAGCACCAGCGGCAAAGCCAGCAGTTTGATCAGCCGCATGGTTGCCGCCGTCCTAATGCCCGGGTCGGCTACCCCGGCCTGTAACAGGCTCGCCAGCTCGAAAAAGGTCATGTCTTCGGTGGATGACAGCTTGAGGCCGAGTTCTTCCGCTGTCGAACTGGTCGGCAGGCTATAATTGAACAATGTCCGCGCCGGCCTGTCTGGCGTGCGCACTATGGCCGTCGAAAACACCCAGTGTCCGCTCTCGAGAATCGCCTCGGGAGCTTCCAGCCGGGCCTCTTCGCTCTCGCCGAGTTGAAACACGGTGACCTGACCCAAGGCTGTGCCGCCCTGCTGCATGCCGGTCGCCATCATCACATAGTGAAAATCACCGCTGCGCTGTTCGAGCCAGATTTCACCTGCCGGTGTCAGCATTGACGCTTGGCCGGGCGGGGTCGGGCTGAGCTGCCGGTTGATCTGCGTGCTGATGGTTTCAAGGCCCAGCGATGTGGCGAGGCTCAGCAGCCCCAGCACGATCACCGGCGCCCTCACCGTCCGCCATATCGAAATGCCGCTGGCCTGGATCACCGTCAGTTCGTGCCGTGCTTTCAAGTCGATGAAGCCTAGAATGGCGCCCATCAGCACCGTCACCGGCAGGGTCTTGATGGTCCATTTGACCGCGCTCATCGCCACCATGACCAATGCCATGTGAAAACCATGGCCCTCGGCGACATAGTTGAACCGCCACGTGTCGAGCGACTCCACCAGCGCAATCAGACCGTAAAATACCAACACGGTGACCGCGATGCGGCTGCCCACGTGGTTGAGAACTACCCAGTCGATCCGGCTCATGGCCGCACCGCCAGCGGATACCGTCGCGGCCACACGCGCGCGGCCAAGGCGACCACCGCGACAATGATCAGCAGCAATGCCCCCGTCGCCGTGCCCAGCGGGCTATAGGCGCTGATGCCGCGCTCGCCAAAGGCGATCAGCAGTACCACCGCTTCCATGGGCACATTAAAGCGCGTGCGCCTGCCGCTGGGGAAGCCCATGATGGCCAGCATCATGATAGCCATGCCGACCACGCGCAGCCCTTCCGCCATGCGGTTGGCGACCAATATCAGCATGCCCTGGTTCCAGTCGCCGCTGGCCAGGGCCTCGCGCACCAGCGTAATCGTGTCTTTCTCCAGCATTGGATCGGTGGCACCGATCGACTGCGACAACTGGTCTACGCTGACGTCATAGCGCGCGAAAGAAATCTCGGAAAACCGCCCGTTGGCCTGGGTGTATTGCAGCTTGCCGTTGCGCAGCTCAAGCACGTAGTCGTCGCCATTGGCGGAGACGCGCGCGGTCTCTGCAATATAGGTCTGCCGGGTTTCCGGGTCGCGCCGGTCGTCGGCAAAAAACTCGCGGATTTCCCCGTCGCCCTCGCGCCCGCCAATCAGCAATATTACCCCGGGCGTTATTTGGGTGAACCGCCCGGGGCGAAGCGTCGAGCTAACCAGGTCCGCAGCCACGCTGGCATTGAGCAAGTTGAGTCGGCGATTTGCGGCAGGCTCGATAAAATTGGACAGCAGCAGCACCGCGATCACCCCGACGCCGGTCACCACGGCAGTCGCATTCCACAGCGATGGCAAGCCGTGGCTGGTATGGATGATGTGCAATTCGCGATTTTCCTGCAGCGCCTGCAGGGCGCGCGTCAGGCCAATGCCGATGCAGATATAGAAGAACGAAATGGCCAGCGGCGGCATGGTCAGCAACGCCTGCGCGCCCAGCACCAGTATGCTCTGCCCCTTGACCGAAATCACATCGAACGAGCGCAGGCAGTTGATCATCCACAATAGGAAGCAGACCACGCCGAACAGGATCAGCGCGTCGGTTACGAACAGCCGAGCCAGATAGGCGGTCAATCTCTTCATGCGATGCAAAACGTCTCCGGAACGGGCGGACCTTGGTGTAATTCGCCCGGGCATTCAAGCAATCAGCCTTCTGTGCACGGATTTGTCCGCGCCCTGTTGCGGGATTGACGCGGCGGGCAAAGACCTCAATGTAAAGTACTCATACTGAACAATCCTTGGTTGTGTGGGGAGTTGGGTCAGAGTGTGGCGAACGGTCGGGTTTTCCGCTCGCCATGAGCTTACTTCCCTGCAACCGCTACCAAGGCCTTCCATGCCCCAGTCCATCACCATCCGTACCGCGCCGCTCGGCGCCGTTTCCGCCACCACGACGATCATCTATGCAACCGAGGACAGCCCGCCTGCAGGCGCCGCCGCGACTGCCTGGTCTGCCACGGGTCTGGTCTGGGCCGAGACCGCTGCCGCTGGTGGCTTCAAGGGCAAGCAGGGCCATGCGCTGGACATATTGGGGGCAGGGGGCAAGCGCCTCATCGTGCTCGGCAGCGGCAAGGCGAGTGATGAGGCCCCGCTCAATGGCTGGACCGATCGTGGCGGCTCGCTGCTGGCCAAGATTTCCGCCAGCCGCGCCGAAAAAGTCGCGGTCATCCTCGATGAAGCCGCCGCCACGCCAGCTGCCATTGCCGAACTCGCCGCCGGCCTTCGCCTGCGCCACTACCGCTTCGACAAATACAAGACCGCAAAGGCCGACGACGCCGCCGCCGCGCTGGAAATCACCCTCCACGTTGCCGACATAGAGGCCGCCGGTGCCGCTATCGCCGATCGCAACGCCACAGTCGATGGCACGCTGCTGGCCCGCGACCTGATCAACGAGCCGGCCAATCTGCTCGGCCCAGTCGAATTCGCCGCCCGCGCTGCCGAACTCTCCAAGCTCGGGGTCGATGTCGAAGTCCTTGAGCCCGAGGCGCTCGAAAAGCTCGGCATGGGCTCGCTGCTCTGCGTCGCCCAGGGCTCCGATCGCCCGGCGCGCCTCGTCGTCATGCAGTGGCGCGGTGGCAAAGCTGATACGGCCCCGCTGGCCTTTGTTGGCAAGGGCGTGGTCTTCGATACCGGCGGTATTTCCATCAAGCCCGCCGCTTCCATGGAAGACATGAAGGGCGATATGGGTGGAGCGGCTGCGGTCACCGGACTGATGCTTGCACTTGCCAGCCGCAAGGCGCCCGTCAATGTCGTCGGCGTTATCGGGCTGGTAGAAAACATGCCGTCGGGCAACGCAGTGCGCCCCGGCGATATCGTCAAGGCGATGAGCGGCACCACCATCGAGGTCATCAACACCGATGCCGAAGGCCGCCTCGTGCTGGCCGATGCGCTTTGGTACACGCAGGACCGCTTCAAGCCGCGCTTCATGATCAACCTGGCGACGCTCACCGGCGCCATCGTCGTGGCACTCGGCCATGAGCATGCGGGCCTGTTCTCCAACAATGACGAGCTGTCGATCCAACTGCTGAATGCCGGCCTCAATGCCAACGAGAAGCTCTGGCGCATGCCGTTGGCTCCGGCCTACGACAAGATGATCGAATCCAAGTTCGCCGACATCCGCAATTCGGTCGGCCGTCCGGCTGGCTCGATCACCGCCGCCCAGTTCCTGCAGCGTTTCGTCAACAACGTCCCTTGGGCCCATCTCGACATCGCCGGCACCGCTTTTGGGGCAGGGACCTCGGAGATCAACACCTCCTGGGCGCCCGGCTTCGGCGTCGCCCTGCTGGACCGCCTGGTCCGTGACTATTACCAAGGCTAAAGGAGCAACCATGCGCCTGAACCACGTCAATCTTGCCGTCACAGATGTTGAACCTGCCAAGAGTTTCCTGATGACGTATTTCGGTCTTCGAGACCTGGGTGGCGGAAACAAGAACATGGCCTTCTTGCAGGACGACGAGGGTCTGGTTCTCTCCATGTTCAAGGGCAAGGACATCGCCTATCCCGCAACCTTCCACATTGGGTTTATTCAGGCGTCCGAAGCGGCAGTTGACGACATCAACGCGCGTATGAAGGCCGACGGCATCGACGTCGCTGCACCGGAACGCTCCCACGGGTGGACTTTCTATGTCAGGGCTCCTGGCGGCTTCCTTGTCGAAGTGTTGTGCTGATGCCAGATATCCTTTTCTACCATCTCGAACCCCGGCCGCTCGAAGCTGTCATTCCGCAATTGCTGGAAAAGACCCTTGAGCGCGGCTGGCGCGCCGTGGTGGAAGTTGGTTCGACCGAGCGGGCTGACGCGCTGGATGCCCATCTCTGGACTTTCCGCGACGACAGCTTCCTGCCACATGGCCTCGCCGGTGATGCCAGCAGCGATGCCCACCAACCCATCTTGATCACCACGGGCACCGACAACCCCAACCAGGCGGCTTGCCGCTTCTTCGTCGATCGCGCCGTGCCGCAATCGGCGGAGGGCTACGAACGCATCGTCTACATGTTTTCCGGCCACGATCCCGACGCCGTCGCCGAAGCGCGCGTCGCATGGAAGGCGCTCAAGGGTAACAATGTGCTAACCTATTGGCAGCAGGAACCCGGCGGTCGGTGGGTCAAGAAGGCATGACGACCGAACTCGCAACGCCCAGCCGGCATACAATGCCCGAAGACCTGTTCGCCATCCTGATCGGGACCATGCTTGTGTCGTTCGGCGTCGTACTCTACGCCGAAGCGACGCTGACCACCGGCAGTACCGCCGGCCTTGCCCTGCTGCTGCAATATGGAACCGGCGTTCCCTTCGGCTGGCTGTTCTTCGCCATCAACTTGCCCTTCTATGCTCTGGCCCTGCTGCGCATGGGCTGGCCCTTTGCCATCAAAACCTTCATCGGCGTCGGCCTGGTGTCCTACTTCACGGCGCACATTCCCGGCTGGATGGACATTTCCAGCATTCACCCGCTGTTCGCGGCATTGCTTGGCGGCGGGCTGATCGGCCTGGGCATTCTGTCGCTGGCTCGACACAAGGCCAGCGTCGGCGGCATCAACATTCTGGCGCTGTATCTGCAGGAGAATTTCGGCATTCGCGCCGGCTACTTCCAGCTTGGTGTTGACGCCGTGATCCTCGCCGCGGCCTTTTTCGTGCTGCCGCTGGATCGTGTGCTTTACTCGATCCTCGGCGCCCTGGTGCTCAACATGATCATCGCCACCAACCACAAGCCCGGCCGCTACGTCGGCTTCAGTTAGCCTGCGAAGTGGCGTGTCAACGCCGCGTCACCTGCCTACCCGCGGACTTGGTCTGCGGGTCACATTCAACACGGCATGAGTGGTGAACGCCCTCGGATCACTGCCCGATTGGGCGCGGCGGGCGGCTCGGCTTGATGCCGCCCGGTCTATTCTTCATTCTATTCTTCAAGTGTATGGCCAAGAATATCGACCAGATAAAGCTGGAACATGTCCGAGGCCAGTTCATAGCAATAGGTGATCTCGCCCTCGCTGGGGCTGTAATAGGCATTGGCCTCGCCGCATAGCGTAGCCTTGAAGGTCACAGGGCCGGGCAGCACGTAGCGGCTCGTCACCAGGGCCGCAGCGCGTTCCAGCACCTCGCGCTGCTTGAGCATTTCGGCAAAGGAATCGTAGTCGCCCGCGTCCTCGTAGACCACGCTGATTTCTGCGCCCTGCTCCTCGGCTACAGCATGCGGTTCGAGCAGGGAGGTCCACGACGAAAATGCCTGGGCATAGGTATAGGCGCAGCCATCCACCCGATCCTGGTCAAGATCATAGGCCTCCGCGGTCTGCGCGAAGGCTTCGGGGTCCTTGCCCACCATCAGGCAGACCATGGCATAGGCGCGCTGAATATCGAGGCTATGCTCGTCATAATATGAAAAGTCCTCGACGCCCGACCCGGTAGATTTCACGGCATTGAAATACCAGCCGTCCGAGGCGTCCACGAGCGCATTATAGCTGTCGTCGTCCTCGTCGTCGGTCAGCAACATGATCGTCGCCAGCGCATCCGCCGCGTCTTCTTCCTTGCCCAACACCGGAATGCCCAGCTCGCCGACCAGCATGTGGCCGATCTCGTGATACAGCGTGAACGTCGCGTCATGCATGGCGAAATCGACGGCGGCGACCAGATCCTTGTCGGGGATGTCATCCTGGGCAACGACAAGGGAGGCGGGCGCCATGGCGAAGGCCAGGGCGGCTAGAATGAGTGACGAAACGCGCAAGATAATCTCCAGAGACGGCGGCCCCTCGCCGCAGCACTTATCTAATCACACAAACATCATGGCTTAGTTGTTTTTTTGTTTGCCGCCCGGCGCCGGCATAGCCGTCTGCTCCAGGTTATTGGAGTACAGATCCATATAGTCCTGCATCAGTTCATAGCAAAAGATGACCTCGACGGTGTCCGGGTCATAGAAAGCATTTGCCTCGCCGCAGCGCTTGGCATTGAACCGGACTGTCTCGCTCAGGCGATAACGGGTCCGTAGCTCCTCGGCTACCTGGTCGAACACGCCGCTGGCCTTGAACGCATCTGCCGCCACTTTCAGCTGTCCGCTCACATTGTGATAGGTCACGACGACCTCTGTACCGCGGTGCTTCTTGCCGACGCCGCGGTTGGCCAGCAGGCCATCCAGAGAGCGGTCGATCATGTCATAGTCCAGTTGGCAGCTTTTCTGCCGGTCGCTATCCAGCCGGTATTCATTGGCCACCGGCCGGAACGCAGTCGCATCCATGCCGATCATCAGGCAGACGATCTGATAGGCGCGCTGCTTGTCGAGGCTATGGGCGGCCGCATAGTCGCCCTCCGTGCCACCGCTATTGTAGGCAATGCCGGACAGGATCCAGCCGCGCGCCGCGTCCTTCAGCGCCTGGTCGGCTTTTGGCGTGCCCTGGCGCAGCAGCGTCCACGTCGCCACATTGTCGGCGGCATCCTCCTCGCGCCCCAGCACAGGCAGTTCCAGTTTGTGGAACAGCAGGTGCCCGACCTCGTGATAGAGCACGAACAGGCTGTTATTATAGGCAAACCGCCGCTGCTCGGCCCGCTGATGCTTGGTGAGTTCCTGCGCCTGCACAGCGCCGGCCAACAGAGACAGGCCAATCGCCGCGATCAAAACCAGCTTCTTCAACAACGACATCGCGCGCCTTCGGCCGATCTTCGTGGCGCCCATGAGAATGACAAGCCGCGGCCCGTGTCAATCGGCGGAATTGCGATCTTGGTTAGCGCCGGGTGCCCAGTCCGGAGCGGCCAGTTCAAAGCCCAAAAAGCGGAAGCCGGGCGCTACCGTGCAGCCCACCAGCGTCCAGGCACCGGTGCTGACCGCCGATTGCCAGACCCGGCGCGGCACCATGATCTGGGGGCGCTGCCCGACGATGAGGTCATTGCCCAGCATGTGCAAATCGACGGTCTGGCCGTCGGAGATCGAAAGCTTCAGCGCCGCGCCCGCATACCAGTGCCACACTTCGACGGCATCGACGCGATGCCAGTGCGAAACATCACCCGCCTGCAGCAGGTAATAAATGGCCGTCGACCAAGCGCGGTCATCGACCTTGTCCTCATCCTTGAACGACTGCACATACCAGCCGCTCTCGGGATGCCGCTGCATCCGGAGCGCCGCAACGACGTCCTCGGCGCTCAGCTCGCTCATGCTTTTTCCGCGGCTTCCAGCTCGGCACTCAGCGCCAGCCACTGCTCTTCCTGCTTCTCGAGATCCGCAGTGAAACGTGCCTTGTCCTTGCCCAGCGTGATCATCCGGTCAGGCGCACCATTATATACCTTGGGATCGTCGAGCTGCGCATCGACCTTGCCGATCTCGGTCTTGAGCCGCGCGATCTTGGCCTCGGCGTCCTTGATGTTGGCCTTCAACGGGGCGACCTCCGCTCGCTTGGCCGCAGCTTCATGCTTGCTCAGCTTGTTGCCACCCTTGCCGCCACCGCCGCCCTTGCCCTCCTTGTTGGAGGTAATGCTGCGCTGGTAGCTGTCTAAGTCTTCGTCCAGCACGCGTATGCCACCGCCTTCGGCGATCCACAGCGTGTCACAGGTCGCTTCGATCAAATGGCGATCATGGCTGATGATCAGCACGGCGCCCTCATAATCGTTGAGCGCATGCACCAGCGCATCGCGACTGTCGATATCGAGATGGTTGGTCGGCTCGTCAAGGATCATCATTCCTGGGCCGCTGAAGGTAATCAGGCCCATCAGCAGGCGGGCGCGCTCGCCGCCCGACAGGTTCTTGGCCAGCGTATCCATCCGCGACTTGGTCAGGCCCATCTGGCTCAGTCGCGAGCGGCGCTTGGCTTCGCTATCGGTCGGCATCATATCGACCACATGCTCGAACGGGGTCCATTCAGGCTTGAGCTTGTCCATCTGGTGCTGCGCAAAATGCGCGATTTCCAGCTTCTTGCCCTTGCGCAACGTGCCGCTCATCGGCTCGATATCGCCTGCCAAAAGCTTGGCAAAGGTCGACTTGCCATTGCCGTTGACGCCGATCAGCGCAATGCGATCTTCGGGGTCGATGCGCATGTTGATGTTGCGCAAGATGGTCCGGTCGCCATAGCCGGCCGACACGCTGTCCAGCGAAAGCATCGGCGTCGCCGCCTCGGCCTTGGGCTGCTGGAAGGTGAACGGCGCCGAATATTCGTCGAACATCGCTGCAGGCGGCCGCAGCTTCTCGATCATTTTCATGCGCGACTGCGCCTGCTTGGCTTTGCTGGCCTTGGCCTTGAAGCGATCGACGAACTTCTGCAAATGCGCGACCTGGTCAAGTGCCTTGTCGCGGCCCTTGTTGTTCAGCTCCATCTGCATCCGACGCGTGTTTTCGAACGTGTCGTAATTACCCTTGTAAAAGGTGAATTTCTTATGTTCGAGATGGATTATCGAGCTGACCGACTTGTTCAGCAGGTCGCGATCATGGCTGATCATGAACACTGTGTAGGGATAGGTGGCGAGATACTTCTCCAGCCACAGCGTGCCTTCCAGATCGAGATAGTTGGTCGGCTCGTCGAGCAGCAGCAGGTCGGGCTGGCTGAACAGCACGCCCGCCAGCGCCACGCGCATGCGCCAGCCGCCCGACAGTTCATGGGTCGGCGAATTCTGCCGGTCCTGCTCGAAGCCGAGGCCCTTCAGAATGGACGAAGCACGCGCTTCGGCCGAATAGGCGTCGATATCGGACAGCCGCGTATAGATATCGCTGATCCGGTTCGGGTCTTCGGCGGTCTCGGCTTCGGCCAAAAGCGCGGTGCGCTCCTTGTCGGCGGCCAGCACCACGTCCAGCACGCTCTCGTTGCCAGCCGGCGCTTCCTGCGCCACCGCGCCGATACGTGCTTTCTTGTTGAGGTCGAACGACCCTGAATCCAGCGAGATATGCCCCTGGATCAGGTGGAACAGCGTGGTCTTGCCCGTGCCGTTCTTACCGACGAAGCCGGTCTTGGAGCCGGTCGGCAGCACCACGGACGCATCCTCGAACAGCTCCCGGCCCTGGATGCGATAGGTGAGATTGTTGATGGTCAGCATGGTGCGGCAATCTGTGGAGAGGGCAGGACCGCATGGCAATGGCGCCACCACGGCAAGACGCCCGAAAAAGGCTTTGCCGTTCGATAGTGTCAACGGCCCCGCATGGCAACCGTCCCATGCTGCATAGGTGCCTCTTTGTCGCGCTAGCATAATTGTCCCGGCGCACGATTTCGACTGTCCGGAACGCAAAGGATGATGACTTGACCCTCGCGACCTCTGGCGTGCCACTTGCCAGACCGCGCAGCTTCCCCACCCTTCGGGGCCGCTGAAATCAGCGTCGGGTAGGCTGGCATCATGGCGGTCGACGATGACTTTCTAGTGTCGCGTTAGCGCCCTGGAAAAAACTAGTCCTGGTACCATTGCTATTTTTCGTCCGATATTCAAAGTGTCGAAGCATCGGCATTTTGGAGGGTAATAAATGCGTCTGATTGTTCTTTCTGCAGGTTTGATACTGGCAATAACCGCAGCTGCCACGGCACAGGATATCGGAGGCACCTACGGTGTCACCGGTACCAATCTCGATGGGTCGCAATATACCGGCACTGCCGAGATCACCGGGCTCAGCGAAACCACCTGTGCCATCGAATGGACCACTGGCAAAATCACGTCGAGTGGCATCTGCATGCGCGACGGCATTGCGTTTGCTGCAGCACATTTCCAGGGCGACAATCTTGGCCTGCTGATCTATGAAATCTTAGAGGACGGCTCGATGATTGGCTCTTGGACCGTTGCGGGTCAAGATGGCGCCGGCACCGAGACGCTGACCCCACAATAGCGGTCATCACTGCGGACTTAACCAGTATGGTGCGCGCCGCCTTGCTACGGTGCGCACAGTCTTGTCTCCGTCGCAGTTCGCCGCTACAAGGCGCCACCTTTCCAACAGACCCATTCAAGGATCGACCCTCATGGCGCTCGAACGCACTTTCTCCATCATCAAGCCCGATGCCGTCCGTCGTAACCTCATCGGCAAGATCGTCACCAAGTTCGAGGAAGCCGGTCTGACCGTGATCGCCCTCAAGAAGATCCAGATGACGCGCGCCCAGGCCGAAGGCTTCTACGCGGTCCACAAGGAACGCCCGTTCTTCGGCGAACTGGTCGAGCAGATGATCGCTTCGCCCGTCGTGCTGCAGGTTCTGGAAGGCGAAGGCGCCATCCTCAAGAACCGTGAAGTCATGGGCGCGACCAACCCGGCAAACGCGGTAGAAGGCACCATCCGCAAGGAATTCGCTCTCTCGATCGGCGAAAACTCGGTCCACGGTTCGGACGCTCCCGAAACCGCTGCCGAAGAGATCAAGTATTTCTTTTCCGACGACGAGCTCGTTGGCTAATGCCTGAAATTTACGTCTATGCAGTGGAGGGTCGCACTTCCGAACAGAAGCGCGGCCTCATGAAGGACATCACGGATGCCGTGGTGAAGAATTTCGGCACCGATCCTGAAAATGTGACGGTGCAGATCATCGAGGCCCCCAAGGACAGCAAAGCCAAGGGCGGCATTCCTTTTAGCGAGCGTTAAGCCTCGCAATCTGCTAGATATGCGTGGAGGCCGCCTTCGGGGCGGCCTTTTCGTTCGTTTATGCTATGATGCCGCCAACAGCACGGCGTCCCCGCCAGAGGCGGGAACTCTACCTTACAATCTCCTCCACAGGGCGAAGCCCGTTATTGTGAAAATGACGCCAAGTGTTTGGCCGGCGTCCAGAAAGCCAAAATGTCCCTACCCGATACTATTCTCGCTCCACTCGCTCGCGCTCTTGCCGCCAAAGGCTATGAAACTCTGACGCCAGTGCAGGCCGCCATCATTGAAGACCAGACCTCCGGTCGCGATTTGCTGGTGTCCGCCCAGACCGGCTCCGGAAAGACCGTTGCCTTCGGCATGGCCATCGCGCCAACCCTGCTCGGCGATGAAGACCGCTTTACTTCGGTCGGCGCGCCGCTTGCGCTGCTGATCGCACCGACCCGTGAACTGGCCCTCCAGGTGCAGCGCGAGCTCGAGTGGCTCTATGCCGAAACCGGCGCCAAGACCGCTTCCTGCGTTGGCGGCATGGATGCCCGTGCCGAGCGCCGCGCGCTCGAGCGTGGTGCCCATATCGTCGTCGGCACCCCTGGCCGCCTGCGCGACCACATCACCCGCGGCGCTCTCGACATGTCGGCCCTCCGCGCCGTGGTGCTCGACGAAGCCGACGAAATGCTCGATCTCGGCTTCCGCGAAGATCTTGAATTCATCCTCGACGCCGCCCCTGAAGATCGCCGCACGCTGCTATTCTCGGCGACCGTGCCGAAGCCGATCGCCCAGCTCGCCAAGACCTTCCAGCGCAATGCCCTGCGCATTTCGGCCAGCAACTCCGCCGAGCAGCACAGCGACATCGACTACAAGCTGATGCTGGTGCCCGCCGCCGAGCGCGAAAACGCCATCATCAACACGCTGCTCTACTTCGACAGCGCCAATACGCTGGTCTTCGCCTCCACCCGTGAGGGCGTCAAGCACCTGTCGGCCCGCCTGCATAACCGTGGCTTCGACGTCGTCACCCTGTCGGGCGAACTGTCCCAGGCCGAGCGCACCAATGCGCTGCAATCCATGCGCGATGGCCGTGCCCGCATTTGCGTCGCCACCGACGTTGCCGCCCGTGGCATCGATCTGCCCAATCTCGACCTCGTCATCCACGCCGACCTGCCGACCAATCCCGATACGCTGCTGCACCGTTCGGGTCGCACCGGCCGGGCAGGGCGCAAGGGCACCTGCGTCATCATCGCGCCGATGCACCGTCGTGCTGTCGCCCAGCGCGTCCTCAAGACTGCCAAGATCGACGTCACCATGATGGCGCCGCCCTCGGCCGAGGAAATCGAAGCCCGCTACCGCGAAAGCATCCTGTCCAACGAGATGCTGAACCTGCCGGTGGCCGAGGAAGAGGCCGAGTTCGTCTCCCAGCTGATGGCCCGCTATTCCGTCGAGGCCATCGCCGCCGCTTACCTGCGCCAGCAGATGGCCGCCCGTCCGGCCCCCGAGGATGTGTCGGACGCTCCGGTGTTCGACAAGCCCGGCGACAAGGATCCGCGCACCAAGGAGCGCTTCGAGGGCGGCACCTGGTTCAAGGTTTCCGTCGGTCGCAAGCATAAGGCCGAGCCGCGCTGGCTGCTGCCCATGCTATGCAAGGCCGGCAATGTCACCAAGACCGCCATCGGCTCGATCCGCATTTTCGACACCGAATCGATCTTTGAAATCGCTGCCCCGAAGGCCGATGCCTTCGCAAAGTCGGTCGAAAAGAACGGCTCGGGCGAACGCGGCGTCACCATTTCGGCCGTCGACGGTCCCGGCGAACGCCGCGCCGGTCCGCCGCCGTCGCAGCGCCGTCCCGAAGGCCCGGTCGAACGCTTCGATCCCGATGCACAGCGTCCCGAACGCGCCGATCGCAAGACCCGCTACGGCTCCGCCGGCCTGCGCCCCGATGATTTCGCCGATGAGCCGGCAACAGAGGGATGGAACCCGGCAGCCGAAACACCAACCTCCTACGCCCCCAAGCCCGATTTCGACAAGCCGCGCGCCCCCAAGGTGAGCAAGGCCCCCCCGACCAAGGACAAGGGCAAGCCCAAATGGGCCGGCAAGCCTGCCGATGGCGCGCCGCCCGCCGCCAAGAAGCCCAAGGACCACAAGCCCAAGCGCAAGCCACAGGTCTGATAGCCAAAGTTGGCCGGGCGGCACCACTCGCCGCCCGCACCCCCTTCCTTTCTCCATCGGGCTCGACCCGAGGGCCACTACCAGCCCGGCGCGAACGACGAGCGATCCTCGGGTCAAGCCCGAGGAGAAAGTCGGTGGGTGTATTTACGATTGAATGCCACTAAGACCTCACTGTGAGCCTCCCTCTCTTTCTCCCTAGGGCTTGACCCGAGGGCCACTCACAACCTGCCGCGAGGGTCGAGACATCCACGGCTCTAGCCGCTAAGACCTCATGGTGAGCTTGTCGAACCACGAGGTCGGGCTCGCCTAACTACCAGGAGACACCTTTGCTCCCCACCATCGTCAGTTTCTGGCATGGCCCGATGAGCTGGTTGGAGGCGCTTTCGATCGCCTCCTTCCGCCGGCAGGGGCACCGGGTCGAGGTCTATTCCTATGACCCGGTCCCAGACATGCCGGAGGGTGCGATCGCCTGCAGCGCCGCCGACGTGCTGCCGCGCGACAAGCTGGTGTTCTACAAAGGCCGCGGCACGCCCGGCGTCTTCTCTGATTATTTCCGCATGATGGCGCTGCGCCAGTCCCGCGGCGTCTACGCCGATCTCGACGTCTATTGCGTCCGCCCCATACAAGGCCCGCCTGATTACCTGATGGCCTACGAGCGCCCCGGTTCCGTCAACGGCGCCGTGCTGCACATCCCCGCCGATGCGCCGCTACTCGATGATCTGCTGAGCATCTTTACTGAGACCGAGCGCCCGATCATCGAACCGCATCTGCCCCCATTCCGGCGCATCGAAGTAGCCATCCGCCGCCTGTTCGGCGAAAAAATCGCGCCCGAAAACATGCAATATGGCGCCACCGGCCCGATGGCGCTGACCCATTATGTAAAGCAGCGCGGCCTCTCAGCCAAAGTCCTGCCCAGCACCGCGCTCTATCCAATTCCTTACGAAGGCATTCCCGCCCTGATGCAGCCCGGCTCCAGCGTCGACGCTGCCATCACGCCCGACACCCTCGCCATCCACCTCTGGCGCAGCCAGCTCACCCGCCGTGGTCGCGCCGACATGCCCCTGCCACCACAGGGCAGCGCCATGGCCGAACTCTGTAACCGCGAAGGCATTACACTCGGCTGATCAGCCGGCGCTTTTCTTGTTCATGTGATAGGTCAGCGCCAGCGTAATCACATGCCGCAGCGCGGCCTGATCAGGCGCGTCGCCAACCACCACGCCCCGATTGCCGTCATAGCCAAACGCGTCGGGATACAGCTCGCGATACCGGCCCAGCAGGTCGGTCTTGCAGTTGACGTAGATCGCCGGCTGCCCGCTGGCCTTGTCCCGGTCAATCCGCACTGTTGTCCCGCTACCACTCGCCGTGGTCAGATAGCCGACTTGGCCCCACGCCGCCACCGCTTGATCCATAACCGCACCCTACACGAGCTCGACTTGCTTGCGTGAAGCTTCGACCTTCCTCGCCAGCACCGCAAATATCATCGGCAAATTTCGCCGCCGCTCTTCGGCACTCAAACCGCCGAGGTAGTCGCCCATCAAAAACTTGTACGCCCGACCGCCGCGACCACAGCGCGGCACGTTTCGGTCAGCAGATCGACTTCTACTGCAGGTCGACCAGTTCGCCCCACCTCGGGTCCCACTCAACATCCTCGTCCAGTTCCACCGCAACCCGCCCCGCGCACAGATGGTCACTGAGGAACTTGGCATAGGGCAGGGCCTCATCCACCCCCTGTGGTGACTTGGCCGTAGGGGAAAAAATGCGCAGTCCCGGCTCCGGCAATGGCCAGCTGACCACGCAGGACAGGCCCTCCGGCAGGCAGAAGATGCGAACCGCAATGGTATTGTCCTGGTTCGCTGTGGGGATATTACGGTAGAAAACGGGCAATGATCTTACTCGGGCTATCATGCCCTCAGCTACGGCTGCCGCGGCCACATTGTTTCAGCCGGCCATGCAATTAGCGACCATAAGATGGTCCTCGGAGGCACTTCACCTTTCCACGCCGCTGTTCTATTCTTTCTACAGCGCCTGGACGACCTCGCGACCTTCTCCATATTCCGGCTGGGACGACCCGCCACACCAGGACGCCTCGGGCAATCGGCTGCGTGCCGACGCCTAGGAGTCAAAAGGAGAAATCCCATGGCATGGGTCTACCTCGTTATCGCCGGCTTTTTTGAAATGGGCTGGGCCATCGGCCTCAAATACACCGAGGGCTTCACCCGCCTCGTCCCCACCACGCTCACAGTCGCCGCCATGATCATCAGCGTGATACTACTCGGCCTCGCCCTGCGCGACCTGCCGGTCGGAACCGGCTACGCCGTCTGGACCGGCATCGGCACCGTCGGCACAGCCCTCCTCGGCATGTACCTCTTCGGCGACCCCGCCACCGCCGCCCGCCTCGCCAGCATCGGTCTCATCGTAGCCGGCATCATCGGCCTCAAGGTGTTGAGCTAGTCCCCATCACTCTCTTTCTCCCTCGGGCTCGACCCGAGGGCCGCTCGTCACAAGTGCCTATCCATCACCCCACCCTCATTTCTTACCCATTCAGGGGAGGGAGGCGCTAGGCCGGATGCCAGTGTTCATCGTCTCCCTCCCCCTTGTGGGCTTCGAACCTGCCCATAGGGCCAAATCGCTCCTGTGGAGCGATTTGAGTGAAGAAGGATCAAGGGTGGGGGTAGTTTGGCCCCGATGCTAAGCAAATTTACAAGATATATCAATTGCTTAGGATGGCAGTCTGACTCTGCCCGCCATCACTCTCACTCACCACACGAACCCCTTGAATCAATATCTCAACACCCGACCACTGTGACAAAAAAGCTCTGGTTCCATCCCGACATGGCCCGCTCCCATTTTTGTTAATGGTCAATTCCGCGAACCTTGCTAGATTCGACCTCACAGGAATGCCGACTAGCGTCGCCGGCGCCCCCCAAATATTGGAGAGCAAATAGTGCCCTTGCGCTGGCAGGAAGTGGCTGTGCCACTGTTCGTTATTGTGTCGTTGATCGTCCTCAAACACCTGCCTTTTGCTGATGGCCTGCCTTTGGCCCGCGCCGCCGGCGTCGTGGCCTTCGGATATGCCGCCTTCCTGGCTCTGCGGCTGGTGCAGGGCGAAGAAGCCCTCCGCGTCGATGGCTGGTCCGAGCTGCGCCCCTCCATGGTCGAATATTTTGCCTGCTACGGCGCAGCGGCCCTCGCCATGGTGCTGATGAGCGCCATCATCGTCATCGGCGGCACAAAGCATGTCCAGGCCACCCAGATGCTCGCCACGTTCATTGCCTCGCTGCTCCTCGGTTCAGGCGCCGTCGGCATCGGCCTTGGCGGTCTCTTCACCAAGGTACGCTGGAACGACACCCTGCTCGAACACCGCAACACTTTCGGGCGTGAAAACCAAATCGCCTGGTCCGACGTGCGCTCCGTCCGCCCCAACTGGCGCGGCATCACCATCGCCACCCACGACGCCCAGCGCGTCACCTTCTCCCAGTTCCACTCCGGCGCTGCCCAACTGGCCATCCACGCCACCAACCGCGCCCGCCGAAACGCTCTGAGCGGTTCCGAAGGACAAATCACGCCAGTGGCGTGATTTGAGGAGAAGAGGCCACGAGGGCTGTGTCCGAATGGCAAGGCGCATGGGTTGGGCGGGGTTCGCCCTGATCGCCTCTCCCCTGAGGGGCGAGGGACCCGTGGCCCAGTACGTCCTCAAATTATCCCACCTCCCTTTTCTCCCTCGGGTCTAGCCCGAGGGAGAAAAGGGAGGTGGGCGTGGCGAGCGGCAGATCACCCCACGCACCAGCCACCGCCCCCGCACCCATTCACGCCGCAAATGCCCGCCATCACCCCAATTCAATTGAGCCAGGGCCGCCGCTCGGCTAACCTCGCCCCATGAACCAGTCCGTCGCCATTCGCACCGCCCGCTCGGTCTGCCCGCACGATTGCCCATCCGTCTGCGCGCTGGACGTCGACATCATCGACGAGCGCACCATCGGTCGCGTTCGCGGCGCCAAGGACGATCCCTATACGGCCGGCGTCATCTGCGAAAAAGTCGCCCGCTACGCCGAGCGCGTGCATCATGTCGAGCGCTTGATGCACCCGATGCGCCGGACCGGCCCCAAGGGCAGCGGCCAGTTCACCCGCATCACCTGGGACGAGGCCCTAGACGAAATTGCCGCCCGCTTTTCCCAGATCGAGGCCGAGCATGGCGCCGAGGCCATCTGGCCCTATTATTACGCCGGCACCATGGGCCACGTGCACCGCGACGGCATCGACCGCCTGCGCGCTGCCAAGGGCTATTCGCGCCAATATGACACTATCTGCACCGGCACCTCGTGGCCCGGCTATATCGCAGGCACTGGCATGCTGGGCGGCATCAATCCCGAGCAGATGGCCGAGAGCGACTGCGTCGTCATCTGGGGCACGAATGCCGTGCACACTCAAGTCAACGTCATGACCCACGCCATGCGTGCAAAGAAAGAGCGCAAGGCCAAGGTCGTCGTCATCGACATCTATGAAACTGCCACCATGGCCCAAGCCGACATGGGCCTCGTGCTGCGCCCCGGTACCGATGGCGCGCTTGCCGTTGCCGTCATGCACGTGCTGCTGCGGGATAACCTCGCCGATCGCGCCTACATGGCCAAATACACCGATTTTGGCCCTGATTTCGAAGCCCACCTCGCCGACAAGACCCCCGAATGGGCCGCCGCCATCACCGGCCTCACCGTCGCTGAAATAACCGACTTCGCCCACCTCGTCGGCACCACGCCGCGATCCTACTTCCGCCTCGGCTACGGCTTCACCCGCCAGCGCAACGGCGCTACGGCGATGCACGCTGCGCTCTGTATTCCTGCCATGACCGGCGCCTGGCAGCATCGTGGCGGCGGCGCCTTCCATTCCAATTCAGGCACCTTCCGCCTCGACAAATCCGCCATCACCGGCGACTCCATGCAAAAGGGCGACCCGCGCTGGCTCGACATGTCCGAAATCGGCGCCATCCTTACCGGCGACGCCAAGGCCCTCAAGCACGGCGGTCCGGTCAAGGCCATCATCGTGCAGAATACTAACCCTGCCTCGGTAGCGCCCGACCAGACCCTTACCCATAAGGGCTTCAGCCGCGATGACCTGTTCCTCGTGGTGCACGAGCAGTTCATGACCGAAACGGCTGAGTTTGCCGATATCGTGCTGCCCGCTACCATGTTCCTCGAACACAACGATTATTACACCCGGGGCGGCCACACCCGCGTGCTCTACGGCCCGGCGTTGATCCAGCGCCCCGGCGAAACGCGCTCCAACCACGAAGTCATCAACGCCTTGGCCCTGCGCCTCGGCCTCGATGACGATAGCTTCCGCACGGTCGACAAGGACGTCGTCGCCGAAACCTTCCGCCGCTCGAATTATCCAGCCCTCGACGAGGTCGAAAAGACCGGCTTCGTTGATCGCGAACGTCCCGACGCCGATGCCCGCTTCGCCGACGGCTTTGCCTGGCCTGACAAGCGCTTCCGCTTTGCGCCTAACTGGCAGGCGGTCGCCGATAAAAAGGGTTATCTCTGGGTCTGCGATCCGGCTGACATGCCGCGCTTTGCCGACCATTGGGCCATCACCGAAGCCACCAACGCCGAACACCCGTTCCGCCTCGCAACCAGCCCGGCGCGCGGCTTCCTCAACTCCAGCTTCAACGAAACTCCCGGCAGCCAAAAGCGCGAAGGCGTCCCGTCCGTATTCATCCACCCCGAAGACGCCGCGGGCTTGGGCATAGTCGAAGGCGATTTCGTCACCGTCGGCAATCGTCGCGGCTTGGTCGACCTGACTGCCCGCATCCGCACCGGCCTGCCCACCGGCGTCCTCATCGCGGAGGGCCTCCACAAGAACAAATCCCACCGCGGCGGCAAGGGCATCAACACCCTGACCAACTCAACCCCCGCGCCACCCTTCGGCGGCGCCTCCTTCCACGATGCCTCTGTCTGGATCAAGCGCTCTGATCAGCCATAGGCGCCCCAAAAGAAATACCCGGTCATGAACACCCCATAGACAATGACCGCCATCCGGATCCACTGCGTCGGAATCCGATGCGCATTCCGCGCTGCCACATAGCCGCCGATGGTCACCCCGACCAGCGCAATGGAGCCGTGATACCAGTCGATCGACCCGTTAAAGGCAAACCGTGCCACGGCTACGACCGCCACCACAGACGATACATAAAGCTTCAGTCCGTTCATCGCGTGGATGTCGCTCATTCCTGCGGTGGCTAGAAACGCCAGCAGCAATATCCCCAGCCCGGCATTGAAGAACCCGCCGTAAATACAAACGCCGGCGAGGAATGCCATCAGCAGCACGGTCCCCAGCATCTTCAGGCCGCGTCGCCCACCACTGCGCGATGCCACGAACCCGTTCAGCTGGCCCCCGAAGATGAAAAGCAACACTGCAAAAGCCATCAGCCACGGCACCACCAGCGAGAACAGCTCATCGCTCACCACCAGCAAAAGCTCGGCCCCGACATAGCCAAACACCGCGGCGATGACGCCATAGATCACCAGCCGATCCTTATACTGGCCCATGGCATGCCAATAGCCGAACGCTCCGCTCGCATAGCCGGGCAAGGCGGCATAGGTGTTCGACGCATTGGCGATCACCGGCGGCACCCCGACAAACAGCAGCGCCGGAAACACGATAAACGAGCCACCGCCCGCCAGCGAATTCACCGCGCCACCAATCAGACCCGCCAAAAACAGGAACAGCGCTTCAAGCACCTTACTCTCCCAACAACGATGTCATCCCGGCGAAGGCCGGGACCCATCCTGAGATCTCAGCGCATATCCCGAGCGGACCAGTTGGCCCAACATAAATCGCTGATCTCCCCATCACCGCGATTGATCGCATCCCAGCCAAACATTGACAAAACCGCCGCCCGCGCTCATATCCGCCTTAGGTCGCTGGCACCCGCCGCTCGCCGGAAGCAATTCCGATGGTGAAGTCCAGTCTCCAGGCAGAAACGAACCCCGGTTCATCTTTGCAAGGCGCATCATGGCAAAGCGAGCCCCATGAAACAGTCGCCTCATCGCAATGAGAAGACCCTGTCATGTCGTTTTCGCTAGATACCCCATCCGCCCACAGCCTGAAATCCGAAGCCAAAGCCCTGCGCGCCCAGCGCGATCAGGCGGGTGAAAATCTGTCGCATGGCGCCGCCCTCGAAGCCGTTGCCAGGTCGCACGGTTATCGCGACTGGAACACCGCCCGCGCCGCACTGCCGGATCGCGTCGTCTCGCCCTGGCAGGTCGGCAGCCGCGTCAAAGGCTTCTACCTCGACCAGCCCTTCTCCGGCATGCTGATCGGCGTGCAACTGCTCGGCAACATGCAGAGCTACACTGTCACCATCCAGTTCGATGAGCCGGTCAACGTCACGCCGACCTTCATGTTCGCCGCTCTGCGCCACCGCGTCGTCTCGACCATTGACCTGCACGGCATCTCCAACGCCATGCGCGGCAACGGCAATCCGCAACTGGTGCTCAAGCGGGCATGATGTTCTTGAATGCGGGGCAGGGCGGCAATATGCTGCCTTGCCCTTCATCGTAAGGTGCCGATAGTCTGCCGCCACCAAATCAACCACGGAACCGGCACATGACCACCCAGACCAAGCCGATCGAGGCCTACTCGCTCCCAACCCCAAATGGGCAAAAGGTCCACATCATGCTCGAAGAGTTGGGCGTGCCGTGGAACTACCACCGCATCGATATCGGCAAGGGCGAGCAGTTCACCCCGGAATTCCTCGCCATCTCCCCCAATAACAAGATCCCCGCCATCGTCGACCCCGAAGGCCCCGATGGCCAGCCGATCTCGATCTTTGAATCTGGCGCCATCCTCAAATATCTCGGCCTGAAATTCGGCCAATTCTACCCGACCGATCCGCGTCAGCAGGTCAAAGTCGACGAATGGCTGTTCTGGCAGGTCGGCGGTTTCGGCCCCATGCTGGGCCAGAACAACCACTTCAACGTCTATGCGCCCGAAAAACTTCCCTACGCCCAAAAGCGCTACAGCGATGAAACCCATCGCCTGTTCCGCGTGCTGAACATCCAGCTTGCAGGCAAGGAATACATCACCGGCGAATACTCCATCGCCGACATCGCCTCCATCGGCTGGGCCCAAAGCTGGGAACGCTACGGCATCACCCAGGCCGAATATCCCAACGTCGTCACCTGGATCGAACGCCTCGCCGCCCGCCCCGCCGTCGAACGCGGCCTCGCCTGGGGCAAGGACGTTCCCCAACGGAGCTTGGCCGACGACAAGGAAGCCCAGAAAATCCTGTTCAACCAGCGCTAACGATCACTTCGGGTTCGGGCATCCCCCGGACCCACTAATGCAACCGCTCCAGAGATATCCCCGTCAGCGGCTCCAGGGACTGGTATCCATGCCTGCCTGATCGGGAATCGAAGGGTAACCTTGGACAAGTCAGGAAGCCCCGTGCCAGTAAATCTGCACTAAGGCTTCCAGGTATCAACAAGGGAAAATGGCGGAGAGGATGTCCGCTCAACTGACGTTCCATAGCAGTTCAGCAAGTGCCCACAAGCCCAGCATTAGCGGGGGGTTGCTTCTCCCCACGTATTTCAACGTTCCCCGGCGTGCCCTATAATCCCATCTAGAGCTTATGGGTTTCCTTAGGGTGATTTGGTTATGGCAGTCGGCAAGCAGCTTTCGGCAAAGGCAATCGCCTCCCCGAGCATGGCGCCGGGAATGCACGCCGATGGTGACGGGCTCTACCTCATTGTCAGTCCCCAGGGCGCGAAGCGCTGGACGTTCGTTTTCTTCATGCAGGGCAAGCGCAAGGAAATGGGGCTGGGCAAGCTGTCCGCCGTTTCCCTGCTCGACGCACGCGATGCGGCAGACGCAGCCCGGCGCATGGTTGCTCGCGGTGAAAACCCAATAGAGGCCAGACGCGCTAACCGCGCCGACGCTGCCGCCGAAGCTGGCAAGGTTGTCGTCACCTTTGGAATGGCTGCAGAGGCCCATATCAACGCCCATGCATCCGGCTACCGGAACGCCAAGCACATCGACCAGTGGCGCATGACGCTATCGGTCCAGCGCGACAAAGCCGGAAACCTGATGGACACCGGCTATTGCTTGGCAATCCGCGACACTGCGGTTGCAGAAATCGACACTCCCGAGGTCATGTCGGTGCTGTTGCCAGTCTGGCTGGATAAGGCCGAAACGGCATCGCGCATTCGTGGCAGGATCGAGCATGTCTTAGACGCGGCAAAGGTCGATGGCCACCGAAGCGGGGAAAACCCGGCTCGGTGGCGCGGCCACCTCAAATTAAAGCTACCAAAGCGCAGGAAGCTTACGCGCGGCCATCACGCCGCAATGCCTTATGTGGACGTTGCCGATTTCATAACCGAGTTGCACAAGGTCGAGGGGCTTGGCGCCCAGGCTTTGGAGCTTGCGATACTGACCGCCAGCCGCACCGGGGAAATCATCACCGCCAAGTGGCATGAGTTCGATATGAGCGGCAAAGTGTGGACCGTTCCAGCGGAGCGCATGAAGGCTGGTCGTGAACACCGCGTTCCGCTATCCGCCCGCGCCCATTATATCCTTGGGCAATTGGCCGAGACCCGAACGGGCGATTATGTGTTCCCCGGCAAGAAGGCAAATGCCCACATTTCCAACGCCACCATGTCTAAGGCGCTCGGCGCTGCCGGTGGATCTGATTTCACCGTTCACGGCTTCCGCTCCGCCTTCCGCGATTGGGTTGGCGAGGAAACCAGCTTTGCCGAGGCCATCGCAGAGGCGGCGCTTGCCCATATCATCGGTGACGAGACCGAGCGCGCTTATCGCCGTGGCGATGCCCTAGCGAAGCGCAAAACCCTTATGGACGCATGGGCGGCATATTGCCTGCCCGCTCCAGTCGAGAACGTGTTGCCGATGACGCGAAGGAAGCCCACGGCGGCATGACGTAAAGCGGGGGTCTAGACCGGCCAGTCGAAAAGCGGGGCACACCTCCCGCCGATCCCCGCCCCTTAGGTGTTCGCAGAGGATAGCGAATGGCGCCGAAGTCAAAAAAGGCATGGACCCCCAGCGCAGAAGTGCATTGGTGGGGGGAGTTAACCGGCGAGTTCCGGGGCACCGCCGACGATATCCTAGGCATCCATATGTCGGACGCCGCATGGGACGGCCTGCAGAGATGCGCCCGTATCTATGCCATGTCCTTGAACCATGAATATGCAGCCGCCCCACTCAGCGAACAGGTCCAAGCGGTCAAGCGCGTTTCCGCTGCTGCTGGCGAATTGCTCAACGCCATTGAGGCCGCGAACACCCAGGCTAATGGCCGGGCGGTGTCGAACAATATGGGCGAGGCTTGGGCGACGATTTACGACCGGGAGGCCGAACACGACCGGAACGTGAATGTCATGGTCGAAGACCTCTGCCAGGTAATGTCAGAAGATGATGCTTGGTCGCTCGTGCGCTCTTGGTATGCCGCTGGGCGGATACTCCGACCCGAGCCTGTAGCGGATACAATCATCCACCTTGGCGAGTTGGCAACCGCCGCCCGCCTTGCCTATGTCGCGCTCGAGAATGGCACCGCTCCATCGACCACCAAGGGCGGCGCATTCCAAGAGTTTATCGGCGTGATGTACGAGTGGAAGGCAGCGCATCGGATCACAGCCGGGGTCAACAAGGGATCGGCCAATAGTGCTGGCGGGCGCCTCACCCGGCTAGTCAAAGCCATTCTCGACCAAGTGCCCATCCTGAAAGACGACAGCGGCAAAGCGCTTGAGAAACAAATGCGCCGGGCCGTTGTTGCCGATGGCTCGCTGGCCGAAGCGATTGGCAAAGCGCGTGATGCATACGAGGCGAACCGACCGGCTGCGCAACGGGTGGTTTTGAGCGCCGCGACGAAGGCTTAAACCACCCGCTGTAGGGGGAATTGACCGTCGAAAATAATCGTATCCCCCCGCTATAGAGCAGTCTTTGGGAGTCCTAGTGTTTCATCAAGCGCCACAGAGTGTCTGGCGCGGAATGTTCTTTAGGAGCCCACATGACCCCCGAAAAGGCCGCCTACACACTACTCGACTTTCTCACCCGATATGGCATCAGCAAAAGCTCTGCCTATCGTGAAATCAACGCAGGCCGTCTCAAAGCCGTGAAGCGTGGCCGTGCCACCCTGATCACCGCCGAGGCCGCTACTGCTTGGCTGAACAGCCTGCCCGCCGCTGGTAAGGCCGCGTAACCCCCTCAAAAGAAAAGGCCTCAGCGGTCATCACACCGCCAAGGCCCAGATAGGATTTCACCTGAAATGAACTCATATCACGAACCCGCATCGGCGGGCAACGCTACCGGCTTGCCTTTTTACGCCGGACTTCCCCTGCTCGACTGGCGCGAAGCCGCCAATTCCAACAACCCCCATGCGCCCTTTCCGTCCGACCTCACCGCAGGCGGTCGCCTAGTCTTTGAGCGCACCCGGCGCCCTGTCGCGACATGCAATGCAATCGCCCGCCTCGCTGGTATCGGCCAGGAGGCCTTTGCAGAATGACCAAATCTCTCAAGCCAAATTGCGACTGCATTGTTCGTCGCGGCGGTGAAGTCATCGGCACGATCAAACTGAGCGGGCGTGTACTCTGGGCTCTGCTTTCGCTGATGCGCGAAGGCGAGCGCGGTTGCACACCAATCACCCGCCCAGCTCCACGGTGGAGCCACTACATCCACCAGTTGCGCACCGTCTACAACATCAACGTCGAAACGATCAACGAAGGCCATGAAGGCGTCTTTAGCGGTACTCACGCCCGTTATGTGCTTCGCGACCAGACCAGCTTGTTCGGCGGAAATCTCACTGAGTATCTGATGAGCCCAGATGGACGCCGCGAATTCCCCAATGCGAACTTTTTGGGGGCGCACTAATGGGTGTCTGGTTCTCCGACATGATCGACACGTTGTTCAAGGATGCCGACGCCTTGGCGACGGAGCTTTCCACCTCCGAAGATGCCTGCACCGTAGAGCTCCGTCGCCGGATTGCCGAAAGCGACATGAGCAGCACCATGGATTCGATCAAAGCGCGCTTCCCCGACCAGCCTGCCGCTGGCTTGGCCTTCATCGCGATCCGCATGCGCAAGTCCCTGCGCATACTAATGGCGGCAAAGGCGCTGGCCCAATGACCGACCCCCACCGCAACAATGAGGTGAGCGCAGTTTTGCGCTCACCGGTGATCTGGAAGTGGAAACGCTCATGAGCCGGCAGTTCTCGAAAGTGTCGCCTGCCGTGTGGGGGTCTAAACGTTTCGTCTCCCTGCCCACGACTGAGGCAAAGCTGCTCTACCTGTATTTCCTGAGCAATGAGCACAACAACAGCGCTGGCGCCTATCGGGTGCGTGAGGGCTATGCCCTTGCGGACTTGGGATGGCAGCGCGAAGTCTATCGCCAGTGTGTTGCCAACCTCGTTGAAGCCGAGCTGGTCGCCTATGATGACGAGGCCGAGGAAGTCTATGTGCTGCGTTGGTTCAAGCACAATCCACCCCAAAACGAGAAGCATGCCCAAGGCTGCAAGCGGATCATTTTCGAACTCGACAGCCAGCGGATAGCCGAATTGGCAATGTTGGACTTCGAAGACGTTGAAGGTCGCCGCAATCCCCCCGCAGCTTTGCAGCAAACGCCCGTTTCGTCGGCATTACGCAGTCAATTGGCGGGGCCAGCTAAGAGGGCGTTTTGATACCCTATCCATACCGTATCGATACCCTAGGCATATACAGAGACAGAGACAGAGACACAGACTGGAGACTAAGACCGAGACACCAAACTAGACAAATACAAAAACCTAGACCCCAGACCGCCACTCAGCGTCACGCGTTACGGACATGTGACGGTAACACCAAACTCCACTCCCGGCCCGATATCGCAGGGCTGGGGATGAAAGAAATGTCGAGCAAAATCGAGTTACCTCGTATCACAGATGGCAACTTCCTGATTGGCAA
Source organism: Devosia psychrophila (assembly GCF_000971275.1). Taxonomy (GTDB): domain Bacteria; phylum Pseudomonadota; class Alphaproteobacteria; order Rhizobiales; family Devosiaceae; genus Devosia; species Devosia psychrophila. The sequence continues at coordinate 23,612 of NZ_LAPV01000011.1, read as the reverse complement.
GCCGTTCGTGGGGAAAGACGAGGTTCAAATGCGCAGACTGTTCCTAGTGTCGTTCTTTGCTGCCCCTAGCTTGTTTGCCGGAATTACGTCCAGTGTGGCTCAAGACCAAGTTGTACCGACGCAGCCAATGAGCGCAGCAGCGGTGAATGAAGCAGACTTGGGCGCTCGTTTCGCTGATCCTCAGCGGGTCTATATCGTTGCGCCGGAAGGGCCGACTTCTGATGACGCAGCGCCGGAAGTTGCAGCGACGCCTGATCCAGCCGTCGCCAGGCTTCAAATCCTTTTGGACCAACAAGGCGCGTCGCCGGGTGTCATTGACGGCTTTGATGGGGAAAATTTGCGCAAGGCGGTCATGGGGGCTCAGGCCATGGCTGGAATGCCAGTCACAGGCATTGTCGATGATGCCTTGTTGGCTTTGGTGGAAACAGGGCAACCCGCAATCGACAGTTATGTTATCGCTGCTACCGACCTTGAAGACGTAACCGGGCCAACGCCGGACGATTATGCAGAAAAGGCAGTATTGGGTTTTTTAGGTTATGGCAGCGTTCAAGAAGCGCTTGCTGAACGCTTCCATATGGATGTTGACCTTCTCACCGCTCTCAACCCGAACGCCGTTTTCGAGCCAGGAGAGTCTATTTCGGTAGCTGTCACCGGCCCGGACCGAACCGGAGAAGTCCAACGAATTGAGGCTGACAAAGCCTTGCGCCAAGTGAGGGCTTATGATGCTCAAGGGACACTCTTAGTCACATATCCCGCAACAATCGGCAGTGAGGGCACCCCATCACCCAGCGGAAGCTATGTGGTGGAAGTGGTCGCCTCAATGCCCAACTACACCTACAATCCCGACATCAACTTTCAGCAGGGCGAGAACACCGAAGTCCTTACAATTCCCCCCGGGCCGAATGGACCAGTCGGGAGTATGTGGATCGCGCTTTCAAAGCCCACCTATGGAATTCACGGCACTCCCGAACCGTCGAAAATTGACAAAACAAGCTCATATGGATGCGTTCGCCTCACGAACTGGGACGCTCAAGAACTCGGTAGCATGGTGTCGCAAGGTGTCGTAGTCGACTTCCTTTAATAGGGTCTCGTCCCTGCGTGTCGATGCGATCAGGTCTTTTCTGTGCAGTACGCGCAGGCGCGCGAGGGGCGAGTTTTGTCACTCCATGAAAACCGGGCGTCGGCTAGTAAAATAGTGACGGATATTCCCCTCACCTTCACGCATGAGAAACGTCTAGGTACGCAAGGGGGCTTGCTGGCACGCTAAGTTATTGTATTTACTACACATTCTTGCATGTTGTGGACTCTCGGGGTACATTGAAGGCCTGGAAATCAGGAGCTTTCGATGAACCGTTCGAAGTACTCGAACCCCGAGGTGATGGACGAGCGCCTGACGGTCGCCGTTCCTGCCAACACCAAGGCTAAGATTTTTGCAATCGCCAACAAGCGCGGGCTTCCGGCCTCGCTGCTGATGCGGCAGGCAATCGACGCTTTCCTCGCAGAACCCCGCGCGGCGTAGGAGGCTTTGATATGGTCGATGTGCGCATGCCAGATGGGGTCGTTGTCCGCTTTCCAGACGACATGCCTGACGACCAAATCCGCACCATGATTGCGGGCAAGTTCCCCCAGGTCGCGCAGCAGCAGCAGGCTCAAGCCTTGCCGACGCCGATGCCGCAGAAAATCGCTCCCGTTCCACGTCCTCGCCCAATGTTGGGGATGGGGCCGGGCAGTGACCAGACGTTTACGATCCAAGCCCCTGATGGCCGCAAAATCCAGATACGGGCGCAGGACGAGGCAACCGCCGTTCGTGGCGCGAAGGAAGGCTCAGCAGATCATGGGCCAAATCTTCGGTGAAGCTCGCAACGTCCGCGCCACGGCGGGGAACATGGTTGCGGGCGGCACTGGCAGCATGGGTGCGCAGATTGCTGCAGATGCCGCCCCGGAAGAATGGAAGGGCACAGCGGCCATTGGCGGCGGTCTGACAGGCGCCGGTATTGGTACGGTTGCAACTGCCCTCCCTCGCCTTGCTGGTGCTGGCGGTCGCGCCCTTGGTGACTTCGTGGCCCCGTTCACTCAGGGCGGGCGCGAACAGATGCAGTACCTCAACATCCTGCGCAATGTGCCTTCCTACCGCCTTGGCATTGCGGTCGCAGACCTCATCGACATTGCCTATGAATACTCAGTGCTTAGCGAAATGGTCGAGCTATTCCGGCTGCGTGACGATCCAGTCGGCGCACTCGCCGGGCCTGCCATGGCGAAGCTGGTCGATATTTGCGCCGCCGAGGGAATTCGGCGCGGCGTCATCTTTGCGAGTGGCGACGATGTGATGAACCGCAACTATGCCCTCGACCTGGTAGACGAGATGGTCGCGGCTTTCACGCCCCATTGGGCGGCGCTGCTATGACCTTGGCAACCCGTATCTCAAAACTTGAAGCCACCCACGGAACGGCGGCTGAAAACAATCAGGTGAAATCATGAGCGCCACTACTCGGATTGAGAAGCTAGAGCGGTCGGCAGCGCCCGTCGCAGACAGTTATTGGACGGGAGTGCTGGCCTACGTTGCCAAGCACGGCAAACGCCTAGTTGCCACCAGTGAGAGCGCCCCATGAGCACCCTTAACACCCGCATAGAAAAGCTTGAGCGGGAGCTTGCGCCCGTTGGCGAGCCCCGCCGCAATATCGAAGTTTTAAGCGGGCGGGAAATGACCAGCGACGAACTTCACGAATGGCTACGAGGCCAGGGTGTCGAAGTGCAGCCGGACGACCGAATCTTTCACCGCATAATTGTTGGCGTGGAGCCGGGCACCATGCGCCGCATCTATTCCGGCAAGATGGAACGGTTGTCTGTGACCGACTTCAAAACTGGCGAAACAACGGTTCGGCACTACGCTGAGGATGAAAACGTATGAGTGGCCTTAACTCTCGCATCAGTCGGCTTGAGGCAAACTATGGCCCGCAGGTTCTAGGCCGCTGGATTTTGCTAGGCGGCGACCCTCGACCCGCCAACAAGACGGTCAACGCCTTTTTGTCAGAGCAAGGCATCGTAAGGCAGCGCACTGATTTCGTTTGGACAGGCCATGACGAGGCTGCGCCCGGCACTCCGCTTTCGCTGGTGGAAGTTATCCCCGTAACTCAAACGGTCGAAGAAATGTTGGCGGAGCTGGACAACGCCGCATGACCAGAGTTGGCGGCGCACGAGAAGGGGCAGGACGCCCCAAAGGCAGCTTGAACAAGCGCAGCGCCGACACGCTTGCCGAAGCGCTCGCTGCCGGGCTTACGCCAGTGGAATACATGCTGGAAATACTGCGAGACCCTACGGCAGATGAAAAGCGACGGGATTGGGCAGCAGAGAAGTCCGCGCCTTATCTGCATCCTCGCCCGACGCCAACCGACAGAACCGTAACCGTCGAGTTACCGGACACTTCCACCATTGCAGGCATCAACCAGGCGCTAGACCGCATCATTGCAGCGATGAGCACAGGCACAATTTCCCCGAGTGAGGGCGCCAGTTTCATCAGTGCCATTGAAGGGCGCCGCAAGGCTATTGAGACCACAGACCTTATGGACCGCATCAAAAAGCTTGAGGAACTGAAACGATGAATTACCCACATACCTGCACGGGTGTTACACACACGCAGATGCCGGGAGGACACCCTTCTCATCATCGCCTCTAAAGTAGAGGGAAGTAGAGCGACCCGATCCAGCGACTAGTCAGCGCAAGCATTTGATTTGTCGATGCTTACCAGTTTGGATCGGCGGCGGCTCTATAGAAATGGCTCTCTCGCGGCGCCCTCGAAAATCTCCCACAGGTCTCGGTCCGTAGCCTTCATGGCCTTAAGCGGGTTTTGCACGAACCAATTAATGGCGCGCGACAGGCGGGCGTTTACCACTTCTTCCAGAGAAAGCTGGGCGTGCTTATGCATCCAGGACGACACCTCAACCCAGTCCCAGAGCGGACTTGATGATGTGATGCGGGCATGGGGAGGTGGGAAACCACTGCCCCTTTCTCCAGACACGTACAGGCTGATTGCGGCGCGCGATAGTTTTGTCCGTGCTGCAATTTCCGTTTGGCTGACTAGAAAGTCAGGCTCGAAGCGCTCGATAATTCCGCCCGTTTTTGCAATATCGCTGTAAGCCGAAACAACGGCATGGCCAAAGCCTTCTGCCTCACGAGCAAAGCAAGCGACAACAAGCCCATTCTTCAGAACGAGAGTCGCATCATCCCGCCGCACACTGTTGAAAGCCGCTCCGTTGGGGCTGGCCGCGTTGGCTGCAATTTCCCCTAACGCCGTCGCAGCAGACGTTGACCCGGCCATTGCCGCACTCGCCAATATCCGCAAAGCCAAGCGGGCAAGCAACCTGGCCTATGCCTGCCTCGATGCTGCAGAGGCCCGCGCCGTGATCGATTTGGGGCTGAGGCCTTGCACGATGATTTCATGGGGCCGGTATTCGATGATTGGCGGTTCCGAGCTAGGCGGCGCCAGTGACTATTTCCTCTCCGCCGGCGTCGATCCGGAACAGGTTAAAAGGGAGCTTACAGCGGCAAAACGCCGGTTGCGCAGTGCGGCCATCGCTGCCCGCGCGTGGGACCGAAAAGCTGGCGTTGTCCAATTGCGCCGACTGAATGAAACGACCAAGCACGAGTTCAGGCAGTCGCTATGGATCGCCGCTAGAACCGTACCGACCACGACCGAGGGCGCTGCATGCATGGCGGCATGGCTAGGTGGCGAGCTGGGGGAGTTCTGCGAGCGCTATCACCGCATCGCGGCAAAGAACCTCTCGCGCGGCCTCCGGCAGATGGGTGCATGATGGCCGGGAAAATCGACTTGATCGACACTATCGACCAATTGTCCGAAGCGCGGGATCTGATCGAAGCGGCGCTGATGGCCGTGGAAGCGGTCACAGACAAACACCAGCGCAATGCCCTAGCCCGCCTACTCGGCACGATTGCCGAGCGATTAACCGATGTTGGCGCGAAGCTGGACGCGCGGCTTGAGGGGGGAGGTAAATGAACGCCGCGTTCCTACGCCCTGCCGGGTGCCCCTGTGGCATCGCCTCCGCCGACTGGCGCAATGCCCTGTTGGAACGGATCGAGAGCCAAGCCGCCGTCCTGACCGCCCTTGTGGACGCGCTCGACGCCATGGAAGGCGATGCGGACTGCGAACCATGGCTAGGCGCCAATGAGCCGACAGGTAGTGCCATAGGGCAACTGCATTGGTCGAGCGGTCCCGACGATAGCCGGGAGGATGAGAACGAGCACGGCGGCGATGTGCAGGATGAGCCTCACGACGATATCAATGAGGGGTGCCCAGCCGACGAAATGCCCATCCATGGCCGCATGACCGAGGATCAAAAGGATGAAGTTTGGGATGAAGGCGAGCGGCTAGTTGCCCAAGCTCGAGCAATGCTCCCGCCGCCAGTAGTCCTACAATTTCCCGGACACCGACCATGAAGGTGCAAGAGGAGAACCGCGCCATCACAAAGCGGGATTTGGTCAACAAGCTGCAGAAGGTGGAAAAGGCCCTTGGCGCACAAGCCCAGCGCGCCGACGCCGCCGAGCGTGAATGCGACCGGCTCCTGTCCGAAGTCATCTGCCTGCAGCGGGGGGAAGCAGCCGCGGTTTAGAGCGCAAACTGTTTCCGGCGAAAGTGCCATCACTACCTGGAAAGCAGGGCCAATATGTCTCCGGAAGTAACGGAAGCCATCGCCCTCGCTCTCGCACTGCATTGCAATGCTTTCGGTCCCGCGTTTGGGCGATGGCTTTAGGAACCTTCTGCCTACTGGTGGATTTGTGCACGTCCGGCGCAATGAGCCCCCCGCGCCGGGTCCGGAGAGAAGCCGCTGTGGTACCCACGGCGGCTTCTCTTATTTGGCGATATGAGTACGGGTGCCACGCCATAGGACCGGCAGTAGACGGAGTTCCCCGCGTAAAACATATGCGCCATACGCAACTTTGAACCGTCTCGCGCGTATCTTCCATTATGACCGACATCGAAAGAAAGCCAGCCGGGCAGCCTTATGAGCTCTTCGCGTTCGCCCGCAGGCACCAGATAGCACTAGAGCGCGCGCGTTTCATCATTGAGCAATTCGGCGCCGACCGGCCAGGCGCCGACGCTGCTGCTAAGGCCCTCTCGGAAAGTGATTTCTAGCGCAAAGTAATTTGGCACTAGATAGGCAATCGCCGGGCCGGTGAGAGTTTTGGGCGCAAGCTCCGCCGGCTGCTGCCGTCCTTACCAACAGCTTTAAAAAACAGTCCGAATTGAACGACCGGCTCATCAGCCCGACTTGGGTTCTGCGGCAGTCCTTATCAGTTCTCTCAACTGATTCATCAACGTGCGTCCGGTGACTTGCTCAGAGCTGAGACCCTCCTGACCCAAATGTCTTTTGATGTCGGCGACGTTAGTGAATTGCCCGGACTTTGCTAGTTCGAAGGCGCGCTCAAGCGGAGTGATATTGTTTTCCATGCCCTTCCGTAGACGTTTTGCGACTTCAAAGCCATTTGCCACGCTTTCGATGCGCCCAGGGGCTTGGAGGGCCAATGAAGTCAGCGCCAGTCTTGGCGGCATTCTTCTCGGCCTTGATCTTCGCACGGGACTCGGCGGCAAGCTCGGCGTTGGTCTTGAAACCCATCCGCCGGAACTCGGCCTCGAATGCTGCGGCCCGCGCGGCCCTTTCTTCGATTGACGGCATATGACTGTGATGATGGGCACCGCCTGAACCATCCATAAGGCCGTCACCGGAAGGCGGAACGGTTCGGATGGTGGCGTTCTTACTGCCGCACCGTTGGCATTTGAACCGAGACAGGAACTCGTTGCGCTGAAGCACTAGGTTAAAGTCGCCGCCCAGGTATTGGATAAGCTGGTCGATGCGGGGTTGTGTGTAGTGTGCGCATATACGACCGACCAGATTGGCTTCACAGTGAACCGTGACCCTCCATCCGCTATCCTTGATTTCTCGCAGCGTTGCCATGTGAACAGAATGAGAACGCTGCGCGATTCTTACCAGCCACTAGGGGTTGGGTGTTCAGCGGATCGCCGCCACAAGAACGCACTATGCCTTTGGGCGAAAGCCGTCCGAAACCACTTAGGTTCACAAACAAGGGAGTGATTGGGGCTGCCATTGTGGCTGCGTATTCAACAACCAGATTGATTGTCTGGAGGATGTGATGCAGGTCAACGTGCTTGTTAGAGACGGAATTGCCGGAGAGGCCGCGTCTTTGCTCGTACTGCCATTCGGATGCGAGGCTTCAATCCCCGAACATTTACGCAGTATGGGTTGGCGAGGTTTAGCCACGGCTACTACTGACGACCGGCTATTGTGGCCGGGGCAGTCTCGTATTGAGGCTGATATCGTTTGCCAAGGGTACTCCCTGCTAGCCGCGTGACGCTGAGTTGAACCACTTAGCAGGCATTGTCGGAACAGCTATTCCATGTCGGACACTTGGCCGTGCTTGAATAGGGTTACGGGGTCTCCGAAGTCGCCATTCACTAAGTCGGCAGTTCGCGTCCATACGATGACCCCGGCTCGCTGCGATGCAATGGCCTGCGCCGCGCGGATCGCCTGCGCCTCGTCGCGCATCTCCATAGCCTCACCAAAGGGCACTATGTCGCCTTCCTCGTTGCGCACGAATGAAAGCATGACGATAAGCTTGGCAGGGATGTTTGGCGGCTTTTCTCTGCGCTCCACTGATTTGCCCCTCGTAACCAAATTTCAGTTGATGGCTCCCCAAACTATTTTCGGGGCTGATTTGGGCTCAAGCTCGACACGGCCCGCCTAACCTTAGGGGTTTCCTTAGGGCGGCTGGTGGACCGCCTAAGACGTCACTAGCAATTTCAATGACTTAGGCCAGATAAATGGCGGAGAGGATGGGATTCGAACCCACGAGACCCTTTTGAGATCTGCGCCCTTAGCAGGGGCGTGCCTTCGGCCACTCGGCCACCTCTCCGGCAGGGGCGTGGATACCGGGCAAGGGGTGTGATGGCAAGCGGTTTTTGTCGGCAAAGCGGACTTGCGGCAAACGTCCCCTTCTTTGTTTGGCAACGCCTAAAATAGAAGTGTGTCACTCAGGCTTTGCCTTAGCGGCGCTAAGCCCGGCCGCCCTGCCTGTGAGCAACATGTTTTGGTCGCCAAACTGTCATCAAACTCGGCTACCGCAGGGCTTTAGCATCCGCACCAGCCAGAACTGTACGCTCATGAACACTGTCGCCCTCGGGGAACTCGTCCTGACCAATGCCAAGATTGTCTTGGCTGACCGGGTGTTTGAGGGCTCTGTCCGCGTCGATGGCGGCATGATCACCGACATTTCGGAGAGCACCCGTACCGGTATCGACCTCGAAGGCGACTACCTCATTCCGGGTCTGGTCGAACTCCACACCGACCACCTCGAAACCCATTACGCACCCCGCCCGAAAGTGCGCTGGAACCCCGTCGCCGCCGTACAGGCGCATGACGCCCAGATCGCAGCTTCAGGCATCACAACCGTGCTCGATGCCATCCGCATCGGGCTGGACGAGCAGACCGACATCGGCGCCGCCGACATGCGCACTCTTGCGGCCGCCATTGGCGCCGGGAGCAAAGCCGGGCGCCTGCGTGCCGATCATCACATTCACCTGCGCTGCGAGGTCTCGGCGCCCGATTGCCTTGAAAGCTTCGAGGCCATGATGGACGATCCCCAGGTGCGCCTGGCATCGCTCATGGACCACGCCCCCGGCCAGCGCCAGTTCGCCAGCGTCGACGCCTACAAAGTTTATTACCAGGGCAAGACCAAGATGAACGATGCGGAACTGGACGCTTTCAGCGTCCGCCGCAACGCCCAGTCATACGCCCATTCCGGCCCCAACCGCCGCGCCATTGCCCAAATGTGCCACGACCGCGGCATAGTCCTCGCCAGCCACGACGACGCCACCCGCGACCATGTCGAGGAAGCCGTCGCTCTCGGTCTGCACATCGCCGAATTCCCCACCACGATCGAAGCCGCCAAGGCTTCCCGCCAGGCTGGCATGTCGATCCTGATGGGCGGCCCCAATGTCGTGCGCGGCGGTTCCCACTCCGGCAACGTCTCGGCCCGCGCTCTGGCCGAGGCCGACCTGCTCGACATCCTGTCGTCCGACTACATCCCCTTTTCCATGCTGCAGTCGGCATTTTCGCTCGCCGACAACGTCGAGGGGATCAGCCTTTCCAAGGCCATCCAGCTCGTTACCAAGCGCCCGGCAGAAGCCGCCGGCTTCGATGATCGCGGTGAGATCGCGGTGGGCAAGCGCGCCGACTTCGTGCATCTGCGCGTCGAAGATGGTATTCCCATCGTGCTGACCGTGTGGCGGCAGGGCAAGCGAGTGATATGAACGGAACTTTCGTAGCCGTCGTCGGACCGAGCGGGGTAGGCAAGGATAGCCTGATCGCCTTCGCCCGCGCCCGGCTGGAAGCCAGCGGCCGTGTTGCCTTCGTCAAGCGCGTAGTCACCCGCGAAGCCCATGGCGGTAGCGAAGACCATGACAGCATGGATGGGCAAGCCTTTGCCGCTGCCGAGGCCGCCGGCCAGTTCGCCCTGAACTGGGACGCGCACGGCTTGCGCTATGGTCTTCCAATTGCATTGGAACATGACCTTGCGGCAGGCAAAGCGGTAGTCGCCAATCTATCCCGCGCCGTCATCCCGGCACTCATGCAGCGCTACCCCGAAACCGTCGTCGTCTCGGTCATCGCCGACCGCGACGTCATCGCCCAGCGTCTCGCCAGTCGCGGCCGCGAAACCGGAGAATCCATCCCGCGCCGCCTCGACCGCAGCGTCGGCGACCGCCTGCCGGCCAGCACCATACGCATCGACAACTCCGGCGAGCTGGAAGTCGCCGGCGAACAGTTCGTGCAGCTATTGCAGGATGTCACGGGACTGGTGCAACCCTAAACCACCAATTCCATCCGCTCCGCCGGAAACCTGCTCAGCGCATAGGATATCGGCACCCCTTCGGCATCCACATCTACCGCCTCCGAAACCAGCAGGATCGCCCCCGGCGCGAGCCCCAGCAGCTTGGTCTCCTCCACATCGGCATGGCGGGCCGAGATGCGGGTTGAGGCGCGGGCATAGTCCTCGATGCCATAGCTGGCGAAGGTCTCGGTGGTCGATGCAAATCGGGCGATCCGCTCGGCGAAATCGGGGAAGCGCCGATACGGCAACCACGTGGTCGATCGGGAAATTGACACCCCGTCCGCCAGCGACATGCCTTCGAGACGGACCACCTTTGAGGCGCTGCGGATGTCGAGAGCTTTCGCCACCGCTGCCGTGGCATTCTCCAGCCGGTTGCTGAGGCTGACCGAGGTCAGCGACGATGCCTGGCCCTTCAGTCCCTCGCGAAATCGCGTCCGCTTTCCAATGGGATAGCTGAGTCGGCGGGCGTTGCGCACAAAGGTGCCGCGACCCTGTTCGGCGCCCACCACGCCATCCTGAGCCAGCACTGCAAGCGCGCGTCGGACCGTATGTCGATTTGCGGAAAACCGTTCAGCAAGAACCGCCTCCGTCGGCAGGCGATCACCCTCGGCAAGCTTGCCGCCGACGATGTCGAGCCTTATGGCATCGGCGATGCGGCGCCATAAAGCCACTCCGCCGGAAACGTCTTTCAAAACTGTCATTGCATTTTCACACGGGGAGCGTAGGACCGGATTCAGACATTAGTTGTCTATTACATTAGACAAATCGAGGCAAGCATGCAGACGCAAACTTCCCTTTCTGACATCGCCAGAAAAGCCATGCTCGACGTTTTGGCTGCCGCCCCATCGCGTGCTTTGGCCCAATTGTGGGACGCCTGGGCCGACAAGCCCGAGCATTCAAAAGTGCGCGGCCCCGAGGTCGGCCTCGTCATGGTGCGCGGCCGGGCCGGAGGCGGCGGGGCGCCGTTCAACCTGGGCGAGGCGACGGTGAGCCGCGCCAGCGTGCGCATTGTAACCGGGCAGGTGGGTCATGGGTATTGCCTCGGCCGTGACCTCGCCAAGGCCGAAGTGATCGCGGTGATCGACGCGCTGTGGCAGCGCGATGTGGCGCCGGTGGAAGCCCGGATCATCGCGCCATTGCAGGCGCTTGCCGCCGCTGGCGATCAGAAAAGCCGCGAAGAGTCCGCGGCCACCAAGGTCGATTTCTTCACCATGGTGCGCGGGGATAACTGAGATGGACAGCACTTTTGAGGGCGGCTTCGCCAACCCTGTATTCGACGCCCAGACGTCGTTCCGAGCTATCATGGATGCGCTTGCAAATCCCGGTACGCCCCACAAACTGGCCGAAACGGCGTTAGCACAAGGGCCACTCAAGGTCGAATTGGCTAGCACACTGTTAACCTTGAGCGACGCCGATACCCACATCTGGCTGTCAGAGACGCTGCGCACCGAACCCATCGAGGCTTTCATCGCCTTCCACACCGGCGCGCCGCTGACGCGTGATCCGGGCAGGGCGACCTTTGCCATCGTGGCCAGTGTCGACGAGTTGCCGCGCTTCGACGAGTTCAATCTCGGCACCCAGGAATATCCCGATCGCTCGACGACCATCGTGCTGGCCGTGCCCGCCCTGAGCGGGGGCGCCGACATCGTATTGCGTGGGCCTGGGGTCAACGACCACTGGCATTGTAGCCCCATCGGACTGCCCGAGGATTTCCTCACGCAGTGGGTTGAAAACCGCGAACTGTTTCCCCGCGGTATCGACCTCCTGCTGGTGGCCGACGGTCACGTCATCGGCCTGCCGCGCTCGACGCGCATTTCGGAAGGACACTGACATGTATGTAGCCGTCAAAGGTGGCGAAGCCGCTATTGCCAACGCCCATGCCCTGCTGGCCGACCGTCGTCGTGGCGACCGCTCGGTGCCCGCTTTGCGTCTCGACCAGATCGTCGAACAGCTCGGCCTCGCCGTCGACCGCGCCATGGGCGAGGGCTCGCTCTATGACAAGGAACTCGCCGCGCTGGCATTGCTCCAGGCCCGCGGTGACTTGATCGAAGCCATTTTCCTCGTCCGCGCCTATCGCACCACGCTGCCGCGCTTTGGCTATTCCAACCCCATCGACACCGGCAGCATGCTGATCGAGCGCCGCATCTCGGCGACCTTCAAAGACTTGCCCGGCGGCCAGCTGCTGGGACCGACCTTCGATTACACCCATCGCCTGCTCGACCCCGCGATTGCCGGCGGTGAAGTCCCCGCGCCGATCACCCGCGAAGCCGACGTCGAACAGGCGCCCCGCGTCACCGACATGCTCGGCCGCCAGGGCCTGATGGAGCCCGACGGCGATACCGATCCCGACCGCGAAGTCGGCGATCTCACCCGCGAACCGCTGGACTTCCCGCTCGACCGCGACCTGCGGCTGCAGGCCCTGGCCCGTGGCGACGAGGGTTTCCTGCTCGCCCTCGGCTATTCCACCCAGCGCGGCTATGGCCGCAGTCACCCCTTCGTCGGTGAAATCCGCATCGGCGAGGTCGAGGTTGAATTCGACGTCCCCGAACTCGGCTTTGCCGTCAGCCTCGGCCGCGTCCGCGTCACCGAATGCCAGATGGTCAACCAGTTCAAGGGCAGTGCAAAAGTCCCGCCGCAGTTCACCCGCGGCTATGGGCTGGTGTTCGGCCAGGCCGAGCGCAAGGCCATGGCGATGTCGCTCGTCGATCGCGCCCTCCGCGCCCGCGAATTTGGCGAAGACGTCGTCGCCCCGGCGCAGGACGAGGAATTCGTCATTTCACACTCAGACAACGTGCAGGCCACTGGCTTCGTCGAACACCTGAAACTCCCCCACTACGTCGATTTCCAGGCCGAACTCGACCTGATCCGCCGCATGCGCGCCGAACACGACGCCGCTGACATGAAAGAGGCCGCGGAATGACCACCACCGCCCAATACAATTTCGCCTATCTCGACGAGCAGACCAAGCGGATGATCCGGCGGGCCATCCTCAAGGCCATCGCCATTCCAGGCTATCAGGTGCCGTTCAGCTCCCGCGAAATGCCGATGCCCTATGGCTGGGGCACCGGCGGCGTGCAGGTCACAGCCTCGATCATCGGGCCCAACGATGTGCTCAAGGTCATCGACCAGGGCGCCGACGACACCACCAATGCCGTCTCGATCCGTGCCTTCTTCGCCAAAGTCGCGCGGGTCGCCACGACCACGCATACGTCCGACGCCACCATCATCCAGACCCGGCACCGCATCCCGGAAAAGCCGCTGGGGCAGGGCCAGATCCTGGTCTATCAGGTGCCGATCCCCGAGCCGCTGCGTTTCCTCGAACCGCGCGAAACCGAGACCCGCAAGATGCATGCGCTCGAGGAATATGGGCTGATGCACGTCAAGCTCTATGAGGATATCGCGCGCCACGGCCGCATCGCCACCACCTATGCCTATCCGGTCAAGGTCGAGGGCCGCTACGTTATGGACCCGAGCCCGACGCCCAAGTTCGACAATCCGAAAATGCACATGAGCGCCGCCCTGCAACTGTTTGGCGCCGGCCGCGAGCACCGCATTTATGCCGTGCCACCCTATACCGAAGTGGTGAGCCTCGACTTCGAGGACCACCCCTTTACCATCCAGCATTTCGAAGACCCCTGCGCGCTGTGTGGCGCCGAACAGGTCTATCTTGACGAGGTCATCCTTGATGATCGCGGCGGCCACATGTACGTCTGCTCCGATACCGACAACTGCGAAGAACGTCGGGCTGCCGGGCATGTCGGCACGCTGGGCATGCAGGAGGCAGCAGAATGAGCCAGGATTTTTCCCATCAGGAACCACTGCTCCGCGTCGAAGGCCTGACTAAATATTATGGCTCCCGCCTCGGCTGCGCCCACGTCGATTTCGATCTTTGGCCCGGCGAAGTGCTGGCCATTGTCGGCGAATCCGGCTCGGGCAAGACCACGCTGCTGAACTCTCTGTCGGCTACGCTCGAACCCACCTCCGGCAAGACCATGTACCGGATGCGCGACGGGCAATGGCGCAATATCTATGAGCTGAGCGAAGCCGAGCGCCGCTTCCTCGTCCGTACCGACTGGGGTTTTGTGCACCAGAACCCGGCCGATGGCCTGCGCATGACCGTCTCGGCCGGCGCCAATGTCGGCGAGCGGCTGATGGCGGTAGGCGATCGTAATTATGCCCACATCCGTGACACAGCCCTCGACTGGCTCGGCCGCGTCGAGATCGCCGCTGACCGCATCGACGACCAACCGCGCAGTTTCTCCGGCGGCATGCGCCAGCGGCTGCAGATCGCCCGCAACCTGGTGACCGGCCCGCGGCTGGTGTTCATGGATGAGCCGACTGGCGGCCTCGACGTCTCGGTGCAGGCGCGTTTGCTCGACCTGCTGCGTGGTCTCGTCGGCGAACTCGGCCTCGCCGCCATCGTCGTCACACACGATCTGGCCGTGGCGCGTCTGCTCAGCCACCGCATGATGGTGATGAAGGACGGCTATGTCATCGAAGCGGGTTTGACCGACCGGGTGCTCGATGATCCGCGCGAGCCCTACACGCAGTTGCTCGTCAGCTCGATTTTGCAGGTGTGATGCACTATGCCGGCAACAACCACCGGACCGCACCTCCCCCTTGACGGGGAAGGTTGGGAGGGGGTGCGAGAGCCCCGATACTTGGGCCAAACGTCCCCCTCCCTGACCCTCCCCGCAAGGGGGAGGGTGACGACTGAACCTTCGGAGTTCCAATCATGACCGCTCTATCCGTCCAAAACCTTTCAAAGACCTTCACCATGCATCTGCGAGACGGGATCATTCTCCCCGTCGTTGCCAATGTGAACTTCGAGCTACACCCCGGCGAATGCGTCGTGCTGGGTGGCCCGTCCGGCGCCGGCAAAAGCTCCATTCTCAAGATGGTCTATGGCAATTACGGCGTCGATGCTGGGGCCATTCAGCTCCGACATCACGACAAGATCGTCGATCTCGCAACGGCCGATCCGCGCACGGTGCTGACGCTGCGCCGTGACTCAATCGGCTATGTCAGCCAGTTTCTTCGTACCGTGCCGCGCGTGTCGGCGCTTGACGTGGTGGCGGAGCCGCTGGTGATCCGTGGCGTCGACAAGACCGAAGCGCAGGCCAAGGCCCGGGAGCTTCTCGCCCGGCTCAACCTGCCGGAACGCCTGTGGTCCCTGCCTCCGGCCACCTTTTCGGGCGGCGAACAGCAGCGCGTCAATATTGCGCGCGGCTTCATCACCCATCATCCGGTGCTGCTGCTCGACGAGCCGACGGCCTCGCTCGATGCGACCAATCGGGCTGTGGTTGTCGCCATGATCGCCGAAAAGAAGGTGGCGGGCGTGGCTCTTCTCGGCATCTTCCACGACGAGGATGTGCGCATCCAGGTCGCCGACCGGATCGTCGACGTCACGGCTTTCGCTCCAAAGGTGGCCGCATGACCCGGCTCGGCGAACAACCCTGTATCCACCCGACCGCACAGGTGAGCAACTCGACGCTCGGCCGCTATACCGAAATCGGCGCCGGCTGCCATGTGTCGCGCTCGAGCATCGGCGACTATTCCTATTGCGTCGAAAATACCCAGATCGCTTATGCGACGATCGGCAAGTTTGCCAATATCGCCAGCCATGCCCGCATCTATGCCAGCATGCACCCGATGGAACGGGCCTCGCTGCATCACTTCACCTACCGCTCGGCCTGGT
The DNA here is from genome assembly GCF_000971275.1 of Devosia psychrophila. Classification (GTDB taxonomy): domain Bacteria; phylum Pseudomonadota; class Alphaproteobacteria; order Rhizobiales; family Devosiaceae; genus Devosia; species Devosia psychrophila. The sequence continues at coordinate 7,996 of NZ_LAPV01000011.1, read as the reverse complement.
ATTTCGAGGGCGAGCAGGATGACCAGGAATTCTTTGACTGGCGCGCCGGGCAGGGCATCAGCATCGGCCACGACACCTGGATCGGCCATGGAGCGGTGATCATGCCGGGCATCACCATCGGCAACGGGGCGATCATCGGCTCCAACGCGGTGGTCACCAAGGATGTGGCAGATTTCGGCATCGCCGTTGGTGTCCCGGCCAGAACGATCAAGCAACGCTTCACCGACGATGTCGCCAGCCGCCTAGACGCCATGGCGTGGTGGGACTGGGATCACGAGAAGCTGCACGAAGCTCTCCCAGACTTCCGCAAGCTCGGCATCGAGGCGTTTCTCGAGAAGTATGCCCCCTGATAACCTAGTCCTAGACTCTCCACTTACTTCCTGTTCCCATACGACTGAAGGTCTTGGGGGGAATTGATGGGCACAGTAATAGGGTGGCTTGGACTTGCTGCGCTCGCTGGCATAGTTATTTGGAAGTGGCTGGGGCATTTTCGAAGCGCCAACGAAGACTCGATGTCGTCTGAACGAGTTTCGGTTCCCCATATAGAGGGCGATGGGTCTTTCGGTTTCGATATAGTGGGCGAGTCAAACTACCAAGAGGCGTTAGATCGCATAGCCGGTGGCAAAACTAAGAAGGGGCACGAGGTCGAGTTCTTAGCCACGCTGATCCGAGAGCCCAATAACTCGCACGATAGGAATGCCATTGCCGTGCTCATCGAGGGCCGCAAGGTTGGATATGTTGCTCGACGCGAGGCCAAAGCGATGGCCGAGATGATTGATCGGCGCGGCTACAGCCAATTTACAGCGGATGCCATGATCGTCGGCGGATGGACCGATAGTAAAGGCGAAGGCCACTATGGTGTAAAGCTGGATTTAAATGAATAGATTCTGACGCCCTTATCCGAAGCGCCGTAGTCGATGGGCGTCCAACTAGCACTACGGCGCGTTAGTGCCCTTGGCCTTATCCCCCGCGACACCCCCACAACACATCTTCTCGCACAGTCACACAACCGTCACTCAACTGTTATCCTAGCTTCATCGCCTCGCCCTAGCACTGCCGCAGTTCAACGGGCAGGGGCGCTTGATGCTCAAGATTTCTAACGTATCGCGACGCTTCGGCGACAAGCTTGCCGTCAGCGACGTGAACCTTGAAATCCCGCAGGGGCAAATGGTCGGCATCATCGGCCGCTCTGGCGCCGGCAAGTCCACCCTGCTGCGCATGATCAACCGGCTCAACGATGTCTCGGCCGGCTATATCGAATACGAGGGTGTGCGCACCTCCGAGCTGCGCGGCCAGGCCCTCCGCAACTGGCAGCGCGATTGCGCCATGATCTTCCAGCAGTTCAACCTCGTGCCGCGCCTCGACGTCATTACCAATGTGATGCTCGGCCGGCTCAATGGTCGCAATCCGGTGCTCAACCTGCTGCAGGTCTTTACAGCGCAGGAACAGCTAGAGGCGCTGAAAGCCCTCGAGCGCCTCGACATCGCCCAGACAGCAACGCAGTGGGCACAGACCCTTTCCGGCGGCCAGCAGCAGCGCGTCGCCATCGCCCGTGCACTGATGCAGAACCCCAAGATGATCCTGGCCGACGAGCCGATCGCCTCGCTCGATCCGCGCAACGCCCAGATCGTCATGGACAGCCTTCGCGACATCAATGCCGAAGGCAAGATCACTGTCATCACCAACCTGCACACGCTCGATACGGCGCGCGCTTATTGCGAGCGGATCATCGGCATGGCGGCCGGTAAGGTCGTGTTCGACGGCACCCCCGACGAGCTCACCACCGACGTGGCCCGCACCATCTATGGCGCCGACGGACTCAAGGAGGCCTTCTCGGAAGCCATGACTTCAACTTCCATCGCGCCGCTCAGGCCGCCGATCATCAATACCACAAGCGCCAATCCCGCTTCGTAAACTCGTTCCGCGGCCCGCTTCGGGCCTGCCGACAACCCGCGTCCTAAAGGAAAAACTCCATGACCGCGCTCCGCACAATCCTGCTGGCCTCCGTGGCCCTTACCATGTCCACCGCTGCTTTCGCTCAGGACGTCACCGTCCTGCGCATCGGCCTCGATGGCGGCGAAAACGAAGCCGACCAGCTGCGTCGGTCCGAATGCGTTGCTGAGCCACTGAAGGCTGCAACTGGCGTTTCCGAAGTTCAGTTCTTCCCGTCGCCAGATTACAACGGCATCATCCAGGGCCTGCTCGGCGGCACCATCGACATCGCCATCATGGGCGCTTCGTCCTATGCAGCCATCTACCTCAAGGACCCGGAAGCCGTTGATCCCGTCCTGACCACCCAGCAGGAAGACGGCTCGACCGGCTACCACTCGATCATGGTTGCCCGCAAGGATAGCGGCATCACCGATCTGCCTTCGACCAAGGGCAAGAAGCTCGGCTTTGCCGATCCTGATTCGACCTCGGGCTACCTCGTTCCAAACGTAACCCTGCCAGCCGAAATCGGCGCACCGATCGCTGAATTCTACAGCGAAACCGGCTTCGGCGGCGGTCACGAAAACCTCGTCCTCGGCGTCCTCGACGGCACCTTCGACGTCGGCACCACCTTCGGTTCGGGCCAGGGCGAATTCTCGGAAGGCTTCACTTCCGGCAACCTGCGCATCATGGTCGACAAGGGCCTGCTCGACATGGATGACCTGGTCGAAGTTTGGCAGTCGCCAATCATCCCCAACGGTCCGCTGATGGTTTCCAACAAGCTCCCAGCCGACATGAAGGAAAAGGTCACCGCCTTCTTCAAGGGCCTGCCAGCAGCTGACTTCGAATGCTTCGACGCCTTCACTGCCGGTGGTTACACCGACTTCGTCGACGCCGACCAGACCATGTACCAGACCATCATCGACGCTCGTAAGTCCATTATCGGCGGCTGATTTCGCCAAGGTTGCGGTGGTGATCTGCCACCGCAACCCTTCCCACCCGCGGTGTCATCCCGGCTCCCCGTGTCGCTTCGCGCACGAGGATTAGCTCAGCCGGGATCCATCTCGAGATCGCGCCACAACCGCAAGCTGGTCCTGCTAGGCCATCTCGCCCGCTCCAGCACCTCAGGATGGGCCCCGGCTCAAGGCCGGGGTGACATCGAGAGTTTGGAAAGACCTCGCCTATGGCCGACATCGCACACAGCACCGACGGCCTTTCCCATGCCAACACCACCCTGCTGCAGCATTATCGCAGCCAGGTGCTGACGCGCCGGGTCTATTCGATCCTGATCGTCCTCGGCATTCTCGTCGCACTGCTGGCGGCAATGAACTACGCCAATGCCGCAAATTCCGGGAAGTTCTTCGAGCGGCTTCCCTACATGTTCGACTTCATCAAGAACTTCGTGCCCGAAGATCCGTTCGAGATCTTCCGCGCCATGTTCGACATCGCGTCGCCCTATTACGACGGCAGTCAGAAGTTCGACTACACCTCGCAGCGCGTCTATCTCACCGATAGCCTCTACATTCCCCAGTTCATCTATCAACTTATTATCACGGTCAATATTGCGATCGTCTCGACCATCATCGGTGGCTCGATTGCCTTCTGCCTCTGCTTTTTCGCAGCCACCAACCTGGTCGGCGCCGGTGCCGTCCGCTGGATCGTCCGCCGCATCATGGAAGTGATGCGCGCCTTCCCCGAGATCGTCATTGCCGGCTTGCTGACCGCCGTGCTGTCCATCGGCCCGATCGCCGCCATTGCCGCCGTGTCGCTCCACACCATCGGCGCGCTAGGCAAGCTGTTCTTCGAAGTTGTCGAAAATGCCGACATGAAGCCTGACGAGGGGCTGCAATCGGTCGGCGCCTCCTGGCTCGAGCGCGTGCGCTACGCCATCGTGCCACAGGTCATGCCAAATTTCGTCAGCTATGCTCTGCTCCGCACTGAGATCAACGTGCGCGCCTCCACTATTATCGGTGCGGTGGGCGGCGGCGGCATCGGCGAGGCCTTCCGACTGTCGATCAGTCGCGATCACGCGGCCAAGACCTATGCCATCGTCATCCTGCTCTTGGTCACCGTCATCATCATCGACCAGTTCTCCGGCTATCTGCGCCAGAAGCTGGTCGGCAAGGCGTCCTTCGAACTCGGCCGGGGAGCAGCGTGATGAGCATTTCCGTCGCCGAAAGCAATCGCCTGCACGCCAAATATCCATCGGTGTTCGAACAGAATTTCTTCCAGCGCTGGGGCCTGCTGGTCGGCTTCGCCGCGACGTTGACCTACCTGGTGTTCTGCTGGTTTTTCTTCAACGTCGGCCCGGCTCTGCAAAACGGCAAATGGGACCGCGCTGCCATCTATGTCCAGGATTGGTATTCCTGGCGGGCCCAGCCACGCCTGCGCTTTGAAGACGGCGTGGTGGTGCCGCAATGGTCGAGCCGCGGCCAATATGCCGAAGACACCACGATCGACTGGCTGACGCCGCAGGACGATGGCAGCATGATCGCAACCTTCGGCAATGCCGATGACCGCCTCGAGATCGCCACCACGCAGGTCGATGTCTACATCGATGGCGTCGGCTATCCAATTGCCATCACCGCCGACGGTGCGACTGCGCCAGCCGATGTTCCTGCCGCCATCGAGCAGGACGGCGCCAAGGTCCTGGTCAATTACGGTTTCGCTGGCCAGGCCGAAATCCGCGCCAACCAGGTCAATGTGCAGCGCCGCTTCTTTGGCTGGGCCAATTTCCTCTATGACACCAATTCGCCGCTGTGGGGCAATGACCTGTTTTCCAGCATCGGCCTGATGTTCAGTGGCGATCGGATTGTCCCCGAAATGTCCAACGCGCAACTGGTGCTCGACCAGTGGCTCAACAACCAGGCCTGGCAGCATGGCGATATCCTCGCCAAACTGATGCAGACGCTGGTCATGGCCTTTGTCGGCACACTCTTCGCGACGCTGTTTGCCTTCCCCCTGGCCTTTATTGCGGCCCGCAACATCACTGCCAACCGCCCCGCCAACTGGCTGATGAAGCGCTTCTTCGACTTTATCCGCTCCATCGACATGCTGATCTGGGCGCTGTTCTTCACCCGCGGCTTCGGCCCCGGCCCGATCCCCGGTATTGCGGCGATCTTCTTCACCGACACCGGCGCGCTGGGCAAGGTCTATGCCGAGGCGCTGGAAAACGTCGACGACAAGCAGCGCGAAGGCATGCAGTCGGTCGGCGCCAGCCCACTCTCGGTCAACCGCTACGGCGTCGTGCCGCAGGTATTGCCGGTATTCGTCTCCCAGTCGCTGTATTTCTGGGAAAGCAACACCCGCTCGGCCACCGTCATCGGCGCCGTCGGTGCCGGCGGCATCGGCCTCAAACTGCTCGAGTCCATGGGCACAAACTCCGACTGGGACAAGGTCGCCTATATGGTCCTGCTGATCCTGATGGTGGTGTTCATCTTCGACAACATCTCCAACGCCATTCGCTCCCGCCTGATCGGCCCTGCGGCCCACTAGCCTGAATACTTCCACATCCACGGTGTCACCCCGGCCTTAAGCCGGGGCCCATCTTGAGATTGGGACGGGGCCGTTAGGTGTTGGAACAGGCAGTGCCACCTGGCGGCAGATCCACCATCTCGAGATGAATCCGGCTCAAGGCCGGGATAACATCGAGTGTGGCTGGGCCTTCGTAGCGAAGAGTCTCGATTTTGGCGTATCTTGGCTGTATCAGCGTGGTGATCGCGGAGACAGCCTGAACATGACGCCGGACCTTGACCTGCAGCGCCACAATACCTTCGGCCTGCCGGCCCGCGCGCGGTTTGGCACCACCATCACCCACGCGGGCCAACTTGCACCCTTGCTCGCCGAAGCCGCGGCAATGCACCTGCCGCTACGCGTGCTCGGCGGCGGCAGCAACGTGGTCTTGCGGCCGCATTTTGAGGGCGTCATCGCCCTGATGGGCATTGCCGGGCGAGACATCGTCGGCACTCATGGCGACCACACGCTGGTGCAAATCGGTGCCGGCGAAAACTGGCACTCCATCGTCGAATGGACGCTCGGCCAGGGCCTGCCGGGGTTGGAAAATCTTGCCTCAATTCCGGGCACGGTCGGCGCGGCGCCTATCCAGAATATTGGCGCCTATGGTCTCGAACTAGTGGATCGCTTCCACTCGTTGCAGGCTTTCGACGCGACCGACAACAGCATCCGCAGCTTCGATCGCGATGAGTGCGAATTTGCCTACCGCCAGAGCTTTTTTAAGCGCGCTCCCGGCCGCTTCATTGTTTTATCGGTAACGCTGGCGCTACCCAATGACTGGCGGCCAAACCTCGCCTATCCCGGCCTCATCGACATTCCCGCCGATGCAGACGCCAAAACCATCATGGACCGCGTCGTCGCCATCCGCGCCAGCAAGCTGCCCGACTGGCGCGTCACCGGCAACGCCGGCTCGTTTTTCCACAATCCCATCGTCGAGCCCGAAGTGGCCCAGGCTATCGCCGCCGAATTCCCATCGTCGCCGCGCTATCCGGCCGCCGATGGCCGCATCAAGCTCTCCGCCGCCTGGCTGATCGAACGCGCCGGCTTCAAAGGCCACACCCACGGCGCTGCTGGCGTTTCACCCAATCATGCCCTTGTCGTCGTCAACAACGGCGGCGCCACCCAGGCCGAAATCACCGACCTCGCCGCCGAAATCGTCGCCGGTGTCGCAGCCCGCTTCGGCGTGCAACTGGTGCAGGAACCGGAGCTGCTTTAAGCATCCGCCGACACCTGATTTCGATCGACAGACACAGGCTTTGCCATAAATCTTGAGCATGCCTGCGATAGTGTTGAAAGCCGTCCCGATCCGGCGCGCCACCGCGCGCATGGTGCTGAATAATCCTGGAGCCAAAGATGAATTACGAAACCGTCCTCGCGGACATGATCGCCGTTGCCCGCGACGCTGGCGCGCTGACGCTCGAGCATTTCAAACGCTTCCGGGAGCTGGAAATCGGCATCAAGGGCCCGGCCGATTTCGTCTCCGACGCCGACAAGGAAAGCGAGTTGCTGATCCGCAAGGTGCTGTTCGAGCGCTATCCGGACTGGAGCTTCACTGGCGAGGAGTTCGACCCGGTCGACACTGACAACGAACACCGCTGGCTGGTCGACCCAATCGACGGCACCACCAATTTCATCAACGGCATGCACTACACGATTTCGATTGCGCTGCGTCGCGGCAACGAGACGGTGATCGGCGTGCTGTACAACCCGCCCGCTGAGGAAATGTTCTGGTCCATTGCCGGGCAGGGCGCCTTCATGAACGGCGAGCGCCTCTCGGTCAGCGACCAGGCCGACATAGGTCTGTTCAATATCGGCACCGGCCTGCCGACTCCGGGCCTGCAGCTCTATCCCGGCGCTTACGAACGCCTCGATGCCATCCGTGCCCCAGTCGGTGCCGTCCGCATTGTGGGCAGCGCCGCCAACAGCTGCGCCTATGTCGCCCTCGGCCGTCTCACCGGCTATTACGAGGAAACCGGCTTCGTCGACACGGCCGCGGGAATATTGCTCGTGCAGGAAGCCGGCGGTGTCGTCACCGACTGGTGGGGGCGGGGCCCGGACATCTACGAACGCACCGGCACGCTCATTGTCGCCAACAAGGCCACGCATGCCTATCTGATCGAGAAGCTGAAGCACGTGCCGATGAAAAATCCTCCTCTTACCTCTCCCTTCGGGGGAGAGGTCGGCGCGTAGCGCTGGGTGAGGGGTCTTTACTGGGTGAGTTGCGTGGGGAAGGCTCCCTCACCCGACCCAAGAGGGTCGACCTCTTCCCCCAAAGGGAGAGGTGGAGAAAGAGTTTACCCCCACCTCCCTCCCCTGAGCAACCGTGTTTGATGTCAATCGCTTTTGCCCTTCCATGGTGCATCGTTGGCGATGACGGCGTTGGCTGTGGTGATGAGTTTGCGCATGGCGGCGACGATGGCGAGCTTGCCGGGTTTTCCCTGGTCGCGCAGGCGCTGGTAGAAGTCTCGGATCGGGGGATTGGCGCGGATGGCGGAGAGGCTCGCCATGTAGAGGGCGCAGCGTACCGAGAGACGGCCACCGGCAATATGGGCCT
>NZ_LAPV01000109.1 GCF_000971275.1 Devosia psychrophila | reverse complement strand
GTGATTCACTGCCTCATTGAGGAGGCGGTGATTATGGGTGATTTCTTTTGGTTTTCCGATGCGCAGTGGGCCCGGATCGAGCCGCTGCTTCCAACCGACGTGCGCGGCAAGCCCCGGGTAGATGATCGTCGCGTGCTGAGCGGGATCGTCCATGCCCTGCGCTGTGGCGGCCGTTGGGCAGACTGTGCCGACGTCTATGGTCCGAAGAAAACGCTTTATAACCGGTTCGTCCGCTGGTCCGGGCGCGGCATCTGGGAAGGCATTTTCAGCACGCTGGCGGGAGCAGGCGATGCGCCCGACCGGCTATTCATCGACAGCAGCTGCATTAAGGTTCATCGCTGCGCAGGCGGCGGAAAAGGGGGGCCTTGGCTCATGGTATCGGCCGCACGAAAGGCGGACGAAACACCAAGCTCCATGCGATCTGCGACGAGAAGGGGCGCCCCTGCGTCCTGCTCCTGACGCCCGGAAACGTTCACGATTGCAAGGTCGCGCAGCTCTGCATCGCGGCCATGCCAGCGTCGGCCGAACTCGTCGCGGACAAGGGATACGACAGCCAGGCGCTGCGCGAGTGGTTGGTCGAGCGTGGCACCGAGCCCGTCATTCCGCCGCGCAAGAACCGCAAGATCCAGTACAACTACGACCGCGCGATCTACAAGCAGCGCAACGTCATCGAGCGCATGTTCTGCCGCTTCAAAGACTGGCGACGCATTGCCACCCGCTTCGACCGCAATGTCCGAAACTTCAT
>NZ_LAPV01000108.1 GCF_000971275.1 Devosia psychrophila | reverse complement strand
TATCGGCGCCTGCACGTACTGCTGCGGCGAGAAGGCCATATGGTCAATCACAAGCGGCTGTTCCGCATCTATCGCGAGGAGAAGCTGGTCGTGCGCCGCCGCGGCGGCCGCAAGCGGGCGATGGGCACACGGGCGCCGATGCTGATCCCGATGGCACCCAATCAGCGCTGGTCGCTCGACTTCGTCTCCGACCAGATGACCGATTGCCGGCGCTTCCGAGTGCTGACCGTGGTCGATGACTGCACGCGCGAGTGCCTGGCCCTGGTTGCCGACACATCGCTCTCAGGACTGCGGGTAGCGCGCGAGCTCGAGACACTCATGGCCAGCCGCGGAAAGCCCCAGATGATCGTCAGCGATAACGGCACCGAGTTCACTTCCAATGCTATCCTGGCCTTCGCCGATCGGATGGGCATCGACTGGCATTACATCGCCCCGGGAAAGCCGATCCAGAACGCCTTCATCGAGAGCTTTAACGGCCGGCTCAGGGACGAACTGCTGAACGAGACGCTGTTCCCCTCGCTCCCCTACATCAGGGCAAGCCTGACGGCATGGCGAGCCGACTACAACATCAACCGACCACACTCAGGGATCGGCTGGCTAACACCGAACGAATATGCCGACACCTTCAACCCGCGACGGGATCTGCCGCTCCGCTCAATGACCAGCTCTGCGCCAGCCCCCGTAGCTCACCCCGGCCAGATCGGCCAAAACAACCGCCCGAGTCTCCTTCAGGCTGGATAGAAGTTGGGGGCAACGTCA
>NZ_LAPV01000107.1 GCF_000971275.1 Devosia psychrophila | reverse complement strand
CGACAAGACGGGCACGCTCACAGCCGGCAAGCCACAGGTCACCGATATCGTGGCCGGATCGAAGTCGGAGCGCGAGACACTCGAATTGGCTGCGGCGCTTGAGGTCGGCTCCAGCCATCCGCTCGCCAGCGCCATCTTGGCCAAGGCAAAGGCCGATAGCATCGAGCCCGCGCAGTCCACCCAGGCAGGCGCGGTCGGCGGCAAGGGTGTCGTCGGCACCGTAAACGGCATAGAGCTGTTCTTGGGGTCGCCGAAGGCGGCTGCCGAGAAGGTAGCGCTCGGCGCCGACCTGGACGCCCGCATCGTCGCCCTGAACGACGAGGGTAAGACGGTTTCGGTTCTGATCGCGGATGGCGCCGTGGCCGGCATCATCGCTATGCGGGACGAGCCACGCCCAGATGCCATCGAGGGCCTCAAGGCACTCAAGAATCTTGGTGCCGACATCGTCATGCTGACCGGCGACAACAAGCGCACTGCCGCCGCTATCGGAAAGACACTCGGCATCGAACCGCGCGCCGAACTGCTGCCGGAAGACAAGCAGCGCATCGTCGGCGAGCTCAAGGCAAGCGGCAAGGTCGTCGCAAAGGTCGGCGACGGCATCAACGACGCCCCTGCACTTGCTGCAGCCGATATCGGCATCGCCATGGGCGGCGGCACTGACGTGGCACTCGAGACCGCCGACGCCGCCGTTCTGTACGGTCGGGTCATCGATGTCGCCAACATGATCCTGCTGTCGCGGGCCACCATGTCCAACATAACCCAGAACATCACCATCTCGCTCGGGCTGAAGGCATTCTTCCTGGTCACTACCGTGATCGGCGTTACCGGCCTGTGGCCTGCGATCCTTGCCGACACTGGGGCCACGGTGCTTGTCACCGCCAACGCCATGCGTCTTCTCGGATGGAAGGGATTGGGTGGCAAGGCGTGAGG
>NZ_LAPV01000106.1 GCF_000971275.1 Devosia psychrophila | reverse complement strand
CGGAAGTTCGTGCTTGGCAGAGGGGTCAAAGCAAGTCACTCGAGCACCTGATGCTGCCCGATCGCTGCCGGGACAGGCTAAGCTCGGGACAAGCTCTCAACTCCTCGGAGGCAGAGTACCTCTTTAGTTTCGTGGAGAACGGAGGAGCCGAACCCGACGACGATGATAAGGCGGGGGGTGTGGTGGCGGCGGCCGCAACGCTGTTGGTCCTCGCCAATGATTGGTTAGCTACCAACCCGGCCGCCCAAGCCCGGTCCATCGAAGTCGTCCGAGCCACTGTTGCCGACATCCCGACCAACGTTGCGGCCGTCAGGGGCCGCCGCTTTGGCCGCACCAGCAACGATCTGGCATTTGCAGCTCACGCCACGATGCATCTGTGGCTGGAAGACCGCTCTAACCTGGAGTGCGAGCACAATCTAGTTCGACTGTTGACAACCGGCGACCTGCAAGTCGCAAGGGTGATCATGGATCTCGCTGTCGCCTGGCGCGAAGCGCTTGGTGACGCTTGGTGGCGCCTCCTGCAGCTCGGTGTTCTGTGGTCGGGCCTGGTGCTCTTGATGCCCCGCGACGACGACGAAGAAGCGGCAGCGACGGTTTGGGGCGTCTGGTTGGCCCGCCTTCGGCGGTTCCGGCTGAGCGGCGAGGCGACGACAATTGAGGCTCTCGATTTCAAGCGCGTTGCTGCCGCGGTCGGACGGATGCGGTTCGATCGGGAAATGCGAAACTTTCTTGCCGGTGACGATGCCTGGCGCGGAGAGCCGGAGCGCCAAATTGGCGATCTGCTGGATGTACAGTTTCTCGACGGCCTGTTTGCCTGGCTCCTCGCCGGCGACGGAACTGGCGACCGCGGTCTCGACCAGGAGCTGACGCTCCGAATCTGGGACTATGATGCGATGCGGGCCAAGCAGCACGCGAAGACAGAGCGGTACGGAGAGTATGATCTCCCCTCGCAG
>NZ_LAPV01000105.1 GCF_000971275.1 Devosia psychrophila | reverse complement strand
CATGGTCCGCGAGGCGATCGCGGAGCTTAAAGCAGACGGAATTGCCATTTCGCGCCGCGGCAGCGGGCTGTTTGTTGCTGATTTGTCAGACAGAAACTCGTTTAAAGTGGACCGGCCAGCAGTGTTGCTGCCGGAAAATGTCAAACAACTTTTCGAACTGCGGCAACCGGTGGAAATCAGCGCAACGCGGTTTGCCGCAGCTCGACGTACGGACGACGATCTGCAAAAGCTCCGCCGGGCCCATGAGCGCATGGTTGCCGCCAGTGACTGGGCCGAGGAAGGCGTCACCGCGGACCTGCAGTTTCACCAGATGATCGCCGCCGCGGCGCACAACGCCTATTATCTTGATTTCCTGGGCTATCTGGGCGGGCTGATGCGTGAATCCATCCAGGTCGCGCGCGCCGAAAGCCGGGACAGCCGCGTCCAGGGCGTGACCTTGGAGGAACACCTCAACATCTTCAAAGGCATCGAATCGCGCGATCCCGAACGGGCTGCCCACGCCATGATGACGCATCTAGAAGGCGCACGAAATCGGATGTCCTGAAGATAGAGTTCATGCGCAAAGCCTCTAGTGATTTCGCCTAGGCGGAGCTCGCCCCCCCAGTGAAGCGATGAACGCCCTTATCGACGAGCATCGTGGCATTATCGGGTCGAGGCGATCTGCACGGTCCTGCCAATCACCCCATCCTATCACGAGCACCTCGCCAAGTCCGTGATGCCTCGATGCCGTCATCTCTTGCCCAGTGCGGTGAGGCGCTCAGGCCTGAAATCATGCGGGTCTTTGCCGTGAACTTCTGTGTCTATGACGTCTGTAAGGTTTGGCGGCAGATGCAGCGGGAGGGATTCGATGTAGCCAGATGTACAATTAAGAGACTGATGCGAGACACGGGCACCCGTGCCCCTATCGCAGTCCTAAGGGCGCAGGGTGGCGGTGCACGGTCTGGAACATTCCGAACACAT
>NZ_LAPV01000104.1 GCF_000971275.1 Devosia psychrophila | reverse complement strand
AAAGACGGGGCGCGTTGAGGGGCGCGTGGATAGGTCGAGCATTGGACGGCTGGGGCAATGGCGAGGTCGGGCCGGTTTTTGCCGCTTCGGCACGCGCCACTATAGATGGAAACGAGCGCAGTTCCGGGACCGTCCTCTCGGCCGGTGATTCGACCTGCTTGACCAGTTTGACCGGAGCGCCCGAGGTTTCCGCAGCCTGGGAAATGATATCCTCGATGGACATCGTATCCCGAACTACAGTCGAGTTTACAGCGAGCTTGGGAGCCTCGACATGTCGAGGCTCCCAAGCTCGCTGTAAACTCGACTGTAGTTCGGGATACGATGTCCATCGAGGATATCATTTCCCAGGCTGCGGAAACCTCGGGCGCTCCGGTCAAACTGGTCAAGCAGGTCGAATCACCGGCCGAGAGGACGGTCCCGGAACTGCGCTCGTTTCCATCTATAGTGGCGCGTGCCGAAGCGGCAAAAACCGGCCCGACCTCGCCATTGCCCCAGCCGTCCAATGCTCGACCTATCCACGCGCCCCTCAACGCGCCCCGTCTTT
>NZ_LAPV01000103.1 GCF_000971275.1 Devosia psychrophila | reverse complement strand
TCCTCTTTACAGTCCCTTCTTCCCCCTTTCCCCTCCTCCCCCTTTTTTTCCCCTTTTCCCCCTTCCTTCGCCTCCTCCCTCTTCCCTTCCTGACTCCCTCCCCTCGTCCCGGTCCCAGTCCTTTCCTGCGCTCCCTGTCTCTTCCCATTTTCGTTTCTCTGCGCATCCCTGCTGCCTCTTCGAGAATCCTCCTCCTCCCCCTTTGTATATCATTCTCCTCCTTTCACTTTTTACTCGATCCGGCCGTCTCCCCTTTTCTTCCCCTTTTCCTCTCTTTGCCTTTTCGTCCTTTCTCTCCTCCGTCTTCTTTATCTGCTTACCTGCTTTCCGCCTGCCTTCTCTTATCTCGCTTTCCCTCCCCTCGTTTCTCTCCCGTCGCTTGTCTTCATCCTCTTCTTCGTTTTCACGCTTTGGCTGTCATCTGCGCTGCCTCTCTACTTAATCCTTTTCTGCTCATCTACCCCGCAGCCCCTCGATTCCTTTCTGCCTCCGGTTTTCAACCAGCCTTGCCCCCACTCTCCCCTGCTCGCCCCCTCCCTTTTTTCTCTC
>NZ_LAPV01000102.1 GCF_000971275.1 Devosia psychrophila | reverse complement strand
GTTCCATAACCGTGGGTTATTGAATTTTCAATAAGAAGTCAATTTACTTCACTTTTTCGCGGCGATACAGTGCCCCACACCTTCCAAGGAGACGCCCCATGACGATCCTGCTTTCGGGCACGGGTGAATTCGCCCAGGGCGACACCGCCCAGCATCCGCCCGCACTGACCCCCACCTACAAGACCAGCGTGCTGCGCTCGCCGCGCAACGCGCTCATCTCCACGCTCAACACGCTGTCGGAAGTCACCGCGCCGGTCTTCCATGCCGACGACCTCGGCCCGCTCGACAACGACCTGATCCTCAACTACGCCAAGGAAGGCCTGCCCATCGGCGAGCGCGTCATCGTCCATGGCTATGTGCGCGACGAATTCGGCCGCCCCGTGCCGAACGCGCTGGTGGAGGTCTGGCAGGCCAACGCGGGCGGGCGCTATCGCCACAAGAAAGACCAGTACATCGCGCCGATCGACCCGAACTTCGGCGGCTGCGGCCGCATGCTGACAGACGCCAACGGTTATTACGTCTACCGCACCATCAAGCCGGGCCCGTACCC
>NZ_LAPV01000101.1 GCF_000971275.1 Devosia psychrophila | reverse complement strand
AATAGAGCAGGAGGATGAAGATGAGGAGGAAGGTGAAAAGCAGGAAAGAGCAGAAAAAAAAAAGGAACAAGGTAGACAGGTGGACAAAGGATGAGACGAGAGCGAAAAGAAGGGGGAGGAAAAGGATGACAAACAAAAGGAACCAGAACAAAACGAGGGGAAGGGAGAAGAGGGGAAGGGGGAGGGGGGAAAAGTGAAGGGAAAGAGAAAGCGTGAGGAGGGGATGGAACTATAAAGTATGGAAAAAGAAAAGAAAAGAGAGGGGAGTGAGGAGAAAGGGAGGGGGGAAGAAAAGAAAAGGAGAGTGGGAGTGGAGAAGGCGGGGAAGGGGGTGTGGTGGAGAGAATGAAGGAGAGGGGCGAGGGCGGGAAGTAGCTGGAGAATCGTAACTAGCACCGCAGTGATGGCAGCGCTACCTTCAGAGGTGGTTATAGCAAAGGAGGTGGTCTCGGTGTGCTTGATTGAGGCGGTATGAGCTTGTTCCAACGCTGACCAAGAGGCGAAGATGGTAGTGATGAAGACATTCATGTAGGTGACGTTGTCGGGATTGGT
>NZ_LAPV01000100.1 GCF_000971275.1 Devosia psychrophila | reverse complement strand
GTTGGTGGGGCGATCGGCGGCGGCGCGGGCGGCGCATTGACGGCCAACGGCCGCGAGCGCAAGGGCGCCATCGTGGGCGGCGCGCTGGGCGGCGGCGTGGGTGCGGCTGCGGGCAATGCCATGGGCGGCCACACGGGCGGCATCGTTGGTGCGGGCCTGGGTGGCGGCGCCGGTGCAGCTCTGGGCGGCAACGTCCAGCGCAATTCGTATTCCGACCGCGACGACCGGGGCTACCGTCGCCATGGCCACCACCCTCACCACCATTGATGTGATGCGCCGGTGCGCTCGCCATTGAGCGCACCGGCCGACTTCCTGCTTTCCTTCCGGCGAAGGCGCTGCCTGCGTATGTTGCCCGGCGCGTCGGCAACTCCTGTTGCCATGACTCGCCGTTGCCGCGTGCGCCGCCTACCATAGCGAGACGGCCGCGACCGGCCCGCACACGAAGGAGAGCGCCATGACGCAACGCTTCGACGCCATCATCATCGGCACCGGACAGGCCGGCCCGCCGCTGGCTGCGCGCCTGTCCGGCGCCGGCCTGAAGGTGGCCATCGT
>NZ_LAPV01000010.1 GCF_000971275.1 Devosia psychrophila | reverse complement strand
CCCCTGAATGGGGAGGGATTGAGGGTGGGGTGATGAGAGCCACAATGTGCCCGTTGTAAGCACACCCTCCCCTCAAGGGGGAGGGTGTCGACTGGAGACTTAGTTACTGAAGAACAGCAATATCGCTGATCATACCGTCTACTCCTTCAATGGCGCCGGCTTCCGTGGCGGCACCAGTGGCGATATCCACCGTGTGCAGCACTTTGTCGATCACCAGGTAAGCCGTGTTGGTCAGATCTTCGGTAGATGCGATATCGAACGCATAGGACGAACCGCCCTCAACGCCGAGCTTGCCGATGGCCTTCAGCACGCCGTTATTGGGCGGAGCCTGCTGGATCAGCGCCGCGATGGATCCAGCCACCGGCCCAGTGTCGTTGGGCACCTTCAGCGATCCGCGCACCATCAACTTGACGGGTCCGGAACTGCCAGAGCCGGCCAGCGGCCAACTCTACGAGATCACGCTAGAACTTGCCCCGGCTCACCCACCGGACGGCCGACCGGCCCGATCCTGGTCAAGGGCTTCGCCCGACCGCCTGTCTGGTCAGCGGCTTTTGCCGCTGACCAGACAGACACGGAAATCCTAGCGCAGCTTCAGGCTTGAGAGCCCGATCAGTGCCAGCACGAAGGATATAATCCAGAAGCGGATCACCACCTGGCTTTCGGTCCAGCCGAGATGCTCGAAATGGTGGTGGATCGGCGCCATGCGGAACACCCGCTTGCCGGTGAGCTTGAACGAGGCGACCTGCACGATCACCGAGACCGCCTCGAGCACGAACAGCCCGCCGATGATCGCCAGCACCAGCTCATGCTTGGTGGCAACGGCGATGGTGCCGAGCGCGCCGCCCAAGGCCAGCGAGCCGGTATCGCCCATGAAAATCTGCGCGGGCGGCGCGTTGAACCACAAAAAGCCAAGCCCCGCGCCGATCAACGCGCCGCAGACCACCGACAGCTCAGCCGTGCCGGGCACGGCGTTGAGCAGCAGATATTCGGAGAAGTTCGCGCTACCGACCAGATAGGCGATCAGCGCGAAACAGGCCGCAGCCACCATGACCGGCACGATGGCAAGACCATCGAGACCATCGGTCAGGTTCACGGAATTGCCCGCCGCGACGATGACGAAGCCGCCAAACAGCAGGTAGAAATAGCCAAGATTGAGCGCCAGGTCCTTGACGAAGGGGAACAGCAGCGACGTCCCGTACGAACCGGCAGCGAGCTGGGAAATAAAGAACGCGGCGATACAGCCGATCAGCGCTTCAAGCAGCAGGCGCTGCCGTCCGCCAAAGCCGGCATGGCTCATCCGCTTGACCTTGAGGTAGTCGTCGTAAAAGCCAATGGCGCCGAAGCCGATGGTCACGAACAGCACGACCCAGACGTAGCCGTTGCTGAGATTGGCCCAGAGCAGCGTTGAAATCACCGCCCCCGACAGGATCATCAGCCCGCCCATGGTGGGCGTGCCCTTCTTAGTGAGCAGGTGTCCCGCCGGACCGTCTTCGCGGATCGGCTGGCCCCGACCCTGCTTGAGACGCAACAGCGCGATCATGCCGGGGCCGAACAGGAACACGAAAAACAGCGCGGTGATAACTGCGCCTGCCGTGCGGAAGGTGATGTAGCGGAAGACGTTGAAGGCCGTGAGAGCGTCGCTCAACTGACCAAGGAAGTACAACATGAAGCGAAGCGTCCTCGTTGGGTGGGGTCAGTTATTGCCGAACTGGTTGCGGATTTTGTCGACAATTCCCGCCAGGCCCACGCCGTTGGACCCTTTGACCATAACTGCGTCGCCATAGGCAAGATCGTTGAGCACGATCTCCGCCATCTCTGCGGCCGTCTGTGTGTGTGCGGCAACACGGCCGGCGCCGACTGCGTCAGCGAGCGCCGCCATGCCCGGCCCGATCAGATAGATGCGGTCGGCGCCCGTCGCCGTCACCGCCGGAGCGAGGCTGGCATGGAGGCTCGCCGACTGTTCGCCCAGTTCCAGCATGTCGCCCAGGATGACCACCTTGCGGCCGCCCGGCGCGGTCTGGGCAGCAAACACCTCCAACGCGGCATTCATCGAAGCCGTGTTGGCATTGTAGCTTTCATCGGTCAGCAGCAGCACTCTGTCGCCGGACCCTAGACGCAGGCGTTGCCCCCTGCCCGCCTGTGCGCCAAAGCCAGCCAGCGCCCGCAACGCCACGTCCGACTCGATGCCAGCAAGATAGCTGACGGCCAAAGCCGCCGTGGCATTGGCGACCATGTGCCGTCCTGGAACATTCAACACCAATGCATGGCGCTCGCCGTCGTGGTCGATGGTCGCAAAGTACTTGTCGGCGGCGATTTCGATATTGAGAATTCGCCAATCGGCCCCAGACGCTTCGCCGTAGGTGACAATCCGGCCAACGCCGGCCGCACTTGCCTCGTCGAGCAGGACAGCGAGCTGTTGATGATCGGCATTGAGCACCGCCGTGCCGCCCGGCTCGAGCCCGGCGAAGATTTCGGCCTTGGCGCGGGCGATACCATCGAGCGAGCCGAAGCTCTCCAGATGGGCCGGCGCGATGGTGGTGATGACGGCAATATGCGGCCGCACCAATTGCGCCAGCGGCCGGATTTCGTCGGGCGCGCTCATGCCCATCTCGAACACGCCGAACTGCGCCCGCTCCGGAAACCGCGCCAGCATCAGCGGCACGCCCCAGTGATTATTGAAGCTTTTGATCGAAGCGTGGGTTTCGCCCGCCGCCTCGAACACCACGCGGATAGCTTCCTTGGTGGTGGTCTTGCCAACGCTGCCGGTAACGCCGACCACGATGGCCCGGCTACGGTCCCGCGCCGCCCGCCCGATGGCACGCAGGCCTTCCAATGCATCTGAAACCACCACACGCCGGTCGCCGTGACCACGGTTGACCAGCGCTGCAACGGCGCCATTGTTCAGTGCCGTCTCGACGAAGTCATGCCCGTCGAAGCGGTCACCCTTGATGGCGACAAACAGCGCGTCAGGCCCGATCTCGCGCGAGTCGATGGTGATGGAATTGATTGGGGTAGCTGGATCGAGCGCGCTCGTGCCGCCCGTGGCCGCGAGGATGGCGTCGATCGTGTACAGGGGCTGGGTCATGACGGAATGCCGCCGCTTGCGCCAACTCTCCCTATGGAAGAGGTGTCAGATCGAGTTTGCCAATCGCACAAAATCTTACCCCTTGATAGCCTCCGCCACGACCTCATGGTCGGAGAAATGGTGCTTCGTCGTTCCGACGATCTGGTAGTCCTCGTGGCCCTTGCCGGCAACCAGCAAGACATCACCCGGCTGCAGTGACTTGACTGCCGAAACGATAGCTTCCTTGCGGTCGCCGATCTCCTTGGCGCCCTTGGTGGCAGCCAGAATCTCCTTGCGGATCGTCGCAGCATCCTCGGTACGGGGATTGTCGTCGGTGACGATGAGATCGTCGGCCAGACGCTGGGCGACTTCGCCCATCATCGGTCGTTTGCCCTTGTCCCGATCGCCGCCCGCCCCGAACACGACTCGCAGCTTCCCCTTGGCATATGGCCGAAGCGAGGCAAGCGCCGATTCGAGCGCGACGGGTTTGTGGGAATAATCGATGAAGATCGCCGCGCCGTTATGCTCGGCCACCAGTTCCAGTCGGCCCTTGGCGCCGACCAGTTCGCTCAGCGCCGGGAATGCCTGCGCCTTGTCCACGCCACTCGACATAGCGAGGGCAGCGGCAACGATGGCGTTGCTGACCTGAAATTCGCCGGTCAGCGGCAGGTGAAAACTGAGTTTTTCGCCAACGTGACGCACTTCGACGCGCTGGCCGTAGCCCTCGGGCTTTACCGACAGCACTTCGATATAGGCGCCTTCGCGGCCCACCGTCAGCAGCGTCGCGCTGGCGCCCAGCGCCGCGAACATGAAGGGCTCGTATTCCGGGTCATCGACATTGACCACCGCCGCGCCGCCATCGACCAACAGGTCGGTGAACAGGCGCAGCTTCGCGTTGCGGTATTCGTCCATGTCGGCGTGATAATCGAGATGGTCGCGGCTGAGGTTGGTGAAGGCGACCGCCTCGAAATGCAGCCCATCGAGCCGGCGCTGGTCAAGACCATGGCTCGACGCTTCGAGCGCCACATAGTCGATGCCCTGGGCCTTCAGCGCCCGCATCGTCTGATGCAGCGTGCGCGAATCCGGGGTGGTCAGGCTGCCGTCGATATGGCGGGTCGCGGTGTCGACGCCGAGCGTGCCGATGCTGGCGCCGGGTACGCCGGCATAGCTCCAGATCTGGCGCACGAAGGATGCGACCGAAGTCTTGCCGTTGGTGCCAGTCACTGCAACGGTGATTTCGGGCTGCGGCTCGAAAATGCGGGACGCGGCACGGGCATAGGCCGCGCGCACATCCTTGACCACGACCACGGGAACGCCCGGATCGCCGACGGGAGCAACATCGGTGATCACCGCCAGGGCGCCGCGCTTGACCGCGTCGGACACGAACTGGTTGCCATGAACGCTATGGCCCGGCAGGGCAAAAAAAATATCCCCCGGCTCGATCCGGCGGCTGTCGGAATTGAGGCCAAAAACCGCACCCAATCCCTTTTTGGGGCGGGCACCGGAGCCTTCGAGCAGTTGTGTGACGCTGAGTGACACGGGGGCAAATCCTTCTGGATCAGTTAAATTGTGAGCCGGGCGGGCCGTTGCGAAGCGAAGCAGGTACGAGGCTATCGTCGATAAGAGGCGAAAAATCGGGCGCAATGCCGAGCATCGGCGCCACCCGCTGCACTATGCGACCGGTAACGGTACCGGCGTTCCAGCCGGCCGTGGTGCCGGTCTGCGCGCTTTCCGCCTTGGGCTCGTCGATCATGATGATCATTGCATAGCGAGGGTTATCCAGAGGGAAAGCCGAACCGAAAAAGTTGGTGACCTTGCTAGAAGAATAGCGGCCATCGACCACCTTTTCGGCGGTGCCGGTCTTGCCACCGACGCGGAAGCCCAGCGCCAGCTTGTTCATCTGCGAGCCAGAGCCGCCCGAACCGATCGCGTTGAGGCGCATCAGATAGCGAATGGCTTCGCTGGTCGAAGGCTGGACGACGCGACGATATAGCGGTTCGGCCTCGGCCACCGTTCGCTTGTACAGCGTCGGGGCGATGTAATTGCCGCCGTTGACGAAGGCCGAATAGGCCGTGACCATGTGCAGCGGCGATACCGATAGGCCATGACCGAACGACGCCGTCGCCGCACCCACTTCGGAAAAATTCTTGGGCACGGTCGGCAGGCGCATTTCCGGCAGTTCGAACGGCACGCGGGCATCGAAACCCATGGTGCTGAGGAAGGCGCGGTAGTTGTCCTTGCCAAGCGCCTGCATGACGCGGATGGTGCCGACGTTGGAAGAGTATTTATAGACTTCCGGCAGGCTCAGGATGCGGTGCTTGCCGTGGAAATCGTCGATGGTGAAACGGCCGAAGCGAACGCCGAAGCGGGCATCGAACTGATCAGTCAGCCGCACTGCGCCCGCGTCGATTGCACCAGCCATTGTCACGGTCTTGAAGATCGAGCCAGGCTCGAAAATGCCGGCGGTGATGCGGTTGAAGCTGTCCTTGACCAGGGCTGACTTGGGATCGTTCGGATCGAAGTCCGGCACCGAAGCCAAGGCAATGATTTCGCCGGTATGAATGTCCATCATCACGCCCGCAGCGGCAATGGCCTTGTAGCGAGTCATCGCGTCCATCAACTGCTCGTGCATGATGTGCTGCACGCGCATGTCGACGCTGAGCTCGACCGGTGCCAGCGCATTGCCGCGCGCCAGACCGAGGTCCTGCAGCAGGGCGACGTCTTCGCTGTCCATGTGCCGTTCGATACCGGCAATGCCCTGGTTATCGATATTGGTCGAGCCCAGGATATGGCTGGCTTCACTCATGCCAGGATAGAAGCGCTTGGATTCGGTGATGAAGTCGACGCCGGGAATACCCAGCCGCATCACCTTGTCCTGAATGGCAGGCGATAGCTCGCGCTGCACCCACACAAAGCCCTTGTCGCCGGTCAGCCGGGCCCGCAGCCACTTCTCATCCAGGTCCGGCAGCACCGTGCGCAGCTTTTTGACTGCTTCTTCCACATCGATGATGCGGCGCGGTTCGGCGAATAGCGATGGCACCCGGATATCGACCGCCATTTCGAGGCCATTGCGATCAAGGATCGGCGGCCGCGTCGCGGTGATGACATCGCGCGCCTGCCCCTCGATGGTGGAGTCTGTCTCGACCATGCCGAGCTGCACGAGGCGCGCGCCGACGAGGCCAAAGCCCAGTACCATGGCCAGCACCATCCAGCGGATGCGTGCCTGGGTCAGGTTGCCGCGCGCCTTGCGGGCGCCCTCGAGGGAAATGGTTGGCGCGAATTCGTCTGCGACGGCCATTATTCGATCCCTTCCAGTTCGAGGATGGCGTCGATCGGATCGACACCGGCTTCCAGCGCTTGAAACAGCGAGTTCATTGCGGAGCTATTGGGCTGCTGCTGCACGGGACGCATCGGCAGGTCGGCGAAAGCACCGAACTGCTCCTGCTTGACCGGTGAAATGGCCAGCGCCAACTCGTGGCGCGCCACGATGGGGCCAATATGGCCCGGCTGGCTCAGCACGGCCTCATCGGCCTTCAGAATGGACAGCTCGCCCTCCTGGCTGTCGATCTGGGCGATCAGCTCTGTGCGCTCGCTGGCGGTGTTCTCGATGGAGAACTTGAGCCCATAAACGCTCGACAGTACAAACACGCTGGTAAAAATCAGGAAGATATTGAAGTTGCGGATCATTCGGCGCCCCGGATCTGTGGGACGCTGAGACCGTCAAGACTGACGGGACGCTGCACTGCGTCGGAACGAGTGGCAGTCCGCAAAATTGCCGAGCGCGCCCGCGAATTGCGGCCCAGCTCGGATTCTCCGGCCTTGCGTGCCTTTGCCACCTCGACCCATCGCCGGGCTTCGGTTTGCACCTGCGGCAAGTGCCGCGACTGCGCCGGACCACCCTTGTCGGGATCAAAGAAGCGCTTGACGATGCGGTCTTCCAGTGAATGGAAGGTCACGACGACCAGCTTGCCACCCTCGGTGAGCAAGCGTTCGGAGGCGAACAGCGCTTCGACCAGCTGCTCGAACTCGGCATTGACCGCAATACGCAGCGCCTGGAACGTCCGGGTCGCCGGATGGGCATCGCCCGGCTTGCGGCCAATGGCCTTCTCGACGGTTTTCGCAAGCTCCAACGTGGTTTGGATCGGCGCGGTCTCGCGCGCAGCCACGATGAACTGGGCAATGCGGCGCGACTTACGCTCTTCGCCAAAGGCATAGAGCAGGTTGGCCAGCGGCTCGGCATCGAGCGTATTGACCAAATCGGCAGCGCTCTCGCCCTGCCCGCTCATCCGCATGTCGAGCGGGCCTTCGCGCATGAAGGAAAAGCCGCGCTCGGCCTGGTCGAGCTGCATTGACGACACGCCGATATCCAACACCACGCCATCTATGGGGCCATGCTCGGACGCAAGGGTATCGAGTTCGGAAAACGTGCCAGGCACAAAGATCAGGCGACCTTCGAACTCGGCCATCAGGGCATCGGCAAAGGGCTTGACGCTTGGGTCACGGTCAATGGCAACGACGAGGGCGCCAGCTTCCAGCAGGGCACGCGAATAGCCGCCGGCACCAAAGGTGCCATCGACGATGCGCTTGCCTTCAAGCGGAGACAGCGCCGCCAGAACCTCGTCCAGCAGGACAGGAACATGGGGGCCGTTGTCCTGGCTGGTTTCGGGCATGAAACGCTTGCCCATAGATGCCGCTACTCCACTACCGCCGGGAAGCCGGTTCGTAAACATACTCGTACTTTGACCAAGGACGTTTAAGATTCTGTTTCCCATGCGGTTGGCGTGGCCGATTTTCACGCCCATATGCCCACTAATCGCCGAAATCCGTAGCTGGATTGCTTTTCGATATTGCCCGCACTTTGCCTTTGCGCCATGAACATGGCGACGCGTGCCGGGAACCGTTAATGCCGATTTCGACCAATGTATTTGTGCGTTCAACCACGCTGTTGCTGACCGTGGCCTTTTTTGCGCTGGCCAGCATTGTTGGCACCACCATCTGGCTGGTGGAAAACAACTATTACTGGTTCAACGAAACCACCAGTGCCCGCGTCGCGCGGGCTGTAGCCGTCGGTGTGCGCAACGCCCTGCAGGATGCCGAAACCGGCCAGCGTGGCTATCTGCTGACCGGGGAAGACAGCTATCTGGCGCCTTACGAAGCGGCCGTTCCCACCCTGCCGGAGTTCCTTGACAGGCTCGATCAGGTGCTGGCTCCCTACCCCGAGGCCGACGGTGTCGCCGCCATGGTGCGCGCCAATAGTGACAGCAAGCTCGCGGAGCTCGCCGAAACCATACAGCTCGCCCGCGCCGGCCGCCTCGACCAGGCGATGGAAATCGTCCGCACCGACCGGGGCAAAGACGACATGAATGCCCTGCGCACCATGTTCACCGCCATAATCGAAGCGGCCGATGCCCGTACCGTCGAGGGTCTGGAATACCAGCGCAACGGCACGGTTGCCCTACGCTGGGTGACCATCATCGGCGCCTTCATCATCCTCGCCGTGGTGGGCGGCTCTGTCTGGACCGTATTGGTCTATACTCGCGAGCTGGCCGCTGCCCGCCGCGCCGTGGAAGAGGCAAATTCCGGCCTTGAGGTTCGGGTCAAAGAGCGCACCTCCGACCTTGGCCGCGCCAACGAGGAAATCCAGCGCTTCGCCTATATCGTGACGCACGACCTGCGGGCGCCCCTGGTCAACATCATGGGCTTTACCAGCGAGCTGGAAACCAGCGTCGCTGAGCTTTCGGGCTACATGGCCGATCGACACGATGACGGCGATCCCAAGTTCACCGATGCCAAGCTGGCAGCCACTGAAGACCTGCCCGAGGCCATCACCTTCATCCGCGCCGCCACCCGCAAGATGGACAGCCTGATCAACGCCATCCTCAAGATTTCCCGCGAAGGCCGCCGCCAGCTCAAGCCGGAAGCACTCAACCTGGCCGAAATGGCCGAGGCAACCGTCACGACCGTTCAGCACCAGATCGTCGAAAACGGCGGCGCGGCGACTGTCGAGGTGCACGTGCCACGCATCGTGACCGATAAACTGTCGCTCGAACAGGTGCTCGGAAACTTGCTCGACAATGCCATAAAATATCAGCAGCTCGGCCGTCCGTTGGAACTTGCCGTGCGCGCCAAGCCGGCACCGGGCAATCGCATCGAGATCGAGGTCGAGGACAATGGCCGCGGCATCGCTGCCGCCGACCACGAACGCGTCTTCGAACTGTTCCGCCGCGCCGGCACCCAGACCCAGCCCGGCGAAGGAATCGGCCTCGCCCATGTCCGCACCATGGTGCGGAGCCTGGGCGGCGACATCACCCTGCGCTCAGAACTGGGCGTCGGCACCACTTTCATCATCATCCTGCCGCGCGACCTGCGCAGCTTTATCGGGAGCCAGTCCGCATGAGCAACGACGGTAAGCCAGTCACCATCATCATGATCGAGGACGACGAGGGCCACGCCCGCCTTATCGAGAAAAACATCCGCCGCGCCGGTGTATCCAACCAAATCATCCCGTTCACCAACGGCACGGACGCGCTGGCCTTCCTGATGGGCCCCGATGGCACCGGCTCGGCCAACAAGGGCCGCCAACTGCTGGTGCTGCTCGACCTCAACCTGCCCGACATGACCGGTGTCGATATCCTCGAAAAGGTCAAAGGCAACGAGCATACCAAGCGCTCGCCCGTCGTCGTGTTGACCACCACTGACGACCAGCGCGAAATCCAGCGCTGCTACGACCTTGGCGCCAATGTCTATATCACCAAGCCAGTGGACTATGATGGCTTCGCCAACGCTATCCGCCAGCTCGGATTGTTCTTTGCGGTGATGCAGGTTCCGGAAACCAACTGATTATGACCCAGCCGCCACGCGTGCTCTACATCGACGACGATCCAGGCCTTGCACGGCTCGTGCAGAAGGCACTGGAGCGGCGCGGCTATGCGGTAGAGCTTGCGGCAACGGCCGAAGCAGGCCTTGAGCGCATTAGCCAGGGCGGAATAGACGTTGTCGGGCTTGACCACTATCTGCCCGGCGGTACCGGCCTCGACGTGCTAGCGCAGATGGAAGACCTGGTCGACAAGCCCGCCGTGGTCTACGTCACCGGTACGGTCGAGACCGCGGTGGCCATCGCGGCGCTGAAGGCGGGCGCTGCCGACTACGTGCTCAAGACCGTCGATGCCGATTTCCTCGAACTGCTCAGCAGCGCCATCACCAACGCGCTGGAATTGATCAACCTGACGCGCTCCAAGGCCACCGCCGAACTGGAAATGCGCCAAGCCCGCGAACGCGCCGAAATCCTGCTGGGCGAGGTCAATCATCGTGTCGCCAACAGCCTCGCCATGGTCGCCGCGCTGGTCGGCTTGCAGGCCAATGCGGTCAGCAACGATGACGCAAAGCAGGCTCTCGCGGAAACCCAGGCCCGCATCCAGGCCATCGCCGGTGTGCACCGCCACCTCTACACCAGCGACGACGTGCGCTCGGTGCAGATCGGTGACTACCTCCAAAGCCTCGCCGCCGAACTCGAAACCACGATGAAGGCGACCGGCAACGACTCCCGCATCCTGGTGACGGCCGAAAACATTGCCATCCCGACCGAAAAGGCCGCCTCGATCGGCGTCATCGTCACCGAACTGGTGACCAATGCCATAAAATACGCCTATGCCGATCTCGGCCACGGTGATGTTCGCATCTCGATGCGGCGCGGCGAAGGCGAACTGATCGACCTCGCCGTCGAAGACGACGGCATCGGCTGGGACGGCACCGGCAAAGTGCAGGGAACCGGCCTCGGCAGCCGCATCGTCAAAGCAATGGCCAGCGGCCTCGGCGCCACCGTAGCCTACCGCACCGAAGGCATCGGCACGCGGGTGAGCCTGCAGTTTTCGGCTTAGGGCTGCGCGTGATGTGCGGTTAATTTTCGTGTGCGTTTATTGACATGCCTCAATTTTCGTCTACGTAAATAGCAATGCGGGTTATCTTTGACGAAGCCAATCGTCAGTCCAACATCGCCAAGCACGGCATGGATTTTGCAGCGCTGTCCTTCGACTTTTTCCTGTCCTGTTATGTGGAGAGTGCCAAGGACGGACGTAGCCTAGCGATTGGCAATATCGATGGAACCATGGTGATCGCAGTTATATTTCGGCCGCTCGGCAGTGAGGCAATCTCGGTTGTTTCCATGCGCAGGGCAAATCAGAAGGAAAGGAACCGGATGAATGGCTGAAAAGTGGCCCTCATTTGTTACCAGTGATTTGGGTGATAGCCCGAAAGACGATGCTGAAATGCAGCGGCGTTGGGAAACCTATGATCGTGAGATGCGAGAGCTGATTGCTGTCGGAAAGATTCATCAAGATGAGGATGGCTGGTGGGTTGACGATGCAACCGGCGAATTGATCGGCCCGGATCCGGAAATCGAGCGGCCCCGAACCGACGAAGAGCTTTCTCGCCTCAAGCCAATCGACGAAGTGCTGCCCAAACTCGCCGAATCCATCCGACGCGGCAGAGGCCGGCCGCGCCTGCACAATGCCAAACAGGCCGTGACTCTGCGGCTCGATCCCGACGTGGTGGAACGCTTCAAATCTGAGGGCGACGACTGGCGCACCCGAATGGCACAGGCCGTGAAAAAAGCATCGCCTAGAGGCTGAAAGGAAAACGCCAGTTGACCTGTAAGCCGGGTTCTGTAGGGCCTGCGCCTTGCGACGCAGACGTGGTGACCATTCATCTATGGCGCCTGTTACCAGGACGCTCGTGCAACCAACCCGGATGATCTGGCCTCAAAACAGGCTGGGACCGAAGCCCCGCGTCATCCCTATTTGGTCTTGCTCCCGGTGGGGTTTACCGTGCGGCTTCCATTGCTGGTTGCCCGGTGCGCTCTTACCGCACCCTTTCATCCTTACCCCGGCATGCCGTGGCGGTTTACTTTCTGTGGCACTTTCCCTGGGGTCGCCCCCGCCGGCCATTAACCGGCACCGTGTTTCGAAGGAGCCCGGACTTTCCTCCCGCAGCAGGTTACCCCACTGCCAGCGGTCACCCGGTCAACTGGCTGGCGTGATGTAGAGAGTTGGAAGGGTCCGCGTCAAGCGTTGGCGGGATCGGCGGTCAGCAAGGGCCGCTGTACTGGCTTGGTCAGTGCCTGGTAGGCGAGGTTGATTGCCTTCATGCGATCGGTCGCGACGTCGATCAGCGCCTCGGGCACGCCCTTGGCGATCAGCCGGTCTGGATGATGCTCAGCCACCAGCAATCGATAGACCCGGCGAATTTCGGCGGGGTCGGCCTTGGGCGACAGACCCAGCACGGCATAGGGATCGACGCCCGCTTCCAGCTGCACATGCTGGCTGGCCAACTGCTCGAAGCGCACATCGTCGAAGCCGAAGATATCGCTGACCGACTTGAGATAATCGAGCTCGGCCTGATGCACCAGACCGTCGGCCGTCGCGATGAAGAACAGGCTGTCGAGCACATGTTCGAGTGTTTCGGGGCTGTCGTGGAAAAACCGCGTCACCTTGCGGGCATAGGCGTCGTAGCCGGCGACATCCTGCTTGGCGAGGTTGAACACCCGGACGATCTGCTCTTCGTGGCCCGCAGCGATTTCCACCGTGGCACGGAAGGCGCGCTCTTCGGAGGCCGTAACCGCGCCATCTGCCACAGCCATCTTCGCGGCCAGCGCGATTAGCGCCAGCGTGAAGGCCGCATCGCGCCCGCCAGGCAACCAGTTGTCAGGGTCGAGCGCGTTGACCAGCGAGCCCGCAAAGCCGGTGCGCTGGCTGAACGAGCCGACAAGGTCGCCTAGTCTCTCCCACATATCCGTCTGCTTTTCGCGCATGCGCACGCTTATGATGCTCCGCTGCGCCTCGTGAGTGGAATCGCACGGCAGCGCCGACGATCAGGAGGCGCAACCTATCGGCTAGGCACGCACCGGTCCACTGTCTAAGGACGCATGGCGGCAGTGCCTCAGTCGGCGAAGAAAGAGGAGCCCTGATCTTCCCAGCCGATCACCCGGTCGCGGCGCGACGGGCTGGGGCCCTGGTCGAGGAAAAAGCCATCAGGATCATAGTCCGAGGTGACGTTGGCCGAACTGCCCCGACCCTGCTTTTGCGCGAGATATTCAGACAGCGGGCCGGTTTCCCAGTCGTCGAGATCGGCAGCAGTGACCGTGTCCAGCGGCTCGACGGGCACAAGGCCGGGCGGAATCACGATATCGCCAGGAACGCTCGGCGCCATGGTCGCGACAGGCACCCGGATCGGGGCCGGGCGCATTGAAAGCGGCATCGGCATGGGCGCCACCTTCTGCGGCGGGATGGATGCTACCTGGATCGGGTCGACGCCGGGAGTCACTGGCGCAGGCGTAGTAACGATGGGCGTGCGGACCGGCGGCGTTGCTGCAACCTGTGCCTGTGCGGGCGCCGAACCGGCGGCAGTGATATAGCTCGGCAAAGCCTTGCCGGACTGCAGGAAATTATTGACCACTCCGGTCGTCTGCGGGACAGAAACCGGCTGGGCCACGGCGGGAGCCACAGGCTTGGCCGGCGTCGCCGATGCAACTTCGGCCACCGGCTTGGCAACTGGGGCGGCAGGGCGCTGACTGAGTGGCGCGGGCATCGGCGCGACAGGCGCAACCATCGCGACCTGCGCGCGTACAGGTGTCGCATCGCCGGAAAACTGCGCCGACAACAGGTCCGCCGTCGGCACGCCGACAACGAGAATAACACCGGCCCAAGCCAGTCCATTGGTGATACGGCGGTCAAGCTTCATGTTTCTACGTCCCGAATTGCTTCGCCCACAGTCGGCGAAAGAGCCGGATTTTCGTGGCCGTTTTATGAAAAGCGCCCACACTACCGGCAATGGGCCCCGTAAGCTGAACGGAAGCTGAATGACGCGATGTCAGCTTTCCTGCGCGCGGCCCAAGACGCAATGGCACCAGATCATGGTGAATACAAGGTTAATGTCCCACCGGATCCGCGACTATTGCTCTGGCCGGCGACCGAGGATGCGCGCCAGGGCCAAGGCCAGCGGCGAGCGGTTGTGGGTATAGATGTGGAACTCGGTGACACCCTCGTCGAGCAATTCCGTAACCTGCTCCGCGGCCACTGCCGAGGCGACCAGCGCGTGGGTTTCCGGCTCATCATCGAGCCCGTCGAAGCGTTCGGCTAGCCAGTCGGGTATCGAGGTGCCGCAGCGCGAGGCGAAACTGGCGATTTGCTTGAAGTTATGGATCGGCTGGATGCCCGGCACGATGGGCGCCGTGATGCCGGCTGCGCGTGCGCGCTCGACGTAGCGGAGGTAGTCGCCATTGGTGAAAAACATCTGCGTGATGGCGCGGTCGGCGCCGGCATCGATCTTGCGCTTCAGGTTATCGATCTCGGTCTGCCAGTCCGCGCTTTGCGGGTGCTTCTCGGGATAGGCGGCCACTGAAATGTCGAATTCGCCGATGCGGCGCAGCCCCCCCACCAGATCAGCGGCATTCCGATAGCCTTCCGGATGCGGCGTGAACGGCTGCCCGACGCCCTCGGGCGGATCGCCACGCAGCGCTACGATGCGCGTAACACCGGCATCCTGGTAGCCGCGCACCACGGCATCTACCTCGTCGCGCGTCGCGCCGACACAGGTCAGATGCGCCGCCGCATCGACGCCCGTTTCGGATTTGATCCGGCTGACCATGCGCAGGGTGCGCTCGCGCGTCGAACCGCCGGCGCCATAGGTCACCGAGACGAAGCGGGGCTTTAGCGGCGCCAGCTTGTGCACGCTGTCCCAGAATTTCTCCTCCATGACGTCGGTCTTCGGCGGAAAGAACTCGAACGAGATCTGCAGTTCGGGGCGCTGGTCTGCCGTCAGGCGGCTGGCACGCAGATTATCATCGAGCATGGGTCTATCCGTTCAAGTCTTGTCGCTGAGGCGCCACAGGCAAACCGTCAAGCCACGGTCGGTGCTCTGGCTGGGAAATTCGCGGACGGACTCGACGCCAAGTCCCGCTGCGGCGGCCCAGCCGCTCATCTGGCTTTGCGACAGGCCAAGCCGCCGATGGGCATGCTCGCTGCGCAGGAATTCTAGTTCGTGCGGGGCAAAATCGACGATCACCATTTCCCCACCTGGCTTGAGCAGGCGTCGCGCCTGCGCCAGCATGCGACCCGGATCGTCGAAATAATGGAGCACCTGATGCACCACGATGACATCGGCCGGGCCGGCAGTCAGATCGACATCGCCAATATCGCCGAGACGAACTTGCGCATGATTAATGCCGGCACTCGCCAGCCGCGACCGCGCCACGGTCAGCATTTCACGGCTGGAATCGATGCCAATGCCGCGCTTGTAACTATTCTGCAGCACTTCCAGCATGCGCCCGGTACCGGTGCCGAGATCGATCAGCGTCTCGACCTGCCGGCCATCCAGCGCGGCGACGACAGCGGTTTCCACGGCTTCTTCCGGCACGTGCAGCGTCTTGAGCAAATCCCAGCTGCCGGCGACCTTGGCAAAATACTGGCTGGCCTGCGCCTGTTGGGCGCCGCGCACCTTCTGCTGCCGCTCGATGTCGCGCGCTCGCTCGATATCGGCCGCATCAACGCGCGATATCAGCCACTGCGCCAGCGCGCCCGCATCGCCATCCTGTGCCAGCCCATAATAGGCCCAGGCTCCCTCGGCGTTGCGCTCGATCAGTCCGGCATCGGCCAACAGCTTGAGATGGCGCGACACCCGCGGCTGGCTCTGCTTGAGGATTTCGGTGAGGTCCTTGACCGAATGATCACCATCGGCCAGCAATGCCAAAAGCCGCAGCCTTGTCCCCTCACCCGCCGCCTTCAGCACCGTCACCAACTGCTCCAAACTGGCCATCGCCCCTCACGAGATATAAAGATGTCTTTATATCTGGATTGGGCGAGAGGTCTAGTGGTTAAGGGGTGTGTCGGGAAAAATCAGTTTTTGTGGATGGTTCGGTGCAGGGGAAGGAAGCATACCCCCACCTCGCCTCCCCCTGAAAAGGGGGAGGAATCCGATCCAGTTTGAGGCATGATATACAATAGACACCAGCCAGATTCCTCCCCTTCATCAGGGAGAGGCTAGGTGGGGGTACCCGCTAATTGAGCTAAACCTGAGCCACGCTCTGCGCCCGCTCTTCACTCACCGCCCGCTTACGGAACGAATGCGCACGCCACAGTTCGAAAATCCCCAGCGCCTCTTCCGTATCAAGCGCGCCAAAGCGGCTGGCGACCATTTTCTTGTCGGCTTCGGATGGGAGATCGCGCCAAGGCAGCGTTGCGACGATGGCCTCGAACAAATCCGAAGACAGGCCAGCGGCCTTGAGAGCAACGGTGACGGCCACATAATCCTGTCCAGCCAGCCATTTGACGAAGACCTCCGGCGCCACGCTCAGGATCACCGTCAGCGCTGCCGCCGCATGGTGACCGTAGCCGAAGCGGGCGAAACGGGCCAATGCGCGCTCGTCGAGCTGCTTGCGATCGCTCAGCGCCTTGACCTGGTTATAAGCCACCTTCCACTCATTGGCGGAGAAGCCTGCGCGGTTGCGCATGCGGTTGTAGACGACAGCATTGACCTTGCCTGCGGCTACCGGATCGAGCCCGCGGCCACGATCCACTTCGCCCAGCGTCTCCAGCACCTTGCTGGCCACCGAATCGATCTCGCCGCGCAGGGTCTTCCAGTCGATATCGGTCCGGTTGCGCAGGTCGGCAGCAATTTCCACATCGCGGGCTGCGCGTTCGACCAGCTTTTCGAGGGTGGCCTTGTCGAGTTCAGCGCCGCTGTTGCGCACCAGGCGCACCACCGACGAGCGCTCGCCATGCTCGACAATCGCCTCGCCGACCCGGTCGGCGACGGTGCTGCGGCTCGCAATGGCCAGGCGATGCTCTTCGCTCTGGTGGGCGATGATGTCGATCAGATCGTCATCCGACAGCACGTTGGAGAATTCCAGCAGCGGCTTGGCCACTGCGATATCGTCATTGGCCAGCTTGACAACCACCGTGCCCGGCGCCCGGTCGAGCGGCGCCAGCAGTTTGGCGACATGGATCCGGGCCTCGACTTCAACCAGTTCGGCCAACTGGCACAGTACTTCGTCATACTGGGCGACCTGTTCGTCGTCGCAACGGTCCGATACGTAACTGAACAGCTGCGCCATGTTGCGGAACAACTGTTCGCGTTCGGAATGGTTCTCGTCGCCACTGCTGCTCAATACGCGAAAGCTGGCAAAGGCCCGTTCGCCCTGGTCGAGTTCAGACATGGTTCGTTCCCGTTACGCGGTATTTGCAAGGTCCAGTGTGGAGACCATGTGCTCAGACCCCCTGAAGGCGCTGGGACCAATTCGATTCAAGTTTTAAGTAACGGAAACTTCGCCGCGGACGCAGCGGGTTAGACAGTCTCGCTATGTGCCGCGACCGCCATGGACCGCTCCGTAAATAAAAATGGGCCCCGGCAGCATGCCGAGGCCCCAGTATCTCGAACCACGTCGGTAGCTTAGCGCAGGTCGGACCGGTCGGAGTTCATGACCTTCACCCAGGCTGCGACGAAGTCCCTGCTGAACTTGGCAGACGAATCCGACTGGCCGTAGATTTCAGCAATGGCGCGCAACTGCGAGTGCGAGCCGAAGATCAGGTCGACGCGGGTGCCGGTCCAACGCAATTCGCCGTTTTTGCGATCGCGGCCTTCATAGACACCCTCTTCACCGGCCTTGGGTGCCCACACCGTAGCCATGTCCAGCAAGTTGAGGAAGAAGTCATTGCTCAGCGCCTCGGGCCGATTGGTGAACACGCCGTGTTCGTTGACCCCGGCCTTGAGCACGCGCAGCCCACCCACCAGCACCGTCATTTCTGGCGCGGTGAGACGCAGCAGTTGTGCCCGATCGACCAGCGACTCTTCCGGCTCCATGAAGGCACGATTGCTGTAGTAATTGCGGAAACCGTCACTGCGCGGCTCGAGCGCCGCAAACGAAACAACATCGGTCTGCGCGTCCGAAGCATCCATGCGGCCGGGCGTGAACGGCACCGCGACGTCGCTACCTGCGGCCCTGGCGGCAGTCTCGATACCGACGCCGCCGGCGAGCACGATCAGATCGGCGAGCGACACCTTCTTGCCACCAGCCTGGAACTCAGCCTGAATGGCTTCGAGCGTGGCCAGAACCTGCGCCAGCTGGCTCGGCTGGTTGACCAGCCAGTCCTTCTGCGGCGCCAGTCGAATGCGGGCGCCATTGGCGCCGCCACGCTTGTCCGAGCCGCGATAGGTGACGGCAGAGGCCCAGGCAGTCGAGACCAGTTCGGATACCGAAAGGCCCGAGGCGGCGATCTTGCCCTTGAGGAACGCGATATCGGCGTCGTTGACCAGATCATGATCGACGGCGGGGATGACATCCTGCCAGATCAGGTCTTCGGCCGGCACTTCTGGTCCGAGGTAACGCACCTTCGGGCCCATGTCGCGGTGGGTCAGCTTGAACCAGGCGCGTGCGAAAGCATCGGCAAACTGATCGGGGTGTTCGAGGAAGCGGCGCGAGATCGGCCCGTAGATCGGATCGAAACGCAGTGCCAGATCGCTCGTCAGCATGGTCGGCAGGTGCATCCTGGACGGATCGAAAGCGTTCGGAATCACCGCGTCCGTGGTTTTGGCAACCCACTGCTTGGCGCCGGCCGGGCTGGCCGAAAGCTCCCATTCGTAGTTGAACAGGTTTTCGAAGAAGAAATTGCTCCACTTCGTCGGAGTCTGCGTCCAGGTCACTTCGAGGCCCGAAGTGATTGCATCCGCACCGAAGCCCGTACCGTGCTTGCTCTTCCAGCCGAGGCCTTGATCCTCAAGGTCGGCGCCTTCTGGCTCGGCGGAAATCAGCGACGGATCGCCCGCGCCATGCGTCTTGCCAAAGGTGTGGCCACCCGCGATCAGCGCCACGGTTTCTTCGTCATTCATCGCCATGCGCTTGAACGTTTCGCGAATGTCGCGGGCCGAGGCGATTGGGTCCGGATTGCCGTTGGGGCCTTCCGGGTTGACGTAGATCAGCCCCATCTGCACAGCACCGAGCGGCTCGCTGAGTTCACGTTCGCCGCTGTAGCGCTCGTCACCCAGCCAGGTGCCTTCCGGCCCCCAGAACAGCTCTTCGGGCTCCCAGACGTCAGCACGGCCACCGGCAAAGCCGAAGGTCTTGAAGCCCATCGATTCCAGCGCGACATTGCCGGTCAGGATCATCAGGTCGGCCCAGGACAGGGCGTTGCCGTATTTCTGCTTGATCGGCCAGATCAGGCGCCGCGCCTTGTCGAGGCTGGCATTGTCCGGCCACGAATTGAGCGGCGCGAAACGCTGCTGCCCCTGCCCGGCGCCGCCACGGCCATCGGTGATGCGGTAGGTGCCGGAGCTGTGCCACGCCATGCGGATGAACAGACCGCCATAATGCCCGAAGTCAGCCGGCCACCATTCCTGGCTATCGGTCATCAGCGCCGTAAGGTCACGCTTGACTGCAGCCAGATCGAGAGTCTTGAACGCCTCGGCATAATCGAACTCGTTGGCGAGCGGGTTGGACAGTGACGAATTGCGGTGCAGCATCTGCACATCGAGTTGCTTGGGCCACCACTGGCCATTGCCGCCATGCTTCTTGGCGCCACCGCCGCCGCCGCCGTGATCGACAGGGCACTTCCCGCCCTCGGCTTGGGTCTGCGGATTGGGGGAGTGTGGATCGCTCATCATAGGCTCCTGACGCTTGCTGCTTGCCGTCTTATAAGCACGTGACATTCATTAGGCCAATTGATAATGCTTCGATACTACATAAGCGAGGCTTATCGTGCACCTTTCCCTCAAGCAAATGCGCTACGCCGTCGCAGTGGCCGAAACCGGCCAGTTCGGCCGCGCCGCCAAGGCCTGCAACATCAGCCAACCGGCCCTCAGCCAGCAGGTGCAGGCCATCGAGGAACTGTGTGGCACACCGCTGTTCGACCGGCTGAAGTCCGGCGTTCGTCCGACGCCCTTTGGCATGGAGTTTGTGTCTCGCGCTCGCCAAGTGCTGGAAAGCGCCGATGCCCTGGCCGCGTTCACGCTAGGCCACGCCGGCGAACCGGACCGGCCAATTCGCTTCGGCCTTATTCCGACTGTCGCGCCCTACCTGCTGCCCGAAATCTTTCCGGCGCTGACCGCTGGACTGCCGGGCCTCGGTTTCACCGTCAGCGAAAACCGCACCGATGCGCTGATTGCCGGGCTGGTCGATGGCAGCCTCGACGTGGCGCTGATCGGCACGGACGCGCCACTACACGGCCCCAGACTGGTCAGCCGCCCGCTGTTTGAAGACGCCTTCGTCCTTGCCACCAGCCGCAGCGAGGGTACCACCACGCCGGTTTCCCTTTCCAGCCTGGCACCCGAGCGCATCCTGCTGCTTGATGAGGGTCATTGCTTCCGCGACCAGACTATCGCGGCCTGCCGGCTCGACGGCGATCCCGGCGCCCGCACCTTTGCCGCCACCTCGCTTTCCACCATCGTGGAATTCGTCGCCAATGGTCAGGGCGTGACGCTGCTGCCCCGCATTGCCCTGCGCAAGGAGGCCACCGACCCGCGCATCGCCATTCACGACCTGGTCTCGCCCGGCGCCGGTCGCTTGCTATCGCTGGTCTGGCGTGAGGCCACACCCTTCGGCGCCACCTTCGACAAGATGGCCGAGATTATCCGTGCAACGCATCCCTAGACCATTGCTGCCCGCTTGCGCCGCTTGAAGCTGTCATAGCTGAACACCAGCAGCGACACCCAGATCAGCCCGAAGCTGACCAGCCGCAAACCGTTGAGATGCTCGCCGAACAGGTAGATCGCCACCAGGAACTGGATCGACGGCGCGATGTATTGAAACATCCCGATCGTGGTCAGCCGCAGCCGCCGCACCGCGAATGCGAACAGCAGCAGCGGAATAGCCGTCGCCGGCCCGGTCAGCACCAGCAGCGTCAGCAGGTAAGGATCGGCATGCACGCCCGGCCCCGAGGTCACCAAGCCATATAGGATAAACCCAACTGCCACCGGCGTCAGCATCGCCGTCTCGGCAAACAGGCCCGAAGCCGGTCCAAGCTTCGCGGTTTTGCGGAAATAGCCGTAGAAGCCGAACGACAGCGCCAGACTCAGCGCCACGAACGGAATCTTGCCCAGCCCCACCGCCTGAATGCCGATGGCAATGACGGCGATCAAAATGGAGATCGTCTGCAGCCGGTTCTGCCGCTCGCCGAGCAGGATCATCCCCATCAGCACGTTAACCAGCGGATTGATGAAATAGCCGAAGCTGGCTTCCAGCACCTGGCCAGTTTCCACCGCCCACACATAGATCAGCCAGTTACCCGCCAGCAGCACCGCCGAAAGCAGTGTTCCTAGCGCCCGATTGCGGTCGGAAAACAGCGTCCGCACTTCGCCAAAGCCACCGGAAAATGCGAGTATGACCGCCAAAAGGATCAGCGACCACACGGTCCGCTCTGCGACGATCAGCACCGATCCGGCCGCCTCGACCTGCCGGAACAGCAGCGGCAGGAAGCCCCAAAGTGTATAGGCGAGCAAAGCCGCCAACACGCCCCGGCTGCCATCGCTTGCGTCCGGCGTGGCGGGAGCGGTGACCGTCTCAGGCGCGATGGCCTCGGGCGCGGATTCGGGAAGCGACATGAAAAACTCCGCATCCGTCTGGATGCTCCAAGCCCCCTGATAGCAGCGCCGGCCACCCATCGCCAATCAGAGTTTGTGATCGTTACATGATGCAAAGCTGATGCATCGCGCCAACCTTTTTGGCGCCGGGGCGTTGACTGCCGGTGCCTCTTTGCAAAGGCGCATCAGACTTTTCACCAGCAGGAGTTTCAACATGAAGAAGACCATCACCTGGGTTCTGATCGCAGACGGCGCACAGGCGCGCGTGCTCGAGAACACCGGCCCCGGCAAGGGACTCAAGCAGGTCGAAGGTCTCGATTGGTCGATCGAGGCGCTGCAGGCGCGGGACATCACCAGCGACCGCCCCGGCAGCAAAAGCGGCGGCGGCATTGTTCCCAAGACCGACCCAGTCGCCTACCGTGAAACCGAATTCGTCAAATCGGTTGCTGCCACGCTAGGCCGCCATCAGCAAAAGGGCGACTTCGATCGCCTTGTCATCGCCGCCGCACCAATCGCCCTCGGCGACCTGCGCAAAGCCATTTCCCCGGCTGTGCAGAAAACCGTGCTGGCCGAGATCAACAAGGACCTAACCAATATCCCGACAGCGCAACTGGACCAGCATTTCGAGGCGATCCTCGCGGCTTAATTTAGCAAATTCAATGCATTAAAGCGTGAAGCCGATTCAACTCACCAGCCAGTTGAATCGGCTTCTCATTGCTTGGATTCTTTGCATGAAGCGGATACCCCACCTAGCCTCCCCCTGATAGGGGGAGGAATCCGGCCGGTGATTAGACGTCGATAGAGGGACAAACTGGATCAAGTCCCTCCCCCTTTTCAGGCGGAGGCTAGGTGGGGGTATTCTTCCTGCTATTCTTCTTCGTCACCATGCTCCCCCTCATCATCCCCACCCTCAATCGCATCCAGAAACTCGATCAACATCGTGTTCACCAAATCCGGCCGCTCCACGCTCGGAATATGCGCCGCACCTTCCAACACCGCCGCAAACGCGTTCGGCATTTCCTCCGACAAATACTCATGCCGGTCGATCAGCGCCGAAAAATCCTCGTCGCCCACCATCAGCAAGGTCGGCGCACCGATCTCGCCCATCCTGTCCCAGGCGCTGTCTCGTTTCTCTTCCAGTGTCAGTTCCGGCTTTGCCAGCGCAATGGCATTCATGTCGAGGAACAACTCACGCGCCGCCCCGGTAACCCTGCCGCCCATGGTGCGTGGGCCATCGAGCCACAAATGCGCCTGCACGCGATTGATCATGTCGAGATCGCCGCGCTCATAGGCATCTTCTTCTGCCGCCTCGAGCTGGCTTTCCGCCTCATTGGAGGTCCACGGCGACCCCGTCACCGAAGTCCCAATCAGCACCAACCCGATCACCCGGCCCGGATTACGCAGCGCGAAATCCACCGCCAGCCCGCCGCCCATCGAGCAGCCGACAAACACCGCCGCATGAATATCCAGCGCGTTGAGCACCGCCTTGAGATCATCGATATGGCTGAAGGCTTCGTCGGGGCTTGTGGTCTCGCCATAGCCGCGCCGGTCATAGGCCACGGCCTGCCAGCCCTCCTCGGCGACCATGCTCATCTGCGCCTGCCACATCCGCTTGTCGCAGACCCCGGCATGCAAGAACACCACCGGCAATCCCTCGCCCAGCTTGAGCCCAGCCAGACGCGCACCGCCGACCTGGACGGTAAATGGCGTACCCACCATGTGCAGAACTCCTACTGTTCGATCAGCACGCAGAACTCGAACTCATCCTCGCGCGCCCAGCATCCCGGCTTGCCATCCACGGCAAGCAGATCGTGGATTTCCTCCGGCCGGGCACCCGGCGCCGCATCGGCCTCGATCAGGTAGCCCATCCCCACGCCCTCTTCCATCAACGCAAAGGCAAAAGTGCGACCATCCGGCAGGCCAAACGTCAGCCCGCCCCCATCCGTCACCACGTCGCAATCAAACGCGCTATAGCCGCTAACCGTACACTGCCCCGGCGCCGCATAACCCGCTACCGCCATCGCGCCCAAAACAGCAGCCGCCAACGCGACCACCCCAATCATTCGTTTCAAGTCATGCCCCCAAAGCAACAGCCAATGCCGCAAGGAACTGTTAGCGCGGGAATGCGCGGGTGTCGCGGAGTTTTGGGACGACAGGCTGGTAACGTTGACAGTAATGAGCCATGCAGCGATCTTCTCATCGAATAGGGGCAGGAACGCATGAAACTCGGTTTCGAAGAGGCCCAATCAATCTATCTTAGCGGGTCGCAAAACGCCCGCGTTTGGACAGAGCGCTGGGTGGCCGACTGGGTTTACTGCGTTAACTGCGGTGCATCGCAGCTAAGCCAGTTTCCAAATAACAGCCCCTTGGCCGATTTCTTCTGTCCGTCTTGTACCGACCGGCCGACGACAGGCCTTCTTATCGGATTGCAGCCATCGTACTGAATGAGAGCGCCGCGAATTCATATATTAGTTGGAGGATGGCGGCCCAATGGCACGCCACCCTCTAGTTGCATTTCGGGGCCTACCGCGTCAGCGGCTTATACGTAGCCCGCTTCGGGTTCACCGCATCGGCGCCGAGACGCCTGATCTTGTCCGCTTCGTAGTCCGCGAAATTACCCTCAAACCACTCCACATGCGAATTACCCTCGAACGCCAGCATGTGCGTGGCCAGGCGGTCGAGGAACATGCGATCATGGCTAATGATCACGGCGCAGCCGGCGAATTCCTCGAGAGCTTCTTCCAAAGCCGCCAGGGTTTCGGTGTCTAGATCGTTGGTGGGCTCATCGAGCAGCAGGACGTTGGCGCCGCTTTTCAGCATTTTGGCCAGATGCACGCGATTGCGCTGCCCGCCCGATAGATTGCCAACCTTCTGCTGCTGGTCGCCGCCCTTGAAGTTGAACGAACTGGTATAGGCACGCGAGTTCACCTCGCGCTTGCCCAGCATCAGGATTTCGTCGCCTTCCGAGATTTCCTCCCAGACGGTCTTGTTGGGGTTGAGGCTATCGCGGCTCTGGTCGACGTAACCGAGATGCACGTTCTCGGCGACGGTCACCGAACCGCCATCCGGAGTTTCCTGGCCGGTCAGCATCTTGAACAGCGTGGTCTTGCCAGCGCCGTTCGGGCCGATGATGCCGACGATGCCGCCAGGCGGCAGCTTGAAGGTCAGGTTGTCGATCAGCAGCCGGTCGCCATACGACTTGGACAGCCCCTCGATGTCGATGACATTGTGGCCCAGCCGTTCGCCGGCCGGAATGACGATCTGAGCCGTGCCCGACTGCGAGCGTGCTTCGTTGATCTTGACAAGATCGTCATAGGCCTTGAGACGGGCCTTCGACTTGGTCTGGCGCGCCTGCGGGCTTTGGCCCATCCATTCGCGTTCGCGCTCCAGCACCTTGGCGCGGGCCTGGTCTTCGGATTTTTCCTGCGCATAGCGCTTGGCCTTGGCCCCGAGATAAGCCGAGTAATTGCCCTCATAGGCAACGCCGCGACCGCGATCGAGCTCGAGAATCCAGCCGGTGACATTGTCGAGGAAGTAGCGATCATGGGTGATGATCAGCACGGCGCCCTGGAACTCGCGCAGATGGCGTTCGAGCCATGCGGTGGTTTCGGCGTCGAGATGGTTGGTCGGCTCATCGAGCAGCAGCAAGTCGGGCTTGCTGAGCAACAGCGCACACAGCGCCACGCGGCGGCGTTCGCCACCCGACAGCGTCGTCACATCGGCATCGCCGGGCGGGCAACCCAGCGCTTCCATCGCCACTTCGACCTGCGATTCGAGATCCCACAGGTTTTCGGCGTCGATCTGATCCTGCAGCTTGCTGGCTTCGTCGGCGGTTTCGTCCGAATAGTCCATCATCAGCTCGTTGTAACGATCGACGACGGCCTTCTTCTCTTTCATGCCGGTCATCACATTGCCCAGCACGTTGAGCGCCGGGTCGAGCTCCGGCTCCTGGCTCAGGTAGCCGACGCGGGCGCCCTTGTCGGCCCAGGCTTCACCCTGGAATTCCTTCTCGACGCCAGCCATGATCTTGAGCAGCGTCGATTTACCCGAGCCGTTGGGGCCCAGCACACCGATCTTGGCATCGGGGTAGAAGCTGAGATGGATATTATCCAGAACCTTCTTGCCGCCGGCATAGGACTTGGACATTCCGTGCATGTGATAAATGAACTGGCGAGCCATAGGCCTGCAACCTCTTCAGAGATGACGTGAGTTGGCCGCCTATGTAGGGCAACAGGCTCCGAGGGGCAACGGGCACAAGCCCGGGCGGCAGGAACATCTTGCGGCGTTCCGCGTTCCGTGAGCCCGGAGGATCACCTGCCTTGTCCCAGCGTCAACTGCCTTTCACCCCAGACCTCCCACACCGCTCCAGCGTCTTCGAAAGCGTGGCGACCTTCGTGCTCCTGGCCGCCTTGCTCTATCTTGGCGCCGGCATACTGGTGCCGCTGGTTTTGGCGACCTTGCTGGCCTTCGCATTGGCGCCGCTCGTCACCTGGTTCAATCGGCGCCTGCACTTGCCCGATCCGGTGGCCGTCATCGTCTCTGTCGCTCTGGCTCTCGCCGCGCTCTCGGGCTTTGCCTACCTGGCCGGAACCCAGATCATTAAGCTGGCAGCGGAATTGCCCGGCTATCAGGAGACCATCTCCACCAAGATCGCGGGCCTGCAGCAGCAGTTTGGCAACAACACCCTGCTCGAGCAGATCAACGGCGCCATCGCGGGCCTGAGCGACCAGATGGCCAGCACCGAGACGCGGCCCGGCGCACCCATCCCTGTTACCATCTCAAACGAGATCGGGCCGCTGGGTATCCTGAGTTCGGTGCTGGGCTCGATCATCGGCCCGGTCGCCACCGTGGCCATCGTCGCCGTCTTCCTGATTTTCCTGCTGATGGGACGCGGTGACCTGCAGGAACGGTTCATTCGGCTGGTCAGTGGCGGACGCTATTCCAAGGCCAATATCGCCATCGCCGATGCCAGCAAACGCGTCGGCCGTTATCTGCTGATCCAACTGGCCGTGAATACCGTCTACGGCACGATTTTTGGCATCGGGCTCTGGCTGATCGGTGTGCCCAGCGCGATACTTTGGGGTCTTCTGATCGTTCTGTTTCGTTACATCCCCTTTGTCGGCGCTCTGATAATCGCCGTCGTGCCGTTCCTGCTCGCCTTTGCGGTGGATCCGGGTTGGGACATGCTGATCCTGTCAGTCGGGCTGTTCCTGCTACTCGATCTCACCACGGCCAACGTTATCGAGCCGCGTCTTTATGGATCGAGCACCGGCGTATCAGCCATCGCCATTCTGCTCTCCGCCATGTTTTGGGCCACCCTGTGGGGCCCTGTCGGCCTCATCCTCGCTACGCCGATGACGGTATGTCTCGTGGTGATCGGCCGCCATCTGCCGCAGTTCCAGTTCCTCGAAACGCTGCTGGGCAGCGAGCCGGTGCTTTCCCCTTCGGAGCGGCTCTACCAGCGCATGCTTCGAGGCGCGACGGAAGACGCCATCGAAATGACTGAAGATCATATCGAGGCCCATAATACCCAGCATTACCTTGACGGTGTGATGATGCCCGCCCTCCGCCTGGCCAGCAATGAGCTGGCCGATGGCCCCGACGCCCTGCCGCAGCGCCGCCGACTGGTTGAGTCGTTCGAGGCGCTGATCAGGGAGATCGCCACGGTCGAATGGCCCGAACACAGTTCGGTTCTGCTGATTGGCGGGCGCACGGAGATAGACGAATGCGCCGCAACCCTTCTCGGCATTCGTCTGGCCAACGAGGGCATCGAGAGCCGGGTCCTGCCGCCAGTGGCCGTACGGCAGGAGGCGATTGGCCGCCTCGATCTCGAAGGCGTCGAAGTCGTGGTTCTGGTCTTTATGGGCGATGATATCCGGACGCATACCCGCTACGTATCCCGCCGCATCCGTCGCATGGCGCCGGAGGCTCGCGTCGCCGTCTGCGCCCTGAACGACCTCAGCGCGCAGGAGTCAAACGAAACGCTGCATGTCGACACCATCTACCGCTCGGTCGATGACGCGGTCGACGGGGCGCTGACCGGCCTGCGCCGGCATGCATCCGACGACCTGCAAGCCAGCGGTAGGGCCGAACCCTTCGCCGGGGCGGGCCGCGGCGACGATGCACTCGGCCAGGCCATCGAGCAGATAGCCGATAGCTTCGAAATTCCTTTCGCGACGATCAACCTGTTGCAGGACGACCGCCATGTCGAAGACGATGCGGCCTTCCATCTGACCAGCATCGTCACCGAAACCCGCCAGCCATTGGTAGTTCACTCCAAGACTGCGCACCCACTGGTGGGTGAAAATGCCTATCTGCAGACCAATGGCATCGACCTCTACGCGGCCGTGCCGCTGGTGCTGGCAGATGGGACCTGCGTCGGCGCGCTGGCGCTGCTGGATTACGAGCCGCGTGCATTTAGCGAGGAAGACGTGACCCGCCTCGAAGCGGCTGCTCAGGACCTCGTGCAACGATTCGGAAATGTCAGCGCTGGGTAAGCCCGATCGGCCGCTGGCGAGAGCAAACGTTGTGCGCTAGGCTGCGTCGAACTCACATCGCAGGTGCACACCGTGACCTTTGCTTTCCCCCGCCGTGGTCGCTCGCTTGCCGCCGGCCAGCGCTCAGAACTGACTGTCATCGATCTCGACGGCGCGGCCCAAATCATCTTCACCGCCGATGAAGTGATCGAGGCGCCGAACTGGTCGGCGGATGGAAAGTGGCTGGTGTTCAATGCTGGCGGGCACCTGTTCCGCATTGCCGCGACCGGCGGCACGCCCGAGCCGATCGATACCGGTCACCTGGCCGATCTCAACAATGACCACGTGCTTAGCCCAGATGGCAGGACGATCTATGTCAGCTCCGACGATGGCCATCTCTATGCCGTGCCGTTCACCGGCGGCACGCCGCGCCGGGTTTCCAACACGCATGCGACGCCGTTTCATTACTATCTGCACGGCATTTCGCTCGATGGTGAAACGCTGGCCTATGTCGCCATCGAGCAGCGCGATGCCGAGCGGCAGGTCAATGTGTTCAGCATTCCGTCTGCCGGTGGTCCCGATACGCGGCTGACCGACCTATCGATGCCCAATGATGGCCCCGAATATTCGCCGGACGGCCGCTGGATCTATTTCAACTCCGAACTTGCGGCGGCCCGGCCCGGCCATGCCCAGATTTTCCGCATGAGCGCCGCGGATGGCAGCGACCTCGAACAGCTGACCTTCGATAGCTACGTCAACTGGTTCCCACATCTGTCGCCCGATGGCCGGCAGGTGGCGGTGCTGAGCTTTCCCCAGGGCACCATCGGCCACCCCGCCGACAAGCAGGTGCTGCTGCGCCTGATGGGTCCCGACGGCGGTCCTCTGCGCATAATCGCCGATTTCTTCGGCGGCCAGGGCACCATCAACGTCAATTCATGGGCGCCCGATAGCCGCAGACTGGCCTATGTGGCCTATCCGGTCGCGCCATGAGTCTGGACAGGTTCGGATTTGTTCCAAGACAGCCAGAACGCAACGGCGATCATGCTGGCGGACACGGCGAACGCCAGCTGCAAACCATCACCAACCGCCGCCGGTGTC
Organism: Devosia psychrophila; assembly: GCF_000971275.1. Classification (GTDB taxonomy): domain Bacteria; phylum Pseudomonadota; class Alphaproteobacteria; order Rhizobiales; family Devosiaceae; genus Devosia; species Devosia psychrophila. The sequence goes on along the minus strand of NZ_LAPV01000010.1, from coordinate 30,373 downwards.
AGCGCGGCTAGTTCCGCCGTCCCACCGCCCAGCGCGAATACGGCGCCCATCACCGAAGCGCCTAGAATCAGCCCAAGGTTGCGTGAAAGCGCCAACAGGCCTGCAGCCGTGCCCCGCCTGTTGTCGCCAGCCGCCTCCATCGTCGCAGCCGCATTGCCAGCCTGAACCAGCTGATAGCCAGGTGTCAGAACGGCGATTGCAGCGAGATAACCGAAAAGGCCCAGCGCCTGCGGCAAGACAGCCAAGCCGATGCTGCCGATACCCATCGCGCCTAAGCCAGCCAGCACTGCCCGGCGCGTGCCCCAGCGGTCTACCCCATGTCCAAGGGGTAGGCCGGTCACGATGGAAAGCGCCGGGCCGACCGTCATGGCAAGGCCCGTTGCCAGACTATCGAGCCCAAGCCCGATGCTGAGATAGAATGGCCCCACCACCAGGGTCGTCATCATTACGCCGGCAACCAGAAAGTTGCAGGCCATCCCTCGAAGCATTCCTGACGTGACGGACCAACCGCCGCCGCGCTTGACCCTGCTCTGCCCGGCATCATCGGGCAATATCCGGATAACCAGCCAACAGGCGACTATACCAAGCGGGACGAGACAAAGAAAAATGCCACGCCAGCCGGTAGTGGACAGCAAAAGCCCTCCGAGGCTTGGCCCTAGGGCGGTTCCCAGTGCGGACATTGCCCCCAGCAACCCGAGCCCCCTTCCCACGCTTGCGCCGCTGTTAGACTGCCGGACCAACGCCATGCTCAAGGTGACCATAAAGGCAGCACCTATGCCCTGCAGGACCCGCGCGGCCACGAGCAGCGGCAGCGATGAAGCTATGCCGCAGGCTAATGAACCGGCGCAGAATATCGCCAGTCCCGAGATCACCATGCGCTTCTTGCCATGCTGGTCGCCCAGTCGGCCCGCGATCACTGCGCACAGCGTCAATGCAGCGAGATAAGCAATGAGCACCCATTGCACCTGATAGAATGGCACCTCGAAACCCGCAGACAGCGTCGGCAATGCGATGTTGGCGATGCTGGTGCCCAGCGACCCCAGCAACATGACGAGCGCCAGGGCTGCCCCCGCCCCCCTGCGATCCTTCAACGCCATCTCCGTCATGAATTCTACCTCGCTTGACCTGATTTCGCTGGCACTCTACGAATTCAAGTCAACTTGAGGTCAAGAATGAATCTGCTCGATATCGGCGAGGTCGTCGAACGGACCGGCAACAGCCCGTCTACCCTGCGTTACTACGAAGATATTGCCCTGATTTCTTCGGCCGGCCGCAAGGGACTGCGACGTCAGTACGAGCCCGACGTGCTCCTGCAGCTTGCGCTGATTGCCCTGAGCAAATCTGCGGGGTTTACGCTGGATGAAATCGCGGGGATGTTCGGCGGCAAGGCCCGGCCCGAGCTTCCGCGAGCGCAGCTGCGCCACCAGGCCGCGAAAATCGATGTCCAAATCCGCCGGCTCGGCGAACTGCGCGATACCCTGCAGCATGTTGCAGACTGTCCCGCCCCGACGCATCTGGATTGCAAGAGCTTCCGCCGCCTGCTGACAGCCTCGCTTAAACCCGGATCGAAATCGGCCTGACGCTTGTCAGCGCCCCATGCCCGGGGCCTGGCGGATATTGTATGGCAACCGAGCGGCAATTAACTAACGCGTCGCTATGTTAAGCCGGTAAAGTCTCGATCCAGACCGGCACCGACTTGAACGCCGGAGTTTTGCTTCGGGGATCAACTTCGGTCCCAACCAATATGTTAGCTTCGGGATAATAAGCCATCGCACTGCCGCGCGGCAAGTCGAACAGGGTGACCACCGCAGTCATTCGACCGACATCCGACGCCAGCGTCACCGACTGGCCTTCGCTCACCCCGAACGCCGCCATGTCCTCGCCATTGAGAAAAACCGCATGCCGCCCGGCGCCGCCGCGATAGCTGTCCTTTTCCTCATAGATGATGGTGTTGAACTGGCCCTCGCTGCGCATCGTCGCCAGCGTCAGGCGCTCGCGCTGCAAAACCGGCAGTGGCGTCACTACGAAATGCGCCTTGCCGTCCAGCGTACCGAATTCAGGCGTATGCATCACCCGGCTCTTGATGTGGAACTCGCGCTTGGCCACGTCGATATCGGCCAGTTCCTCCATGCCGGGCACGATATTGGCAATCGCGTCGCGCACCTTGGAATGGGCGCTGAACGCCTTGAACTGGATCGGCGAGTTGGGCATCAGACCCTGCCCAATTTCCCCCAGGATCCAGCTTTCCGGCCGCACATTGTCCAGCCGCCGAATGCCGCCATCCGATAGCCGCACATAGTTGAACATCGACTCCTGCGTCGTCGGCTCCCACTCCTCGTCGCGCGCCGTCACCGGCAAGATCATTACCTCGCCATCGCCCAGCCCATGCACATGGCCCATGTTGAGCGTTGTGGTGAGGAACAGCTTGAACCCGATGGCTCCCATGGCCCGGCTGGCAAAGGCGGTATCGGGTGTAGCGCCCCAAAGGTTGCCCCCCATGATGACGGCGCTGTCGACATCGCCCGCTTCCGCCGCCTTGAGGCAGGCCATGGTGTCGAAGCCCTTCTCCTCGGGAAACTTGACCCCGAATGCGGCTTCCATCTTTTCCAGCACATCCTTGGCCAGCACCGGCTTGACCCCAATGGTGCCAATGCCCTGCACGTTGGAATGCCCGCGCAGCGGCAACAGCCCGGCAAAGCGCTTGCCCACCATGCCGCGCAGCATCGCGAGGTTGGCAATCGCCTCCACATTGGCCACGCCATGGATGTGATGCGTCATGCCCATACCCCAGGCAAACACCGCGTGCTTCGCCCGGCCATACTGACGCGCGATATGTTCGATCTCGATACGTGAAATGCCGCAGGCCTCGACAATCGTCTCCCAGCTCAGCGCATCAATATCGCCGTGAAAGGTCTCAAACCCCGAACTATGCGCCACGATGAATCCGGTATCGGCCAGCCCCAGCTCCAGCACCGCCTTGGCAACGCCCTTCATCAGCGCGATGTCGCTGCCGATGCGCGGCTGCACGTAATCTGAAGCGATCTCGCTGCCGCCCTTGAGCATCGAGCTCGGCGACTTCGGCACCGCGAACTTCACCAGCCCCGGCTCCTTCGCAGGATTGATGACGATGACCTGCCCGCCCCGCTCGCGGCAGTTCTTCAGCATATGAATGAAGCGCGGATGGTTCGAGGACGGGTTGGCGCCGATCACGAAGATCAGGTCCGCCCCGGTCAGGTCTTCCAGCTCGACGCTGGAGGTCGCCTTGCCGATCGTCGTTGCCAGGCCTTCGCTGGTGGCCTGGTGGCAATAATACGAGCAGTTGTTGACGTTGTTGGTGCCATAGGCTCGCGCCAGCAACTGGAAGATAAACCCGGCCTCGTTGGACGACCGACCTGACGAATAGAAAAAGCTCCGCTTCGGATCGGTCGCCTTGAGCTTGCCAACGGCATGGGAAATCGCGAACTCCCAATCCACCGGCTCGAACCGGTCAGTGCCTGCGCGCTTGAACAGCGGTGTCCCCAGCCGCCCCAGATGCTCCATCTCGCGCCCGCTCAGCTCCTGCAGGTCGGTCAGCGGATGGGCAAACACCTCGTGCGGAATCGCCGGCTGGATGTCGGTGGATTGCGCCTGCACGCTCTTGTTGCAGACCGATGGAAACTCATTGAGTTCATTGGTCATGCCGCCGCGCTGCCCGCCCATGCCGTAGGCACAGGCCTTGCAGGCATTCTTGGCGGTCAGCGCCTTGCCGGCCTTGCCGACACCCATGCGCGCGATGGTGGCGAGAGTATAGAGGACCTTCTTGGGTCCTCCGCCCACGATGTGGCTGGTATCGGCCAATGCACTGCTCCGGCTTGCTGCGCCGCCATTGTCGGCGCAGCCCGCTCCGGGTGCAAGCACTCTTCACCTCACTTTGGAGGAAGAGGTGAATGCCTCAGTAAACCGGCTTCACCTTCATGCCCTGTGGCACCGGGCCACGGGCATAATCGGGATGCCGGATGCGATCGGGAAGGATCACCTCCTGCTTGGGCACGTCGCCATAGGGGATGGCGTCAAGCAGATGCGCGATGACATTGAGACGCGCCCGCTTCTTGTCGTCGGCCTCCACCACCCACCATGGCGAATCCGAGGTATGCGTGCGGTTGAACATGTCTTCCTTGGCCCGGGTGTAATCTTCCCAGTGGCGGCGGGATTCCATGTCCATCGGTGACAGTTTCCACTGCTTGAGCGGGTCCTCGATGCGCATCTTGAAGCGGAATTCCTGCTCCTCGTTGCTGATCGAAAACCAGAACTTGATCAGGATGATGCCCGAGCGGACCAGCATCTTCTCGAATTCCGGCACCGAGCGGAAAAACTCTTCCAACTCGTCTGGGTTGCAGAAGCCCATCACTCTTTCGACGCCGGCCCGATTGTACCAGGAGCGATCGAACAGCACCATTTCGCCGGCCGCCGGCAGGTGCGGCACATAGCGCTGGAAATACCACTGAGACTTTTCGCGATCACTCGGCGCCGGCAGCGCCACCACGCGGCAGACGCGCGGATTGAGACGCTGCGTAATGCGCTTGATGGCGCCGCCCTTGCCGGCTGAATCGCGACCCTCGAACACCACCGCAACTTTGAGCTTGTTATGCGAGATCCAGTCCTGCAGCCGCACCAACTCGTGCTGCAGCCGGAACAGTTCCCGGAAATAAATGCGCCGGTCCAGCGTCTTGCCGCCGGGCCGATTTTCGCCAGCCAGCATTTCCAGCTGGTCGTCCTCGAACTGCAGCTCCAGTTCCTCGTCGAAACTGTCGGAAATTTCTTGGCGGATACGGTCAAGTTCGGCTTGCAGATCAGGACTGGTCATGGGAGCTCCCCCGGGCAACACGTTTGGCGCCAATGGCCATACGGACATTACAATTTTGTGACACTCCTCATCGGCCCTTAGGGGCGAAATCACTCCAGCGGAGCAATTTCAGGTGAGGAGGCCACGAGAGCTGTGCTCGAGTGGCGACCGGCCGCTGCGCGGCAAGATTGCTCCAGTGGAGCAATCTCAGGTCAGAAGGCCATGAGGCCTATGGCCGAGTGGCAAGATCGCTCGCAGCCACATCATCCTCCCTAATGAATTAACTGCCGCTTTCGCTTCAAACTGCGCTAAAACTTGATTGTGCGTGTGAACATGACCATCTTGTTCGCATGCACCCGCTTGACCGCGACGCGGCGGGCGGGCAGTTTGCGCCCATCTCCCCCACAAGACTAATCGTGAAGCGCTTTGCCGAACGGATTTGGCTGGGGGTTAGCCTATTGAATGACGTGCCGCTTGGAGGCGACGAAATGGAAAAGATCCCTATGACGATCGGTGGCCAAAAGGCCCTGGCCGCCGAATATGAGCACCGTACTGCCAGCGAGCGCCGACGCATCGTCGAGGCGATCTCTGAGGCACGCGCCCATGGAGATCTGTCCGAAAACGCTGAGTATTCGGCTGCCAAGGAACAGCAGAGCCTCAACGAAGGCCGCATCAAGGAACTCGAGACCATCCTGGCGCTCGCCGATGTCATCGACATCAGCAAGCTGAGCGGCACCACCGTCAAGTTCGGCGCCACGGTAACCTATATTGACGAAGCGACCGAGGAAGAGAAAACCTATCAGGTCGTCGGCGATCCTGAGGCTGACGCTTCGGGCGGCCGCATCTCGATTTCCTCGCCCATCGCCCGCGCCATGATCGGCAAGGAAGAGGGCGACTCGTTCGAGGTGTCAGCTCCCGGCGGCGCCCGAAGCTACGAAATCCTCAAGATTAAATACGTCTGACCCTTCTTCAGGCGGCACTGGCGTTGTCTACGATTCGGACATGGCAAAAAGGGCGCACGCGGCACTATCTGCCGTCGCGTTCGGCGCGCCATGCCCAATGTTCGGGCATTCGCCTGCTTCTGGTGTGATATTTACGTCTGTTTCACAGGCACATGCCCTGTGAAAACACAGTTTGCCTTGAAAGAGTGCTCCTTCGCCCTTTAACTAGCGGCAGAGGAACTACTCGCATTTGTCGGAGAGCGTCGCGATGCACGCGAAAGTCATCATTATCGGGTCTGGCCCTGCCGGCTACACCGCTGCGATCTACGCGGCGCGTGCCATGCTGGAACCGGTGATGATTCAGGGTCTGCAGCCAGGCGGCCAGCTGACCATTACTACCGACGTCGAGAATTATCCCGGTTTTGCCGACGTCATCCAGGGCCCATGGCTCATGGACCAGATGAAGGCACAGGCCGAACATGTTGGCACGCGCATCATCAACGACCTGATCGTCAGTGTCGATTTCGACAGGCATCCCTTCGTGCTGACCAGCGATAGCGGCGAGGTCTACACAGCCGATAGCATCATCATCGCTACTGGCGCCCAGGCCAAATGGCTGGGCCTGCCGAGCGAGCAGAAATTCCAGGGCTTTGGCGTCTCGGCTTGCGCTACCTGCGATGGCTTCTTCTATCGCAACAAGGAAGTGCTGGTCGTCGGCGGTGGAAATACCGCAGTCGAGGAAGCCTTGTTCCTCACCAATTTCGCCTCCAAGGTCATCCTGATCCATCGCCGCAACGAGTTCCGCGCTGAGCGCATCCTGCAGGAACGCCTGTTCAAGCATCCCAAGATCGAAGTGCGCTGGAACCATGAGATCGCCGAAATCGGTGGCTCGGCCATGCCGCCATCGGTCAACTCCGTGACACTTCGTGATACCGTCACAAATCGTACATACGAGCAGCCGATCGACGGTATCTTCATCGCCATCGGCCACGCTCCGGCAACCTCGATCTTTGCCGGCAAGCTCGACATGAAGCCCGGCGGCTACCTGCAGGTGAAGCCGGGAACCACCGAAACCAACATTCCCGGCGTGTTTGCCGCTGGAGATGTGGCCGACGACGTTTACCGTCAGGCAATCACGGCCGCTGGAATGGGTTGCATGGCGGCGCTGGAAGCTGAACGATACCTCGCTGAACACGAACTCGCCGAAGCGGCGGAGTAACAAGCCGACCCAACTAGAAAGCGTCAAAAGAAATGCTCGACTGGGACAAACTCCGGATTTTCCACACCGCCGCCGAGTCGGGCAGTTTCACGCACGCCGCCGAAAAGCTGGGCATGAGCCAGTCGGCTGTCAGCCGGCAGATTTCGGCGCTGGAAGATGATCTGGGCCTCAAGCTCTTCATCCGCCATGCCCGCGGCCTGGTTCTCACCGAGGTCGGCGAGCAACTGTTCCGCACCGCCCACCGCATGCACTGGGAGCTGCAGCAGGTGGAAACCCAGATGTCCGAAAGTCAGGACGTCCCGACCGGCCCTCTCATCGTCACCACCACGGTGGGTATTGGCTCAACCTGGCTATCGTCGCGGCTTGACGAATTCCTCAAGCTCTATCCGCTGATCCAGCTCGAAATCCGCCTCAACGACGCCGAGCTCGATCTGGCAATGCGCGAGGCCGACGTTGCCATCCGCCTGCATCGCCCGAACCAGTCCGAGATGATCCAGCGCAAGCTGTTCACGGTGCACAACCACTTCTACGCGTCCAAAAAGTACATCGCCGAATACGGCATGCCCGCCAGCGGCGAACAGCTCGACGATCACCGCATCATCAGCTTCGGCGAGCCGGTGCCGTCCTACCTCGGCGATATCAACTTCCTCGAGCGCATGGGCCGCACTGACTCAAGCCCGCGCCGCGCCGCGCTAAAGGTCAACGCCATCAACGGCATGATGCAGGCCTGCCGCGCCGGCACCGGCATCGCCATGCTGCCCGACTATGTCACGGAAAGCGAAGACGGTCTGGTGCAAGTGCTGCCCGATATCGAGCTGCCCGCCTACGAGGCCTACTTCGTGTATCCGCCCGCGCTGAAAAATTCCAAACGCGTCGGCGTGTTCCGCGACTTCCTTGTCGCTAAGGCCAGGGAGTGGAGCTTCTAGCTCCGCTAGAAGCGCCGCGGGCCACACTAACTTGCGACCCCCTCAGCGGTATTTGCACCTTGACGACCTTCGGTCTCGGGCGCATTTCTGCCAGGTCGTTGACAACCCTAGGACACGACTGTGAACCCCGACTCCCGAAGTCGATCTAGATTGCGGACCGCCCGAACCACGTCGTGACCTCGAGGTCCGGCGGGCTGGGTTGCCCGTGCAAAGGACCTCAATATGCTGCGTATCTACACCACTTCCGGCACGCACCTGAATTGCTCGATCACCGATGGCCTGTCCGACCGCACCGGTTTCGACAACGCGATCTGGTATGACCTGATCAACCCGACCCGCGAAGAAGAGCACTTCGTCGAAAGCTGCCTTGGCATCCTCGTGCCAACACGCGACGAAATGAAAGACATCGAACCGTCGGCCCGCCTCTACAGTGAGGCCAATGCCGAGTTCATGACCCTCACCGTGCTGACCAATCTGCATGAGCATGACCCGATCAAGACGCCAGTCACATTCGTTCTGACCGACAAGACGCTCGTTACCATCCGCTATTCTGAGCCTCGCCCCTTCGCGATCTTCGAAGCCGCCGCCACACGGACAGGGGGCCGCCCCCTGCCCACCGGGGAGCATGTCATGGTCGGCCTGCTTGAGGCATTCATCGATCGGCTGGCGCAGGTGTTGGAAACCACCGGCGAGGAACTGGACGCCATCTCGCGCGATGTATTTCGTCCACGCGTCAAAGGAGCCGCCCGCAAGGCCCGCAATCTCGAAGCCCTGATCGAAAAAATCGGCAATAAGGGCGACATGCTGACCCTGGTCCGCGAGAGCTTGGTCAGCATCCTGCGGCTGACGACCTTTCATCAGACCAGCAACAACCCTGACGCCAAGGCGATGCGCGACATTCGCCAGGACTTCAAGGTCTTGCAACGCGACGCGTCTGCGTTGGGCGACCACGCCAGCTTCATGTCCAACAAGGTCACATTCCTGCTTGATGCCACCCTGGGGCTGATCAACCTCGAGCAGAACCAGATCATCAAGATCTTCTCGGTGGCTGCGGTTATTTTCCTGCCGCCGACGCTTGTGGCGTCGATCTACGGCATGAACTTCGAGCACATGCCTGAACTGGCGTGGCAGTTCGGCTATCCGCTCGCGATCTGCGCCATGATTGCCTCGGCTATCTTCCCATATCTCTTCTTCAAGCGCCGGGGCTGGCTGTAGGAGCGAGCAAAGCCCAAATCGTATGCGCCTGGTGCATAACTAACATGCTACGCGCCCAATTGTTGGGCAGAAGCTCAGCGCCTATATGCCTTCTTACACAGCGGGTGCGCCTCCTTCTCCCTTGCGCCCTGCTGCGTTCCCTCCTTGCGAGACCTGTTCTCGCAACTTATGGCTCCGCTCTCCCCTCGAGCGGGGCCATATTCTTTTCCACACCTCCGGCAGAAACGCATGGCTGACATGTCAGACATTGCATTGTCTATCTGTCTGATAGAGTTCATATGTAGATCGTCGCTGAGACGCGGTCCGTATCCTCCTCCTCGGGCCAAGTATCGCGACACCGAACCGAGATCGTATCCTCCTCCCTCGATCAAGGTTCACTGGCAGAGCGCATATCCTCCTCCCTTGCTCTCTGCCCCACTTTCGATTGGCTTCGGCCATTCATTCGGCCCTGTCTTCGGACAGGGCCTTTTTTCATCTCGACAACGCCCCACGCAACCTCCCGCTCACGCTCGCGTTACTCCCCCGCGCGATCTGCGCCTATGGAGCGTCATATGTCTGTCCTGATCAGTATCCTGATCACCTTCCTGGTGATCGTCCTCATTCTTTGGCTGGTTCAGCGCCTGCCCATCGAAGGCAATATCCGGCAGATCCTGCAGGTCGTCGTCATCGTCATCGGCATCATCTCGCTGCTGAAATACCTCGCCGTATTCTAGTCCTAGCTGCCGCGTGGCTGGTCGCTTGACTTGAAGCGATCAGCGGCGCTTTCTGTCGCGACAAGCCACCTTGGTATGGTTGACACAATGCCGCTGTTCAAAATGCATGGCAGTCATGTTGACCTATGCATTGCTGACCAAACGGTCAAAACCTATATTGGCTTTGTCGCTGGTGAAGCCGCTCCGTATCCTCCTCCCTCGGACCCGCTTCTTGCGACACCGGATTTAGGCCGTATCCTCCTCCCTCGGCCTGGGTCCAACCGGTTCGGCGCATATCCTCCTCCCTTGCGCTGGGCCATACTTACGATTTGGCTTCGGCCCTATCATCAGGCTCCAACTTCGGTTGGAGCCTCTTTTTTTCCCATCTTCGAATCTGCATGGCAGCAGTTCCAATTGCGCGTTTGTGCGCCGCAGCGCCGCATCAGATAAACGACACACAAGTTCAGCGGCGCCGGTGGCCCCGCTCTCCCCAAGGTCAGACGCTTCGGCTGCTGACCCCTGGGCCCTGCCCATCCCCTCGGGCGGGGCCTTTTCATTTCCGGCGCACTATTGCCCGGCAATTCCTGCCGCCCGGCACATCCCCACCGAACCAGCCCATTGATTTCGCCAGCTTTTCCCGCGGCACAATGCTTGCATATTCGTTAACGCCCGATCGCAGGAGCGTCCGATGGTTGCCGTTAGCACCACCTATTCGACCAGCACATATTACAAGGCCGCCGCAGCCGTGACGGCGGCAACCACCAGTTCGACAACGGCAACCACCGTCGCCAGCACGACCGGCCAGTCCGCCACCTCGGTCACCCTCTCCGACGAGGCCAAGGCCGCGCTGGCCACCAAGGACTTCGTCACCGTCCTCAGCGAAACCCGCGCCAAACTCCTCGCCTTGCTCAAAGAGGCCGCGCGCACTTCGCCGCTCGAAGGCGACAAGCTGGCCGTGGATCTATCGAGCCTCGATTCCCGCGAGCTTTTTGCCATGGGTAAGGACGACACCTTTACCCCCGACGAACAAAAAGCCGCCGGCATCGAAATGCAGCGCCGCTTCGAGTCGGCCATGGCAGGCCCGGCCGGCCTCGCAAAGGTCACCGGCAACTTCACCGCCCTCTACAAAGCCGCTGCCGAATTCCTCGATGCACTTGGCCCCGAGGAAAAAGCCGATGCCGACTGGATCGCCGGCCGCGCCGCCGTGACCGACGCCCAGAAGCAGCTCGCCACCGACCCCAAGACCTTCCCCGATGCCGGCGAAGACGATCCCGTCGCGCTGTACCTGGCCCTCGTCGAGGCCGGCGAGCAGATCAAGCCCCAGCCCATCGCCGATGTCGCCACCACTGCCCGCAAGACGCTCGATGCGCTCTATGCCGATGCTATCAAGACCGGCAAGGCACCCACCTTCAACAAGTCGACCTCAGTCGGCACCTACATCGACATGTCAAAGTTTGATAGCCGCACGCTGTCCTCGATCGTGCTCGACAGCACCGGCAAATTCACCGTCGAAGAAGCCAGCGCAGCCAAGACCGCAATGCGCGGCAAGAGCGGCGCAGCGCTCGTCGCCGGATTCCAAAGTGCCGCCAAGTCCAGCGATCCAACTGCCTTCAGCCAGAACATCATGTCGCTGTTCGGCGGCATGAGCACCGAAGAACGCCAGGCCGCTGGCTGGAGCGAAAGCTTCTATCAGGCCGCCGTCGATAGCTACAACAGCACCAGCAAACTCACCCAGATGTTCGCCGAAGCCGGTGGTGACAGCACGGGCTTCATGAGCTGGATGGGAAAATAGCCGCAGGCAAAATCACGCCAGTGGCCGATTTTATTTGGAAGCCGCCAGGCCTAAGGCCGGATGGCTTACACCCTCCACGAACTTGCTCTCCCCCTCTCCACTTGAGTGAGAGGGGACCTGGCACGTTGAGCGGAAGGTCCAGGTGAGGGTTTCTGCGCTCTCCTATCCTTGAGGCTAAAGTGAGACACCCTTCATCCGCCCTTCGGACACCTTTTCCCTCAAGGCGAGAAGTGGAGATAGTTCGGCTGTCGCTGCTCGAACAGGACGGCCGGCCCCTCACCTAATACCAGCACAAAAGCCCTGGATCCGCTTCACCGCCTCTCCCAGCTCTGCATTGCTAGCCGCATAGCTCAACCGAAAATGCCCCGGCAGTCCGAACGCCGTGCCATGCACCAGCGCCACGCCCGTCTCCTCCAGTAGCGCCATCACAAAGTCCTCGTCGGTGGTCAAAACCGCCCCGCCCGCACTGGTCTTGCCCAGCAGCCGCTTGCATGACGGGAATACGTAAAACGCCCCCTCCGGCGTCAGGCAATCGAGCCCGGTATTGGCATTGAGCCCCTTGACGACCAGATCGCGCCGCCCCTGGAACACTGCGCGCCAATCGGCCAAAAACTCTTGCGGCCCATTCAGCGCTTCCACCGCCGCCCATTGCGCGATCGAACTCGGATTGGTGGTCGACTGGCTCTGCAGCTTGGTCATTGCCGCCAGCAACACCCGCGGCCCGGTGCAATAGCCGATGCGCCAGCCGGTCATGGCATGCGACTTCGACACGCCATTCATCGTCAGCGTGCGCGGTTGCAGCCTGGGCTCCACCTGAGCAATGGTAGCGAACGTGCCCCCGTCGTAGACCAGCACTTCATAGATATCGTCGGTGAGGATGTGCACGTGCGGATGTCGCAGCAGCACGTCCGCCAGCCCGTGCAACTCATCGGCCGAATAGGCCGCGCCGGTCGGATTGCTAGGCGTATTGAGGATCAGCCATTTGGTCTTGGGCGTAATCGCCGCTTCCAGCACATCCGGCCGCAGCTTGAACCCCGTCGTATCATCGGCCACCGCAAACACCGGCGTCGCCCCGCACAGCCGAACGATTTCCGGATAGCTGACCCAATAGGGCACCGGCACCACGACTTCGTCGCCGGGGTTGAGTGTCGCCATCAGCGCGTTGAAAATGATCTGCTTGCCGCCCGAGGCGACGAAACAATCGGCAGCCGTGACGTCCAGCCCGTTGTCACGCTTGAACTTGGCCGCCACCGCCGCCTTCAGCTCGGGAATTCCGTCCACGTTGGTATAGCGCGTCTTGCCCTCGTTCATCGCGCGGACAGCAGCTTCGCGCACATTCAGCGGCGTATCGAAATCGGGCTCGCCGGCCGATAGTGCGATGATATCGCGGCCTTCCTGCGCCATGGTGCGCGCCTTCTGGCTGATCGCCACAGTGGCGGACGGCGCAACGCGCTCCAGTGCCTCGGACAAGAAACCCATCATCAATCCCCCGGAATACGGGGCAAACTGATAGGGGCTCCCATGCCCTTGGGCAAGCGTTACGCGTGCGGTGGCGCGGTGGATTCGCGCACCACCAGCCGGGTCTGCAACATCTGCCGGCCCTCGACATGCGTAACCCCCAGCGCCGCGTCCACCGCCAGCCGCGCGATCTCGGCCATCGGTTGCTCCACCGTCGTCAGGCTGGGCCGGGCGGTTGCCCCCTCGGGCACACCATCGAACCCGACGATCGAGACGTCACCCGGGATAGCGATGCCATGGCGCATCAGCCAGTCCGCGCCATACAGCGCAATCTTGTCAGACATCGCCAGGATCGCCGTCGGCGGTTCGGATACCGCAAACATCTCGGCCATCGCGTCATGCGTGCTTGCCTCGTCCTCGCGGGTTTCAAATACCGCCGCACTGGTCCTCGGAATGCCGGCAGCGTCCATCGCCAGCCAGTAACCGAGCACGCGGTCGCGCGAGGTCGAGAACGTCGCCGCTTCGAGCTGCGCCTCACTCATCCGGCCGCCGCCATCATGGCTCATCATCGTCGACAAGATAGCAAGGCGACGGTGACCAAGGCCGATCAAGTGTTCCGCTGCAAGACGGGCGCCAGAGACATTGTCGACCCCTATCGTAGGAATGCTTTGATCCGAGGCTGCGATTGCAAGTGCCACATAGGGCAGCTGCCGCTGCCGGGTGATCTCGACCAGCGCGTCCCCCCCTTCGACGCAGAGCAGCACAAAGCCATCCACCAGCGCCGATTGAATATTCCAGGCCAGCCGTTCGTCATTCAGCGCCGACACCAGCGCTACTCCGGCCCCCCTTGCATCGCAGATTGCCGAAATGTGGCTCATCAGCTGGCGTGCCCAGGGGTCCTCGAAGAAATAGCTCAACGGCTGTATCGCCGCGACGCCCACGGCATTGACCTTGCCCTGCCGCAGCAGCCGACCGGTCACGCTCGGTCCGCCGTAGCCAAGCTCCTTGGCTACCGTGAGCACATGTTCGCGCACTTCTTCGCGCACCACTTCAGGCTTGCTGAACACATTGGACGCCGTGCCCTGCGACACGCCCGCCGCCTTCGCCACGTCCTTGAGCCTGATGCTTGCGCCGAATTTCGGGCCCACGCCGGATTTGCTTTTCAATGCCATGCCTTTGACATAGCACGGTTTTTGTATCGGTTCAATTTCTGCTTGACTTGCGGTATCCAAAAGAGCAATTTGAACCGGTTCAAGGCGCTTCCCTATCGCTATTCTGAACCGATTCAAAGGAGTTTGAAATGATCCCCGCAAGCTATCTGTTCAAGCAGGTCTACAGCCAGGCCTGGGAAGAGCCCACCGCCGCGGCACCGATCCAAAAGCCTCGCCCCATCAAGGGGCTGCTGACGCCACTCGCGAGCGCAATCGGCGCCCTGCTCTCACATCGCCCAAACGCCCGTAGCCACCAGGTCGGCAGCCACGCCTATGACTGAACTGCCGCCCGTAACGGGCCGGATCGACCTTAGATGGCGATGCCGGCCTGCTTGCGCAGGACCACGCCGATGACACGCCAGCCCACGTCCGGCTCGTCAGCCAGTTGATACATCGCCTCATATAGCGACTGGTCTGGCCCCACGAACCTGACCACCTGCAGCACCGACGTATCGCTCACCTTGTTGAACTCGCCAAAGCTATGCGAGCGCGACTCCACGATCGCCGAATATCCCGAAGCTGCGATGGCCGCATAAAACGCCTCCGGCTTTCCCTCGAACTGGGTGCGGAAAACCTCGCCGGCAAACGTTAGCGCCGTAGCACCATCACCGGCCCTAAAAGCCTCGATCTGCCCTGTCACGCTGGCCCGCCAGGGTGCCTCATCCGACTGCGCCAAAGCGGGCAAATTCAGAGAAAATATCATCATGGCAAAAGCAATAATCACCCGCATAACCGGCTCCTGTCGTTGGCCTGCAGCCATCAGCGCCACAGTTTCGCCTTCAAATCGTACGCGACCGACCTAATTCGACACAAACTCGAACCGCATTCCGGTGGCTTAGTACCGCCATCGCAACGACAAGGTTGACGTCGATCCCATGCACAAATCTACGTCCCCCAAGCGGAAAAGTTTCAGGCGCGTCGCCATTGCCACCACAGCGTTGGTGACGGGCGGCGCCGCGGCGGCCCTGATGGCCGGCGTAACCCCTGCGACAGCCGCTAACCTGGCGAGCCAGCCCGACACCCAGATTGCGGTGTTCATGGTTCCCCTGACTATCCTCGTCCTTGCGGTCATGTTCGAAGTCGCGCGCTTTGCCTTGCGCGGCAACCTGCCGGTCGACGCCCCTGCGCGCCGGCGTGCTCATCGTCACTGGTCCCCAGGCCGGGGCGAGAGCTGACCTCCATTTCTCACTGACCATACTTTGACTGGGCCAGCCTCGCGCTGGCCCATTTTTTTGCGCCTAATCCAGCCGCATCAGCCCAGCCGACGTGGGCCCAAATCCTGCCTTGCGATAGAACGCCTCCAGTCGCGGCTCGAAATCTACATGTAGCCACTGCGCACCACGCTCCCGCGCCACCTCGGTCGCCCGCTCCATCAGCCGCAGCGCAATGCCCCGGCGCTGGTAGTTCGCATGCACAGAGGTATCTAGAATGAACGCGTGAATGCCGCCGTCCCAGGCGATATTGACGAACCCTATCAGAGCCATGCCGTCGAACGCCCCGACATGCCCCAGTCCGTGCTTGAGCACCGGCTGGAAACTTTGCGGCCCTACATTACCCCACGCCGAAAGCCATAAAGCCCGCATCGCCGCATCATCCGGCATCGGATCGGTGATAATCGTGATCATGGCTCTTCCCCTTCCTTACCAACCTGACCAACTCTTCATGCTCTCGCAAGGTCATGAACAGGT
Source organism: Devosia psychrophila (assembly GCF_000971275.1). Classification (GTDB taxonomy): domain Bacteria; phylum Pseudomonadota; class Alphaproteobacteria; order Rhizobiales; family Devosiaceae; genus Devosia; species Devosia psychrophila. Next base: position 14,409 of record NZ_LAPV01000010.1, on the reverse strand, counting down.
GGCGTCCTCTAGGTTCACGCATGCCGCTCTTAACCGGCTCCCATGCAAAGGACCTACCCATGAAGACGATCTCCAAAACCGTGCTTGTAGCAATGATGACCGCTACCATCGGTCTCTCCGCCATTGCCCCGACATTCGCACAACAAGCTGCTGCACCTGCCGCACAGTCCGAGCAGCAGAACAATTTCCGCCAGCACAAGCAGGGTCCGCGCGGCGACGGCCCGATGGGCGGCAACGTCCTCGGCTTCGAGCGTGGTGCCGATGCCATGGAAGTCGCATTGGTTCGCCTGAGCCAGCGCGTTGAACTAACCGCCGAGCAGCAGCCGCTGTTCGACACCTTCAAGACCAAAGCCATGGCGGCTGCGATCAAATTTGAAACCGCAACCGAAGGCCTGCGCCCAACGCCTCCCGTCGAGGGCGAAACCCCGGCCGCACCAAACCTGGCCGAGCGCCTCGACAATGACATCGCCATCCAAACCGCACGTCTCGACGCGCTGAAATCCGTGCAACCAGCAGCCAAGGCATTCTTCGCAAGCCTCAGCGCGGATCAACTAGCCAGCCTGACGCCGCAGCGCCCAGACCGCGACGGCGGCATGCCCGGCGGCGGTTTTGGCAAGGGTGGCCCGCGCCATCAGGGCGATAACGGTCATCACGGTGGCCAGCGCGGTGGCCCCGGCGCTCCGGACGAAGCTCCAGCCGATGCCCCGACGCCTCCTCCGGCCAATGGCTAACCAGGCACCGGTGCCGCCCCGCCCTGATCTCCTTCATTGGGGTGGCACCGCTCGCGGCCGTTAGCCTGCCCCCGGCAACTGCTGCGCAAACCCCCGCTCTCAACAGCCGGGGTTTGCTTTTTCGTCGCCATCCCCTATCCAAGCCACGACCCACCGACTGGATAGACCATGACCGCCCTGCCCCTCGACCCGGCCCGCCTGCGCGCCCATTTCCCCGCTTTTTCCGAACCCAGCCTCAAGGGCCAGGCGTTCTTCGAAAATGCCGGTGGCTCCTACACCTCGCGCGCCGTGCTCGACAAGCTGGACCACTTCTACTGCGCCACCAAAGTGCAGCCTTACGGCGTCTATCCCGCCTCCCGCGCAGGCGGCGAAGCGATGGACCTGAGCTTTGAGCGCATGGCGCAGGCGCTCAACGTCACCGCCGACTGGATCCATTTCGGTCCATCATCTTCAGCAAACACCTATGTGCTGGGCAATGCCTTCGCCGGCTGGCTAAAGCCCGGCGACGTCGTCATCGTCACCAATCAGGATCACGAAGCCAATGGCGGCACCTGGCGCCGGCTGGCAAAAATGGGCGCCGAAATCCGCGAGTGGAAGGTCGATCCCCAAACCGGCCGCCTGTCGCTGGCCGAGCTCGACAAGCTGCTCGACGCCAAGGTAAAGCTGATCGCCGCGCCGCATTGCTCCAACATTTCCGGCGAGATCAACCCGGTCACAGAGATCGCGGCCCGCGCCAGGTCAGTCGGCGCCGTCACCGTCATCGACGGCGTCAGCTACGCCCCGCACGGCCTGCCTGACCTTCAGGCCCTCGGCGCCGACATCTATTTCTTCTCGGCCTACAAGGTTTATGGCCCGCACCAGGGCGTCATGGCCGTGCGCCCGGACCTCGCCATGTCACTGCCAAACCAGGGCCACTACTTCAATGAGGGCAAGCCGCGCTACCGGCTGACTCCGGCCGGCCCCGACCACGCCCAGATCGCAGCGGCTTCCGGCATAGTCGACTATCTCGAAAGCGTCGCTGAAATCGCCGGTGATAGCGTCGAGGGCGAAAATCCCTTCCGCCGCGCCCACGCCGCCATGCGCGCCCAGGAAATCGCCCTGGCAACGCCGCTGCTCGACTATCTGCGTGGCAAAAATTCCGTCCGCATCATCGGCCCCGATGACGCCGCCACCCGGGCACCCACCATCGCCCTCGGCCTCGACGAGCCCGGCGCCGTGGTCGCCACCCGCCTCGCCAACCACAATATCATGGCCAGCGGCGGCCACTTCTACGCCTACCGTCTTCTTGAAGCCGTCGGCATCGACCCCAGCCACGGCGTGCTGCGCCTGTCGTTTGTCCACTACACGACGCCCGAGGAGATCCAGCAGCTCATAGCGGCATTAGACGCTGAGCTGAAGTAGTCGCAAGAAGCACATATCCACCCGCCCCGTCGCCATCCTCATGCTGCTAATCTGCACCACGCTCTGGGGCTTTGCCTTCGTGGTGCAAAAATCGGCTATGGAAACCATGGGCCCGCTGACCTTCATCGGCGTGCGCAACCTGCTCGGTGGCGTGGTCATCCTGCCGCTGGCGATTTTCCTCACCTGCCGCAGCCCCCGCCCACAGGCGCTCACCCGGCGCCAGTGGTGGTTCATCGCCGCCATGAGTCTCGCGCTGATGCTGGGCTCATGGCTGCAACAGGTCGGCCTCCTGACCACCACCGTCACCAATGGAGGCTTCCTCACCAGCCTCTACGTGTTGTTGGTGCCGCTGATTGGGCTGTTCGTGTTCCGCACCTGGCCCCATCCGGTGATCTGGTTCGGTGTGCCGCTGGCACTGGTCGGCATTTATTATCTCAATGGAGGCGGCCTCGACACGCTCAATGCCGGTGACGCTCTGGTCGTCGGAAGCGCCGTGTTCTGGGCCATCCAGGTCATGATGCTGGGCTATATCGCCCGCACCACCAGCCAGCCGATCCTCGTCTCCTGCATCAGCTTTCTGCTCGCAGGAGGCCTTGCCATGCTCGCCGCCTTCATCTTCGAAGCGCCGACCATCACTGGCATCATGGGCGGCTGGGAAGAACTGGCCTATGCCGGCATTTTCTCCACCGCCATCGCCTTCACCCTGCAAGCTGTCGGCCAGCAGCATCTGCCATCGGCCAATGCCGCAATCATCCTGTCATCCGAAAGCCTGTTCGCGGCCCTCGGCGGCGCCATTTTTCTCAACGAGCGCCTCCCGCCCATTGGCTATGCCGGCGCAACGCTGATCTTTGTCGCCATCCTCGCCGTCGAAGCCCTGCCCCCGCTCTGGGCCAGACGACAGGCGAAGTTGACGAACTGACAGCGGCAGCGCGCAAAGCACCCCTAACTCCCCGACCCACGATGTCATCCCGGCGAAGGCCGGGATCCATCTCGAAAATCGAACCCCAACCGCAAGGTGGTTCGAGCGACATCTCATCGGGTCGCACATCCCAGGATGGATTCCGGCCTTCGCCGGAATGACATCGAGAGGTGGTCAGCGGGGTTAGAGCCCCTACTCTACATACCGATACATCTGATAAGTCTTGCAAATAATCCCCAGCACGCAGCCCTGCAACGTGATCTGGTCCTCACTCGCCTGGGTGATCGTGCCCCCCGCCGTCTGCCCATAGATATGCAGGTCGCCCTTCCACTGGCCGGGCGCCACCGGGCTCGCATGGTCGATCATCAAGGTGTTGAGATAGGGCAAATTTTCGGCATTATCGGCGCCATTGCCCAGCCAGATCAGCGTGCCGCAGAGCTGCGTGCCGTCGCCGCACATTTCGACGTTATACCGGGAATCTCGCATCTCGATTTCCCAGATTCCGATCGGCGATGCCATCACCGGCTGCGCCAGCAGCGCCACTGCACCAACAACAAAAACTGCTTTCCGCATCGAAAAAACTCCAAACCGGGAATGCGCCAACGTTGCCAGCCCATCGCTGAACCGGACCTGAACATCAAGCCGCCGAGCTGTCACGCCCGTGTCATCAAACCATCCTAGCCTCTGCCCTGTTCCCGGCCCATCCCCATCGGTCCGGAACCGCCGCGCCCCACGTTCCCCAACGTCGCGCCCGGCCTATTGGAGAGTCTGGCCGCCAACCCCGGCTCTCCGCCGATACCTCGGCTTTTCTGGCCGCCCAAGTCGGGCGGCCTCTTTTTTGTGGAGCACTGGTCTTTAGCTCTCGCGCAGCGTCACTGGCTCCGGCACAACGAGGCATGGCCAAGCTCTATTTTTCCTATGCGGCGATGAATGCCGGCAAGTCCACCTTGCTGCTGCAGGCCGCCTATAACTATCGCGAGCGCGGCATGCGGCCGCTGCTGTATACGTCCTCGCTTTACGTAAAAAACGGCTCCGGACTGATCTCGTCGCGCATCGGCATATCCGAGCCGGCAGAGCTCTATTCCGCCGAGGACGACCTCTACAACGCCATCCGCGAAGAGACGGAAAACGGCAAGGTCGATTGCGTCTTCGTCGATGAGGCCCAGTTCCTGACGGCCGATCAGGTCTGGCAATTGGCGCGGGTCAGCGACCGTCTTCGCATCCCCGTGATGTGCTTTGGCTTGCGCACCGATTTTCAGGGCAAGCTGTTTCCCGGCTCCCAGCAATTGTTGGCCATTGCAGATGTGCTGCGCGAAATCCGCACCATTTGCGAATGTGGTGCCAAGGCGACCATGGTGGTGCGCCAGAACGCCGACGGTCGCGTCTTGACCGATGGCGAACAGGTTGCGATTGAAAAGTCGGTCTATGTCTCGCTATGCCGCAAGCATTGGGAAGAAGCAGTCGGTCGTTGGCCCGTGAAAGGACCCTGAACATGAGCGAGACGATTGAGACGATCGAAACCGCGGAGCCCAAGGGCGCATTGACCATCCGCACGCTGGCCATGCCCGCCGACACCAACCCCTCCGGCGACATTTTCGGCGGTTGGGTGCTGAGCCAAATGGATATTGCCGGCTCTATTGCAGCCGTCGAGCGCACTGGTGGTCGCACCGTCACCGTTGCCGTCGAGGCCATGACGTTCATTGCCCCGGTAAAGGTGGGCGACGTGCTCTGCGTCTATACCAGCGTTGAACGCGTGGGCACCACTTCGATCACCGTCGGCGTCGAAGCCTGGGCGCGTCGCAACCGGCTGTCCGACCGGGTTAGGGTGACCGAGGGTCGCTTCGTCTTCGTGGCGCTCAATGAAGACGGCACCAAGCGCAAAATTCCGGACTGAACCGTTCAGGCAACGTTCAGGATCGCCTCCCTAAAGACTGTGGCAACCGCGGCACTCGCAAGACGTCGCAAGCACTGACAATTTCCCGGGGCCTGGAACTCTTTTCTCCATAGCCCCGTTCTTTAGCAAAATACCTGGCCGCCGCAAGCGTTGCCCATTCGGGCTGGATGACCAGAACACAGGAGCGCCAATCATGAATCGCCGTACCCGCAAGACTTTGCTGAATGTTGCCACGGGCATCGCCGTCGCGGCCACTGCGGTCGTTGTTTTCCTCCCCGCCGCTTATGCAGCGCCCGGCATAGTGACCAGCAATGTCAACGTGCGCCAGGGACCGGGCACCAATTACGGCATCGTCGATGCCGTGCGTCGTGGCACCCAGGTCGATGTGCAGCAGTGCGAGGGCTCGTGGTGCTATATCGCCAAGCCAGGTCCTGATGGCTGGATTTCGTCGAACTACCTGAGTGCTGGCGGCGGTGCTCCCGTCAATCCGCAGCAGCCAGGCTTGTCCTTTGGTTTCTCGACTGGCCCCGGTGGTCCGACCATTAACTTCGGCGTCGGCCAGCAGCCCCAGGTTCAGCCGCCGCGTCCGCCCCGGCCTCCGGTTGTCCAGCCTACTTTTGGCGAAGTGTGCTTCTTTGACCGGACCCGCTTCCGCGGCGACAGCTTCTGCCTGGAATCGGGCGACAGCAACCGCAACCTCGGCAACTGGGCTGACCGCATCTCATCCATCGACAACCCCGATGGTCTGCAGGTTCAGGTGTGTTCGGAAAACAATTATCGCGACTGCCGCACTTACACCACGAGTGCCTCGTCGCTGGGTGATCTGGACGATTTCGTCGCATCGGTCCGCGTGCGTTAATCGCTGCGACACTGCGGTATTCATCAAGGGCGCAACCACGGTTGCGCCCTTGGCTTTGACACCCCTTGGAAGCCGGCACGTCTCGCGCTAGGCTGCCTGCAGCACCAGCCACAGGAACACCAAGATGCGCATCCTCCTCCGCTTGCTGACCGCCCTGACCAGCGCGGCGCTTTTGTTCTCCGTAGTCCAGACGCCCGCGATGGCAGCTTCGCAATCAGGCACCCACGCCTGGAGCACCGATACGCTGACCCTGCGCGAGGGTCCCGGTACGCGATATGCCTTTACTGGCGAAATCAGTCCCGATCTGGCTATCAAGGTCCTGCGTTGCCAAAAGCTCTGGTGCCTGGTCGACGGGGACGCCGGTCGCGGCTGGACCTACAAGCGCAACATCTCCTTCGGTGCTATTCCCGGTGACTGGCCTAACGGGCTGGCCAGCTATCCCCGCGGCGGTACCGTCTGCTTCTACACCGGCGTCAATTATGCCGGCTCTGAAGTCTGCCTGAAAACCGGTCAGGTCCTTAAGGATCTCGCCCTTTCCGGCCTCGACAACAGCTTCGCCTCGGTCCGCGTCGACGGCACCTCTGTTGACGTCTGCCGCGACCGTTTCTTCCAGAGCTATTGTGAACGCATCGTGGTCTCCCAACCAGCACTCGACAAGTATCTCCTGCGCAATCTGTCGTCGATCCACGTCTACTAAGTTCTATCGCAGCGGCCACTGGCCGCTGCCAACCGACATCGTTGGTATTTCTCAGGCCACTGCTCTTTACCGCGTGACTGCGCGCTGGGCGGCCACTGATTTCGTGCTGGCTGGAGCCCGAATGACCGATCCGACGCTGCGGGCCCGAACTGCCTTAAGCGACGAAGCACTGACCGTGTCGTCGGCCATTTTGCAGACTTGGCCAGCTATGGCACTTCATCCGCAACACCTACTTCCGCTAAGCCGTGGAAACGATTTTGCGTAAGCTCCCGCAGGCTGGAGTTTTGATCCGCCGGCCCGAATTCTGATCAGGGCAAACGATAACGCAACTCGGCAGCTTTGGGCTATCCCACCCAAAGCAATAAACTCTAGACGCGTTCAGCGATGGCTCGCTCTGCTACCTTGGCATAGAGGCGCACCATCGAGAGTGACTGCCCTGGATGCTGGAAATATACCTTGGCGCGCAGATCACGCTTGGCGCCGCTACGCACCAGATCAATGCCCAGTGCTTTTCTCGCAGCGGCTTCCGGGCTGGAGGCGGTCACCAACAGTTCCTGGTCTCCGCCGTCTTCTATGTGGATATCAACAACCCGAAATTCGTACATGACTTCGTCTGACGCTGTCTCAAGGGAACCTTGGGGTCAACGCAGAAAACCCCAATCTCGATCCCGTTACAGGCAACGCTTGGTCCGAATTTGTACGCTCGCGAGGCGAGACCGTTTTAATACAGCTTCACCATCCCATACCTGAGCTCGGATACCTTGAGTTGAATCGCGCCGGTCTAGCCAACTCGATCATCAACCGCGTCTTAACTGAGCAATGGGAACACCTTGCGGATGCGCTCGTCGCGCAGCCACAGCGCAACCCACACCGCGACGCCCAGATAGACGCTGAACAGCGTGTGGCTGAACAGTGGATTGTCCACCCGCAGATTGGCCGCCAACGCACCCCCAAGCAGGCCCGTCGTCAGCACCGCCCCGAGCAAAGCCGTACGCGGAATGAGGAAAAGCGCCGCGCAGGCGACCTCGATACAGCCGATCAGCACCAGGTGTTTCAGGGGCCATCCCACCACCGTCATCGCATCCGTCGCTGCCGCAATGCCCATGAACTTGGGCGCCGCCGACGCAATCGCCAGAAACAGCCCGATCAGCCCACTCAACACCCAACCTGTAATTTTCATTGTCAGTCCCCCAAGGCAGCCCAACGCCGCCTTATGCCCTCACAACGATCCAATCGCGGCTTGTTCGACACCTCAATGCGAAATACGGCCCACCCACGTCATTCAGCCATCGCATGCGCCCGTTCCAGCGCCTTTTCTTCCTCTGTCTTCGGCCGGGCTGACTTCTTTGGCCCGCGCAGCAACAGCACCAAAGGTATGGCTGCAAGGCTCAACAGCAGCATGAGCCAGAAGTCATCCAGATAGCTCAGCATTGCCGCTTGCTGCGTCACCAGCCCGTTGACGATTGCCACGGCCTGGGCGCTGCCGCCCAGCAGGCTCGGCATCTGGTTGATGACATTCTGCGACGTCGCGGTCAGCCGTTCAGCCAGTTCCGCGTGGTTCACCTGCATCATGTTGGACAATACGGCCGTCACCAGCGAAATGCCCACGCCATTGCCCATGTTACGAACCAGCGCGAACATCGATGTCGCGTCGGCACGATACTTCGGTGCGATCGTCGCGAAGGCCAGCGCCTGCAGCGGCACGAACAGAAAGCCCATGCCGAAGCCCTGGATAACGCCCGTAGTGATCACCGGCCAATAGTCCATCTGCAGGCTGAAGCTGGTCATGCCATAGAGCGAATAAGCCATGCAGCCGATGCCAAACAGCATCAGCAGCCGCGGATCGACCTTGCCGATAAGTCGCCCTACCACCACCATCGACAACAGCGTCGCCACCCCGCGCGGCGCCATGATCACGCTGGAGAAGATGACCGGATAGCCCATCAGGCTCTGCAGCATCGGCGGCAACAGTGCCAGGCCGGAAAACAGCGTGATGCCAACGAGGAACATCAGCACCGATGCCAGCGAAAAGTTCAGATCCTTGAAGATGCGCAGGTCGAGGAACGGGTTTTCAGCCGTCAGGCAATGCACCACGAACACCCAGAGCCCGGTAATCACCAGCCCCAGCTCGATCCAGGTTTCCATCGATGAAAACCAGAAGTTGTCGGCGCCGCGGTCGAGCATCAATTGCAACGCGCCGACCCCGAGCGCCAGCATGCCGAAACCAAAGAAGTCAAAGCGCCGTCGCTTGATCTCGGTATCGGGCATGAACACAAACAACATGAACACCGCCAGCACGCCCAGCGGGAGATTGATCAGGAACACCCAGCGCCAGTCGAAGCTTTCCGTCAGCCAGCCGCCCAGTGTTGGCCCGATGATCGGCGCCACCATGATGCCCATGCCATAGATGGCCATGGCCTGGCCAATGCGCTCCTTGGGATTGATATTCAGCAGCACCGTCTGCGCCAGCGGCGCGATAACCGCCCCGAACACGCCCTGCAACACGCGGAACATCACCATTTCGGGCAGGCTGGTAGCGATCCCGCACAGCGCCGAGGCCACGGTAAATCCGATCACCGCCACCATAAACAGGCGCTTCTGCCCAATGCGGTCGGCCATCCAGCCGGTCAGCGGCGTCGCGATCGCGGCTGCGACGATGTAGGACGTCAGCACCCAGGTGATTTCGTTCTGCGCGGCGCCCAGCGAAGCGGCCATATGGGGCAGCGCCACATTGGCGATCGTGGTGTCGAGCACCTGCATCACCGTGGCCAGCATCAGGGCGGCCGTCAGCAATCCCTTGTTCTTGACGATCAGGGCGGGGGCAGAAAGGGTTTCGGATACGGCTTTGGCCACAGAGGGCCTCCAGTCTTGACGATGGCGCGATCAGGCCCGCGCCGGATTACTTGCCCATCATCTTGTCGAGCGTGGACCGGCCGGTATCGACCGTGACCATCGCGCTCATGCCGGTCTTGAGCATGGCAAGTTCGGCGCTTTCCGGCAGCGCCACCCGTATCGGCAAGCGCTGCACCACCTTCACCCAGTTGCCAGTGGCATTCTGCGCCGGGATCAGCGAAAATTCCGAGCCCGTCGCCGCGCCCAGGCTGGCGATCTGCCCGTGCAGGATCTCAGGATAGGCATCGACATGGATATCCACCGGCTGGCCGACACGCAGTTCGCCCAGTTGGGTTTCCTTGAAATTGGCCTGGATCCAGGTCGAATTGGTCTCCACCAGCGCCGCGATCATGGTGCCCGCTGCGATAAACTGCCCCACATTGAGACTCGACACATTGGAAATGATGCCGTCAGCCGGTGCCACCACATCGGTCTTGCTCAGGTTGCGCTCGGCCTGCTCGACACTCGCCAGCGCCGCCAGCACTGCCGGATGCTCGTCCGTTACGATGGCAGGGTTGCCGGCCAGCGCTGCGGTCGCCGCAGCAATCTGCTGCTTGGCCAGATCCACCGCACTTTGTGCCTGCTGCAATGTCAGCCGACCGTCATCGAGAGACGAATTGGCGTTGATGCCCTGCTCAACGAGTGCCGACTGGCGGCCGAAAGCCTCCTCGCGAATGGCAAGGGTCGCCTCCGAGGAGGCCAGTTGAGCCTGCGCCGTGGCATAGCTCACCTTGAGCTGCTCGACATTGACCCGTGCCGAAGCCAGCGCCGCATTGGCCTGGCTCAGCGCGATCTGGTACGGCTGCGCGTCGAGGCTGAACAGCGCATCACCCGCCTTGACGATCTGGTTTTCGACGACGCTCACCTGCGATACCCGGCCGGCAACGTCCGAGCTCAGCGACAGCTTTGGCTGCTGCACATAGGCGTTGTCGGTCTCTTCATAACGGCCTCCGTTGAGGTAGAACCAGCCGCCGCCAGCGACGAGCAACAGGGGCACGCCTGCCATCAGCAGCACGCGGCCTCGGCGCTTTTCCTTGGCCGGCGCTACGGCTTTCGCCTCTGGCGCGATTTGCTCTGCGCGAGGCAGGGTAACGACGGTGGGCTGGGACGGATTGGGTTCGGTTACACGGGCGCTCATTCTAGACGGCTTCCTGTTGTTCGGCCATTTGGTCGGTATTGTTGAGATTGTCGCGCATGCGTGACAGGCTAGAGATGAGCGCTTGGCGCTCCGCCTCATCGAGGCCGTCCAGCGCTGCGTCATATAGTGTCTTGCCCAGGTGGCGGGCGGCGGCCACCATCTCGACGCCATCGGGCGTGAGCCGGGACAGCTTGGCGCGACTGTCATTGGGATGCGGATAGCGCTCCAGCAGCCCGCGCTTTTCCAGCCTATCCAAGATACCGCTGACCGTCATCGGATCGGCATCGATATGGCTGGCCAGCGCCACCTGCGTAATCATGTGCTCGCTGTCGATGGCCCCCAGCGCCCGCCACTGCGCCAGCGTCAGGCCATGCGTCCGCGCCTCGTCCTCGAAACGTCGCCGCATCATCCGCGCCACTTCATGGATGAGATAGCCGATTGGCCGCTCTGTCCGAAGGTTCGATCTCATAAAATATCCAATGCACGCTTATTATAAGTAAATATATAATAAGCACGCTTGGCAAATCAACAGCTATTTTCGCCCATGTTTGCGTGAGCAATCGGGCGCCCCTTACCCCAACAATACCCGCATCAGAACAATCGCCACGGTGACCATCGCGATCAGGCCGCCATAGACCACCACGCCATTGGGCGGCACAGGCGGCACATACTCGATCTGTGCCCTGGCCTCCATGGCGCGCTCCTGCACCGTCGGCGCATGTCCCCCGGCTTCCGCATCGGTCCCCAGCGGCGCGGCGGCCGGATCGGGAAACCCGACCTTCTCGCCAGTAGCGCCACTGTCGATGGCATTGCGGATCTGATCTGTAGTGGGCACCTGGGTCATGGCCTTCTCCTGCTGCACAGCAATGGCTGTAATCCGATTGCGTTCCGCCTCCTGACACCGCCTGTCAGCAGTCCCCGTTCCCTCTCCGTTCGTTACCCGCTATGTTGGCGGGAACATTGCATTCGCGCGCCTCGTTACCCATTTGAGTCGCTCCCCCAGACCGCGAGCATCCCATGGCCGACAAACCCGCACGCCCGGACCAGCCAGTCCGGCGCGAGGACAAAAGAAGCAACGAATTCTCCATCGACGACTTCCTCGGCGAGATCGAGAAGGCCGAGGACCTCAAGGCCAACAAGCCGCTCTATGCCGAGCGCATGCGGAACAAGCGCGCGCTCGACCGGGCCGACCAGAAGGTCGCCGACGACGCCGCGCAGGTCGAAGCCGATGCCGCCAAGGCGCTGGCCGCCGCTGCAAAGAAGAAGACCGCGCTGGAAAAGCGCCGCACCACCAAGTCCAGCCACGACTCCGTCACCGGCATGAGCGCCAAGGCGCCCAAATCCAAGATCAACTCGGTCGATCGCGTCGATTTCGATGGCATGGGCGAAGCGCCGCAGGCCGGTTTCGGGCATATGCCGTCGCCCGCCACTCAGTTGCGCAACACCACCGCCAAGGATCCCGAAACCCTCGCCAAGCTGCGCGATGCGCTGAGCGAATCCGTCAAGAAGAACAAGGCGCGCAAGGGCGAGAGCCTCGAACACGCCCAGACCGTCGGCATCACCGCCACCGTGAAAGCCCTCGAACAGATCATCTTGCACGGCCGCAAAGAGGTGGAGGGCTCCTCCCCCTGGGTGCCGCACAAGGCGCAGTCCAACCTGAAACGCCTCGCCGGCAATCCCTTCCGCATGCAGACCGACTACAAGCCCGCCGGCGACCAGCCCACCGCCATTGCCGAGCTGGTGGAAGGCATCAACAACGGCGAGAGCGATCAGGTCCTGCTCGGCGTCACCGGCTCCGGCAAGACCTTCACCGCCGCCCAGGTCATCGCCGCCACCAACCGCCCGGCGCTTATCCTGGCTCCCAACAAGACCCTCGCCGCCCAGCTCTATGGCGAGTTCAAGTCGTTCTTCCCCGACAATGCCGTCGAATATTTCGTCTCCTACTACGACTACTACCAGCCCGAGGCCTATGTCCCGCGCACCGATACCTACATCGAGAAGGAATCCACCATCAACGAGCAGATCGACCGCATGCGCCACTCGGCGACGCGGGCGATCCTCGAGCGCAACGACGTCATCATTGTCGCTTCGGTCTCCTGCATCTACGGCATCGGCTCGGTCGAAGACTACACCGCCATGACCATCGACGTGCAGAAGGGCCAGAAGATCGACCAGCGCGAGCTGCTCGCCAAGTTGGTCGCCCTGCAATACAAGCGCGGCGACACCGGCTTCGTGCGCGGCACCTTCCGCGTCCGCGGCGATACCGTCGAAATCTTCCCCGCCCACTATGACGCCGCCGCCTGGCGCGTTTCGCTGTTCGGCAACGAGATCGAATCCATCACCGAGTTCGATCCGCTAACGGGCAAAAAGTCCGCCGACCTCAGCTTCATCCGCGTCTTCGCCAACAGCCATCACGTGACGCCGCGCACCACGATGAACCAGGCCATCAAGCTGATCCGCGCCGAGCTGCTGGCGCGCCTGCAGGAGCTCAACGGCGCCGGCCGTTTCCTCGAAGCCCAGCGCCTTGAGCAGCGCACCCTGTTCGATCTCGAAATGATGGAAGCCACCGGCTCGTGTGCCGGCATCGAGAACTATTCCCGCTACTTCTCCGGCCGCCGCCCCGGCGAGCCACCGCCCACCCTGTTCGAATACCTGCCCGATAACGCCCTGGTTTTCGTCGACGAAAGCCACGTCACCATCGGCCAGCTCGGCGCCATGTATCGCGGCGATCTGCGTCGCAAGGCCACTCTCGCCGAATACGGCTTCCGCCTCCCCAGCTGCATGGACAACCGTCCACTCCGCTTCGAGGAATGGAACGCCATGCGCCCGCAGTCGGTCTATGTTTCGGCGACGCCCGGCTCCTGGGAAATGGACCAGACCGGCGGCGTCTTCGCCGAACAGGTCATTCGCCCGACGGGTCTGATCGATCCCCCGGTCGAAATCCGCCCGGCGAAAGCCCAGGTCGATGACGTGGTCGACGAAATCCGCGAGACCAATAAAAAGGGCTACCGCACGCTGCTGACTGTCCTCACCAAGAAAATGGCCGAGGACCTCACCGAATACCTGCACGAACAGGGCATCCGCGTCCGCTACATGCATTCCGACGTCGACACCATCGAGCGCATCGAAATCATCCGCGACCTCCGCCTCGGCGCCTTCGACGTCCTCGTCGGCATCAACCTGCTGCGCGAAGGCCTGGATATTCCAGAATGCGGCCTCGTCGCCATTCTCGACGCCGACAAGGAAGGCTTCCTGCGTTCGGAAACCTCCCTGATCCAGACCATCGGCCGCGCCGCGCGTAACGTCGACGGCAAGGTCGTGCTCTACGCCGACAAGATCACCGGCTCAATGACCCGCGCCCTCGCCGAAACCAACCGCCGCCGCGAAAAGCAGACCGCCTATAACGTCGAACACGGCATCACCCCCCAGTCCGTCCGCTCCAACATCCACGACATTGTCGACAGTGTGTACGAACAGGACCACGTCACCGTCAGCATTGGTAAGGGCCGCGACGGCAAAGAACAAATCCAGGTCGGCGCCAACCTGGCAGCCGTCATCAAAGACATCGAAACCCAGATGCGCGAAGCCGCGACCAACCTGGAATTCGAAAAGGCGGCAAGATTGCGCGACGAGGTCAAGCGACTGCGCGAGATGGAGTTGGATACACTGCAGGGCGAGGTCAACTAAACTCCGACCTTTCCGCATCCCCGATAGTATCCCTCCCCCTCACAGGGGGAGGCGAGGTGGGGGCCCATCGCCGCCCCCTCAGCAAAACCCCCACCCAACCTCCCCCTGCAAGGGGAGGAGCCAGACATCCAGCCTACCTACCAAACAAGCCGCAAACTCGATCAGATTCCTCCCCCTCTCAGGGGGAGGCG
>NZ_LAPV01000001.1 GCF_000971275.1 Devosia psychrophila | reverse complement strand
TCTGATGATCTCGAGCTTTTCGGATGCGGGATATCTCATTCTGGCTCGTCCCCATCCGCGATCATGCTTTTTTTGAGCAGACGGTTTTCCAGGGTCAGATCAGCCACGCATTCCTTGAGCGCACCAGCCTCACGGCGCAGATCCTTGACTTCATCACTGGTAGCAGCGCGCGCCGTATCACCCGCCAGTCGGCGCTTGCCGGCCTCCATGAACTCTTTGGACCAGGTGTAATACAGGCTCTGCGCGATGCCTTCCTTGCGGCACAGCTCGGCAATGCTGTCTTCGCCACGCAGGCCGTCCAGCACGATCCGAATCTTGTCTTCAGCTGAAAAGTGCCGCCGGGTTGCCCGGCGAATGTCCTTCACCACCTGCTCGGCAGGCTTTTTGGTATTCGAGGATTTGGCAGTCATCTTGGTTCCTTCGTCATCCGACGAGACCAAAACACTCCTTAAAGCTCAACGTTAAATCTGTGCCATGGGTGCTGACGGCGGACACTCAGGGAGCCGCGCCGAACAAGCAGAATGACACTTGGGCCGCTCCTCACATTCCGTCGCGCGTGCTCATCGACGGTGTGTTACCCACAGCCGCCGGAGTGAAACATGAACGCCCTTTCAGATAACCCCGTTCTCCAGCACTTGGCGGGCCATTTATTTATCGCACTTACACGATGAGCTTAACTGATTTCGAAAGTCAAAGCTCAGGCAGTGGACATGGCTCGAAAATGCTGGTCTTTTCGGCTCTAATGGCACCTTGGCCAAGCCAGCAGGTCATCGACCAGCTTGTTCTAGGGAAGCAACCCTTTTGTAGCGCAGGGATTTCCGCGGCCACTGTAAGCAGCTGGATCCGCTCCTCGGCACCCTGCTTTTTTCCATTTTGCCTCCAGCTTTGCATAGCGATCCGCAAGTGAGCGCACGATCACAAACACGAACACCGTTGCGCCAACCATGGATCTGTAAGGCTCGCCTGCACTCAACAGCGTTGAGAATGCTTGGGCATCTACATGCGGTTGCGCAATTTTGGCGTCGTCGGGGTAGGTGCGCCGATTTCGGTCTGTGCTGAGGAGAGCCTGCATGGCAGTTTCATATCCATGCAGAGCTTAGGTGGAGCACGATAGCTTTCGAAACCGTGCTCGACTTTCATGTCCGCGTCCGTCATGGCTAGCGGGCACATAATCCGTCTAAAATGGGGTCGGAATCAGCCAGGCAGGCTCAGTTGAGAGGCTTTGGGCGCCGTTGCGCCCAAAGCACGAGCTAAGTCTCCAAGCACAATCAATTTATAAGTTTTAGGCCGGGCGGTGTCCCCCTCACTCTGGTTGCCGCTCCTGTGTTTCCGCACTCCAGTTCAGCGACATTGTCGAGGAGCAACGCCGATGCGCGTGCCAGTGCTGCTTCAATCCGTCGCCGAATGCTGGCTGCTGCAGGGCTCAAGGGATTGGAACTATCAGCAAGATCCTGGATATATATCAGCCCGAGCTCCCCAAACCCGGTCTTTAGTTCGAGATCGCTGGCTATAGCCGTTGCAACAGCCAGATCTGATCCCGCAGCGCCGGAGCCATACGTCGTCACGTCGCCGAAGATGATCTCCTCACCTGCTCTGCCCGCCATGATTATGCTTAGGACGTCATTCCAGGTCTGCTCCGTATGGAAGCGCTCGCCGATAGGCCATGAGTAAGAAGCTCGCCCAAATCCCCGGTATTGAGGCCCATCTCCGACAGACCCAAGACCTGCGCGACAACCTCTTGCGCCTTCCGATAGACGGATATGCGCCGTCGCGTATGAGGCGCCAGTTCCGCCGAAGTATCAGGAACGAGTGCTTCGATATCTGCGAGAGAAAAAGGATGGCCAGCTCTACGGGCGGAGGCTCTTGCCGCGCGCACTAGCTTTTCGACATCGGCCCCAGTGTGTCCCTTCAAGCGGCTGACAAGGGGGATTAGGTCCTTCATCAGAACACCTTCACCGACATACCGTGCCAGAATAGCGGCGAGATCCTCTACATCAGGGAATTTGATCCGGATGATGCGATCGAGCCGCCCGGATCGCATGAGCGCGGGATCAATGCGCTCTACGTGGTTGGTGGCGCCCACGATCACCACGCCCGGTGTGGAAAGCGCCTCGGTGACAAGCACCAGCATCAAATTGATGATCTGGCTCCAGTACTCAACATAGTCGCCCGAGACACTCGTGCGGCTTGAGATTCCATCTATTTCGTCGATGAGCAGAACACAGGGTGCTTTGGCCATCGCCTCAGCAAAGATTTCCTTCATGCGATTGAGAGTACCCGACAAATGTTTGTGCGTGTTCCACTCAGCGACACTGGAGGCGATCAGCGGGACCTCAAGGCTGTTGGCGAGCACAGCCGCAAAGCTTGTCTTGCCCGTTCCAGGAGGGCCACCGAGCACGACTGCACGATGATCAACCTCGTCCCAGTTGAGCGTTCCTGCCCGCCATAGCATCATGTCCTGAGCGAGCTCCAGTGCCCAGGCCTTGGCCTCACCATACCCAGCAAGATCGGCGATTTTAACAGACTTTAACTTCGGCGCTACTATGGGCGGACAGACCGTCTCCTGTAGACCGGCAAGACACTCCCCTGCGGGTCGAGCCCGGCGAACGTGGGCTACAAGATTTACAGTGCTCAGCTTGTCTGCAGACCTAAAGCTATGGGCGCCCGGCGGCACCTCGTTGTGCGCGAGCTCAAATAGCAGCGCGAGCATGTCTGCGGTCATAGCAGGCAAATCCAGCACCAGATCTGCACCCGCAAAAGCGCTCGGCACTGGATCTCCGTCGGCCAAGGTGCAGAAAACCGGGAGACACTCCTCGGCAGCTTGGGCAATTGAGCGAACCATTCGGTCCATCTGATGCACGCCAGCATCGCTGATCACCACCAGGCGTTCTTCAGCGTGTATGCCATATTGTGGGTTGAAGGCTATGGGACCAGTTTCATGGCGCACCGCGTCCGCCAGCACTTGGCCTACCGCGCCTGCATCATCACCAGCTCTACACCTGATAACAATGAAGCCCCGGGTGGTCGCTAGGTCTCGAACGGTTTGGTAGTATGGGGCAAGGCAATGCGCCAAGGCGATGGCGTAGCCCGCTCTGTCAGTGGGCAGCCGCATACTGGTTTGAAGCTTCTTGGTGACAGCCGCTTCTACTTTGTCGGTGCTGCAGCCTCTAGCGAGTTCTGAAGCCACTCGGTGACTAAGGCCGCGGACCAGTTGCAACGCAAGATCGTGGGCGAGCGTAGCGGCCGCACGTGGTAATGTGGTCTTCTTTGGGTTTGCCATGTTGTCCTCGGACACCGGCTGCGACCGGTCATCATGTTGATGGTTGTCAGAGGAGGCGGCTAAGCGAGATCGCTATCGGCAAGCGCTCCGAACCTTTCGCTAGAACATATAGAGAACATTGTCAATGCGAGCGGGTTTTGGTCCCGCACACTGTCGAGACATGTGAAAGCTACAACTTGAAATTCACCTGAGCCAGATAGTCGGTGACCAACTCTTCGATGATCTCATAAACGTAGCGATCTTCCGCCGCCGCCGCAGCCCTCAGTTGCTCGATGGTATCCGGCCTGAGCTGTACCAGCACCTGGCGCCTGCCATCCTTGCGCTTTCGGATTTTGGGTTGTTCGTCAAGATTGGCGGACATTGATGGTACTGGCGAAAAAGGGGAGTGCGCTGGATTTTACACGCTCATCGTAAACGCGCGGACCTTAATAAGCAGCAACTTTATTGTCCCATAATAACTAGCACTCCACCATGTGCGAAAAATTGGATAGCCATCTGGATAGCCAATATGAAAGTCTGCGCTTCAACGGGGCCACAGTCCCCTAATTACGAGACGGGTACATGGATGAAAACATGCTGCAGTCGATGGAGCCATTGGAGCAGCCGCGCCGCATTAAGAGGGGCTTCATGAGTTTCAAGTGCTCATCGCCCATTACGTTTCCAGACCGGTGCTGCCGAGATCTCTTGATCCAGGCAACGCTGGACCGGCAGGTTCAAAGCCTGGCACCCAGCACCTGGACGGATTTTTGTTCTTCGGATGCCTACTTCTCGTTCGAGGCAGTGATGGGAGGCAAGCGCTGTCTGATCGAAGTTTGCGATGCAACAAACGCAAAACCGTTCGAACCACCTAATCGGTACGACCTCGGCCTGACCTTGAGCCGAACCGCCATCCTAGCGGAGCCCCGTTTATCCTCCGCCCGGACCATCTGGGCCTGCCGAGAAATGCAGGTTCCACTGCAGTTCCAGTTTGAGCTAATTCGCTTTTTGACACCCCACGAGAAAGGGCTTCGGCTTTCAGATCTAGAAAGTTTACTGAACTTAGAGCTGTCAAAATGGATCAGCCAGGCTCCGGCTTTGGTCTGTCGCGGCACTCTGCAGGTCGAATCAGTGTCCCGGATCAACGGACAAACGAGGTTGTCGCTGTGAAGGACATGACCGACCGTTGAGGGGGTGCGGATAAAAACTTGGACCGGTTATGCTGTAATGCCAAGACTTTGTCGGTATTCGATTGGGCTAAGAGAGCCAAGGGATATCTTGATGCGCTTCTCATTGTACCAGCGGATGTAGGAATCAACCTCGATAACGAACTGCTCGACCGTGGTGGCGGTCCAATCCCGAGGGTAGAAGAGTTCTGTTTTCAACCTGCCGAAAACCCCTCGCACGCAGCGTTATCTTGCGAGCATCCCTTGCGGGACATTGAGCGAACCAGCTTCGCGTCAGCAATCCTGGATAACCAGCCTGGCCAGCGATAATGGGCACCGCGATCAGAATGAAC